>JAPLWA010000004.1 GCA_026396835.1 Candidatus Falkowbacteria bacterium
GCAATGGTCGAGTTTGTATAAACGTGCATTTGTAATATATTTCACCTCCTTACTAGTTTAGCTACTTTAATTATAGCCCCATGGGCTACGCCATCAAACGCACACGCCCGCTACCGCGGGCGGTTTTTGGATAATAAAAAATGTAGAGACATCCGCCGATTCGGCGGATGTCTCTACATTTTTTTTGTTTCTCTTGCCACACTTAGTGCTTTATTATAGACTAAAAGAGATATAATTTTTGCTAATTTTACTAATAAACATATGACAGAAGAAGATATTGTTCGTAAATTAGAGGAAAATACTGCAACGCTGGAAGAGTTAAAAATAGTTACCTTAAAAACCGCAAGGTATGTTAAGTGGCTTAGAATAATGGATATTTTAAAGCTTTTGCTTATTATTGTGCCTTTGATCGCGGCCTATATTTATTTGCCTAGATTACTGCAAGATATAGCAGGGTCTTATGGTGAATTAATTCCAGGCGGCTTAAACTCGTTGTTAAAATGAGTCTTAAGACCATAAGCGATAAAGCTTTTTCTAAATCTGTTTGGGTTTTGACTAAACAGATTCCTCGGGGTAAAGTGACGACTTATAGTCTTTTAGCTAAAGCTCTTAAAAAGCCGCGAGCCTTTCGTGCGGTTGGTAATGCTTTGAATAAAAACCCTTATGCGCCAATAGTTCCATGCCATCGAGTCGTTCGCTCGAACGGTCAAGTTGGTGGTTTTGCCTCGGGTTCGACGAATAAAATTAAATTATTGCGTAGCGAAGGAGTTATGATTGCTAAGCAGAAAGTTCAAGAACTAGAAAAATTTCTTTATCATTTTTAAACATGAAAATTCCTTTATTTGTAAAAAATATAATTAATACACTGTCTCAAAATAATTATGAGGCCTATATTGTTGGCGGCAGCGTTCGCGATTTACTTTTAGGTAAAGAGCCAAAAGATTGGGATATCACGACTAATGCTCTGCCAGAAAAAACCGTCACTTTATTTACTGATGCTAAATATGAGAATCGTTTTGGTACAGTTATTGTTCCTTTAAGAAATGAGGCCGGCGAATTAGAAAACGTTGTTGAAGTTACAACTTACCGCAGTGAGCAGGGCTATAGTGATCGAAGACATCCTGATGAAATTGTATTTGAAGATAACTTGGAAGCTGATTTAGGACGCCGCGATTTTTCTATCAATGCCCTAGCTATGGATGGCGCTGGTAAAATTACTGATTTGTTTAATGGTGAAAAAGATTTGCGTCTTAAAGTTATTAGAACAGTTGGTGAACCAAGCGATCGTTTTAAGGAAGATGCTTTGCGCATGATGCGTGCCGTTCGTTTTAGTTGTCAGCTTGGTTTTACAATCGAGGGCAAAACTGAGCGCGCAATTACCAAGTTAGCTGGTAGTATAAAATTTGTGGCCAATGAAAGAATCCGCGATGAGTTAGTTAAAATTTTATCATCTGATAGTCCGGCAGCGGGAATTATTAAATTACAAGAATTAAAATTATTACATTATATTATTCCTGAGTTAGAAGAGGGTATAGAAATGAAACAAAATCATCATCATATTTATAATGTGTTTGATCACGCTGTTTTAGCTTTAAAGAATTGTCCCAATAAACAGTGGCAAGTTCGCTTAGCTAGTTTGATGCATGATATTGGAAAACCGCGAACTAGAAAAATCGTGAACAACGCCGCAACTTTTTATAATCATGAAATAGTGGGCGCTAAAATTGTTGAGCGTTTCATGAAGCGATTAAATTTTTCAACTGAAGACAGTAAGCGTGTGGTAAATTTAGTTCGCAATCACATGTTTTATTACAATGTCGATGAAGTCACGGCTGCGTCAGTGAGACGCTTAATCGTTAAAGTAGGGGAAGAAAATTTATCAGATTTAATTGATTTGCGTATTGCCGATCGTCTTGGTTCAGGGGTGGCTAAGGCTATGCCTTACAAACTACGTCATTTGCAGTATATGATGGATAAGGTGCGCCATGACCCAGTTTCTGTTAAAATGCTTAAAATCAATGGCGAAGACCTTATGGAGCTGCTTAAAGTCGAACCTGGGCCTCAAATTGGGGCTATATTGGACGTTTTGCTGGCCGAGGTTATAGATGACCCTGAGCTCAATAATAGGGCTAATCTCGAGGCTAGGAGCCGAGATTTAGTAGGCATGCCTTTAGCTGAATTACGAGCTAAAGCGAAAGAATTAATCTCTGAAAAAAGAGAAGAAGAAGATCAAAAAATTAAAAAAGATTATTACGTAAAATAAGTTTTATGAAAAGAATTTTATTAGTTTTATTTATCATTGTCATTGGTACCACTGGCTGTAGTTTTGGTGCTAAAAATAGTTTGCCGGTAAGTGCTTTATCTAAGATTGATGAGCGAGCTCAAGCTCCTAAGACAATAGAAAAACCAATAAAAAATTATGAGCTTTATGAGGGTAATATTTGGGATGCTAAGCCAGAAAATTGTTCAGGCGATATATTGTGTTTAGAAAAATATGCAAAAGATTGCGCCCTAGCTAAGGGGGTATTTTCAGCTTCTTATATCGATTCTTTTGGTAATAATCATAAAGAAAATTATGAGCTAGGCATTCAGGGTATAAAATTTAGTAAGTGTCAGATGTATTTTAAAATTTTAAGTAAAGATGGGCCAGAAACTAATTATCAAATGTGTCGATTTGATAGTAAGTCCGATTTAGTTGACGTTATAAAAGATAGTTTCATTAATGACGTGGGTTTATTTACTAGTGAACAAGCTAAATTTCCTGTGGTATGTATAGCACATAGACAGCTAGATAATTTAAATAAAATTAATAGCGTAAATTACAGTTTGGTAAAAGGCGAGGCTATAGAGGATGCTACTCAGAACCTAAGAATTATTCTTAAAACTTTTGATTTATCAAAAGCAGTCACTTTTACAATCATTAAAGATAGCCAGAAGGAAGATGTAACTATTTTACTAGGGGAAGAAAAAACTATTTTAGGCTATAAAATTAAGCTACTAGAATTTGGTGAAAAAAATGTTGGCTTAGATAAAAATGATATGTTTGAGCCAATGGTAAATTTTTATGTTAGTCAATAATTAAGAAATTATTTATTAATTTATATTTTTTATGAAAAAAATTGTTTATCTGTTCCCTTTATTTTTCATCCTGCTTTTGTCAGGCTGTGCTAATAAAACTAATTATTATGGTAATGAAACTAGTGTAACAAAAACGCCCGTTTCAACCGAAACAAAAAATTCTATGAACGTACCAACAGAAATAAATCAAGATTTAGCTAAGCAGTATTCCGGCGCCGTTCTCGTGACTAATTTTGGTCGTATTGAGTTAGCATTCTACGACGAGTCTCCGATAACTGTCAGCAACTTTTTGACATTAGCTCAAAAAGGTTTTTATGACGGAACTTTATTTCACCGAGTGATTAAAGGTTTTATGATTCAGGGTGGTGACCCAAATTCAAAAAATGCTGATCGTTCAACTCATGGTATGGGTGGACCAAGCTATAAATTTGCTGATGAGTTTAATGAACATAAATTAGTTAAAGGTTCTTTAGCCATGGCTAATGCTGGAGCTAATACAAATGGTTCACAGTTTTTTATCGTGACCGCTGCCGCAACTGATTGGTTAGATGGCAAACACACAAATTTTGGTTATGTAAAAAACGGCATGGACGTCGTAGAAAAAATTGATAATGTAAGAACCGATGCCAATGATCATCCAATAGAAGATGTAAAGATTGAATCGATTGAATTGATAAAGAAATAAAAATGTGCCCCCGTAGAGACGCGCCATGGTGCGTCTCTACAAACCAGGCACATTTTTTTGGGCTTATAGTATAGTGGTAGCACGCGGCATTCGCATTGCCGAGACGCGGGTTCGATTCCCGCTAAGTCCACCAATTATGATTACTCCAATCGTTAAAGTCGCGGCAATAATTATCAAGAATAAAAAAATCCTTATGGTGACTGCTAATAGGGATTTTTATTGGACCCCGGGCGGTAAAGTTGAAGCTGAAGAAAAAATAGAACAAGCGCTAGTTAGAGAATTAAAAGAAGAGCTCAATATAGAGGTTACTAGCTTTAAACCATATGTTAAATATTTGTCTGAGACAGAAGAGGATGATTCAATTCGTGAAGTAAATAATTATTTTATTGAATATAAGGGTAATTTAGAACTGAGCGGAGAGTTAACTGATATGGTTTGGTTTGGACGTGAAGATTTTGTTCATGGTAAAATAAAGATACAAAACGGGGTAAGAGATAAACTTATCCCCGCGCTTATAAAAGATAATTTAATATAATTATATGAACAGCAAATTAGTTTGGAATAGTTTGGTTAATGCGTCAGCAACCTTTATCTATAGTTCTTTGGTTGCTTGGTTCTTGTTTAATGCCAACAGTGTTTTCGGTAAAGTGAATGACTTTACAGGCCCACTTTTCATGTTAATGCTACTAATAATTTCGGCTACAGTAACTGGTTATTTCGTGCTTGGTAAGCCAGTTCAGCTCTATTTTGAAAATCACAAAAAAGAAGCTGTTAAAATGTTGTTTACTACTTTGGCTTGGTTATTCTCTTTCTGCTTGGTTTTAGCCCTAGCTCTCTTGAAGTAGACTTTAACTAATTGAAAAACCCTTAAAAAACAGCTATAATATTGTTATATGTTAAAAGACACTTTAGAAATTGCAAAAAAAGGAAAAAGCTTTTTTCAGGGTTTAACGGTTTTCCTAAAACAGTACTCTGTGATTGGCCTAGCTATTGGTGTTGTCGTCGGACAAGCCTCTAAAGATTTGGTTGATTCTATCGTTAAGGGAGCTTTTACGCCCTTAATTAAACTTATTGTTCCGGCTGCTTTGTCTGGACTAACTTTTACGGTTGATGGCGCTGTCTTTGATTTCGGTATAGTTTTAAACGCTGGCCTAACATTCGTTATTGTTATGGCTTTTTTATATTTTGTTATTAAATTTATTATCAAGAACGAAGCAGTGCTTGATAAAAAATAATATTTAATCAAAATCATATGAATTTAATTATAAGGTGGTTGCTGGCAACGATTGCGATTATCATAACCAGTTATATTCTGCCAGGAGTTGTCTTAAGCGGTTTTTGGACCGCCGTTTTAGTGGCTTTAGTTATTGGTATTATTAATGCTGTTATAAAACCAATTCTACTTATACTTACTTTGCCGATTAACATTTTAAGTCTTGGTTTATTTACTTTAGTGATTAACGCCTTGTTGATTTTATTGTCTTCTAAGATTGTTGATGGCTTTTCTGTGGCTAGTTTTTGGACAGCTTTATTGTTTAGCATAATTCTTTCAATTATTAGTTTCTTTTTGGGTAAATTAGCGCCGAGCAAAAAATAATTTGTAATCTTATAAGCTGCCTACCGACAGATAAACGTCAGGCAGTTTATAATTTTACGGGGTGTAGTATACCGGTAGTACACACGCTTCGGGTGCGTGTAGACTGGGTCCAATTCCCAGCATCCCGACCATTCGACTCGACTTAGCTTCGCTAAGTCTCGCTCATGGTCTATGACCAATATAAGTAGCAATTTCAATATACATAAGTCGAATGGTTCCGAGCGAACGAAGTGAGTCGAGGAGCTAAACATCTTTATTTTTCTCAGCTTCGCTAAGTCTCGCTCATGGTCTTTGACCAAAAGAAATTGAGTTACAACTATTTGCATTTAGGAAAGTTGAGTCGAGCTGAATGTTCCTAGTCTTGAGCCCCGAGCGAAGCCTGAGTTTTCGAAGACTGAGTCGAGGGGTCGAAGGGCTGAGTTTCTCCTCCGTTAAATTATTAACATATGGAGAAAAAATATTATGTTTATTTGTTGCTTTGTAGTGATAGAAGTATATATTGTGGTTCAACTTCTAATTTAAAGAATCGTCTAAAAAGACATAATCAAGGAGATGGTGCTCAATGGACAAAAAAACGTTGCCCAGTAAAACTTGTGTATTCTGAGATCCATGATACTTTAGTATCTGCTCGTCGTCGTGAGTTGCAAATAAAAGGGTGGACAATAAAAAAGAAATTGAATTTAATTAATGGTGTTTGGATTAAAATGTGATTTTAAATATGAATGAATTTCTTAAATGTTTAACAGATATAATTGGTCAGCTCGGTAACTGGGGTTATGCTTTGCTTGCTTTAATTTCTTTTCTTGAAGCTATTCCTTTGGTTGGTTTTTTTATTCCCGGAGTTATTATTTTAATTCTTGGAGGTTTTTTAGTAGCTGAACATGTTTTTAATTTTTTTGACCTAGTAGTAATTTGCGCTTCCTTTACTTTATTGGGGGACATGGTGGCTTTTGCTTTAGGCCACCGTTTTTCAGGCTCTTTCAAGAAGGAGCATAAGATAATGAAAGAAGAATACCTTACGGGTGCTAGAAACTTTATTACTAAGCGCGGTAGTTCAGGTATATTCTTTGGACGCTTTATTAGTCCGGTCCGCTCAGCTTTATATTTTGTACTCGGGCTTATTAAAATGCCTTGGCTAAAGTTTATGCTTCCGGTTGCTACTAGTAGTTTTATTTTTGTTTCATTTTACGTTTTAATCGGCTACTTAGCTGGAAATGCTTGGCAAACAATTGAAGCTTGGTCTGGGCGTTTAGCCGTGGCAGTAGCTGCTACAATTATAGTTTTATTTGCTTTGTGGTGGTTTAAGGGATTTTTAGTTCATCAAGGCAGGCAACTAAGGACCCTAGCTGCTAATGCGCTCAGTACTTTTTTTAATTGGTATCAGCAAACAAATTTTTGGAATAAGTTTTCTAAAAAATTCCCAGCCTTTAGTCAGCGCTTTATTAAGCTAAGTAATCCAAGTAGTTTTTTTTCTCTGCCGTTTAGTTCTTTAATTTTATTAAACATTGTTTTAGTTAGTTTAACTTTTTGTCTTGGTTCTTTAGTGCTTAAAACTAGTGGTTTCGTAGTTGAGCTAGACTATAGATTAGAGGCTTTTGTTAAACTTTTTGCAGAGCCGCATTTAGCAACGGTTTTATTTTTTATTACCATGCTTGGTTCCCCTTACTTTGTTCTATCCATTGCTTTAGTTTTTAGTATCTGGTTAATTTTAGAAAGAAGAAGATCTTATTTTATCGGTTTATGGATAACAATTGCAGGAACATTTTTATCAGGCTCATTAATTAAATTTATCATTGCTCGTCCAAGACCAGCACCAACATTTTTCTTTGAAAACTCATATGCTTTTCCTTCTCTACATTCTGCCATGGCAATTGCGCTCTTATTGTATTTAACTTATTACGCTGTTCGGGTTTATCCTCGTTTATCAAGAAATATTAGCTTGGTTTTAATTGCCGTATTTTTTACTCTAGCGATTGGTTTCAGCCGTATATATTTAGGGGTTCATTATTTATCAGATGTTCTTGGTGGCTATATGGTCGGTGGTTTTTGGTTTGTTGTCGCTATAGTTAGTCAACGTTTTTATCAAACGATTGATAAGCCGCGACGCCTTTCTAGATTATTTGAAATCAGTGTTATTGCCGGTGTAACAGTCTTATTGCTAGGTATTTATTTATCACAAATTATTAAACCTAATGATGTTACTGGTGGTTTTTATAATTCTTTAAGTATTGCTGCCAATAAACAAAAAGCTTTATCAAATAATAATATTTTTCACGACTCTTTGGTTACGGAAAATTTGAGAGGTACCAACCGTCAACCAATTACTTTTATTTTCAATAGCAATGAATCAGTCTTGGCTGGAATTTTAACAAAGTCTAATTGGATTAAGCGTTTAGATCCAAGCTTGTCTAATGTCCTGGGTCGTTTATCTAATCTTATTATTAAAAAAGACTATTCAGCAGCTCCTTTACAACCACGTTACTGGAATAACCAACCAAACTATTTGACCTTTACTAAGTTAGTGCCAAGTAATAAAGCTATTGATTTTTACATACTTCGTTTGTGGCAAGTTAAAGATTCGCAGAATAATAATCAGGAGAGTTTTATTGCTGAGCTAGCTGTTAATCAAGATTTTTCTTGGAAGAAGATTTCTAAGCAAGAAATTTTTTCTATTGCTACTAAAGACTTACTGAATGATATTATGACTAGTCCTAACTTTTCTAATTCAGAAACTAAGTTTGTTAAAGTAAAATTAAGTGATGAAATAAAAGACGAGATCGACGCTACGATTTATACAGTAAATTTTAAGTAAACGTTATGTTGGATGATTATAAGACACAATTAAAAGAGACAGGTAAAATAAGTTTACGTATTAAGGTTCATGCTGGGGCAAAAACTACTCGTATAAAATCAATTTTGTCCGATAACACAATAAAAGTTGATATTGCCAAGGCCCCGGAAGACGGCAAGGCTAATGAAAGTTTAATAAAACTATTAGCCGATGAATTTGAGGTTAGTAAGAGTTCTGTTCAAATAGCTGCCGGTAAATTTTCTGGAGATAAGCTGGTGAATATTATTAAAGTTAGCTAAGAGTTGCTTTATTGCATAAGCTTCCACAGTGATTATGTAATTAGAGTGACTTGTTAATATAAATTTAAGTATTAGAAAAAAATCAAACCCGCCTCTTTTTTAAGAAGCGGGTCTTGGTTTTTAAATCTTATTTCTTGCCTGACCTGAATGGACAGAACGATGTAGATCTAGTGACCCAGCCATCAAACCAATAGTGAAGGTTTGTTGTTGCTGGATCTGGGTTAAACACGTGTGGTTCCAACCTTCTGTTGTCCGCGAGGTAAACTGTATCACCAGTCCTATTAGCAGTTATATTTTTTAACTCGCCGGTAAATAGATTAAACACACTTATATTATTTTGAGCCTCATCATAACACAGAACAAGTTGACGATTCTTAACAACGCTTACTCCGTTGTATGGATGAGTGGAGCTATAGGTCGGCATTTCGGAATATTTATAAGGAGTCAATCTGGCCGGGACATTAAAAGTATCGGCAGACAAATACTTTAATTTGAATATTCCAAATTCTCTGTTATTTGGATCAACTGATGCTCCAACTATTTGTGCAGCTGGAGGTAGAGTTGAATGAATAACATTTGGCTCTGACGGCAGTATATAAAATACTACTGGGTCGTCAAAACCACTCCCATAGCCATCACCAGCGCTTATATAAAGATTGCCCTGCTCCAAAGCGTCGGTGCTGCTGTTTTGCTGGGACCCGGTTAGATTTTCCGAGCAGCTTGTAAATGCAAATGTTACGATAAATAATACCGTGAGTAACAAAAATGATCTTTTCATTGTTTCTATATTTAGTTAAAAAAAATTAATTGGTTATTTTTACCCTTCATTATTTAATGAAAAACAAGAAGAACCAATTAATAAAACAATGATTTTTTAAAGAACTAATTGTGTATTAAATCACACTTATCAGTTATTGTCAATAATGAACTAAAAACCCCCTTATAATTAAGGGGGTTTAATTGGGTTCTAAGATTAAGGAGTTATTCTGTAAATCGTTCTTGGGAAAGGAATGGCTTCTCTAATATGTTCAAGCCCACAAACCCAAGCTGTAATACGCTCAAGTCCAAAGCCAAATCCACCGTGCGGCACTGAGCCATATTTTCTTAAATCAAGATACCAATCATAATCTTCAACTTTTAAGCCAAAGTCTTTTATCTTTTTGGTCATTAAATCAAAGTCATCTTCACGCTGTGAGCCGCCGATGATTTCGCCGTAACCCTCAGGAGCTAATAAGTCAGCTCCTAAAACGCGGCTCTCGTCAGCTGGGTCGGTCTTCATGTAAAAAGCTTTTATTTCCTTTGGATAGCGCGTGACAAAAATTGGGTTGTCGTATTTTTTAGTTAACATGGTTTCATCATCAGCGCCCAAGTCATCGCGTTCACCAATATCTGAGCCCATGTCTTTTAATTCATTAACAGCTTGAACATGAGTCATGCGATAAAATGGTTTTGAAATATTTTCCAAAGGCTTAACATCTCTTTCTAAGATAGCTAGTTCTTCTTGGTTTTTTTCCAGTACGGCTTGAACCATGAATCTAACTAAAGCTTCTTGAGTATCAAGGTTTTGATCAAGATCAACAAAAGCCATTTCGGCGTCCATCATCCAAAATTCAGTTAAGTGACGTCTAGTTTTTGATTTTTCGGCGCGGAAGGTTGGACCAAAATCAAAGACACGACCATGAGCAAACATCGCAGCTTCTAAATAAAGTTGTCCGGTCTGTGATAAATAAGTTGTAGTATCAAAATAATTTACTTTGAATAAATCAGTCGTATTTTCTCCGGCGTTAGCAGTAATAATTGGTGAATCAATTTTTATAAAATTGTTTTGACGCATGAAATCATAAGTTGCATGAATCAAAGTATCACGCACGCGCTGAATTGCCCATTGACGAGGGGAGCGTAACCAAAGATGACGTTGATCTAAAAGAAAATCAATGCCGTGATCTTTTTTGGAGATCGGATATTCAGCCGCAATTTGATAAAAACTAAAATCAGTTACTTGAATTTCATATTGTTCAAGTTTTGGATGCTTAGTAACTTTACCAGTCAGCTTAACAGAGCTTTCTAGGCTAATTTTTTGTGCTTCAGTCCATAGCTCGTCCGAAATCTCATCGGCTGATAAAATAGCTTGGCAAGTAGCTGAACCATCACGCATTTGCCAGAAGGAAATTTTACCTGAAGAGCGGAAATTATAAACCCAGCCTTCAATAGTAACTATTTGGCCATCGTGCTCGTTTAAGTTTTTGATTAAGATTGTTTTTGTCATATTGATTTATAACGCCAAAATATTGTTTGGGATTATTTACAATTCCGAAGCTTTAGCGAAGGATTGTTAAGAATGTTTTTATATTATCAGCCAAAAAGCCCTTTGTCTAGTTTTTTCTTTGAAAATTGGCTGTTTTTACAGTATGATAAGTATATATGACTAAGCTAGTTAAAAGATTGCGCCTTTATTGGATAATTGCCTTGGGCTTATTGTTAGTCTGGCTCTTGGGCCAGGCAATAGTGCCTTGGGGAAAAATTACTTATCAAACTGATTTTAAGGATCAGTCCTATTTTATTGGTAAATTATCACCAGCCGAAAGAGTGACTGAATCTAATTCGGGTCAAAAGATAATTGCTGAACCAGTTTACTTTTCGCTTTTTACGCCACGACCTTTTTCTAAAGCCACGGTGACTTTAGAATTTTCTAATCCACCAAACACTCTAGAGCTTGGAGTCCGTCAAGATAAAACAGTTTGGAACTTTAATTTAAAGCCAGTTTATTCAAAGCTTTTGGAAAGTTTGCGTTTAGATAAAAAAACCATTGTTGAAGGAGATAATCTTTTATGGCAAAAAGAAAAAACCTTTTCTAGCTTGGCAGATTTTAATAAAAAACAACCAGCTAATAATAAAATCATGGTTTACAACTATTTATTAGCCAATAATTATAAACTAGAGAGCGCGGCCTTGTTAGCGCAAGACAGAGTAGTACCAATTAATTTGCGCGGTGCCTGGCAACTTTATACTTATAGCCAAGGTCAAGCAATAAAAATTGATTTTTATGTTAAAGATAGAAATGAAAATTCGGATCCTGATACTGTTGAAGTAAATCTTTATCAAGGCAATAAAATAATTGCGACCGCTAGTTTAGTTGATGATACTAAAAACGATGGAACAGAAAGAATTTTAAGTTTAAAAACAAAAAATCTTTCAGCTGGAATTTATCGTCTTGAATATAAAGCTAATAATGACATAGTGACAACGCAAATTAAAACAGCTCAGGCCAAATTAGCTTTTCCCGGCTCACTGTGGTTAGCAGAGAATGATAATAAAAATATTAATTTATATACTGATAGTCAATCTATAAATATTCAAACTAATAATCCTCGTAGCCGACAAAATATTAAGTTTGATAATTCTGAATATTCATTAGCGAGTACTTATAAACAATATAATTTTTCTAATAAGGATTTTAGTTCTCGAATTAAGGCTATAAATTTTAAGAACGGTGATTTAACTATCGCCAGTAATAGTTTGTTAGCTTTTTCAGAAGCTGATTATTTCAATCCTTTGATTAATCAATTGCCAAGAAATGCCACTGATACAAATTTGGGTGCAGATTACATTGTGGCCAACTATAAACCAGCTAAAAAACTAGCTAATGGTAATTGGGAAGTTGCTCTAGATTTTGATTTAAGTGCGGCCTATCGAGAAAAGAATAAATATTCTCTCATGTTATCGGCGCCGCAGCTAGATAGTCAGACTAGTGATTTTGTTGTGAAAAATATAAGGGTCGATTTAGCAGAGCCTAATCTATGGCAGTATATTTCTAAAATGTTTCAAAAGCTATGAAATTAAATAATGAAATTTTAAAAGAAATAAATCTAGCGTTAAGTGTTTCTTTGGGCTGTTTACTGGTTCTAGAAACTCTTTGGCCAGGTTCAGTTTTAGCCTATATTAACCTAAATTATTGGTTGATTTCATGGGTTTTAAGTGTTATACTACTATTGTTTAGCTCTAATTCTAAAGATAATTTACATGACAGAATTAATCATTAAAAAAATAGCCAAATATGATGATGATCGCGGTTGGTTGGCCGAGATTTTTCGTAATGACGAAACAGATTATGTACCAGCTATGGCTTACGTTAGCGTAACTAAGCCCGGCGTTGTTCGCGGACCACACGAACATCACGATCAATCAGATTGTTTTGTCTTTGTTGGACCAGGTAACTTCGAACTTCATCTTTGGGATCGTCGCGAAGATAGTCCTAAAATGGGTGAGCATCAAGTGTTAATCGTGGGCGAAGAAAATCCTACTATGGTAATCGTTCCACCCGGCGTTGTTCATGGTTATAAATGTGTTAGTGCTGCTGCGGCTTACTCAATTAATTTGCCAGACAAATTATATCGCGGCAAAAATAAAGCCGACGAAATTGATGAGATTCGCTGGGAGCAAGATCCTAATTCACCTTATAAAATTTTATAATTTAAAAATATGGAGAAAACAATTTTTTCTAAAATTGCTAATCGAGAAATTCCAGCTGATATAGTTTGGGAAGATGAAAACTTCATCGCTTTTCTTGATGTGCTACCAGTTCATCTTGGCCACACAATTGTAATTCCAAAAAGACAGGTGGCTGACTTAGAAGACTTATCAGCTGAAGAGTTAGGCGGTCTAATGCTTGCTTCACAAAAAGTTGGTGCTGCGATGTTAAAAGGTTTAGATGTTAAAGGCTACAGTTTATTTTTAGATAATAAAGATGCGGCTAGTCGCCACGTACCTCATGTTCACATGCATGTCGTGCCACGTGTTGAAGGGGATAGTCTAAGTCGTTGGCCACAAACAGCTTATGATGCTGGTGAGGCTGCAAATTACGCTGAAAAGATTAAGCAAGCCTTGGCTTAATAATTTATGAAACTTCTCGTCACTGGCGGAGCTGGTTTTATTGGCTCGCATTTTATTCGTCAATGGTTTTTAGTTCATCCTGATGATGAAATTATAAACTTGGATATTTTGACCTACGCCGGTCGTCTCGAGAATTTGTCTGATGTAGAATCCAATCCAAAATACAGATTTGTTAAAGGTGATATTTGTGATGAAAAATTAGTTGCTGAATTAATTGAAGAAGTAGATTTAGTTGTTCACTTTGCGGCCGAGAGTCACGTTGATCGATCGATTGAATCTAGCAAAGATTTTATTAGAAGCAATGTTGAAGGTACAAGAGTTTTGTTAGAAGCCGCTCGTAAAAAAAATATTCCACCGCGTTTTCACCATGTTTCAACTGACGAAGTTTTTGGCTCACTGAAATTAGATGATAAAAAGTTTACTGAATTGTCGTCTTATGATCCGCGTAGTCCTTACAGCGCTTCAAAAGCTGCTTCTGATCATCTAGCTAGAGCTTATTTCCATACTTACGGTTTGCCAATAACAATTTCCAATTGTTCTAATAACTATGGTCCTTATCAGTTTCCAGAAAAGTTGATTCCTCGCTTTGTCACTAACATTTTATTAGATAAAAAGCTGCCTTTATATGGACAAGGAGAAAACGTTAGAGATTGGATTTATGTAATTGATCATGTTGAAGGTATAATGAAAGTTATTGCTCAAGGTAGAATTGGTGAAACTTATTGTTTGGGCGGTGATAATGAATTAAATAATTTAACAATTGCTAAGGAAATTTTAAAGTTATTAGACAAAGATGAAGCAATGGTTGAATACGTAGCTGATAGATTGGGACATGACTTACGTTACGCAATCGATTATACTAAAGCTAGGACAGAACTTAATTGGTCGCCAAATACTACTTTTACTGAAGGACTTAAACACACGACAGAGTGGTACAAAAATAATAAAACTTGGTGGCAGTCACTTATATAATTATATGGCAGTTCAAGTAAAGGATAAAAAAATATTAGTTAGTTTAATTGTCAGCGCCAATCTTAATTGGCGTGAAGATATTTCTAAGCTTAAAGACTTAGGCATTAATGAACTGGCTTTGTTTGTTGAATCTTTTACGCTTGATCAGCGCAAGGAACTCTACCGCTTGCTGGAAAGTTCAGGTATAGTATCAATTCCTTATGTACAAATTTCTAATAATTTCGAAGAAGGGGAATTAGATTATTTTATAACAAATCATGGTACTCAGGTTTTTGGTTTAGCGTTGAATAATTCAACGTTTAGTTTTATTTCTACTTTAACAAAATTTGCAAGCTTAGTAGCGCCGGAAAATCCTACTGAAGATAAGTATGTTAACTTGTTTACTGATGAATCTTTGAGCCATTCTAATGTCAGTGGTGTATGTTTAGATATTATGACTTTAGAATATGATCGTTTGTTTTATAAAAAGAAATATCAATCAGCTATACACGCCTTAGATCATCATCCTTTACTGGCTACACAAATTGGACCAGTGCCTGAGAGCTGGCTTAAGAAGAGTTTACGTCTTAAATCTCGTCGTCTAACGACTTTAACTGATCTACATTATCTTAAAAATATTCCTAAAACTTATTTGGCCGACTTATTAGTTTTGGATCTTAAAAATTCTTTAGAGGAACAATTGGAAATTAAAGCTTATCTTGAGTTAATGTTAAAATAATATGGTAATTCTTATTTTAGGTGCCGCCGGCAATCTAGGAACAGCTTTTCGCGAGTTATTATCCAAGCAGGAAGATGTTTCTGTTGTAGCTTGGGATAAGACAGAGTTAGATGTTACTGACCAAGGTATTTTAGCTAAAAAAATTTCTGATATAAAACCAAATATAATAATCAACAATGTTGCTTACAACGATGTTGATGCTTGTGAAAAAGACGAAGCCGCGCAAGAAATTGCTCGGCGTTTGAATATTGATTTAGTTAGTTCCCTGGCGGATATTACTCTAGCTATGAATGCAACTTTAATTCATTATTCTTCGGATTATGTTTTTAAGGGTGATGATAGTAAAGGCTATAAAGAAGATGATGTGCCAGCGCCACAGAATTTTTATGGTGAAACTAAATATGAGGGTGAACAAGAATTAATTAAATTAAGTGGCAAAGGCTTGAAATGGTATCTTATTCGAACTTCAAAATTATTTGGGCCTAAAGGTAGTAGTCCAAGCGCTAAACCTAACTTTTTTGAAATAATGAAAAATTTAGCCGCAGAAGGTAAAATTATTAAAGCGGTTGATGATGAAGTTGGCTCTTTTACCTATACACGTGATTTAGCTAAAGCTTCTTGGGATTTGATTGATGAAAATTGTGCCTTTGGTGTTTATCATTTAGTGAACGATGGTCAAGCTAGTTGGTACGAGGCGGCTAAGTATTTTCTTAATAAAATTGGCCAAACAGTTGACATTACAGCGGTTAAGAGTCAAGATTTTCCTCGTCCTGCCAAACGGCCAAATTACTCAATATTGTTGAATACTAAGCGCCAGGTTTTGCGTTCTTGGCAGGCAGCCATTGATGATTATATTAATCAAGAAAAATAGTATGAAAGGAATAATTTTATCAGGCGGTAAAGCCACGCGTCTTCGTCCTTGCACTAAAGTAACCAGCAAGGGCTTATTGCCGATTTATGATCGGCCAATGATTTATTATCCGCTTAATACTTTATTAAAAGCTGGTGTTAAAGATATTTTAATTATTGTTGGCCCTGAGCATGCTGGGCATTATTTAAATCTTTTAGGTAGTGGTTCGCAATTTAATGCGCGCATTACTTATGAAATACAAGATGAGCCACGCGGCATTGCCGACGCTTTTATTATTGGTGCGTCATTTATTGGCGATGATAATGTCGTTATGATTCTTGGTGATAATATTTTTGCTGATGATTTAAGCGCTGATATTAAATCTTTCAAATCCGGCGCTAAAATATTTGCTAAAACCGTGCCTGACCCAGAGCGCTTTGGCGTCGTCGAAGTTGATGCTAACGGTAAGGCTGTTTCAATTGAAGAAAAACCAAAAAATCCAAAAAGTAATCTTTGTATTACTGGTTTATATCTCTATGATAATCGTGTTATAGAAATTGCTAAAAATGTTAAACCAAGTTCACGTGGTGAATTAGAGATTACTGATTTGCATAATTGGTATTTAGAACACGGCGAGCTAGAAGTTGCAACAGTTAATAATGAATGGATTGACACAGGAACTTTCGATAGTTTATTAGAAGCGCAAAATTTAGCAAAAACAAAACTTAAATCCCAGATGATTATTTAATTATGTCAGACAATAGTAATCCAACAGTCTATCTTGGCTTTATAACTTTCGGCGCGTTAACCGCGCCGTATTTATCAACTTTTTTAGAAAGCTTAGCGAAGCAGACTTTTAAGGATTATAAAGTTGTGGTTTATGATAATACAGTTGCTAAAGAAACTGAGCATTTAAAAATATTACCTGACACTGTTGATATCTATCGATCAAGTGAGAATATTGGTTTTTCTAGGGCTTACAATAAATTAATTAGTGAGGCAATAAATAAAGGAGCTAAGTATTTTTTAGTAATTAATCCCGATACTTATTTAATGCCAGATGCTTTAGAAAAATTGGTTAAATCTTTGGAGGCTGATGAAACATTAGCTAATGCTTGTCCAAAGTTATTGCAATGGGATTTTAAGAATAATCAACTGACAAATATAATTGATAGTTGCGGATTAGTTATGCGCCCTGGTTTAGCTTTCTCTGATTTAGGCCAGGCCGAAGTTGATAATGGGCAATATGATAAAGCTAGTATCATTGGCCCGTCCGGCGCCGCGGCACTGTTCCGCTTAAGTGCCTTAGAAAAAGTTAAAGAAGAAAACGCCTATTTTGATGATAATTTTTTCATGTATAAAGAAGATTGTGATTTAGCTTATCGTTTAAATTTAGCTGGTTTTAAGAGCCAGTTAATTCCTGAAGCAATTGTTTATCATGATAGAACTTCTAGTGGTGGAAATTTATGGCAAAAATTTGTTAAGCGTCGTTCTCGTTCGCTTGATGTGAGACGCTGGGCTTTTATTAATCAACATTTTCTATTTTTCAAATACTGGTCTAAGCAAAGTTTTTATAGTCGTTTAATGATTTTAGTTAGAGCTAAGATTATGTTTTTAAATGCTTTATTATTTGAACAAGCTTTACTAGCTTCTTATAAAACTATTTTTAAGCAAGCCAAAAAGCTTAAGCGGTATTAATATGGATTTTTCAATTGTCATTGTTGCCTGGAATGTTAAAGATAAATTAAAAACTAATTTATCAGCTTTATTGCAAAGTACCGGCGTTAATATGGAAATTTTTGTGGTTGATAATGCTTCAGTTGATAAGACAGCCGAGATGGTGGCTAGTGATTTTCCGCAAGTAAAGTTGATTAGCAATGAAATTAATTTAGGTTTTGCTAAAGCTTGTAATCAAGCGATTAAGCAATCAAGCGGTCGTTATGTTTTGTTGCTTAATCCTGATATGAAAGTTAAACCAGATACTTTAGCGTCAAGCTTAAGTTGGCTAGACAGTAATGAGCAGGCAGCTATCACTGGTATTCGCTTAACTGATGAGCAAGGCAAAACTGTTCCTCAGGTTAGAAATTTCCCAACTTTGTTTGATCAATTTTTAGTAGCTTCAAAATTAGCGCATGTCATGCCCTTTTTATTAAATAATTATTATTGTCCGAAATTTAATTACGAAGTAGCTTCTAAAGTTGATTCTATTCGTGGTTCGTTTTTTATAATTAGAAGATCAACCATTGAACTTTTAGGTTTATTAGATGAGCAATATTTTATTTGGTTTGAAGAAGTTGATTATTGTCGTTTGGCTCATGCGAAAGGTTTAGAAACTTGGTATACACCAGTAGCTAGTGCGACTGACTATGTTGGACAAAGTTTTAAGCAAGTTGATATTAAAATCAAGCAAACTTATGTTAAGGCTAGCATGTTATCATATTTTAAAAAGTGGCATAAAACTTGGGAGATTTTTGTTTTACGTTTTGCCTGGTGGATCGGAGATTTAATTGTTAAACTCTTTACTTAATATGAAAAAATTAGCTGTCGTTATTAGTCCAAATTATAAAGATTACGCCAAGAAATATCTTAACGATTGTTTAGCTAGTTTACGTGCGCAAACTTATAAAGAGTTTGATATTTTTTTGGTTGATAATGAAAGCACACTAGAGACTTGTTTATTTTTACAAATGGCTGCGCCTGAAGCAACCGTAATTCCTTTAGAAAAGAATGAAGGCTTTGCTGGCGGGAACAATGCCGCGTTAAAGGTGGTAATTGAAAAAGGCTATGACTATGCATTTTTAATTAACATGGATGCCGTGGCCGAAGTCGATTGTTTAGAAAAGCTTGTTAATTTTGCTGATAAAAATCCTCAGCTTGGTGCTATTCAACCTCGTCTAATGCTGTGGCCGGAAAAAGATTTAATAAATAGCCTTGGCAATGAAACGCACTTTCTTGGCTTTGGTTATTGCAATGCTTATAAAAAGAAATTTGATCCTACAACCGACAACTTAACGAAAGCAATTTCTTATGCCTCTGGCGCCGGAGTTTTATATCGCGTAAGTGCTCTCAAACAAGTTGGTTTATTTGACGAAGTTTTTTGGATGTATAATGAAGATCAAGATATTTGTTTAAGAATGTGGTTCGAAGGTTTTCCGGTATATGTATTTAGTGAAGCGGTAGTTTATCATAAATACGAATTTAATCGTTCGATTAAGAGTTATTACTGGTTAGACCGTAACCGTATTTTAATTTTATTAAAATATTATCATTGGTTAACCTTGATTTTAATTAAACCAGCCGCTTTAATAATGGAACTTGGTTTACTAATGTTCTCAATTAAGAATGGCTACTTAAAAGAAAAGCTACGTGTTTGGGTTTATTTAATTAAGCCTAGTACATGGCGCTATATTTTTGCGCAAAGAAAAGTTATTCAGCCTTCAAGGAAAATGTCTGATCTAGAATTACTAAAATTATTTACTGGCGAGATCGCTTTTCAAGAATTAGCTTCACCTCTACTTAAATTAGCTAACGTTTTTCTTAAGGCCTATTGGCAAATTATTCGTTTTATAATATTCTGGTAAAGCTATGGATATAAGTATTGTTATTGTTAACTATAAAAACAAGGGCTTAACATTAAATTGTATTCGCTCTGTTGAAGAGTCAGCTTTGAATAATTTAAAGCATGAAATTATTGTGGTTGATAATAACTCCGATGACAATATCGGTCAGATTTTAGCTTGGCAATATCCTAAAGTTATATTTATCGAAAATAAAAGCAATGTTGGAATGGGAGCGGGGAATAACGTTGGCTTAAAACGAGCTCGCGGCAAATATGTTGTAGTTATGAATCCTGATACTTTTGCTTTCCCTGATACTTTGGCAAAACTGTTTGTCTTTATGGAGGCAAATCCTAGTGTTGGTGTGGTTGGACCAAAACAATATAATCCAGATAAAACTATTCAAGATTCTTGTTACCGCTGGCACAGTTTTTTTACTCCATTTTTCAGGAGAACTTTTTTGGGCCGCTCTGGTTTTGCTAAACAAGAAATTGATCGCTACTTAATGCAAGATTATGATAAAAAAACCATTCGAGAGGTCGATTGGCTGCTTGGTTCTTGTTTGTTTATGAGAGCTAAAGCCTTAAAAGAGATTGGCTGGTTTGATGAAAGATTCTTTCTGTATTTTGAAGACACTGATTTATGCCGTAGATTCTGGGATAAGAAGTGGCATGTAGTTTATAACCCTGAAGTCGAGATAATCCATAATCATAATCGTGAATCAGCCCGTGAGCCTTGGTATACTTGGTTTATGAATTCAGCTAGTCGCCAGCATCTTAAATCATGGTGGCTCTATATGTTGAAGTGGGCTTTTAGAACCCCTGAGTCTAGATAGATTTCTTCATGACAACTCACCCCTAACCCCTCTCTACGCTATCGCGTAAAGAGGGGTAACTTGTATATTGAAGGTTTTCTTAAAAAATAATATATGAAAGTTAATAAAATATTGTTTGTAAGAGAGCTTAGAAAACTCCAAACTCCTAGCGAAAATAGTTTATGGCAGTTATTAAGAAACAGAAAATTATTAAACCTAAAATTTCACAGACAGTATATAGTTGTCGGTTTTATAATAGACTTCTATTGCCCAGCTTTAAAGCTAGGAATAGAAGTAGATGGCGGGATCCACAAACTGAAAGATAGTATTATTTACGACAAAGAAAGAGAAAGTATTATTAAACAATACAACATTAGTATTTTAAGATTTTCCAACAAAAGCATTGAAAATAATCTATCAGGAGTTATAAACCAAATCAAAGCACGAACCAAGAAAATACAACAAAACAAGTATCAATAGTTTCCCCTCTTTACCCCGCAGGGGTAGAAAGGGGTAGGGGTGAGTTTAATTAGTAATGGTTAATATAAAACAGAGACTCACAACGGTAAGTCTCTGTTTTCAGTTTTTCTAATTTTTTTATAGAGCTAATTTAAATATTCCTGTCTTGCCGTCATAATCTCCATAAACATAAAGCGTCTTATTGTCTTTAGATACAACCACTAGTTTAGTATTTTTTATCGGCGCTAAGGTTATAGCGAAAGGCTGGCTGCCGTTAACATAAACTCTTATATCATCTGGCGTGGCGACGATGATGGAATTCCTTTTATTAACCGGCCAGAGTTCATTAATGGCTGAACCAAATCGAGTTAACAAATATTCTTGACCCTCTTTATCCCAACGTCTTAATTCTAAACCGCTAGCATAGGTTAAAGAATTGTCTTGCCAATGCCCAAGCTTGAAATGAGTTGAGACTTCTAATAGGCGAGGCTTTGAAAATAGTGCTAATGGTTCGTCAATTACATAAATATTATTTTCATCAATCAAGACTGGTTTAGGTGAGTCGTCGGTTTTAAATTTGTAGTTGCCAGTCGGCAAACTGAGTGATGTTAGCTGACCCTCGATTGAGCCGATTAATAAACTCTTAGTATTTCTGCTACTGACAATTATATATATTTGGTCACCTTTAATTAAATAATCAACAATGTCTTGATTGTTAAGTTGTGAATTTAAAGCTAGCTCGCTAATATTTTTATTGCTCTCGGTGTAACGTAGTATTTTTTTGTTACTTACAAAATATACCATGCTTTCATTATCGCTCCAGCGAAGCAGGGAAACATTTTTTTTAGTATCACTAGCTAGGTTACTGACTGTTTTTTTATCAAGACTGATGATGTAATTACCGATTGATATTTTTTTATTGTTACTTGCCCAGTTAATCTCAGCTTCAGTGTCTAGGTTGTTTAATTCCAATTCTTGATTAGACCCGCTGTTAACATCAGTTATGGTTAATAAGTTATTTTTAAGTAAGGCAATTTTTTCTCCATTTGGTGATAATACAAGCTCAGCTTTATCTAAACTATAGACTAGTTCTGGTTCGGCTTGGCTGAAAAGACCAATTGTACCAAAGTTTGTTACTCCGCCAGGTGATAAACGGAATTTTTCTTCCCATGGCCAATAGCCATTTTTTTCTAGTCTAATTGTATATTCTCCGGGTGCTAAATTATTTACTTTAGCTTTAGTTATTAAGGGTGTTTTACCTTGAAAAACTTCTAGGAAGTTACTGTTTAGCTTTTCGCCATTTAAAAAGACAGTTGCGCCGTTCGGCTCACTGTCTATTAGAATACTGCCAGTTTTTTCTAAGCTTAGACGACTCCAGTTAATAGTATTGCCAGTAGCATAGATTAAAATTACTGGGACAAGAATACAAAATAACAAGACAAAGAAAGAAAATATAATTCGACGATATACAATGTTCATAATTTATTGATTGTCCAGTATTTTAGTAGAGAGTTACTTGTAGCCCGAAGCTCTCCGACGCTCGCGCAGCGAGCTATGGAGAGCGTAGGGCTATTCAGCTCGCTTGATATCTAAGCCAATGGCTTTTAGTCGTTCGTCAATTTTTTCGTAGCCTCTTTCGATTTGATAAATATTATCTATTTCAGTATGACCCTCGGCAATAGCACCAGCAATGATCATGGAAATACCAGCTCTTAAGTCAGGTGAAGTTAGGGCACGGCCGCGTAAAGGAGTTGGTCCTTGAATAACTACGCGATGTGGATCGCACATAGTAACATTAGCGCCCATTTGCGTTAACATGTCAGTAAACAAAAGACGACGATCGTAAATTGTTTCGTGAATAATCGAAGTTCCTGTGGCCTGAGTCATTAAAACTGTAAAAGGTGATTGTAAGTCAGTTGGGAAACCAGGGTATTCATGAGTCTTAAGATTATAGGCTGGAAGAATTTTTGGCACCTCAACTATTTTTAACCAATCTTCACCTTGCTCAAAAATAATTCCTAATTTTTTGAAAATAGTTAAGAGAAATTCAAGATGATCAGGACGACATTTTTTAATTGTTAGCTGGGCACGAGCGGCAGCAGCTAGAATGGCAAAAGTACCAGCTTCGATTCGATCAGGAATGATTTCAATTTCACCACCAGTTAAAGCTTCAACACCAACAATCTTAATAGTTGGTGTGCCTGCTCCAGTAATTTTAGCGCCGCATTTATTTAGGTGCTCAGCTAGAGCAACAATTTCTGGTTCCATGGCGCAATTTTTTATTATACTTGTCCCCTCAGCAAGAACGGCAGCCATTATAAAGCTTTCGGTTCCTGTTACGCTCACGGTTGTGAAAAAATATTCACAAGCTTTTAAGCGTTTAGCGCTAATGTGATAATATGAATCTTTATATTCAACCTTAGCGCCCATAGCCTGAAAGCCGTCAATAAAAAGATCGATCGGTCTAAGTCCGGCACCGATGACGCAGCCGCCTGGATGAGGGAACATTACTTCACCAGTGCGCGCCAGTAAAGGCGCAACAAACATAATTGAAGATCTAAGTTTATTTGCAAACTTAGCCTCTATTGTTTTTTTACTAATCTGCTCCATCTTCAAAGTTAGTTGGTGGTCATTCTTTTCGATTGTGCCTCCAAGATCTGCAAATATTTCTAATAACCTTTTAACATCTTCAATGTCAGGAGTATTTTTAATCACCACGGCTGATTGAGAAAGAATCGCCGCAGGAATTATTTTTAGGGCAGCATTTTTAGCTCCGCCCACAGTAATTTCGCCTTGTAAGGGCTTTTGCCCTTGAATAATGAATTTAGACATATAGTGATTATTAGTGTAGCTGAAATGCCATATAATTTCAATCCTTTTGTTAATTATAAGCTCTTTTTATAAGCTTGTTACTATGATACAATATTATGTATATGACAAATCAATTCTACACTAAAAAATCAACTAAACAAGTAGTCTTTTATAGCTTACTAGTTATCGTTGCTCTAGCCGGGTCTTTTTTTGCCGGCTTCTATTTTGCTGGTAAAAATAACGTAAGTACTAGCTTTAATATTTTAGAAGGTAAGGTCTTGAATAAGGATCAAGTTTCTAATGACGTTGATTTTAAAATGTTCTGGGAAGTTTGGAACACAATTAAGCGAGATTATGTTGATCGCGATAATTTAAGTGAGAAAAAACTTTTTTATGGAGCGCTGCAAGGTTTAGTCGCTTCAACTAAAGATCCATATTCTGTTTTCATGAATCCAGAAGAAGCTAAATCATTCGAGGAAGACTTGTCAGGAACTTTTGAGGGGATCGGTGCCGAAATTGGTTTCCGTAATGAGATTTTAACAATCATTGCTCCAATCGAAGGTATGCCAGCGGTTAAAGCAGGAATTTTGGCCGGTGATAAAATTTATGCGATTGACGGCAAGACTGCCGCAGGTATGAGCGTAGAAGATGCCGTGAAAAAAATTCGCGGACCAAAAGGAACAAAAGTTACAATTACTGTTGTTCGAGCTAAGGTTGATAAACCAATTGATTTTTCAATTGTTCGCGACACCGTTGTCGTTAAGAGCGTAACAACATCATTTAACGAAAAAAATAAAATTTTCACAGTTAGAATTTCAAGTTTCAACAATGACTCAGAAGATTTGTTCAATCAAGCGGTTCAAGAAGCGGTCATTAAAAAACCAAAAGGTATAATTTTTGATTTGCGTAACAATCCAGGTGGTTATTTAGAAACGGCTGTATCAGTCGCTAGTGAATGGGTTAAAGAAGGCCCAATTGTAATCGAGCAATTTGGTGATGGTAAAAAAGTTGAACATACTGCGAAAGGCAATCCACGTTTAGCCGGTATTCCGACCGTTGTTTTGGTTAACGAAGGCAGTGCTTCAGCTTCAGAAATTGTGGCTGGTGCTTTAAAAGATGATGGCTTAGCTAAATTAGTTGGTCAGAAAACTTTTGGTAAAGGATCGGTTCAAGTTTTGCGACAATTAGAAGACGGTTCGGTGGTTAAAATAACTACGGCTAAATGGTTAACCCCAAAAGGAACTTATATTAATGAGCAAGGAATTGAGCCAGACACAAAAGTTGAAATATCGGCCGAGGACAGAGAAAAGAATAGAGACCCACAGTTAGACCAAGCACTTAAAATTTTGCTGCCTTAATTGTTTTCGCAATGAAAAAAAGAACTAAAAAACAATCTGCTGGTTTTACTTTGATTGAAATAGTAACCACCCTAGCTATTGTGGCTGTTATTTTTAGTATTGCTGTGTCTAGCTCTAATCGAATGAGTTCAAGATCTAATATTAATTTAGTGACTGAATCTCTGGTTAGCGATATTCGTACAACGGCTATGTCGGCCATGAATTCAGAACAATTTCAAACTCAATCTCCGATTTACTGGGGTATTAGATTGAAAACTGATGAAACTCCGGCTAATTATACTGTATTTGCCGACACTAACGGAGACTCATTTTATAATAATAATGAAAAATTTAAAGCGATTTTTTTAAATAAAAATATAAGATTAAATTGTACAACCTTCCATAACCAGTGTTGGGGAACAGGTTCGGTTTTATTTACCGCTGGTGAGGCTAAGCCATATTTTGAGGGTGGTGGTGACGTCTTGGGGGTTGATACTAAAAACGGAGATGTCTCTATTGAATTAGAAGATATAACAACAGGGGATAAAAAAGTTATTGTTATAAATGCGCTAGGCTTAGTTGACCCTCAGTAATATATGAAATTTTTTAAGCTAAAAGAAGGTTTTACTTTATTAGAAGTCGTGGTTGCTTTAGGATTATTGATTTTAATTTTTGGCAGCGTTGTTTCTTTGGCTATTTTGACCAGGGAGGCTGAGCAAGCTTCAAAAAATAATTTAATTGCTGCCTATCTAGCCAAAGAGGGACAAGATCTAGTTCGTTATAGACGTGATAAAAATTATCTTGATGCTGTATCAGCCTTTAATAGTCTTGTTGCAGAAGAGGTTAATAACTCGGTTTATTATTTTTATATTGACTATACCAACAGTATTCGTTCGGCATCTGCAAATGATGTACAATCATCAGTTCCTTTAAAATATTTTGAAAGTTTTTATGGTAATGGTAATGACGGAGAAAATACTATATTTAAGCGACTGGTGACAACTACTTACCATGAAGCCGCAGGCCTAATGCCAGCCTATATCGATGTTAAGGTCGAAGTCTATTGGAAGAGTGACACAAAGCAAGATACTTACACTTTAAATAGTCAGTTAAGTGATTGGAACTAGCCTTTAAATTTTATGAAAGAAAATAGTATAAAAATAGAATCAGGTTTTACTCTTCTGGAAATGATGATTGCGGTAAGCTTGTTTACTGTTGTCATGCTTATTTCTTCTAGTATGTTTTTAAGCTCAATTGACAGTCAATCCAGAGCAATTGGTTCAAAAAACATACAAGAGAGTTTAAACTTTGCATTAGCTAGTATGTCTAATGAGATAGCCAAGGCGGTCGTTGACCCCGGGCCTTGTGACGGAAGGTGTGACGGCGCGTCAGTATTTTGTGTTTTAGGTAGTGGCCTAGAAAAGAAAATAATTTTTAAAGAACTGGACAATACTTGCATTGCGTATCAGCTAACAACTTTTTCTAGCGATGTCCGTGTTTTATCTATGTCGCGCGATGGTTTAACTCCAGTTTATTTAACGCCGCGTAATATTAATATTTCCGACCTTAATTTTAATACCGAATATGTTACTAATGTAACTAATTATATTGCTAAGGCTAGTGTTTCAATAACTGGTCAAGGTTTAAATAGAGAAAATCATCCTGACATTGTCTCTATTCAAACTTTGGTAACAGTTGGGAATTATTAAAAAATATGAAAAAAACATTTTTAAATTTATTAAATAGGCAACCGAGTGGAATGGCGATGGTTATTGTTTTAACCGTGGCCTTTGTCGTTTTAATAACAGTGGCTGCCGGGGCCGTTATTATATCTAATAATCTAAATAAATCTGGTGGTCAGGCTAGTAAGGCTAGGGCCGAAGAAAGTGTTTCAATTGCTTTAGAAAGATTGAAGGGAATTTATAAAATAGACGGCGCTTTACTTAAAACTTGTAGTCAGGGTGATTGCGTCGACTTAACTAACGGCGTTTGCGTTTCCTGTTCTGACGCAGCGGCTTTTTATAAGCAAGGAGATGTGAAATATAAAGTAGAGCTTGGGAAAATAGCTCAGCCCGAAGGACTTACTGTAGGTTTTGCTGATTTAGTTGTGACTGGTTATTACAAAAATATTAGTAAGCAAAAATCAACTCGGGTTTGTCTGAACTATTGCGCTGGTAAGGGATTTACTTGTGGCGATAATGGTTGTGGCGGAACTTGCGGAACTTGTCGGTCGCCGCAAACCTGCGATGCTGGTACACAAAAATGTAGCGGCGAAGTTGTAACTGGTTGCGGTGATATTAATGTAGAGTGTGCAACTAATTGTCCAGTCGGAACAGTTTGCGGCGGAGGGACAGTGGTTGATGATGTAAATTATATAGTTGTGTCTGACTCCGGTTGTGATAGCGGTAGTTGCAATCAATCAACTGATTATTATACTCGCATATGGGATGAAGGTCATTTTTCTGATACAGGGGCTAATGATCAAAGTGATGGTAGAAATAATATGAGCCACCTAACTAGCTCCCAGTATAGTGCCGCTCTATATTGTAGTGACGCAGCTTATAATAATTTTTCGGATTGGTACTTACCGTCTAACGAAGAACTTCTCACTCTTTATAATGCTTCGCAAAATGCTTATGGCACCGGCTATGCTCAAGATGGTTGTTATTGGTCTTCGTCTCAATATGACAAAGGGCCAATCGAAGCTGCTGTTATAGGTGGTTTTGGTGAAAATTTTAATTCTTGTCGTGAAAGGATCGCTACTACAAAGAGTGAAAATACTTATACTCGATGTATAAGACGTTATAACACGCAAGCAGCTGCTTGTAGTGACGTTAATACTGAATGTACCGCTGATTGCGTTGCGGGTGACCGTTGCGGAGGAGGAGCTTTAATTGATGTATCTAACCATGTTATTGCTTCTTTATCTGGCTGTGATGGGTCTACTTGTTCAGAGACAACTGATAATGCCGTTAGAGCATGGGAAAGCAACGCAATAATCCATGATTTTACTAATGCTCAAGATCCCAATGACGGGAAACGTAATACTGATACGATCGTTGCCTTTGGTCCTAATTTTGATGCAGCCCTTATGTGCTCTAATGCCTCTTATTATGGCTTTGGCCATTGGTGGTTGCCTGCTATTAATGAGCTGGAAACAATGTATAATGCTTCCTCAAGTAACTGGACTTCTGGTTATGCTGATGCTTGCTATTGGTCATCAACTGAAGAAAAACGAAAGGCAGACGTGGCTCTTATTGGCGGTATGGGCGCAAAACATGGTATGTGTCCACAAGCTTACGGTAAAGCAGATAATGCATATGTCCGCTGCTTAAGACGATGGTAGTAACCCTATCTTATTACAGCAAGAGGGAAGTGGTCATAAATAAACTATGATAAAAAGTGAGGCTCTAAAAAGAATTACAAAGTTACGACAAGAAATTGAACGTCTCAATTATCTTTATTATGTTTTAGACAAACCTGAGATAAACGATGCAGCTTGGGATCATTTGAAAAATGAGTTAGTCAAATTAGAAACCGAATTTCCTGATTTAGTTACGCCTGATTCGCCAACGCAAAGAGTTGGTGGTCGAGCCTTGTCGGCTTTTAAAAAAGTTGAGCATAGTTTGCCTATGCTTTCTCTATTTGATGCTTTTAGCGAAGAAGAAATGTTAGCTTGGGAGGAACGCATGGTTAAATTGTTAGCTCCCAGCTTGCGCTGGGATGACAAAAAAATAAAAAAAGATTTCAGCTATTACGCTGAATTAAAAATGGATGGCTTAGCGATTAGTTTAATTTATAAAAATGGAGTTTTAGTTAAAGCCGCTACCCGCGGCGACGGTCGCGTTGGCGAAGATGTCACGGCTAATATCAAAACCATTACTTCAATCCCGCTGCGCTTACGAATTCCTACTAAACAAGAAATAATAAAGCTAGGCCTAGCTGCTTCAACTACTGAGCAGGTTTTTTCAAATTTGGAAAAAGGCGAGATTGAAATTAGGGGAGAGGTTATAATGACTGAAGCGGTTTTAAAAAAATTGAACGAACAATATAAAAAATTAAATAAACCATTGCTAGCTAACGCGCGTAATGCTGCCGCTGGTTCAATCCGTCAACTTGATCCTAATATTACGGCTGAGCGACAATTAGATTTTCACTGCTATGATATTGCGACCGAATTTGGAATTGAGCTGCATAGTCAGGAACATACTTTAGCTAAGTTGTTAGGCATAAAAGTTCTAGATTTAAATAAAGAATGTAAAAATATTTCTGAGTTAATAAATTTCCATCATAACTGGGAAAAGAATCGAGCTAAATTACCCTTTGAATGTGACGGTGTTGTGGCAGTGGTTAATAATACAAAGCTTTGGCCAATTTTAGGTATTGTTGGTAAGGGGCCGCGTTATATGATGGCTTATAAGTTTGCTAACGAGCAGGCGACTACGAAATTATTAGATGTGGAATGGCAAATTGGTCGTAGCGGAACTCTAACTCCAACCGCTAGATTAGAACCAGTTCGAGTTAAGGGTGTTATGATTAGCAATGCAACGTTACATAATTTTGATGAAATAAAACGTTTAGGCGTTAAAATTGGCGACACGGTTATTATTGAGAGAGCTGGTGATGTTATTCCAAAAATCATTGCTACTTTAGTGAAATTACGTAATGGTAAAGAAAAAATTATTAAGCCGCCATTAAAATGTCCGATTTGCGGAACGTCGGTTATGCAGAAACCAGGTGAAGTGGCTTATCGTTGTCCTAATAAAAATTGCTATGCGGTTAATTTGCGTCGCTTGATTCATTGGGCTTCTAAAACCGGTTTAGATATTGATAGTTTAGGGCCAAAAATTATTGAACAATTAGTCATAGCAAATTTAGTGTCTGATCCAGCTGATTTTTATAGTTTAAGTAAAGGTGATTTTTTGTCATTAGAGCGTTTTGCTGAGTTATCGGCTGATAACTTAGTCAAAGCGATTGATGCTTCGCGCTCGACTAGTTTAGAAAGATTTATATATGCCTTAGGTATCGAACATGTTGGCGAAGAAACTGCTTTGCTCTTAGCTAAGCAAGCGGTTTATTGGTCTAAACAAAATAAACAAAGTTTAACGACACCGTTAGATTTAGAAAATTTGTTTACTAAAATAAATAAAGAAGATTTAGAGAAATTGCCTGACGTTGGTACTAAAGTTGCTGCTAGTCTTATTAGTTGGTTTTCGCAAAGCGCTAATAAAAATCTTTTGAAAAAATTAACCGATCACGGTTTAAGAATTACTTTACCAAAAATTACTAACGGCAAATTAAATAATAAATCATTTGTTATAACCGGTACGCTAGATAATCTTTCACGTGATGAAGCTAAGTCATTAGTTAGAAGTAGTGGCGGACAAATTTCCGAGAGTGTTAGTAAACAAACCGATTATGTTGTCGTAGGGGAAAATCCTGGCAGTAAATATGATAAAGCTCAGAAGTTGGGACTTAAAATTTTAAGCGAGAAAGAGTTTATAGGTTTAATAAGTTAAAATAATGTTAAAAATTTTTTCTAAATCAAAAGGTTTTACTTTAATTGAATTATTAGTGGTCGTTGGGATTATTGCGATTCTGTCTACTTTGTCTTTTGTTTTTTTTGATACAGCCCGCATGAGTTCGCGAGATGCTCGTCGCGTGTCTGATATAAAACAATTACAGCTGGCTTTGAAAATGTATTATAACGACACTGGAATTTATCCAACGACTTTGACTGCCAATAGTAGCATCACTGATAAAGGTAAAAATTATTTATTGCGCGTACCAGCTAATCCAACGCCGCGAGCTGATAATGGCTGCGTTGATCAAGACTACAAATATACACAATTAGAAAATGGCCAGCGCTATAGTTTATCTTTTTGCTTGGGTGACAAAACTGATGACCTTGATGGTGGTAATCACACTTTAACTGCTAATGGAATTTTAAATTGTCCAACTGGTTATGTTTCTGTGCCTGGAAGTTATGAATTTAATACTAACGATTTTTGTGTAATGAAATGGGAGGCTAAATGTGCTAGTACCGATGATTTAACTATAGGTCTTGCAGATGCTTTAACGGCAAATAGTTCTTATGATAATTCATCCATCCCTTGTGACGTTGACAATGCGAGAGTCCCGGTATCAGTTTCTTCTGGAAACCCAATTGGAAATATTAGCCAGATTGACGCAGTTACTTATTGTCAAACAATAGGGGCTCATCTTATGACAAATCAAGAATGGATGACAATTACTCGTAATTTAGAAAATGTCACAACAAATTGGTCAGATGGAGTAATTGATGATGTCGGCTCTATTTTAAATGCTGGTAATTACAGCGGGAGCGTAGTCTATGACGGATCAAATGAATATGTAGGGGGTTCGGAAACTCATGATTGGAGAAGAACTTCTTATTTATCTAACGGAGAATCAATCTGGGATATTACTGGCAATATTGCTGAATGGCTTGATACAAGTTGTTTAACTTCTCAATATTATGGCGCTCCCGGTCAAACAGATTGGCCTGACTCTAATTTAGATGACTACGAAAGGTCTGCGGCAGGCCCTTTTAGCGCCGCTCTCAGTAAGCGAAATTATATAGGTACATACATTGGTTGCGCTTCTGACTCTAATTATTTTTTAAGGGGCGGCTCAGCTGATGATAGTGGGATTTCTCCTGGAATTTTTGCATTAGATCTGGCTAATAATTCATCTTATTATAGTAATTTTACCGGCTTCCGTTGCGTTCGTAATTAGTTTGACCCAATATTGGTCGCGGGTTACAATGTAGTAGATAGTATTTAGTTTTATGAAAAAAAATAATCAAGGCTTTACCTTAATAGAATTATTAGTCGTAATTGGCATTATTGCAATTTTGTCTACTTTAAGTGTGGTTTATTTTGAAACTGCTCGTATGTCAGCCCGCGATGCAAGACGTATCTCTGATGTTAAGCAAATCCAAGTAGCTCTAAAAATGTATTATAATGACACTGGTATTTATCCAACCGTAATTACAGCTGGTAGTAGTATATCTGTTGGTGGTACTAATTATATATTACGAGTCCCGGCTAATCCTGTGCCAAGGAATGATGGAACTTGTGTTGATCAAGAATATCAGTACACTCAACTAGAAGGCGGACAGCGTTATAGCTTATCTTTTTGTTTAGGTGATAAAACTGATGACCTTGATGCTGGCAACCATTCAGCCACGCATAACGGAATTTTAAATTGTCCAACTGGATACGTGGCTGTGCCTGGTAGCTCAACTTTTCAAACTAATGATTTTTGCGTGATGAAGTGGGAAGCTAAATGTGCCACCTCAACCGAGCAAACGATTGGTTTATCCGATGTGTTAACAGGAAACTCAAGCTACGATAATAGTAGCACTCCATGCAACGAGGGAAACTCTAGAATTCCAGTTTCAGTTTCGTCTGGTAATCCAATTGGAAATATCAGCCAAGCTGATGCCATAACTTATTGTCAGACTATTGGCGGACATCTCTTAACAAACCCAGAATGGATGACAATCGCTCGTAATCTAGAAGCCACTTCTAGTAACTGGTCTAATGGGGTGGTCGGCGATACTTCTGTAAACTTAGGCAACTTTGATGGGGCACAAGCTATGGATGGAACAAGTGTTTACGGAAGCGGCGGGAGTTCGTTTGATTATTTAAGAACTAACAGTTTATCAAATGGAGAGGTAATTTGGGATTTTTCTGGTAATATAGATGAATGGCTTGATAAAACTTGTACATCTGCTGAATATGTTGATCTTGGCGGGCTGGATGAATGGACTAATCCTGGTATTAGTACAGCGGCACATGATGCTTCCGGGCCGCTTGACCCTTTGTTTAATTCTACTTATGGTATAGGAAATTATTTTGGCTGCATTTCTGATGGTAATGTCTTTTTAAGAGGTGGTTCAGCTGATAATAGTAGTTATAAAGGAGGATTGTACTCCTTGTATTTAGCATATAATAATTCCGTGACCAGTCCTTTGGCCGGTTTTCGTTGCGTTAAATAAATGACTTTTTCAAATAATGACATAAAGCATATTGCTCGTCTGGCGCGCTTAACATTGACTGAGCAGGAAATAAAAAAGTACCGCCGAGAGATCAGCGGTATTGTTGGCTATGTTGATAAATTAGCCAGCGCTAATGTAAGTAATCAGGAGGCCACTTTAAGTTTAACTAGCGCTGATAATTTATTAAGAAACGATTTAGTAGCTGATTGGGATAAGCTAGAAAAAGAAAACACTTTAAACGCGGCGCCTCGTAAAAAAGGACGCTTAGTGGTTGTGCCTAAAATATTAGAATCATGAAATTGAATGAACTTACAATAAAAGAAGCAAGCTTAAAATTAGCTAAAAGAGAAATTACAAGTCTACAATTAACTAAAGATTGTTTGGCTATGATTAAGCGTCACAACAAAGAACTCAACGCTTGTCTTTTGATTGATGAAATTGGTGCGCTTAAAGCTGCAGCTAAAGCTGATAAAAGAATAAAAGAAGGGGAGCGCAATATTTTACTTGGCATACCTTATTTAGCTAAAGATAATATTTTAACCAAGGGTCTTAAAACAACCGCGGCGTCTAAAATGTTAGCTAACTATGTCGCACCTTATGATGCAACAGTTATTAAACACTTAAATAAAGCTGGCGCAGTTTTGTTAGGCAAAACCAATTTAGATGAATTTGCTCATGGCGCCTCAACTGAATATAGTGCTTTTGGCGCAACTAAAAATCCATGGAATAAAAAATTAGTGCCTGGCGGTTCTTCGGGTGGCTCAGCTGCAGCAGTGGCTGCTAACTTTTGTTTATTTGCTCTTGGAACTGATACTGGTGGTAGTGTGCGTCACCCAGCTGCTTTTTGTGGTACTGTGGGCTTAAAACCAAGTTATGGTTTGTGTTCTCGTTTTGGCTTAATTGCGATGACAAGTTCAACCGATGTGCCTGGCTGCATTACTAAAACAGTTGAAGATTCGGCCTTGGTTTTACAAACTATGGCAGGACTTGATAAAAATGACGCCACGACAGTTGATAAAAAGGTTCCTGATTATAGTAAATCGTTAAAGAATTTTAATTGGAAAAATATTACTATTGGTATACCTAAAGAAATTGAAAGTGCTCCAATTGCTGCCAATGTTAAAAAGTCCTGGCTAAAAATGAAGGAAGACATAAAGCGTGCAGGCGGAAAATTTGTTAACATATCACTACCTTCGATCGAATACGCACTAGCCGCTTACTATATTATTACACCTTGTGAGATAAGCTCTAATTTGGCGCGTTTTGATGGTTTACGTTTTGGTTTAACTAAAGAGGATAATAAAATAATTGCCACTGCTTATGAGAAAGTTCGGGAAGCTGGTTTTGGATCTGAAGTTAAACGCCGTATTATTTTAGGAACTTATTGTTTGAGCGCTGGTTATTATGAAGCTTATTATTTACGCGCACAAAAAGTAAGAACGAAAATTATTAATGAGTTTAATAAAGCGTTTAAAGCATGTGATATTATCATGACGCCAACGACGCCGAGTTCTGCGTTTGCTTTTGGTTCTAAAACCAAAGATCCATTGAAAATGTATTTAGAAGATTATTTCTTAGTACCAGCCTCTTTAGCTGGTTTACCGGCTATCTCGGTGCCTTTAGCAAAGAAACCATTACCGACCGCTGTTCAGTTCATTTCTCCGATTTTTAATGAAGCTAAATTATTAGCCATCGCGGCTGCTAGTGAAGAATTTTCTCTAGACCATGATCTTAAACCAACTTTGTAATTATTTTTTATGAAAAAACCATATAACGCTTTTAAAGCTGCTCAACTAACTAATGCTTTGCGCATCCTTGTTTTTGCATGCATAGCGGCGATTGTTTTAATGATTGTTTTATATTTTTCTATGGCTGAAAATCGTCGTCAGCTAATGAGTTGGTTTGGTATTAATGAACCAAATTTAAGTAAAACTGAAAATAAGACCGCTGATCAAAATGACGTTGGCCTTAATGGTTCAGTCTCGGTTAATGAATCAATTAATGTTCGCCCGCTTGATCGTGAAGATCATCTTTGGGGGCCGATTGACGCGCCAGTTAGTTTAATCATTTATGATGACTTTGAATGTCCATTTTGTGCTCAGTTTTACGACACAGTTAATCGCGCCAAGGCTGAATTTGGTACCAGTTTAGTAGTGGCTGTTAGACATTTTCCTTTAATAAGTCATGACCAGGCTATTACGGCAGCCGTGGCTTCTGAATGTGCGGCTGAGAAAGGGAAGTTTTGGGACATGTATAATTTACTATTTGAAGACAATAAGGCTGGTAAGCTTAAGAAAGATGAAATAATTAAAAATGCTGAAACAATTAGCCTAGAGCCAGTCTCGTTTCTCGGCTGTTTGACTAAAGAAAAATATAAAGATAAGATATTGTCTCAAAAGGAAGAGGTGAAAAAACTAGGAGTAATTGGTACTCCGGCTAGCTTTATTAACAATCAATATGTTCCAGGAGCTTTGCCTTATGCTGATTTTTCTTATCCCGATGGTACTAATGCCCCTGGTCTAAAGTCTCTTATTCAGCAGAAGCTAGATGAATTCAAGAATAAGAAATAATGCTTTTTAGCCGTTATTAAACGGCCTAAAGGAGGGTTCGCATAGCGGTCTAGTGCGCACGCTTGGAAAGCGTGTGTACCGAAAGGTACCGAGGGTTCGAATCCCTCACCCTCCGCATAAATAGAAAGAAGTTAAACATAAAAATAAATTTTGCATAATATTTACTTAAATATCATGAAAGAATCATTTGTTAAATATTTACTTTGTCCAGGTTGTAGAAATAGCAATTTTATTTTAGAGAATAAGACAGAAGATGATAGAGAAGTAAGAGATGCTGATTTAGTTTGTCAATCTTGTAAAAAGGTTTACGCTATTAAGCGCGGACTTATTTTTTTATATGATACTTTAAGTCCAGAGGTTTTATATGAACGCGAGGCTTATGCGAAAGACAATGCTACCAGATTTACTAAGGATGATAGAGAAGTAAGAATGATGCAGCTTTCAAGAGAGAATGCTTTTTCTGTTTTGGCGAAGGAAAATGACTTAAAAACAAAAAAGATTTTAGAATTAGGTGCAGCTAATGCTTGGCTGTCTTCATATTTAGCCAAGAGCAATGATTGTGTTGCAATGGATATGTACTATGAAAAGCCCAATGGCTTAGAGGCTGCTGAAGAGAACATGAAAACAAATAATGTTTTTTTAGAAAGGGTAGTCGCTGATATGATTGATTTGCCCTTTATCAACGAAGCTTTTGATATGGTGATTATTTGTGCAGCTCTTCATCATAGTTCTAACTTAGCTACAACTCTAAATGAAATTCAAAGAGTTCTAAAAGACGGCGGTAAGTTACTATTATTAAATGAACCAAGTAACGGAATGTTTGGCACAAATGAACGTGCAATTATTGATAATGATATGGTAGAAGGGTTTAACGAAGAGCGCTATTCTATCTTGACTTGGTTAAGATATGTTAGGCAGGCCGGTTTCCAAGCTAAAGCTTATCTACCTGATAATATGTCTAGCGTTCTTTCGTCTCGAAATCATAATTTTTTGGCTGCTCTATGGAGATCTTCTTTTGAAAAAATTAAGTTTATAAAATCTTTTCTATCATTGCCAATTTTGACTGTTTTTGATGGATTTTTTAATATAGTGGCAATAAAAGCCACTAAGAGATAATATAAAAGCATGAGATTAATCATTGATCAAAGCCAGTTGTCTACGCCCTACCATAACTTTTTACGTTTAGCAGGCTATTCTTACATGCCTAATAGAAAAACAGGTCAGGATAGTTTTGTGCGACCTTTTGGAAATAATAATTATCCTCGTTTCCATATTTACGTTAATGAAGAGGTAGATAAAATAATTTTTAATGCACACCTTGATCAAAAGCAAGCGAGTTACGAAGGTACCTCAGCTCATAGCGGGGAATATGACAGCCCGCTAGTTAAGCAGGAGTTAGACCGTTTGAAATCTTTAATAGGCAAGCCATCGCCTTCGGCATTTAGAACTCGACCAAAAAATGATAGTCCAATAGAAAATAATGATGATGGACGAGCACGTCGTTTTTCCAATCTTTTTAGAAACAATTAGTTTTTATGTTAAATACATCAGACGAAATAAAATCACGACTCGATATTATTGAAGTTATAAGACAGTACGTGCCATTAAAACCAGCCGGCTTAAACTTTTTAGCGCGCTGTCCTTTTCATAATGAAAAATCTGCTTCATTCACCGTAAGTCCGACTAAGCAAGTTTGGCATTGTTTTGGTTGTGGTCGTGGCGGAGATTTGTTTTCTTTTGTTATGGAGATTGAGAAGATAACTTTTGTTGAAGCTCTCAGGTTATTGGCGCCGCGCGCTGGCATAGTTTTGAAGCAAGAAAGTGGACCCGAGGCATCTTTGCGTAATCGCATTCTTGATATTCTTGAACAAGCGACTGATTTTTATCATCGAACATTTATTAATGATGTTAACTCACGTCAGGCCAGACATTACGTTGCTGGTCGGGGATTGAGTGAAGATGTTATTCGTGATTGGAATATTGGTTATGCGCCTGATTCATGGGATGACTTAATTATTTTTCTAAAGCAAAAAGGTTTTACTGACAAAGAAATTATTTTGTCAGGTTTAGCAATTGATCGTAATGAAGGCGGGCGTTGTTATAATCGTTTTCGAGGTCGAATAATGTTTCCGATCAGAGAAGTTAACGGTAATGTCGTTGGTTTTACTGGCCGACTATTACCAGAATTTGAAAAGCGAGATTTAGGCCAAGGTAAATATGTTAATAGTCCACAAACGGCTGTTTATGATAAAGGAAAAGTTTTGTTTGGACTTGATAAAGCTAAGCAGGCAATTCGTGAAGGTAATCTAGCAATTGTCGTTGAAGGACAGATGGATTGTTTAACCGCTCATCAATTTGGTTTTACCAATGTAGTAGCTTCTTCAGGGACAGCTTTAACAATTGAGCAAGCGGCGATTTTAAAGCGCTATGCGAATAGAGTAGCTTTTGCTTTTGATATGGACCCAGCTGGACGTCAGGCTCTAGATCGCGGCAGCGAACAAGCTTTTGCTTTTGAGTTAGAAGCTTTGGCTGTTAGTCTGCCAGCCGGAAAAGATCCAGATGAATGTATTCGCAAAGATTTAGACGGTTGGAAAAATAGTTTAAGTTCAGCTGAGCCAGTCATGCAATATTATCTTAAAGAAGTTTTAGCCGCCAATGATAGTGAAACCGCGACTGGACGCCGCGCTATTGTACAAAAGTTTTTACCACGCGTCGCCCGCATTGCTAATATAATCGAAAAAGATTTTTGGTTGAAAAAACTAAGCCAGGCAGTTGACGTAGGGGAGCACTTTCTACATGAAGCTATGGCTGCGGCTAATAAATCAAAGGTTTTAGATAAGATTAGTGTTATTGAAAAAGTCGCACCAAAGGCTGAACAGGTGCCACGCAACCGCGAAGAAATATTATCAGAACAATTAGTCGCTTTATTGGTTGCTTTCCCTGATTTAATCCCAGCTATTAGTCCTTATGTTCCATCAGAGCAGATAATGGGACAATCTAGCCAATTACTTTACAGACAGCTCGTTGTCTATTATAATAAGAACATTGCTCATATTGAAGACGGAGCACCTGTTTTCGAATATGGCGAATTTAGAACTTGGTTATCCAAGCAAGGATTTACGGCGGGCGATATTCAGGAATTGGATCGACTCGCTATTTTAATTGAAAAAAACTTTTCAGACATTAAAGCCGAAGAAGCTAATTCTGCTATTAAAGGAATTCAAAATGAGCTTCGACGTTCTTATCTTAACCGACGCATGAAAGCCGTCGCCAAATTGATTGGCGAAATGGAATCACAAAACTCAAGCGTTGAACGAGATGAACGACTCGATACTCTTTTGAAGGAATTTAATGATCTAGCAGAAGAAGTGCGTCAGCTGTCTTCTTCGGTTGAATAATTTTAAATTATGGCTACAAAGCCTAAAAAAAAGATAATGAAAAAACCAGTGCTTAAGCGAAAAAAGGTGGTAGCTAAAAAAATAGTCCACACTAAAGCTAAGCCAGTCCTAACTAAGTCAACTGGTGCTAAACCAGACTACAAAGTGATTGATGATTTAGTGGCCAAAGTTAGACCACGTGGTTTTGTTACTGAGACAGAGCTTTTACAAGCCCTGCCTAGTGTTGAGTTTTATGTTTATGAATTTGAACTATTATTAGAACGCTTACAGAAAAACAGTATTCGTATTGTTGAAGATTCAGGCAGCTTTTTAGACGCGGATGCTAATGTTAGAAAAGCTGAACAGCTTACTTCTATTTTAGGTAGTGACAAAGATCGTTTGAAGTTTGATATTTCTGAATTATCAGCTGATTCAATTCAAATGTATTTGCGTGAAATTGGTAAAGTGCCATTGCTCACAACCGAAGAAGAAGTCGAACTAGCTAAGAGAAAAGAACGCGGCGACAAAGACGCTGAGAGAAAACTAATTGAAGCTAACCTTCGTTTAGTTGTTTCGATTGCTAAAAAATTTGCAGGGTCTAAGGGTTTGAGCCTATTGGATTTGATTCAAGAAGGAAATATTGGCTTGTTCCGTGCCGTAGAAAAATTTGAATATCGTAAAGGTTATAAGTTCTCAACTTACGCGACTTGGTGGATTCGTCAGGCCATTACTCGATCATTAGCCGACCAATCTCGTACCATTCGTATTCCCGTTCACATGGTTGAAACAATTAACAAGTTCCAGCATATTCAACGTCAGTTAATTCAAGACTTAGGACGTGAGCCATTACCAGAAGAAATTGCTGCTGAAATGAATGAGACAATTGATAAGGTTCGCTACATTATTAAAATCTCTCAAGATACAATTTCGCTTGAAACAACAGTTGGTGAAGATGACGAAGACTCCACTCTCGAAGACTTTATTGAGGATGTTAAAAATGTTACACCAGACCGTTCCGCTGCCTTACAGCTTTTGAAAGATTATGTTAAAGAAATTATTTCTCAGCTAACACCACGTGAACAAAAGATTTTAGAAATGCGTTTTGGTTTGATTGATGGTGTGTCTCACACTTTAGAGGAGGTGGGTGCTGAGTTTGATGTTACTCGTGAACGTATTCGCCAAATTGAATATAAGACCCTAGAAAAGATTCAAAAGCATTCTCTGATCAAGAAATTGCGAGATTACTAAGTATCAATTATATTTTTAAATAGCAAGGCTTCATTTAGCTGAGGCCTTGCTTTTTTGTGTGGTTTTGTTATCATATTTAAGCCCTTTGTTTTAGCTTAGGGTGATTAATCCATAGCTTTAGTACAGGATTATTCCGGGGTAGCTCAGCGGTAGAGCAGTTGGCTGTGAACACGTCCCTCTTTATCTATCATATATTTTATGAAAAAGATAGAAGGGTATATGCTGATCGAGCTGATTATTTAAAGCATGCAGTTAGTCGTCGACGTAAAGTTATACGACAAACAGCTCTTAAATATAAAGGTGATCAGTGTTCTATTTGCAATTATAATAAATGTTTTCAAGCTTTAGAGTTTCATCACATGGAATCATCTAAAAAAGATTTTGGAATTTCAGCCTCTGGTTATACCAGAAGCTGGAAAGCTATTAAAGAAGAGCTTGATAAATGCATTTTATTATGTGCAAATTGTCATCGTGAAGTTCACGAAGGTATAACGCAGCTTCCACAAGTGATTGTGGTTGAAAAACAAGGTGAATTCGGGGAAGCCCTTAGCCTATAAATAAGGGTAATCCCGAGCCAATCCTAATAATTTTATTAGGCAGGTGTAGAGACTATTCCGTTTGTATCCTCCGAAGCTTTATGCGAAGGAGGAGAGGAAGTACTTTTTTATAATTTTTTATAAATTAGGAAGCGCCTTGTCCGCTTATTTAAGCGGAATGATATAGTCCATCCCTTTGAGTAATCAGAGGATAAGTGTAACCAATTGGTCGTGGGTCCGAATCCCACCCCCGGAGCATAAAAAAAGTAGAGACGTCCGCCGAGTCGGCGGACGTCTCTACTTTTTTTATTTAATTATTAAATGAACCTGGATTATCTATTGACAAAAATAAAATATTATGTTAATTCTTTATATTACTTTGTACCTTACAAAATAAGATTAATTGGGTTAATTATTAAATTCATCTAGCATTTAGGTGGAATTAGTAATTAACCTTATTGTTAATCTTAATATTAAATCACATGGAAAAACTAACTAAACTCCCTCAGTCTCTTCTCAATGAAATGAAGATTGTTAACAAAAAAACAAGGGAAGCTAAAGACGCTTCTATTTATTTAAAGCTCGTAAAATTTTATGACAAAATAAAGGCGGTGGACTATTGGAAAACAATTTTTCTCGTGCTCATAAAATTAAGTCTTCAAAATGATAGAATTGATACAGAAAAACTATATGGTCATAATAATGATAAATATATTGAAGAGATTCAGTATCATCTACCAATCGTTCTTCACAGTAGTGATCATAGCGCGGAAGTGGTCTATATGTTTCTTAATACATTTTCACAGCTATCACTTTCTACAAAAGTTATAATGCAACAAGCTGTTAACAATCTTGTTTGTGATAACGCGTTATCAGAGAAAGTTATTAGTGCGATTCTTAATGGAAATGGATACGGTATGGATAACATATTGTTTCCAGAGACCTTAAAGAAAATATTTCAGAACAAAAAGTATTCTAAACTTTCGAGATGGTCGGCTCTCGGCTTTCTAGTGAGGGGTCGTAATAATTTTGTCTCGATTATCACTGAAGAAAATCTTAAGAGATGGTGTGATGAAATCAGCTTATCTTCAGTTGCATATCTTTCCTATCTTGAAGAACTCAGGGATAATGACGGTGACATAATTAAATTACTACCGAATATTGTTGATAAGGATTTTAATAACGTTTACCCTTATCATACTGATTCTATCAGGGAACATATTCAAGATATTATTATTAATAATGGACTGAATACCTATTACACTGTCGATGAAGTCAGGTGTTCTCAGAGTGGCGCTGGTTATGTTTGCGCAATTTTTCCTAAATGTTGCTATAAAATGAGAAAGCTGATTAAAGAAACAGTAAAGGAGCTTTTTGTCCGTCATATCATTAAAAATGATGACAAGTCCTTTATATCCGCAAAGTTTGGATTTAGGCAGTTAGCGGATGAAGAAGTATTATGGCTCGAAGAATTAAAAAAAGCAAAATTGAAGTAAATTTTCATTAATGGGACCCCACTTATAACCAAAAAGTGGGGTTTTTACTTTCTGAGTATATTTGACATAAGTGCTTTAAACAGCTATTATGCAGGTGGTTACGATGAGCTTAAAAACTCATTTTCTACAAAGCCTAATGGCTTTTATTTTTTTATTATGGCCGAAGAAGTAATCTTGCGTTTTGATAACGTAACGTTTGAATATTTAGAAAAGAAACCGATTTTAGAGGCGGCTAGTTTTAGTTTACGCCGCGGCGCTAAATTTACTTTGATGGGACAAAACGGTGCTGGCAAAAGTACACTTTTTGGCTTAATCCGTGGTGAATACAAACCTAAAGATGGCCGTGTCTTAACGACTAACAATGCCACTATTGGCACCGCGCTTCAGGCCGTAGCGCGCAAAGACTTCGATTTAACAGTTGAACAATATTTTGCTTCAGCCTTTGAAGTCGTACCCGGCAACTTAGCGAGCAGGATTAGTAAAGCTATGGACGCGGTTAATTTTGACGTGCCTGTTGAACGCCGGGTAGGTGATTTGTCAGGTGGGCAACAAGCTCGCTTGCTTTTAGCTTTTGCCTTGATTCAAAATCCTGACATTCTTTTACTAGATGAACCGACTAACAATTTAGACAAAGCGGGAATCGATCACTTGATTCAATTTTTAATCATGTATGATAAAACAGTTATTGTTATCTCACACGACGCTGACTTCTTAAATTGTTTTACTGAAGGAGTGCTTTATCTTGATGTCTTTACACATAAACTTGAAAGCTATGTTGGTGACTATTTTTCCGTGGTTGAAGAAATTAACAAACGAATCGAACGTGAGAAAATGAAAAATGCACAACTGGAAAAAGTTATTCAGGATCGAAAAGAAAAGGTTAACTTCTTTGCCAACAAAGGTGGTAAGATGCGTAAGCTAGCAAAAAAATTAAAAGATGAAACTGAGGAGTTAGAAGAAAATAAAGTCGACGTTAGACGTGAAGATAAAACGATTCGTAGTTTTGAAATTCCTTGTCAGGATATTAACGGAGAAATTGTTAGAATAAGTTCAGTTAAAGTTATTGTTAATCATGAAGCGATTGATAAACCAGTTGAAAAAACTTTACGTAAACGAAGTCGCTTATTAATTACTGGTCCAAATGGAATGGGGAAGAGTACTTTGCTTCGTTCTTTAATATCAGACGATCATAAAGGGGCTGTAATTTTAGAAGGCGTTCGGGTCGGTTATTATAGTCAGGATTTTGCCACTCTTAATTTTGAACAAACAGTGTTTGATTCTTTGAAAAGCGCTATGGCTGATGGTTATGACTTACAAGATATGCGTTCAATCGCTGCTGGCTTTTTAATTTCCGGAGAACTAATGGGCCATCCAGTCGCAGCTTTATCTGAAGGTCAAAAAGGGCTCTTGTCTTTTGCACGTTTAGTTTTAATGAAACCAGGTTTGTTGATTTTAGATGAGCCAACTAATCACATTAATTTCCGCCACATTCCGGTAATTGCTAAAGCGATTAATGATTATGAAGGCGCCATTATTTTAGTAAGCCACATGAGCGAATTTGTTAGTGAAATTAGGGTTGATGACGAACTAGATTTGAAAAAAATATAAGCCTGTTTCTGTGCTATAATATTATATATGGATAAGAAATTTATAATGTTAGGCATGATAGTTGGCTCAGTAATTGGTAGTTATGCTCCCACATTTTTTGGAGTTAGCGCTTTTTCATTAACTTCAATTATTTCCGGCGCAATTGGCGGAATTCTAGGCATCTGGTTGTCTTACAAGTTTCTTAATTAATACTTGATTTTATCTTAATAACAAGTTAAGATAAGACTTATTTATAAAAATCATTCATATGTCTAAAAGAAGTACTGGCCCAGGCAAAATTCAGAAGTCTAATTCTCATAAGACTAAGAAGCGCCTTGAAGTTAAGCGCGTAATGCTTGAAGCTAAAGCCGCCAAGAAGAAGCATAAATAGTTTAATAAAAACGCCCCTGCAAATGCAGGGGTGTTTTTTGATTAACACTAATTTCTTAAATAAGCTATAATTATAGTAAGCATTAATAGGCTTAATTTATAAAAAATAAAAACTCAGGTTTTACACTCATTGAACTATTGGTAACAATAGCAATTATAGGTGTCTTAGTTAGCATTTCTATTCTTAGTCTTTCAGCGGTTCGTCTTAAAACCAGAGATTTAAAACGCGTGCTTGATATTAAACAAGTTCAATCAGCGCTTGAATTGTATTTTAGTTATAATGGAGTTTACCCAGCAGAGGTAACGCCGGGCGGCGCTATAAGTGATGGTAACATAACTTATTTAAGCAAGGTTCCGTCTAATCCTTTACCAAAAACTAATAGTGATTGTTTGTCTAATCAAAATTATGTTTATACTCAAGTTAATAGTGGAACTTCTTATACAATTTCTTTTTGCTTAGAAGGGCAAACGACTGCTTTGAATTCTGGTAATAATATTGCAACACCATTAGGCACTACTGGTGGAAGTTCAGGCAGTGGTAGTAGTCAGTTTTCTACTTGCGGCGACGATTTAGCTTATTCCGGTGGAACTTATCATACGGTACAAATTGGTACTCAATGCTGGTTTAGAAACAATTTAGATGTTGGTACACGCGTTAATGGCGTGCTTGATCAAGCTGATGCTAACGCCGGAACAATCCAAAAATATTGTTATGATGATGATCCGGCAAACTGTACGACTGATGGGGGATTGTATCAATGGCATACAGCCATGGCTTTTGCAGCGACTTGCGACAATCACACCGCAACTTCGCCTTGTGTAGTTAGCTCAACTCATCAAGGTATTTGTCCAACCGGCTGGCATATTCCAAGTGATGCTGAGTGGACAACTTTAACTAGATTTGTTAGTGGTGATGCTAATTGCGATCCTGATCACGGCTGTCCTCCAGCTTCAACTAAATTAAAGTCAGTAACGCCAGCCTGGGACGGCACCGATGATTATGGTTTCTCGGCCTTGCCCGCTGGTTATCGTGGAAATAATGGACAATTTACACATGATGTTAATCGTTCAAATTTTTGGACCAGTCTAATTGATGACAGTGATGAGTCTTATCGTCGTTATTTAAACAACGGAGATGCTAAAGTTAATCGTGATGATGATAGGAAAATATTTGGTTTTTCAGTTCGTTGTGTAAAGGATTAGCTCAAGGTTTTACTTTTTATATATTATAAAAGCCGGCGAAGTAATATCGTCGGCTTTATTAAAATCAGTATAAATTTGTTGTTACTTCTATTTGGTGAATTTTTTGCTTTCCACCTTCCGCTTTTTTCTTTTCTTTATTGTACTCTTCTTGCAGTATTTCTCTTGCTTTATTTGAGCAGTTTATGTTTTTGCATATTTTTTTAGGCTCAACGAAATTTTGATCATTAAGAGAAACTTCTCTTGATACATGTATCCCGCAGCCCTCTGCGTTGGCTTCGCAAATTTTGCCACTTGTAGCTTTTGTGTAGGTAAATTCTAATTTACCATTCCTCTTTTTTTTCTCCATTAATAGTTATAAATTTTATTAGTTAATAAAATTATTTCTTGATAAGTAGATAAAATAGTCGTCTTTCTCTCTGGGGTCTTTTGTGTGGATCATATTATTCAACCTTCGTGGGCTAACTGTTATAAGCTCTTCGCTAGGGTTATTTTCAAAATATGATCTAAAATATTGCTGGTTAAGATAATGAAATGATTTAATTAGTTCGCTCTCCCTGTCATTATCAGTTCCAAAATATTTCTCATCCCAGGAAATAATTGTTTCGTAACTTTTTATTATTAGATGAATTGCTTTTTTTAATATTTCGCCCGGAATGTACATATTGGCGCCTAAGCCAATCATTTTTTTCCTGCATGCTTCGTTTACCTCCTTACTTGAGGTAGTGACTATCAAAGCTGCTGGGTTTATCTTCCTGACGCTGTTTATTATGTGTGCGCTTTCATGTATTTTGCCCGGGCAATCATCCATAAAAACATTAACTACAATTATATCTGGTCGTACCGTGTTGAAAACTTCCAGGGCATCTTTTCCACTAAAGGTTTCAATAACATTGTAGTTATTTTCCGTCCTTCTACTTATTGTTTTTGTAATTCCGGTAATATTGTATGGTGATATTACTAGTATTGCATTGTTCAACTCTGGCACCCCTGGTGCTCCGCTCGTGCTTATTCCAATGGTTTTCCCCATTTAATTTTCCTCTCGTATTAGTTTAAGTTTATTAATGTGCTATTTAAGTTTACATACTACTAAGTAATTGTGCTTTTGTCAATTATTATATTAAGCTAATAAAAATAGCATATTTTGCTCGCTTGGGTCTTTACTTTATGTTATAATTTTAATAACGAAGTCACTTGGGGATTGCGTTGTTTTCCTAATTTTTTAGACCTTACTTCAATATTTTCATGCCCGCTAAGTTGCCCCGAAAAACATATAAAAGAAAATCAACTAAACCAGAGCTAATTCCGGTTAAGTTTTCTCGCTCATTGTTTATTTCAAAAAAAGTCCGCTTTGTTGTTGGCGGTCTTGTTTTATTGGCTTTGATTATTTACCCATTTACACGAGTGAAGAAAATCGAAGCCGAGGTTACACCCTTTTTCTCGGGTTCATGTGACGGCGGTTGGGAAAATTCTGATAAAGCAGTTGGTGCACCTAATATTATAGAGGGTGGTATTGATAAGTACAGTGATCTTAACTCAGCCTCAATTTCAAATTCTATTGCACAAATACGTTGCGGAGGGTTTAGAGGAGAAGTCCCTCAAGATGTTGTTCCAAAAAAAGTTATACTTAAGTTTTCTTGGACTAATCATCTTGAAAATGTGATAGACATAAGTCCATCAATCGATCAGGGGCCAGCATCTGTTAACGAAGTACCAGCTCAAGGATCAAATGTTGAATCAAATCAAAATGAACAACCTGCTAATCAAGCACCTCTTGAAGTATCTCCATCAGGAGAATCTTCTTTTTTGAAAAATTTTTTCTTCACATCAACGCACGCTCAGGAGAATGATCCATCACAGGTATTACCAGTCACAAGCTCAGATGTAGTAGATCCGGCTGCCGTAAGCGCTGAAGAGCCAGTCTCGTCAGATCGACCTATTATCCCTGAAGGATCAGTTGTTGAAGTTCGCTATACGCTTGACGGCACTAAGTGGGACACGCTTGGTTATGCTTCTGATATAAATAATTCTGTAAGCTTTGAAATACCGACTGGAGTTCTTTCTGGCTTTGCTGATTTAGAAAAAATTCAAGTTGCTCTTCAAACTTTGCCGACAATTGATAATGCACCTAAAATTTATCTTGATGCTATGTGGTTGAACGTTGAATATCAGCCATCATCTCAAGAACTTAGCCAAGGGGAGATTGATAATTTACCAAGAGTTAGAATTGATAATGTTTTTAAGCCTACAGAAGAAGATTTTCGGGCTGACGAAAAACCAAAATTTGAAGTCGATAATACCGTGTTAGATGCTAAGACTACAGAGATTATTAATGAGCAAAAGGCAGCTTCTGAACCAGCTCCAGGGCCAATCCCTGAACCAGCACCAGAAACACTACCCAAGGCAGATACTAAAACAGATCCAGGAACCCAACCAGAAGTGACCCCACCTGCAGCAGATCCACTACAAGAACCGTCTTCAAATGCAACACAATTAAGAAAGCTTATTTCTATACTTGGCGGAGATTGGTTAAAAAAAACCGTCCTAACTGCTTTTGCTCAAGATGCGATTGACCCTGCGCCAGTAGCTCCTGTTGAGGCTCCAGTTGAAATACCTGCCACATTACCAGTAGATGCTCCGACTGACACTCCAGCGCCGGCCGCTACTGATACTGTAACTCCAATACCAACTGACACGGCCGCACCAACGCCCACTGATATTGTAGCTCCAATACCAACTGACACTGTTGCGCCTACATCAACTGAAGCTCCAGCTTTAGCACCTATAACAAAAGCAAACTTTAAGGTTATTAAGTCTGATGTTTTTGATCCCGAGGGAGAAAAGGCAGAACTTCAGCCAGTAATCGAAGAAATAAATGGAGCTATAAGTATTAGTCTGCCTACACCATCTGACAATTTTTTACCAGGCAAATATAAAATGGATGTAGAAATTTTGAGAGGTAGGTTAGTCTTTGTTTCTAGCCAGGATTTTACCTGGGGAGTTTTAGCGATTAACACCAACAAGTCAACTTACTTACCTAAAGAAGATGCTTATCTTCAAATGGGAACTCTTAGTGATACCGGAAATACGATCTGTGATGCCAATCTTAAATTAAAAATAACCAATGTAAATTTACAAACTGAGACAGAACTTTCTACTAGCGCCGGCACAATTGAATATAGTAAAACCTGTGGCGTAAATAACATAACTGATAATCCAGATTATTTTGCTCATTACCAAGTTGGTGATCCAGGAGTTTATGACATGACTCTACAAAAAATTGATCCAAATAATGGTTCAGTAATTTATGAGATCAAAGATTCTTTTGAAGTCAAAGATTCTTTACCCTTTGAAGTTGAAAGAATTGGCGCGACTAGAATCAATCCATTCTTATCAAAATACGTGATGAATTTTAAAGTGAAAGCGAATCAAGATTTTAATGGTGTCATTGTTGAAACTGTTCCAGTCTCCATGAAAGTTACCGAGACTGATGATACTAAACAAAAAGAAGAGAATGGAAAAAAATATATTATCTGGGAAAAGAGTTTGAGCGCCGGACAAACAATTGATTTAAGTTATGAATATCAGGGTGCAAAAATTTCGCCTCAAGTGTATTTATTAGGTCCTCTAAATTTTTCCAATCCAGTTAATTGGTTGCAAAGATTATTTGGAGCTGATGATAAATTGATTTTTAAAGAAGCTGGTCAATGGCAAGTCGCTTCTGACTCCTTAACCGCCACGTGGACAGGAGCGGTTAATGGTAATTGGTCTAATGGTGGAAACTGGTCCGGCGGAGTCGTACCTGGCGCTGGTGACAACTTAGTCTTCCCTAATGGTGCGTCTAATCTTTCGAATACTAATGATTTGATTCAAAATACAATATTTAACTCGATTACCTTTTTAGGCAGTGGTTATACTTTAGCTGGTAACGATATTATTTTAGGGCAGGGAGTTGCCGGAATTACTGACGGCGTAGCATCAGGCGGAAATACAATTAGTCTTAATATTCGACTTGATGCCACTAGAAATATTTTTATAACCAATAGCGCTGAGACTTTAACGATTAGCGGCATGATTGGTGGAGCTGGTGGATTTAACAAAGAGGGAACAGGTAAACTTATTCTTTCTGGCGCCAACACTTTTGCCGGAGCAACGACGATCAACGCTGGAATTGTAAATTTAAGACATGCTGAGGCTCTTGGAGCAATTGCCGCCGGAACTGCCGTGGTTGGTGGAGCTGAATTGCAGTTACAAGATGGAATAAATATCGGCTATGAAGCGCTGACATTGAGAGGATTTGGAGTTTTAGGTGGTGGTGCTCTCCGAAATATTAGCGGTGACAATTCTTTTGCTGGATTGATTACTTTAGTGGCTGGTGGAGCTGAAATTGATTCTGACTCAGGCACGCTTAGTCTTACTGGTGGTGTGACTGGTACCTTTAACCTTAATATTGATGGGGCGGGCAATATTACTTTTGATATGTCACCGCTCGCTATTGCCGGTGCTACCTTGACTAAGAATGGCGCTGGAACATTAAAATATAATTTTCCAAATACATATACTGGAACAACGGTTATCAATAGTGGGACTCTTTTATATGGCGTAGACAATGCAATTCTATCGGGAGCTATTACGGTTAATAATGGAACACTAGATATAGCAACATACTCTGATATGGTTGGAACAATTACGCTTGGATTGATTGGAGATTTATCAAACCCAACTATCACTGGTTCAACTGGAGTTTTAAGTAGTGCTACATTTACTGTTTATAGCGGAACAATTAGTGCCATCATTGCCGGCGACGGTGGAGCTTTAACTAAATCAACACCAGGAACGGTTATTTTAACTCGACCTAATCTTTATAGCGGCGCTGTTTCCGTGAGTGCTGGTATTCTTGATATTAGAGACAGCATGGCTTTGGGCGTTATCGATGGTATAACTACTGTTTCGGCAGGTGCAACACTTCTTATAAATGGTAGTGGTCTTTCGATTCCAGAATATATTACCATCTCAGGAACTGGTATGTTATATACCGGAGCCATTCACAATGCGACAGGTAATAATACTTTAACAGGTGTTGTTACGCTTGCGGCCGCTGCTGTTATAGATTCTGATTCCAGTACCACTCTTACAATTGATCAGAAAGGAATTTCGGCTGTTTCTTTTGCGTTGACCGTGAGCGGCGCCGGAAATGTTACGACAACAACTTCGGCTCCTATTTGGGCAACGTCAGCTTCGCTTGTTAAGAATGACGCCGGAACTTTAACACTCGGTGGTTATAATAACTTTACCGGTTCTACGGTTATCAACGATGGTATTGTTATATTAAGTGGAGCCGGCACTCTTCCGTCATCGGCTGTGACGATTAACTCAGGTGCAACCTTGACGGTTGATAATAGTGCAACTGATTTATTGAATCGTATATCATCATCTGCTTTTACCATGAACGGTGGAAATTTTAATTATATTGGTAATAGTTTGTCTGATGCCTCAGAGTCAGCTGGAGCTTTAACGCTCACAAGCGGTCATAATATTATTACTGTAACTCCAGGAGCTGGTGGACCGACAACTATGACCTTTGCCAGTTTGGCACGTACCGCAGGAGCAACAGCTCTTTTTAGAGGCACAAATCTTGGATCCACTCCGGCAGCCAATGTTTCTACATTGATGTTCACTACTATTGGAGCGAACTTAATCGGTGCTGCTGGTGCGGCTAACTCTAAAACTATCAGCGTTATTAAAGGTGGGTTTGGTGATACTTCTTTAAGTGGAACCGGATCAGATATGGTGACATATAACGTCGGAAATACGAATGGTCTAAGACTTCTTAATCAAGCTGGATTTAGTGGTGAATATGCTTCCGATTTTTCTACTATTAATACCAATGTAAAATTAACTGCCGGTACGGCAGCAACAACTCAATCAGTTAACTCCTTAATTTTAAATGGTTTTGATGTAACTAATCCTGGGACTGGTCAAACCTTAACAATGGCTTCTGCGAGTTTAAGCGGAAACATTTTAATTAACAGCGCTAACAATATTGCTGGAGCTAATACGACTCTCGGTATTACAACTAATGAATTAGATATTTTAGCGAGCGCTTCTTCTACGGTCTCAGCAGTAATAGGAACAGCTGTTGCTGGATCCTTGACCTTAAGCGGAACAGGAAATGTAACTTTAAGTACAGCGTCTTTATATACTGGTTTAACTTCTGTAAATAATGTGACTTTAACCTATGGCGCGAGCAACGTTATTTCTTCTGGAGGCGTAACAGTTAATAATGGAACGCTTGATATGGGTGCAAATAGTGATACTGTCGGTGCAGTTATAATGCAGCGAGGAACTATAACTGGTGGAGCAGGAGTATTAACCGGATCTTCATTTGAGCTTAGAAGTGGGACAGTCAGCGCTATTATTGCTGGTTCAGGAACTACTACTCGTATAGCGACTAATACGGCTGCTGATAGTATTGTCTTATTAACAAGAGATAATACTTACAGTGGTGTAACAGCGATTGATAATACTTACAGTGGTGTAACAGCGATTACTAGCGGAATTCTTAAACTTGGTGCAGCTGGTGGCGCAACTAATACACCACTCGGTACCGCTGTTGGTGGAACAACTATTGCAACAATTGGAGCGCTCGATTTAAATGGTTTTTCAATGACTAGCGGAGAACCAATTACTTCTTTGAATGGTTTAGGTTATGGTTCAGGTGCAACTGTTGCGAATGGAAATAGTAACATGGGCGCCTTGATGAATAGTTCATCAACTACTGTGTCTTATAGCGGTGCGATTACTCTTGGTGCAGCTGCGAGAATTGCCGCTGATGCTAGCGTGATGAATATTAGTAGCAATATTTCCGGTGCCTTCGTACTGACAATTGGAGGATTTAATGATTCAACTTTTTCCGGAACTCTATCCACTATTACTGGTGTGACTAAAGATGGCTTTGGAACCTTAACTCTTTCAGGAAATAATTCTTATGCAGGTGTTACTACGGTGAGCGTTGGAGATCTTAAATTAGGTGCCGCTGGTGGAGCCACTAATACTCCACTCGGCATTGCTGGTGCTGGTAACAATACCCTTGTGTCAGCTGGTGCTATGCTTGATTTAAATGGATTTACTCTTGGTACAGCTGAACTATTAACAATTAACGGAACAGGATTTGGACTCGGTGATTTTGCACTTGGTGCTTTAACAAATACTTCAGCTAGCGCTGTAACTTATAGTGGACTTTTAACTTTAGGATCTGCTAGCACAATTATTGCCAACAACGGCGATATAAATTTAAGTGCAGCGGGTACGATTACCGGTGCCGGATTAGGTTTAACAATTGGTGGATCTGGCAACGGAACCCTGACAAGTGTTCTCGGAACAACCAGCGGGACATTAACTAAAATTGGTACTGGTATTTGGACGCTTTCTGGTGCTAGTACATTTACGGGTGCCGCTACGATTGCTAATGGAACAATTAAGCTAGGAGTAGCCGGTGATACTTTAAATACTCCGCTTGGAGTAATTGCCGGTGCGACAACTGTTAACAGCGGGGGAGTACTTGATCTAAATGGTTTTACTATCGGAACAGCTGAACCGAAACGGTCGAGGAATTAATGACGGTGGTGCAATAATAAATAACTCAGCTAGCGGAATAGGTTATAGTGGTGGAATTACGATTGGATCTGATGCACGTATTACAAATACTGGTGCCGGCTTGTTAACTCTTTCAGGAGCTATCGCCACTGCTGGTACAACGAGAATAGGTGGCGCAGGAAACATCACTCTGGTTACTGGAGTTGCTTCTGGAGCAGGTGGATTAACTAAAGATGGAGCAGGAACCTTAACCGTCAACGTTAGTGAAACCTATACTGGAGCCACAATTATCGAAGCGGGAAATTTTAACTATGGCGCTAGCGGTCTTTTGGCTGTCACAGCCGTATCTGTATTGGGAGGATCTTGGAATATGAACGCTGTTACTGATTCAGTGGGAACTGTGACCTTGGTCGATGGTACTATTACTAATGGTACTCTTACTGGAACTGCCTATACAGTTGAAAAAGGAACTATCGGTGCAGTACTTGCTGGAGCAATAGCTCTTGTAAAAAATAGGCAAGGTACTGTGACAATGACCGCGGCGAATACTATTAGTAGTACAGTAACAATTAATGCTGGTGCTATTATTTTAAGTGGATCTGGTTCAGCTGCGTCTGCTACTTTTACCGTTAACCTTGGTGGTACTCTAACACTTGATAATAGTTCAACAGCCGTGGCCAGTCGTCTTGGAGATGCGTTGGCTCTAACTATGAACGGCGGAAATTTTAATTTTATCGGCAATACGGCGGCGCTGTCTTCAGAAACAGCTGGAGCGCTGACATTATCAACGGGATATAATGTGATAACAATTACACCCGGTGCTGGTGGATCAACTACTATGACTTTTGCCAGCTTAACTCGTTCTGCTGGTTCGACTGCTTTATTTAGAGGAACTGGATTTGGTACTAATCCTGCTGCTAATATTTCGACTCTAATGTTTACCTCTATTGGAACAAACTTAATTGGTGCTGCAGGTGCCGCTAATTCAAAAACTATCAGCGTTATTAAAGGTGCCTTCGGCGACACTTCATTAAGCGGAACTGGCTCAGACATGGTTACTTATAACGTTGGAAATACCAACGGTTTAAGATTACTTAACCAAGCTGGATTTAGCGGTGAATATGCCACTGATTTTGCCACTGCTAATGGTAACGTCAAATTAGGTGCGGACACGGCTGCTTCTACTCAATCAATCAATTCATTAATTTTAAATAATTTTAGTGTCACTAATCCAGGAACAGCGCAGACAATTACTTTAGCCACGGCCAGCTTGAGTGGTAATACCTTGCTTAATAGTGCGACTAATATTGCTGGTGCTAACACGACTATTGGTATGACAACTCTTGAACTGCCTATGCTCGTTACTGCTAATGCTACAGTCTCAGCAATTCTTGGTACTAACGCAGCTGGTACTGTTACTTTAGGTGGTGTTGGTAATCTAACTTTAAGTGCTGCTGGCGCTTATACTGGAACAACAACTATAAATAATGCCACGCTAACTTATGGAGCTAGTAACGTTATTTCTTCAGGTGCTGTCACGGTTGTTAATGGTATTTATGATCTTAATGGTAATTCAGATACAATTGGCGCGCTTAACTTAAACGCAGGCACAGTTAGAAGCGGAAGCGGTACTTTGACTTTAGGAGGAACAGTGACAACTACTGCTAACAATAATGTTAGCTCAACAATTAGCGGTAATCTTGGTTTGGGTGCTGCGAGAAGTTTTAACATTGGTGATTCTGTAGTTGATAATGATGTGGTTGTTTCAGCAGTTATTAGCGGTGCCTTTGCGATTACTAAGGATACCGGCGCTGGAGTTTTAGTTTTTTCTGGTAATAATACCTACACTGGTACAACTACTATTAACGCCGGAACTTTGCGACTTGGTGCTAATGGTGATGCAACTAATACGCCACTCGGCACAACCGCTGGCGGAACCTTGGTTGTTGGTGCTAGCTCGGCGCTTGACTTAAACGGTTATACACTTGGTACAACCGAAGGTCTAAGTTTGAACGGTGCGTTGGCTGCTGGAGCCGTACAAAATCTTTCTAGTGTCAATTCTACTTATAGTGGTCTGGTTGTTCTTGCAGGTGCTAGTACGATTATTTCTAACTACGGTGATATTAATGTAACAAATGCCGGCACAATTTCCGGTGCTTTTGGTTTGACAATTGGTGGCTCTGGCAATGGAACTCTTGTCAGTATTGTTGGTACTGGTGCAAACACCTTAACGAAAAACGGTGTGGGTTTGTGGAACGTTTCTGGCGCCAGCACTTTTACCAGCACAACAACAATCAGCGCCGGAACTTTACAGCTCGGTTCGGCTGGTTCGGCTGGTAATACGCCACTTGGAACAACTGCCGGCGTAACTGCGATTACTTCTGGTGCCATACTTGATCTTAATGGAATTACTCTATCTACAGCTGAGCCAATAACTAGCATTAACGGAACAGGAATAAATAACCGTGGAGCTATTACAACTAATTCCTCGAGTCCGACAAGTTTCAGCGGACCAATTACTCTAGGAGCCGCTTCTCGTATTACTAATTTTGGTAGTGGAACATTTTCGTTCAGTGGCGCATTGGCTGGCGCGTTTGCGCTTACCTTAGTAAGTTCACCCGGAACAATAACACAAACTACTGCCAGCGCTTGGTCAGCCGTCGCCGGTGCAATCACCAAAGAAGGATCAGGTCTACTTATTCTTGGTGGGCAAAATGCTTTCACTGGCGCGGTTACTATTAGCACCGGGACTGTTCAACTTGGAGCCAACGGTGGAGTAACGAACACGCCTCTTGGTACAATTGGCGGAGCCACTACTGTTGCAGCTGGTGCAGATCTTGATTTATCAACTTTCACTCTTGGTGGATCTTCAACTTGGGAGCCATTAACTTTAAACGGCAGCGGAATTAATAATGCTGGGGCATTAACTAGTAGCTCTTCAGGTGCTAATACTTTTGGTGTTCTGACTCTTGGTTCAAACGCTCGTATTCAAAATTCAGGCTCAGGACTTATTACTTTTGCTGGTGCACCAACTGGAACTTTTAACTATGTTATTAGTGGAACAGGTCCAACAACTTTCTCCGGAATTTTTCCGGCCGTGGCTATTACTATAACTAAATATGATTCCGGAATTCTGACTTTAGGTGCAGCGAATCTCAGTACAGGCTTAGTGAGAATTAATGGTGGAACTTTAAAATATGGAGTTAACGATGCCTTAGCTACTGGAGCCGTTACTGTTGCTGGCGGAACATTTGATCTTAGCGGTTTTAATGAAACTAACATCGGTGCTGTCACTTTAATTAGCGGATCAATTATTAACAGTGGTGGAGCGGCTACGCTAACTTCGACTGCTGCTTACGCCCTTGAAAGTGGAACAATCAGTGCAGTATTAGGTAGCGCTGTGGCTGCTGGTATTTCAAAGACAACCAGTGGTCAAGTTATTTTGTCTGGTAATAATACCTTTACCAGTACTTCCGCTGCTTTGTTGGTTGGTAAATTAAATTTGCAAAATAGCAACGCTCTTGGTGCTGCTGGTACTACTCATACTACAACAGTGACAGCTGGAGCTACCTTGGAGTTACAAAATAATATTACTTTACCAAGCACTAAATTAATTACTATTAACGGTACTGGTGCAGGTGGTATTGGATCAATACGAAATGTTAGTGATTCGAATACGATTCAGGGAGCAATCACGCTCAGCTCAATCACGCCACGTATTAAATCTGAGAGTGGAGCTCTCGTTGTTTCGGGGGCTATTAGCGGTGCAACTAACTCTTTGTTGGTTGGTGGATCTGGTAATACGACGATTTCCAGAGTTATCGGTACTACCAGCGGTACGCTTACTAAAGATGGATCCGGAACTTTAATATTAACAACAGCTACAAATACTTATACCGGTTTAACTACGATTAATGCTGGAGCGATTAATGTACGGAATGCCGCGTCGCTCGGCACAACGGCGGCTGGCACGGTTGTTAATTCCGGCGGAGCTTTACAGATTCAGGGAACTATTACAGTCGGAGCAGAAGCTTTAACTTTATATGGCAATGGTGTTTCTAATACTGGCGCTTTACGAAATATTGTTAATGATAATACTTATCAAGGAACTATTACCCTGGGTTCAAATGCTTCGATAGGTTCAGACGCCGGTACTCTGACTTTGAGCGGAACTATTACAGGTGCTACATCAATTGGCTTAACTAAAGTTGGAGCAGCAACAGTTGCAGCGTCAAATACAATTAACGTTGGTGGAGATTTTGCTATTTCAGCCGGAACCTTAACTGCATCATCGAATACTATTACCATTGCTGGTAGTTGGTCTAACTCAGGAACTTTTACCGCAGGCTCTTCTACTGTTTTGATGAACGGAGGCAATACCGTGACAGTTTCCGGCACAACAACTTTTAATAATTTAACTATTACACATACTGTCGCCAAAGAAGTTGATTTCCAAACCGCTGGTTCACCAATTTTTCATATTACTGGAGTATTTACGGTTACCGGACACAGTGGTGCGGCTATAAAATTATATTCTGATGCTAGTCCAACCCAATGGCGTATTCATCCAACTGGAACAGCAGTTTTAGATTGGCTTGATGTTAAAGACAGTGCTTGTGAATCCGGTTCAATAAATATGAATCCAACTAATTTTACCAACACAAATAATGGAACATGCTGGGCTATGCCTTCTATTACTATGACTATGTCTTTATCTAATGCCACGATTAATTTTGGAACCTTAACGATGTTGTCGCCGCGTTATGCTACGAGCACACTTGGTGCAGGCGTAGAAAGTATTGCCCACACCATTGATGTGTCAACTAATGCTACCTATGGCTATACTTTATATGTTCAAGGAGATCCTTTAGCTGGTCCGGGTGGACATGTAATTACCGCAATTGGTAACACGCCAGCCGCTTCTAATCCTGGTAATGAGCAATTTGGTATTAGATCTACTGTTAGCGGGGGAGTAGCGACAGTTGCTTCAACTTATGGACATGCTAGTAACTATGGCTATGATGCAACGGCAAGTAACCAAAGTACTATTGGAAATGCCGCAGGAGCATCAACTGATACTTTCTCTATGCGTTATTTATGTAATATCGGTTTTACAACTAACGCAGGAAGTTATTCTACGACCTTAACTTATACCGCGGTAGGTGGTTTTTAATAGACGACTATCTAAATGTGTGCTATAATAAGAGTATATTTATTTATCCACATAATAATTTATTTTACTATATGAGGAAATCTTCGTTAAAGCGCATTGTTAATGCGTTGGTTATAACATCACTCGTGATGGTTATGGCTAATTTTGGTTACTATGCCCAAGCCGCAAACCTAACCACCTTAAGTGACAATTTGACCCGTCTAAAGACAAGCACTTTAGCCGATCATACTATTCAGTTTGTTACTCCAACCGGAGTAGCTGCCGGTCAAACTATTACTTTGACTTTTAGTTCTGGTTTTACTATGGGTACTTTTGCAGTTAATAACGTTGACGTAGCTACGGCTGCAACTTGTGCTGGCTCATTTACTGATAAAACTTTAGCCGCTTCTCCTGCTACTACTACTTGGGGAGTAGCTCAAGTTGGCCAGGTTATTACTATTACATCAGCCACAGACACAATTGCTGCAACAAACTGTGTTAGAATCAAGATTGGTTCCAATGCTTCTATCGGTGGCGCCGGTGCAACTCAAATTACTAACCCTGCTACTGCTCAAACTGCTACTTTAGCGGTTGCTGCCGGTAATGGTGTTGATTCAGGAACAGCTGGTATCGCGATTGTTGATACTAACTTTGACCAGGTTTCTGTAACAGCTACTGTTGACCCAACATTAACTTTTGCTTTGTCTGACAGCTCTATTGGTTTCGGAACCTTATCTTCAACAAATGCTCATTATGCTACTGGTGATACTCTTGGTACAACAACCCCTACGGTCGGAAATAACGTCCAGGTTTCAACTAATGCTACTTCTGGCTATACAGTTTATGTTCAGGGTGCAACTTTGACTAGTGGTGGTAATACTATTACCGCCATGCCTGCTTCCGCAGCATCTTCTACCAACAGTGAACAGTTTGGTCTTAACGTAGCTGCTGCCGGTGGAACTGGAACCGCGAGTGCTCCTTACGCAACAAGTTCACAGTATGCTTACACGGCCACTGCAACTACCCAGACTCCTATTGGTTCTGCCACGGGTCCATCAGCAACCACAACCTTTAGTCTTACCTATTTAGCTAACATTGCCGCTACAACTGAAGCAGGTAGCTATACTACAACTCTAACTTACACAGCGACTGGTAGCTTCTAAAAGCTATTACGCCATTAAATATGAATAAACATTCTTTCCGCCGTTTGTTGCTGGGAGTTTTGGTCGGCGGACTAACATTGGCTGTTCCTTTGTTCCAAGCTCAGGCTATGACTGTTTCACCAGTCAGAGTCGAGTTAGCTGGTGATCCAGGAAAGTCAGTTGGCGGTTTCTTTAAGGTTATTAATGAAGAGCAAGAAGCAAAAACTTTGTACACAGTTTTTGAAAATTTTGAACCAATGGGTGAAACCGGTAGTCCTAGCTTTAAAACCGGTAATGAAGGTTTAGCGAGTTGGATTACAGCCCCTAAAGAAGTAACAATAGCTCCCGGAGAAACTAAAACAGTTGATTTTGCTGTTAATATTCCGGCTGATGCTGAGCCAGGAGGATATTTTGCTGCTATATTTTTAGCAACAACGCCACCTGATATCAGTGGAAATCAGCTTTCTATTGGTGCTCGAGTTGGCACTCTTCTTTTGTTCAGAGTTAATGGTGACATTAAAGAAGGTGGCGCTTTATTAGAATTTAAAACTAAAGATAATAATTCCTGGTATAATTCTTTGCCGGTCAATTTTTATTACCGTTTCCAGAATAGCGGCGCCGATCGCGTAATGCCTAAAGGCTCGTTGAATATAAAAAATATCTTTGGCATGTCTACTAAAGTTATTAACGCTAACTTAGGACAAGGCAATGTTTTGCCTCGCAGTATTCGTCGTTTTGAACTGTGGTGGCAGAAAGGAACTGATTCAACAATCGTTCCGGAATTACAGTCAAATAAACTTGGATTTTTTGAAGCCGCAAAATATCAATGGAATAATTTTGCTTTTGGTCGTTACCGAGCTGATTTAGATATTAGTTATGGCACCAAGTCAGAAAAAGTTGTCTCTAGTTTTGTTGTCTGGGTCTTCCCTTGGCAACTTCTTCTAATTGAATTAGTTGGCCTGATTATAGTTCTCGTTGTCTTAGGTTTTATTATCAAACGTTATAATAAGTGGATTATTCGCCGCGCACGTTCTTAATTTTTACTCTGACATGACTCGAAGAATTTTCTTCGGCGCGGCCGTCGCCGCGCCGTTTTCTATTATAAGCCTTATTTTTATAGTGATTGCTAATCCAGTATTAGCAATCAATGTTAGTGGTTCTTTGGGAGTTGATATATCTGCCGAGGTTTGTCCAGCTAGTGGTTGTCCCACAAGTGGTGGCGGAGGCGGAGGCGGAGGCGGAGGAGGCGGTGGCGGAGGAGGCGGCACCATCAATCCGTCCCCGGTAGTTGATCCTAATCTATTACCAACAACTGGAGTAGTTTTTATTGGCAGAGCTTATCCCTCAAGTAATATATCCTTGTTGCAAAATGGACGTTTGATTGTTAGAACGATTTCTGGTCCTGATGCGGCTTTTTTAATTAGTATTTCCAATGCCACGCCAGGCAATGTTAATTACTTAATTGTTGGCGAAGATCCTTTTGGACGTCAGTCTTCTTTCAATGTTCCAGTAGTTGTAACTGCTGGAGCCACTACAACCGTTAGTGGAATTTTTATTGCACCAACAATTGATCTTAATAAGCGCCAGCTAAATTATGGTGAGAATCTTATTATTTTTGGACGCAGTGTCCCTCAATCCGACGTAACTATTTCAGTTAACTCAGATACAGGATTATTTTTAAAAACAAGTACTGACAACGGGGGAGCATATCTTTATAATTTAGATACAACTTTATTAAACGTTGGTCTTCATGAAGCTAAATCAAAAACGGCTTATAATGGTCAGATTTCTGACTTTAGCCAAGCGGTTAATTTCTCGGTTGCTGGAAAAGGTCAACCAGTTCCGGAAGAAGAGCCGGTTAAAGAGAAATGTGGTTTGTCCGGCGATTTTAACGGAGATTGTAAAGTCAATTTAGTTGATTTTTCAATTATGGCTTATTGGTATAAGCGAGATAATCCGCCTGTTAAAGTCGACCTAAAGAAAGATAAAAAAATTGATTTAGCTGATTTTAGTATTTTAGCGTCCCAATGGACTGGCTGATAATAATTATGAAATACATTTTTTCTACAATATTTTTAAGTTTCGCCTTACTCCTAGCAGTTTTACCAGCTCAGGCAGCTAAGCTTATATTAAAAACTGATCTTGAAACTATTCAAAAAAATGGTGGCGGTAAAATTGAAATTTTACTAGACTCACCAGACGAAAAAGTTAATGCTTTGGGTGGAGAATTATTCGTTTCATCTGGTCAGGCTACACTATCGGATATTAATGATGGGCAATCAATTATTTCAGCTTGGCTGGATCAGCCAGTTATTTCTAATAATGGTTCATTGGTTTTTTCAGGCATTATTCCTGGTGGATTCTCAGGCTTATATGCTGCTAACACGCCGAGCGTTTTACCCGGTTTAGTTTTGTCATTTAATATAAAATCGCAAGCCAAAGGCAATGTTACTTTATCATTTAAGAATGTACAGGCTTATGCCAATCAAGGTGAGTCTGTAAAGATTATTACCGAGCCAGAAACTCTAGCAATAAATTTTGATCACTTAGCTGAAAATGTAAATTATCAGGCAGATGATAAAGTAGCGCCAACTGATATTGATTTTAGTATTATTAAGATGCCTGACACTAAGCTTGGGTGGGTGGCTATTTTTTCAGCACAAGATAGTGGTTCAGGTATTGATCATTATGAAATTCAAGAGTCATTGTTGAGTAAGCCTGAGAATGATGACTGGAGGAAAGCTACTAGTCCTGTTGCCTTGCAAGATCAGTCGCGAAACAAATATGTTTTTATAAAAGCCGTTGACCGAAGTGGCAACCAAAAAATTGTTTCTTTGCCTCCTGAGCCTAATACTTTAAATAATCTGTATTACTTGGCGGCCGGCCTCATTATTATATTAGTCACAGCTGCTTTCGTAATATACCGTTTTATAAAAAATAAAAAATGAAATTTTTTAGATTAAATCTTTTATTTACTTTTTTTGTCGCTATTATAATGGTGACTTTTTTTGCTAACTCGGCGAGCGCCGCTAATTTTTACTTTAGAATGGACAAGACCGCCTATAAAACTGGGGAGTCTGGCTATGTCACACTTAACATTGATACACAAAATAAAACAGTTAATGCTGTTGAGGCAGTTGTTGATTTTGATCCTAGTCTTATTGAGGTGACAAAATATGTACCTGATAAATGTATTATTAATTTCTGGGTGCAGTCACCAGCAATTGATAATATTAACGGCAAAATTACTTTTAAGGGCGTGATTCTTAATCCAGCCTATAATGGCCCTCAAGGTAGATTGATCGGTTTTAATTTTAAATCTAAGGCACCCGGTTCTATGCCTTTTAAAGCAACTAGTCTAGTGGCCTTGGCGCATGACGGCAAGGGAACAGGTCTGGCAAGTGCAGGGACTAATCGTTCTATTTCTATCGCCGGAAAACCCTTGGCTTCTGCGGCTAACCTTGCTTTAAGTTCTTCAAGTCATCCTGACCAGTCAAAATGGTATAATAAAACAACCGCTTCAATTTTTTGGAAAGCGGATAAAGGCGTAACTGCTGTGGCTTATGCTTTTAATCAAATTGCTAATTTTGAAGTTCCTGATTCCGCAGTAACAGAATTTTCATCAGCTATTGAAAGAGACTTAACTAGTGGCACCTGGTACGCTCATGTTCGGGCTAAAGATCAAAACTCTACCTGGTTAAAGACGCTTCACTTCAAGATAAATATTGATAACGAAATGCCATCATCCAATGCTATTACTGTTTTACCCCGTCAAAATGATTCTTTCTTGCCCGTGATTAGAGCTAAGGCGACTGATAGATTGTCAGGTGTTGTTATTTATGAGATTTGGAATGGAACGAAGATGATTTTTAAAGATAAGGAAATAAATAATTTGCGTCTTAAGAGTTTGGTGGTTGGTAAAAACGTTATTGAGATAAAAGCTTTTGATGCCGCTGGAAATGTCCGAAGTGACAAGTTTACTGTGCTTTATAATCCATTGCAGCCATCTAAAAAAGCAGCCACACCAGCAGCGCCTGTAGAGCCGTCTGCTCCGGTGGTTCCTAAAATTACACCAAGTGCGCCTTCGACTGCGACCAAGCCGACCACTACTAAAAAAACAACAACAAATCTAAAGATTGTTCAGCCAGCACCAGTTAAGCCAAAAGCACCCGTAGTAACTCCAGCTAAACCAGCCCCAGTAAGCACTCCGACCGTCACGCCAAAGCCAAAGAAAAACTACTCAGTTCTATTTGATTAATTTATATAGACTTCACATGAAAATGATTCTAGTACGCCATGGGCAAAGTAATTATAATCTTAAAGATCTTTGTAATGGCTTGCCAAGCAAAAAGGTGTACCTAACCCCACTAGGCAAAAAACAGGCAAGCGAGGTAGCGTTAAAATTGGCTAAGAAAAAAATTGATGTAATTTATATTTCTAAGCTTTTTCGTTCCGAACAAACCGCTAAAATAATCAACCGCTATCATAAAGTAAAAATGATAGCTGATAAAAGATTGAATGATAGGTTGATGGGGGAGTTTGAAAATAAAAGCGCGGCTTTATTTTATGCTTGGCGAGACAAAAGCAAAGAGCCGTGGGCGATCGCACCCAAAGGAGGCGAGTCTTATATTGATTTAGAAAAAAGGGTTAAATTATTTTTAAATGATTTAATCGCCAAAGATTATAAAACAGTTTTAGTTGTTTCGCATTTAACAGTTATTGCGGTAATTCAAGGATATTTTAAACGTCTAAGTAATAGAACGATTGATCGTTTGAATGAAAAGGATATTCCAAATTGTAAAGTCGTAATAGTTGATTTGCCTAAGAAGGCAATTAAGATTTAGTTTTTTTGGAAAAGAAAAAAGACTCGAAGCGTAGGGTTGTATATATGTAAAGATATACTAGCTATGCGACGAGTCAATTTAAATTCAGTCTCTTTAAACCTTCTTTGGTTAAAATTAGAGTTACTGAATCGAAAATCTTATCGATGACATCGGTGATGTCAAATTTATTTAGGCAATGAATATTTAGATCATTACCAAAATCTGTCAGAATAAACACTTGTTTGTAGTCATTATTGGTTTTGATTTTTTCTAGAACGGCTTCACCAATAACGCCAGTATTCTTTTTTCTGTTTGGATCGTTTGACCTGAACGCTGGGTTGTATTCTTGTAACAGTTCTTCAATAGTGAAGTCCTTCAGTTGTTTTTTTGTATTTTTCATAATTGTCAAAGAACGATTTTTTGGGGCCCCCGGGGCCTCCTTCGTCCTACTTATGGTTTACTACTAATAATTACTGTTGTCAACATTGTTTCTTGTCTATATCTATGTTATTCTATAATTAGTTGAAAAAGCCCTAAAATAAGCATATTTTAGATGCCTATTGACAAGATATATCAAACGTGATATAAATAAAATATTAATAAATTAATTAAATATTCACTAACAATATGAAAACTATGGACAATGCATTAAACACAATGACACCTCCTGTTGTCGATAAAGACAAGAAGGATGAAGTAGCAGAAGATGGCAATCCAGCCGTTAGAGCTGCTGCAGATGATGTTCTAGATGGTGTGCACTTTGACCACGATAAGGAACTATTTGACAAAATGGACACTGCTACTGAGGGTATAAAGCAGGCCCAAAAAGACTATGAAGATGCTCTTAGGGTTATAGAAGCTAGTAGAGCTATTTCAGCTGAAGCCGCAGCAAAAGCTTTAAAAGAATACGAAGATGAATGGGAAGATAAAAGATTTAAAGCTATTAAAGCAATGGAAGCAATAGACCCAGGTCTCGAGGAAAGACGAGCAAACGCTATAAAAGCAATTGACGAAATTAATAAAGAACTAGAAGAACTTAAAAAGATGTAAGCATTTTTTTAAAGACGAGCCCTAGCTAGGGCTCGTCTTTTTTTTGCGCTGTGCCTTGACTTTTAAGGCATTTTCTGATACTATTTAATGGTAAATAATTTTTTATTCATCCCTATGCCTGATTATTCTCAAGCCGTCGATACGCTTGTCGAACGTCTAATGAAAGAGCAAAATCTTGACCCATCTGATGAAGTAGCTAAACAGGCCTTCAAAACAGATGCGATTGAAAAGATTAACCACTTTATTATTAGTCGTATTCCTGATGACAAGCTAGAAATATTTGAGGAGCTTTTAGGAGAGAACAACTCCGAAAAGATTTCTCATTTTTTAGAAGAAGTTTTAACTGGAAATGACGAGGAATAGTCTTAATTAATTTTTATATAATAAAAATATGGGATTTAATGAATTTGAGAATCTATCTAAGACTGAAAATTTAAATAACTCTTTTAGTTTTCCGACTGAGAAGCATAATGAGTTTTATAATAATTTAACAACTGAGAATAAGGCCACGATTGCTGAACTAGCTGTTAAGAATTCTCGAGTTGTAGAAATGCTAGAGAAATAATCCTAATTTAAACTTTGAAATTACAATAGTCCCGTACCTTATGGTACGGGACTATTTTGTTGATTGAGAATATTTTATAATATGTTATACTGTGTGGATAAAGCTATGGACCCTCTACAAAATCAAACTGAACTTGCTAATTATTTAGCCGAATCATTAATCAACGAATCAATTAAAGACTCAATGGATGAGCCTAGTTTTGAATCGTTTAAGCAAGACTTGGTTGATAAGATTAACCGTGAAATTAGTCAGACTATATTTGATAATTTAACCGATGATCAGCTAGAGCAGTTGGAAGAGCTTTTAGAAGAAGGTGACGGCGCAGGTACAAGTGAATTCTTGCGTTTAGCAATTCCTGATTTGCGTCGTCTGATCTTAGAGAAAATTGTTAACTTAAAAGAAGAAATTAATTTTTAATTAAACCTATGAATCTTGAAAACCCATCTTTCAGTTCAGGTCGTGTTAGAGATCGTTTAGATAGTCAGTCTAATTCTATTGCTGATGCAGCGATTGGAAGTGTCTTTAATGATTCGGATGATTTAAGAAAAGCTTTAGCTGAGGTTTTTGAAGATTAGTTTAATAGTTTATAGGCAATAAAAAACTACCATTGAATCCTGGTAGTTTTTTTTGTATTACTCACCCCTAGCCCCTCTCTACGCTTACGCGTAAAGAGGGGAAATTTTCATTTAACATTTTTATATTTGATGTCATTGGTAATGTTATAAAAAATAAACTATCAGCGGATATTAAAATAATTAAAGTATATATTACTTTTATAAAATAGAACAAATATTTATAATTTCCCCTCTTTGCCCGAAGGGGCAGAGAGGGGTTGGGGTGAGTTAGGCGTATTTTTCGTTAAAGTTTTCTGCCTCTGCGTCGGCTTCGATTTTCTTAAAGAGTGGTTCTATATTGTTTATTCTTATTTTCTTAATCAACTCAAAGATAGTTTCTTCATCTGGCCAATCAGCTACTTCTAGGCCAAGCATTTTTTCTAATTTATCGGCCGCCTCAGGAGCAATCGGTTTAATCATGGTTGCTAAAGCAACAATAATGGCCATAGGAGTAAACATTATTTCTAGATATTTATTAGCATCATCTTTTATTTTCCAAGGAGTTTCTTTAGAAAGATATAAGTTGCCTTCGGCTGATAAGGCCAGTATGTTTTCAGCGTAATCTCTAAATTGGCAGTTGCTAATTAGTTTTTTGCCAAGTTCCATCTTCTTAAGATAAAGCTTTACTATTTCCATAACATCTTTGTTGGTCATCATTGAAAAATCTAAGCCTTCTGCTAATTTCAAGGTTCTATTAATAAGATTTCCTAGGTTAGCAATAAGTAGGTTGTTGGTTTTAACAATAAAATCTGACCAAGTAAAATCACTGTCAGAGTTTTCCGGCATGATTAAGGTTAAATAGAAGCGAACTACATCTAGGCCGAAACTGTCGGAAATTTTTCTTGGATCAATTGTTATACCGCGGCTCTTAGAAAAACCTCGATTGTTTAAAGTTAGAAATTGGTTAATGGCGGGGAAGTTGGGTAGATTTAGTTTTTCGTCATAGCTATGAAGCTGGCCTGGCCAAAAAAGTGTGTGGAAAACTAAGTTGTCTTTACCCATGAAATAATAATGACCAGCTTCTTGATTGTACCAAAAATCTTTCCATGATTCATTATTATGTTCTCGTGAATATTGAATAGAAGCTGAGAGATAACCAATAACCGCTTCAAACCAAACATAGATTCTTTTTTGTCCAGCTCCTTCAATTATTTCATCGGGTGCTAAACGATCAATCGGGATTTCAATACCCCAATCAAGGTCGCGTGTAATAGCCCGGCTTTTTAAACCTTCGTTCAGCCAGCGCGTTGCTTCGTTTTTAATCCATTCGCGCCAAGCGCCACTATAATTTTTAAGATAATCTTTTAGGAAATCTTCTAGCTTTGCCCAGGCAAAGAAATAGTGTTCACTAGATTTAATTGTAACCGGCGCTTTGGTTAATTTGCTAATTGGATTCTTTAATTCACCTTGCGCTAAGAGGGAATCGCAATTATCGCATTGGTCACCTCTAGCTTCAGCAAAACCACAACGTGGACAAGTTCCTTCAACATAACGATCAGGTAAAAATTTATTTTCGCTCTCAGAATAATATTGTTCAGAGCTATCTTTGTAGATAAAACCTTTTTTAACTAAAGTCACAAAAACATCCTGCACAACTTCTTTGTGAACTGGGTTGTCGGTTTTGGTATAAATATCAAAACTAAGATTAAGGTGATTAAATAAATCAACGTTTTTAGTGTGATATTCTTCCACGACTGTGGCTGGCGCTAATTTGCGCTTATCAGCTTCTAAAGCAATTGGCGTACCGAAGCAATCAGATCCACTAACCATTAAAACATCATTACCAATTAAACGATTAAAGCGCGCAAAAATATCAGCTGGTAATAAATAACCAGCCAAATGGCCTAAGTGTAGATTGCCGTTAACATAAGGCCAGGCTACACCGATAAATACTTTCTTCTTTAACATAGTAAAATTATAACATATTTAGTTAGTTGTTGGTTGTTAGTTGTTGGGGAAATGTACGTTTTTACTGCCCTAACGACTAATTACTATCAACTAACAACTGGTTCTCTTCGCCTTTTTGCTGGCGCCACAAGGCATTGTAAAGCCCTGGCTCTTTTAAGAGGTTTTCATGGCTACCAGATTCAGAGATTGAGCCTTTTTCAAGCACATAAATCTCATCAGCATGCATAATAGTGGATAAACGATGAGCAATTAAAATAGTGATTAGCTCAGGTTTGGCTTTAGTAATAGCTTTGATTGTTTCTGTTATTTCATGTTCAGTGATGCTATCTAAGCTAGAAGTCGCTTCATCAAAAATTATTAAGTCAGGTTGTCTTAATAAGGCGCGAGCAATTGCTAAACGCTGTTTTTCGCCGCCTGATAATTTAAGACCACCTTCGCCGATTTTAGTATCAAGGCCATCAGTGCCGCGGCTAATAATACTCAAGGCCGCCGCTTGCTCTAAAGCTTCTAAACAATCTTTATCTGAGGCAATAGGTTTTACAAATAATAAGTTATCTTTAATTGTACCGGCAAAAAGTTGTGTATCCTGTGATACATAACTAATTTTTTGTTTAAAAGTAATTGGATTAAAATCAAAAAGATTTTCTTGGTTAATTTTTATTGAGCCTTTACTTGGTTGATATAGTCCGAGTAGTAATTTTATTAAACTGGTTTTACCAGCACCTGATGGTCCAACAAAGGCCACGGTTTGTCCGGCTTTAATAGTTAAATTAATATTAGCTAGAGCTGGCTTTGCTTCAGATCCATATTTAAAATCTAGGTTTTCAAAAGCCAAGGTTTGTATTTTACTAAGTTCCTTAGTTCTGCCTTCGGTTTTTTCTGGTGGCATTTTAAGAATCTTATCTAAAACTTCGTTGCTGGCTTTGGCTTCTTGATATTGGGAGGCTACGTCACTTAATTGATAGAGTGGGTTGAAAATAAAGAAAGAATAGAAAAGTAAACTCATGAATTGTCCTACTGAGATAGTCTCTTTAAAAATTAACCAAAACATAAGGAATAAAATTCCTGAGCGGCAAAGGTTGATTAAAGTTCCTTGAATAAAGCTTAACTTTCTAATTAATTTTATCTTAGTTAATTCTAGACCAAGAATTTGTAAGTTAACTTCGTTCAGACGATCGGTCTCTTGTTTTTCTAAGCCAAGACTTTTAACTAATTCAACGTTACGCAAAGTTTCAGTAGTTGAACCAGCTAGAGAGCCCATGCGCATAACAATATTTTGCTGAGCTTGTTTTATTTTTTTACTGATAAAGAAAGTTAAACCACCAAGCGTTGGCAATAACAAAAAGAACATCAAGAAGATCGACCAGTGGACGGTTAAGGCGTAAATTAACACAAACAATAGACCAATGATTGAAACAAATAAAATGTTAATTGAACTAGTAATGATAGTTTCATTATCAATTCTAGCCTTTTGAATCTTTTGTAGAATCTCGCCGGACTTTTGATCTTCAAACACAGAGTAGGGAAGACTCATGGAATGTTCAATGGCTTTTGAATATAAAGTTGTGCCAATGGTTTTGGTTAGATAATTTGCGTAGTAGTCTTGAAAATTCTTAGCAATGCGAGAAAAAAGCGCGGCTGTGACTGAACCAAGTAATAAAAGTGCAACCCCACTAATAAAAGCAGAAGAACTAAGCTCTTTTACATGGCCAATATAGTTATCGATGATTAAACGAAAAAACTGTGGGTCTAGTAAAGAGAAGACTTGGTTGATTGTGGCTAATCCAAGGATGAGCGCTAATCTTTTCTTATATTTTTTTAGATAATTTAGAATTAAGGTCATAATAATTTATAGTTATGTTCGTATAGAATACAGTAAATTAGGGGTTTTGTCTAGGTTGTTTGGGTAGAAAAGAAATGGTAATTATTGTATAATTGTTTTGTAGATATACAGTTGTTAGTTGTTAGATGTTAGTTGTTAGTCGCTTAACACCTAACTACCAACAACTAGCAACCAACAACTAACCACTAACAATTTATCTTTATGAAGATTTCATCTATTGTCGCCCGAGAGATTTTGGATAGCCGCGGTAATCCAACCGTTAGTACAACTATTACTCTTGAGTCCGGACTTAGCGTAAGTGCGGCTGTGCCCTCAGGCGCTTCGACTGGTCAGTATGAAGCAGTCGAATTAAGAGACGGTAAAGAAAGATATGCTGGTCAAGGCGTGCTTCATGCAGTAAAAAATGTTAATGAGACCCTGGCTCCAGCTTTGATTGGCAAAGAGGTTGAGCATCAGGCTGAGATTGATCAACTAATGATTGATTTAGATGGTACTCCTAATAAGGCTAAAATCGGAGCTAACGCTATTCTGTCCGTGTCTTTGGCCTGCGCTAGAGCTGCTGCTACAGAGCTTAAAATGCCTTTATACCGTTATTTGCGTCAGATAGGTGACTTTGGACCTTTGCCAATTATGCCTGTGCCCTTGATGAATATAATCAATGGTGGACGTCACGCTGATTGGGCAACCGATATTCAAGAATATATGGTTCTGCCGATCGGCGCCGCTTCTTTTAGTGAAGCTTTGCGTATGGGTACAGAAATCTATCATGCTTTGAAAAAAATTATTTCAGAAACCGGTTTAGCCATGGTTGGTGATGAAGGTGGTTTTGTGCCAGTGTCTGAAAATAATGAAACACCGTTTAAATTGATTACTCAAGCCATAGAACAGACCGGTTATGAATTAGGTAAAGATGTTGTCTTTGGAATTGATGCGGCTGCCTCTGAGTGGTACAAGAATGGTCAGTATCATCTTAAGAAAGAGGGAACCCGTGATGCTGCAAAATTAGTTGAATGGTACGCTGATTTAACTAAGCGCTATAAATTAGTTTCAATCGAAGATCCTTTTGGTGATGATGATTGGCAGTCTTTTAGTAATTTAACCAGTTCACTAGGTAAGAATACTCAAATTATTGGTGATGATTTGTATGTAACCAATGTAAGTCGCTTAGAAAGAGGAATTCAAGTCAAAGCTAGTAATGCTATCTTAGTTAAGCTTAATCAAATTGGAACTTTGACTGAAACTATTGCCACAATTAATTTAGCACAAAGAAATAACATGAAAGTTATTATCTCGCACCGCTCTGGCGAAACTAGTGATGACTTTATTGCTGATTTGGCCGTTGCCTGCGGCGCTGGTCAAATTAAAACTGGAGCTCCTGCGCGCGGCGAAAGAGTCGCTAAGTATAATCGCTTGTTAGAAATTGAAGCTGAGCTCGGAGCAAATGCTAAGTATAGTAGTCTTTAGTCTAATGATTTGTTGTTAGTGAATTTTATATTGCGATGAAAAATAAAAAATTTGGTTTTACTCTTATTGAGCTACTCGTAGTAATAGCAATTATTGGCGTACTTTCTACCATGGCTATAATCGCTCTAAGTAATGCTAGAGCTAAGGCTAGAGATAGTAAGAGAGTAGCTGATATAAAGCAAATATCTACTGCATTGGAATTATATTATTCTGACTACAATTATTACCCAACTATAATCACGCCAGGTAGTAGTCTAACATCTCCTGATGGCACTAAGGTTTACATGGCTGCTATTCCTAATAACCCTACACCTAGAAATGACTCAGGGTGCGGTGATAATAATTATACCTACGCTTCTACTTCAGATAATACTAATTATAGTCTCAATTTTTGTTTGGGTAATCCAGTTAGCTCAACTCCGTCTGGCATTAATTCGGCTTCTAGCTCTGGCATGGGAACTGTTCCTGGTTTAATTGGCTGGTGGAAAATGGATGAGGGGACTGGTACGACTACAGCTGATTCATCAGGTAATGGAAATATAGGAACTTTAACTAACGGTCCAGTTTGGCAAGATCCGGCTAATTGTAAAGTCGGCAGTTGCTTAAGTTTTGACGGAATTAATGATTACGTAAATGCAACTGGAAATGTGAATGCTTTAAATACGCAATCTGCTATAACGGTTTCATATTGGGCAAAACTAAGAAGTTGTAATGGTCCTGGTGGCGGACCTCATCCTGGTATTGTTGGTAGAAGTGGTATTTTTATAGAACGTATATCAGAAGGTTGTTCTAGTTCAACTCATTATTTTTATGGAGATGTTTCAATGCGAGCTTTAAATGGATCTGTGGCTACTTTAAATTCTTGGTATTTTTTTGTTCATACGTATGATAAAAGCGGGCCAATACAAAGACTCTATATAAATAGCAATCTTGTTGGTACGGACACTGGAAATGTGGGAAATCTTTATACAGCCGCAAACCCTCTGCTTATTGGTATAAGCTACGCTTCTTCTTATGCAGATGCTTTAATTGATGACGTTCGTCTTTATAATCGAGCTTTATCCGCCACAGAAGTATTAGCTTTATACAATGCTACAAAATAAAAAATTACAATTTGGTTTCACTTTAATTGAGCTACTCGTAGTAATAGCAATTATTGGCGTACTCTCTACCATGGCTATAATAGCTCTTGGTAATGCTAGAGCTAAAGCTAGAGATAGTAAAAGAGTGGCTGATATAAAACAAATATCTACAGCATTAGAGCTATATTATAGTGACTACAATACCTACCCTACTATTATCACCCCGGGTAATAGCCTAACATCACCAGACGGTACTAAAGTGTATATGTCTACCATACCTAATAACCCTACACCTAGAAATGACGGTAACTGCGGTAACGTAGATTATAGTTATCAATCTTCTTTAACTGGCACAAACTATAGCTTAGGCTCTTGTCTTGGTTCTGGCTCTGGCAACATGAGCGCTGGTGCTTTCTTCACTAGTAATAACAGTGGTCCTTTAGCTCAAGCAACTGTTATAGATATAGACGGCAACACTTACAATACCGTGCAGATTGGTACACAATGTTGGATGAAAGAAAATTTGAGAAACAAAAGTAAACCGGATAGAACTTGTATCAATAGTGGTAGTCAACCCTGTTCTGATGCTTCAGTAGCTGACAATGGTCTGGGTAGAGCTTGCTATAATAATATTGAATCAAATTGTCTCGTTTACGGAGCTCTTTATAGGTGGACGGCGGCAATGGATAATTCAATTATTGTTGGTGCTCAAGGTATTTGTCCTAATGGTTGGCACATTCCGACCAATAGTGAATGGACTATTTTAGAAAATTATTTATGGGACGGAACTGGCGCTTGTTCTTATCCTCGTATAACATGGGAATGTAACTCTGCTGGTATAAAATTAAAGCCAGGTGGTTCAAGCAATTTCCAAGGGATTCTTTCTGGCACTCGTGGCAATGACGGTATAACTTTTCTTGCGCCTGGTACTTCTTATGGTGTCTATACTGTTTCGGAACGTCCTTATGGTGGCACCGCTTATTACTTTTATTTGAATGCAGCTCAAACAACAACTTGGAGATATCAAGACGGAGCTACTAATAATGTGTCGGTACGTTGTATCAAAAATTAAAATGATTTTAGCTAATAACAAAAAAGCTTTCACCTTAATCGAACTACTCGTAGTAATAGCAATTATTGGTGTACTCTCTACCATGGCCATAATAGCTCTAGGTAATGCACGTACTAAAGCTAGAGATGCTAAAAGAGTTGCTGACATAAAACAGATAAGTACTGCGCTGGAATTATATTACGCCGATAATAATAGCTATCCTACTATTATTACTCCTGGTAACAGTTTAGTTTCACCATCCGGCTCTATTACCTACATGGGAACTATTCCGTCTAACCCAAATCCTAGAAATGATGGAACTTGTTCGACTAATGATTATAGCTATTCATCTAATTCTAACAATTCTTTTTTCTCTATTTCAACATGCTTAGGTTCTGGCTCTAATGGTATTAATGCTGGCGTTGTTTCTTATTCTCCCGAAGGAAACTTTAACTGTGGTCAAAAAATATCTGACGCTGACTCTAGCCAATATGACACTGTACAGATTGGTTCGCAATGTTGGATGAAACAAAATCTTAATACCGGAACGATGGTTAATAGTAATACTACTGGCTCAACTCATTCCGACCAAACTAATGATTCTGTTATTGAAAAATATTGTTATAGCAATACTGCTTCAAATTGCGTTAGTTATGGAGCGTTATATGAATGGCATGAAGCGTTGGCTTTGCCTGTTGCTTGTGACAGTACTACCTGTATTTCTCAGATAAGTACGGTGCATAAAGGTATTTGTCCTAACGGCTGGCATGTGCCAAGTGACAGCGAAGTTAAGACCATGGAAATGTATCTGGGCATGAATCAAACAGAAGCTGATACAGTTGGTTTGCGAGGGACTCATAATGAAGGCACGCAGTTAAAAGTTGGCGGGACTTCGGGCTTTGAGGCAATTAAAGCAGGCTCACGTGATAGTGCAGGAAGTTTTACGGGCGTGTCTAACTATGCATATTTTTGGCAAACTAACCAAAGTGTAAATGCTCCAACTACGCTTAGTTGGGCTAGGGGATTTAACACTAACTGGACCACTGTCTATCGTGACACTTTACCTAAGCCATCTGGGTTTCCGCTTCGATGTCTTAAAAATTAAAATAATAAAAAAACCTGCGCCAATTAAGACGCAGGTTTTTTTGATTCCAAATTATATGTCTAGGTTCTCAACTTTCTTGGCGTGAGTCTAGCCCTACCCCCAGCCCCTCCCCGCGCGGAGCGCAGGGAGGGGTGACTTGTATTCACGTAAACACTGAGATTGATATTTGTATAGACTAAGAGCTATTAAGGTATTAGAAGAGACAAGGGGTTTGGGGGCTGAATCGAGCGCCGTGATTGAAGATATAAAAAGTGAACAGAAATACTAGCGAGTTGAAGCCCCCAAAGCTTTTGTTACTTTTGGCTACAAAAGTAAGCCCTAGCGGCAGCGTAAAAGATAAATTTTAAAACAAAAAAACCGCACCATTTAAGATACGGTTTTTTAGATAAAAGTTAAATGTCTAGGTTCTCAACTTTCTTGGCGTGAGTCTGAATAAAATGTTTACGAGGAGCAACGTCGCCGCCCATTAACATTTCAAAAGTTTCAGAGGCTATTGCGGCGTCATCAATCGTTACTCGCTTCATCATTCTAGTTTTTGGATCCATGGTTGTCTCCCAAAGTTGACTTGGATTCATTTCTCCCAAACCCTTGTAGCGCTGAATATTGATTCTTGATTGTGATTTAGCTTTTTTGCCTTCGCTCTCTTCTTCTTCACTAGAGTCACTGTTTTCATCTTCGGCGTTTTCTTCAGCCATCTCAACCACTTCAGCGTCATCGCCCTTGGTAATTTCTTTTATGATTTTATTTTTTTCATCATCAGAGTAAGCATAACGAACCATTGTACCTTTCTTTACTTGATAAAGAGGTGGTTGAGCAATGTAAACATAGCCACCGCTAACAAGTTCTGCAAAGTGACGGAAGAATAAAGTCAGTAGAAGAGTTCTAATGTGCGCTCCGTCAACGTCAGCATCGGTCATGATAATAATTCTGTGATAACGTAGTTTGCTTACATCAAGTTGGTCATCAATATTAGTGCCTAAAGCAATAACTAAATTTTTGATTTCGTTGTTGGCAAGCATTTTATCTAAACGAGCTCTTTCAACGTTTAAGATTTTACCACGCAAAGGTAGAATAGCTTGAAAGCCGCGATCACGTCCTTGTTTGGCGCTACCGCCGGCTGAGTCTCCCTCGACGATATATAATTCTGATTCTTCTGGTTTGCGTGATGAGCAGTCTGCTAGTTTACCAGGTAAAGTCATGCCTTCTAAAGCACCTTTTCGTAAAATTGTAGCCCTAGCTGTACGAGCAGCTAAGCGAGCTTGAGCGGTTAAGACACATTTGGCAATTATAGCCTCAGCTTCACGAGGATTTTCTTCTAAGAAGGTTAAGAAAGCTTCGTTCATGACTTGCTCAACGGCAGTTTTCATTTCGGCGTTGCCCAACTTATCTTTGGTTTGACCTTCAAATTGTGGGTCAACTAATCTGACGCTAATAATAGCGGTAAGACCTTCGCGCGCATCATCACCGGCTAGATTTTCATCTTTTTCTTTTAATAAATTATGATTTCTAGCATAAGTATTTAAAGTTCTGGTTAAAGCCGTCTTAAAACCAATCAAGTGAGTACCACCACCAGGGTTAATGATAGTGTTAGCAAAGGCAATAACATTTTCGTTAAAGCCGTCATTGTATTGAAGAGCAACTTCAACTTGTCCATCTTTTACTTCGCGATCAACATAAAAAATAGTGTCATGTTTAACTGTGTTATGGCGATGGATAGCTTTAACATAAGCTTTAATACCGCCTTCAAAATAAAAAGTAAACTTTTTAGCTGAGTGGTTTTCTCTTGAATCGATTACGCTAATTGTTACGCCTTTGTTTAGGTAGGCTTGTTGACGCATGCGGTCAAGAATCTTACCCCAGTTAAATTCTAATTCTTCAAAAATAGTTGCATCTGGTTTAAAGGTGATGACTGTTCCTGTTCGTTTGCTATTACCAACGGCAGCCACTCTTTTTTGTGGGACGCCAGCTTTATATTCTTGCATCCAAAGTTTACCGCCAAGATGAACTTCAGCTTTTAAGTAAGAGCTTAAAGCATTGACGACGCTGACACCGACACCGTGCAAACCACTTGATACTTTATAACCATCGCCACCGAATTTTCCACCGGCGTGAAGTTTAGTTAAAACAGTTTCTAGGGCAGAGACTTTAGTAATTTTGTGAATATCAACTGGAATACCGCGACCATTGTCGTCTACGGAAACCATGCCGTCAGGCAAAAGGCTGACAATAATATGATCAGCATGACCAGCCATGGCTTCGTCAATACCGTTGTCGACCACTTCCCAAATTAAATGGTGTAAACCAGTACTGGAAGTAGAACCGATGTACATACCAGGTCGCTTACGAACTGGGTCTAATCCTTCTAAGACAGTAATTGAGCCAGCGTCATAGGCTTTGGCTGCGGGAGCCTTTTTAACTTTTTCTTTGGCCATAATATTTTAGATTTTAGCCCTTGTTTTATAAAAAATAAAATCAGTCTTTAGGTGGGCTGTACAGCTATAATAATAGCAATTATTTTACCTAAAAGCAAGGCAAAATTTATGGCTAAAAATAGTTTTTTATGTTATAATCTAAGAAACTATTTTCCTATGTTTATAGACCAACCAACTACTTCTAATTCAAGTCAGTCTAATCCACAGAACACACCAGCTAAGCCAATGCTTGGCCGCAAGGAATTGTTTATTGTTGGCAGTCTGGCTTTTTTAGTTGTTATTATTGCTGGAGGCTGGTGGTATTATACTAAGATTTTTAAAGCGCCTAAAAATACGCCAGTAGTTGTTGAAGAAAAAAAACCTGACACTAGTTTGCCGGGAACTTTAGGTAGTGAAGATCCTAATAATAAACCCACGACAAACGAGGAAACTAATATAAAGAGCGAGAATCTAACTTTCGGTTCCTTTTATAAAGAAATAAATGATCCTGTAACTATTAATGTCACCGGCGTTAAGCTGCCGCTTAATGTTAAGAGTCAGGTGTCAAACTATTATGAAGCTGCTCGTAAGATTAACCTTGATCCAGTGCTTAATAATCTTAATCAAAATGGTTTCGGGGTAATAAACAATCCTTTTGCTAAGCCTAATAATAATTTTTTTGGAATATATTCCGAGCTTAATCAGAGATCTATTCCGTCCTTAGTAACTAGTGATTTTTTGACTTATTATTATCAGAATTCATTAAAGCAAATTTATAAAGAAGTCGAAGCATCATTTTTTTATGATAGTGTTTGGCGTGTAACTAACGAGCTTTATAATACAGCTAACGGTCGTTATCAAGAGAGAAGGCAAAAGCTTGGCGTGGCCAGTGATTCATTGCTAGAAGCTGAAAGATTAGAAGCAGCCTATTTTGCTGCTGGCTTAGTGTTACTTCGACCAGAGAAAGATCAAATTAACTCAACTGAAGATATTAATGATTCAAAGAAATTTAAGCCTAGCGAAGCAGCTCGTTTTGACTTCTCAGTTCCAGGCTATTTAGCAGACGACTTAGATCAAGAGATTAAACTTATCAAAGCCGCTCAACAAACAGTTAAGTCTCCTTTATTGTTGTATGAAAGAAATTACCAAGACTTTAAAATACCAGATGAATATTCCACTAGTGCTAAGCTAAGAAACTTTTATTTAGTTAGTCGCTGGTACAGTTCTTTGTTCCCACTTTATTATAAAGACTCAACTTGTCCAAATTGTTTGCTTGATCGTGAAGATTGGATAATTAATCAAAGCTCAGCGCATTTGATTGCTAGTGATTTATCCAGTAGTCAGTCATTAAAAAATGAATGGGCTAAAATTTATAAAGTAATTTCATTCTTCTCTGGCTTGCGAAGTGAGTTAACTTATCTTCATTATCAGAATTTGCGTCTTGAAATATTTAAAGACGCCTCACTGGAAGAGGTCTTTGGTGTAGGTAGTTTTGATCGTTTAATCAAGTTACGTGAGGGGCTGGCTAAACTCGAGTTTAAGGCCGCTGAGGGGGCTTATTCTCGCCAATCAGCCGCTGATAAGCCTATATTGGGCATGAGATTGCTGCAAACAGCTTATTGGCCTAGCCGCTCATTTTATAGCCAATTAACCAATGATCCGGTTGGTAACCACAATCTGCCAAAAGATGCGAAGGGGGCGCAGTTTAGCTATCTCACTTCATGTCAATTTGCTGGCAACCTTTACCGTTGCCGTGGTCTTGGTTTTGATATTCTTAATTTAGTATTAGATCGTTTGCCGAAAAGTAAGTTTATTTTAGACAATATTAATTATGAAAAGTATTTAACCCAAGTTGATGCTATTAAAAAACAGCTTAAATCTTTTAATACTATCGACTGGCATAACAATAATTTCTGGGTAACACTTAGCATTGCTGGCGCCTATGTTAATGAGAAATTATCAGTCTTCCCTTATAGTAATACTGAACAATGGTTTGAGCGCAAATTATCTTCAGCTTTGGCCTCGATGACTAATTTAGTTATACCAGCAGATACTTGGCAGGTTTCGCGCGAGAAAAGTGGTAGCGGCTTAGAAGTTTCTGGAAGTACCGCCTCATTAAATTATATTGAGCCAAACACAAAATTAGCCGATGAGTTAGTAGCGAATACTAAAATGTTATTTGGCGCCTTAACTGGCTTAGGGGTTGTTAAAGACAATGATGTTCGTTTTCTTGACTTGTTGAATAAGATGGAAACTAGTCGCACGATTATGCGGAAAGAATTAGCTAAAGAAAATGTTACAAGCGAAGATTATCAATTTATTAGTGATCTAACTAGTCAATTTAAAATAGATAAAGAGGGGACTAAAACTACGCTGACTGAGTTTTATGACACCAAAACAAAACAAAATCAAAAGATTAGACAAACAATTGATTCGCCTAAAATTATTTTGCTAATATATGAAAAAGATGGCAAAAAAATTCTTACGGCTGGGCCAGTTTTTAGCTATAAAGAACAATAGTCAAATATGATTAAACAAAACGAACAAGTTGATGAGCGTTTACGTAAATATCGCGACACCGGTGGTCTTACTACAAACCAACTAGATTTTGGTTTGTGGTACATTAGAAACCGAAAAAAGTTTTTTATTGCCTTGGTAGTAGTCTTGATTATCACTGCAGCAGGAACAATTGGTTATTCTCTGTATCAATTTTCTTCTTATCTTTTTGTTGGCGCTGGTCAAGATAAGCAAACATTCATTGACTTAACTTCCTCAACTAGCCTAGTTACTAATAAGATGAATTTAGGTAGTAACGTTAGTTATTCAGACGTCAGAGTTTTGCCAACGCAAAATAATAATTCGGATTTAGTTGCCGCTGTTACCAATGCTAATCCTCGTTTAGCCGTAAATATAAGCTATTATTTTGATGTTAATGGTCAGAGGATCGGCGCGACAAATGATTTTGTTCTTCCGGGCGACACTAAATATTTAATGGCTCTAAACCAAAGCATCTCTAGTAATTCCTCGGCTAGTTTAGTAGTTGAACATTTGAGTTTTGTTCGACTGGATCGTCATTCAATTAGCGACTGGGACCAGTATCGTTTAGAGCATTTTAATTTCTTAATTCAAAATGCTAAATTTACAACTAGCGTGGAAAGTGGTTTATCGGAGAAAATAAGTCTTGGGCAGTTAGATTTTAAAATCACTAACAATAGTGCCTATGGCTATATTACTGTTCCTTTAACAATTGTTTTAAAGAGTCAAGGGCAAATTGTCGCAGTTAATCGTTATATGATTAATAATTTTAAATCCGGGGAAGAGAAAAGTGTTCAGATTAGCTGGCCGGGAAGATTGCCGAGTGTTAATGAAGTAGAAATATTACCTGATCTTAACATTATTGACGATTCGATCTATCTAAAGTACTCTACATTGTAGTTATTAGCATTTTACTTGCTCCGGCCTTAATAATATTATTTAGCCGGAGCGATTTTATATGAAAGCATTTTTCTATTTTTTTAAAAAAATTGACTGGCTCTACGCGGCGCCGATCATTATTTTACTATGTCTTAGCTTGGCTGAGATATATAGTATTAGTTTAGGTCAGGGCGGAGCTAATACGGAGTTTTTTCAAAAGCAAATTATTTTCGTGGTCGTTGGTTTAGCTATTTTCTTTTTCTTAGCCTTAACTGATTTTCATAATTTTTATAGTTATTCAAATTATTTGTATTTAGCAGCTGTGATTTTGCTTATTAGCGTTTTGTTGTTTGGTAAGGTTATTAACGGTACTAGAGGTTGGTTTGGATTGTTTGGCTTGGGTTTACAGCCAGTCGAATTAGTGAAGACTATTTTAATTATTTGCTTAGCGCGTTATTTTTCTAAAACCTCAATCATTGCTCAACCCTTAAAGCATTTATTTGTCACTGGTTTTTTCTCAGCTATTTTAATGGTATTGGTTATGTTACAGCCAGACCTTGGTTCGGCAGCTTTATTGTTTGCTGTTTGGGTTATCTTTATCTCAGCTGTTGATATTCCTAAAAAATATCTATTATCCATTGCTGGTATTTTGTTAGTACTCTTTGCTTTAGCCTGGCAGTTTGCTTTTAAGGATTATCAACGAGAAAGATTAATGACCTACCTAAAGCCATCAGCCTCTTCTTCTAACTACAATGTTAAGCAGGCGATTATCGCGGTTGGTGCTGGTGGAATGTTTGGTCGCGGTCTTGGTTTCGGCTCTCAATCGCAGTTAAAATTCTTGCCAGAAGCCAATACCGACTTTATTTTCGCGGTTATTGCTGAGGAACTAGGCTTTTTAGGCGTTTTGGTGGTTATTGGCTGTTTTGCTCTTTTGCTATTTAGACTCTTTTCTGGTTTAGCTAGAAGTCGCAACTATTTCGGCTCTTTAATCATTGTTGGGGGTGCGGGCTTGATTTTTATAGAAATGTTTACTAATATTGGTATGAATATGGGGATTCTTCCGGTCGTAGGAATACCATTGCCCTTTGTTAGTTATGGTGGCAGTGCGCTTGTTAGCCACTTAGCCCTTGCTGGGATTATCCACAGTGTTACTCAGCGTACGGTTGCTAAACAATAGTCCTTCGTTAAAACTTCGGACTATAAATAATTTTATTTAGTTTTATTGATTAAAGAATAAAGTATGACAGAATCTATTAAATTGACGGCATCTTTACGTCAAGAAAAAGTTAGAGATTTAAAAGAAAATATTCCTGCCGTTGTTTACGGTTCCGGAACAGAAAATCAATCACTTGTTGTTGGACGAGTTGATTTTGAAAAAGTTTTTAAGCAGAGCGGAGAATCCGGACTTATTTCTTTGAAGTTGGCTGATGGAAAAGAATTGCCAGTAATTGTTAAAGACGTTCAATTTGAAGCTGTTAAGCATCGTATTATTCACGTTGATTTCTTTAAGGTTAACATGGATGAAACAGTTATTGCCGAAGCCTCAATTAATTTTGTTGGTGAAGCTCCAGCAGTTAAAAATCATGGTGGTGTAGTTGTTGAACACTTTGACCACATGGAAATAGAATGTTTGCCAAACGACTTGATCAAGAGCATTGAGATTGATTTGTCAGGCTTAGAAAATATTGGTGATGCTATTCATGTTAAAGACATTGTATTGCCTAAGGGTGTTGTTTCTAAGCATGAAGCAACTGATGTTGTCGTTAACGTTATTGAATTGCGTAAGAAAGTTGAAGAAGCTCCGGTTGCCGACGCAGCCGCTGCAGCTCCTGCTGCTGACGCAAAATCAGGTGATAAGCCAGAAGAGAAGAAGGAAGAGAAGAAATAATTTTTTAATTATTCAAAAAGCCTCGTCGATGACGGGGCTTTTTTGTTTAAACATTTCTATTACGGTAAAAGAATATGCCTAAGACTAAAGTTATAACTAAAGTAATTAAGCAAAATATGGCTAGGTTTTGACTGTCATCATAACGAAGAAATTCAAGTTGAGTGTTATATGTAACTATTTTAGCGAAATGAACAATTGCTAAGAATAGAAAATTTAGAGAGCATAACACAATCAAATAAATACCAACTTTGAATTCAGCTGCGAAAAGCATTATTCCTATGAATATTAATATCCAGCCAACCCGGAACATATACGTTAGTACTTCAATGTTCATTATTATTTTCCTTATGAAATTTTTTTAAAAAGATCAATTCAAAATTAATAATTTAAATTAACTTATATCTAAATTATTGTCAATTTTTAATTTATCTCACTCCCTGATCTTTTTGGGGCTAACTCACCCCTAACCCCTCTCTGTGCTAACGCACAAAGAGGGGAAGTTTATATATCAAATTTTTAGATTTAACTATTGTTAGTAACAATATTAAAACTAATCTATCGGTGGTTATTATATAAATCAAAACAAAAAAGTCTAATATAAATATAGCTGTTATCTATAGTTCCCCTCTTTGCCCCGGAGGGGCAGAGAGGGGTTAGGGGTGAGTGGGGTGGAGTAATTGACAAATATAAATAAAAAGTCTAAAGTGGTGATTAATTAATAGTTCTTAATAATTAAATAAACATTTTTTAACAAATTTAGAGGAGTATAATATTTTGAAAAATGAAACAAAGAAAAGGAAAAAAGAAGAAGAAATAGAATTTGTTAGAAGTCATCTCTCCGATAGACAACATTATTTTATTATCAATGGACCATGTAAAAGTAGGTTTTTACGTAATTCTTCGTTTTTAACATTTACAGTCAAGGACGGTCTACTAAGTTTTTTTGATGTATGTTTTTTTAAATTTACTTCTAAAAAAGTAAGGTTAAAAATTAAGTTTATTGATGGCCACATTATTAAAGATGGATTTTACGAAGTTCGTGCATTTTTTAATAGTAATCATACTGGAAAATGTAAGTTTCAACTTATATATAATCCAGACAAGAAAGTGGGGTTTATACGCTGCTTAAAATATTTCGTGGCTTAATAGATATGTATAAAAAACGATTTTCTAATAGAGAATCGTTTTTATAATTTTACAATTCCTAATCTAGTTTTTTTGGCGAGATCTTTTAAAAACTTAGTTTTGGGCCAGATCTTTTTTAAACCATTTTTTTGTCCTGGATTAATTTCACAAATTAAAGTAATTGGTTTTAAGTAATCTTCTTTGATTAAGTTTAATTGATTTTCTAATTTTTTATATAAACTTAAACCATCAGCTCCACCAAGCAAGGCTTTACTTGGTTCATGTTTAATAGATGGCTCTTTCATTCCACTTGGTTTAAGATAGGGCAGGTTAGCTAGAATAATAAGCTCGTCGGTTTTAGAATCATCTTCAAGATAAATATCTTGTAAAAGATTATTTTTAATAAATTTAATTTTTTTAGTTAAATTGTTGTTTTTAGCATTAGTTTTAGCGATTACTAGAGCCTGGCTAGATATGTCAATCGCTATGGCTTGGTTAATGTTTTGGTTCTTGTTATTAGCTAAAATACTAATAATTAAACAACCGGAACCAGTGCCAATATCAATTAAAGAAAATGTTTTAGAGCTATTATTAATTTTATCTAAAACAGTCTCAACTATTAATTCACTTTCTGGGCGGGGAATTAGAACTTTTGGGGTCACTAAAAATGATTTATTATAAAACGCTTTTTCTTTAGTTAAATAAGCTACTGGCCACCATTTAGATCTTTTTTGTATAAGCTTTTTATAGAGTGAAATTTGCTTTTTGTTTAGTTCTTTTTCGTCATGCGCAATGAGCCAGCTTCTGTCTTGGTTGAACACAAAGCTTAATAAAATTTGCGAGTCTAAAAACGCTTCCGGAATTCGGGAGCGTTTTAGTTCAATCATCGCGCTATTAAGCGCTTGTTTTATTGTTATTGGCAAAGTCTTTGAGTGCATAAATAATTGGATCAAGTTCGCCTTCCATGACTAATTTAATAGAATGCCAGTTCTGGTTTATTCTATGGTCGGTAATTCTGTCTTGAGGAAAATTATAAGTTCTGATTTTGTCGCTGCGATCACCACCACCAACCATTTCTTTACGAGCGCTAGAATCTGCGGCGCGTTTCTCGTCTTCCATTTTTTGTAATAAACGTGAACGTAAAACCTGTAAAGCTTTTTCTTTATTTTGATGCTGTGACTTTTGGTCTTGGCAAGAAACAATCATGCCAGTAGGAATGTGTAAGATTCTGATCGCAGAGTAGGTAGTGTTAACGCTTTGTCCGCCAGGTCCAGAAGAACAAAATGTATCAATTCTAATATCAGCCGCTTTAATTTCAATATCAACTTCTTCAGCTTCAGGGAAAACAGCCACGGTAATAGTTGAAGTGTGGACGCGACCAGCCTTTTCAGTCTCGGGAACTCGCTGCACGCGATGAGTGCCGCCTTCATATTTTAATAAACCATAAACTCCGTCACCTTCAACCGTGAAAGTAACTTCTTTATAACCGCCTATACCGTTTTGGCTTGAATCTAAGACATTAACTTTCCAACCTTGTCTTTCAGCAAAGCGAGTGTACATACGAAATATTTCCGCTGCAAATAAAGCTGATTCGTCGCCGCCAGTACCAGCGCGAATTTCGACGATTGCATTTTTTCTGTCTAGTGGGTTAGCAGGGAAGAGTTCTTCTTTAAGCTCAATTTCTAGTTTTTTTATATTTTTACTTAATTCTTTATTTTCAGTTTCAGCCATGGCCTTAAATTCCTCATCACCACCTTCAGAAATTATTTTGTTGTTAGCTTCAAAATCAGTTGTCGCTTTTTCTAATTTTTCAATCATGTCGACAGCTTTTTTCAAGGCTGCATGTTTTTTAGCTATAACTTTCATCTTTTCTCGGTCAGCCTGAAGCTCCGGACTCATGAGTTCGCTTTCTAACTCTTTGAATTGTTGCTTTATGTCTTCGTGCATAGATGTTTAGTGCTTAGTTGTTGGTTGTTAGTTGATAGGTGCTCGTCGTCTAGCAACTAACAACCAACAACGAGTAACAAAAAAACCGACCCATGATTAATGATAGCATAAACTATCAATCAATCGCAGATCGGTTTTAGAGTAGTTATTTCTTAGCCTTTGTAGTTTTGGTTTTCTTAACAGCTGCTTTAACAGTTGCCTTAGCAGCGCGCTTGGCGGTTTTACCACGAACAGTCTTAAGACCAGCCTTGGCTGTAACTTTGGCGTGGAATTTCTCAACACGACGAGCTGTGTCAACCAATTTCTGCTTACCAGTATAGAAAGGGTGGCAAGCTGAACATAATTCAGTTTTTAGCTCATTTATAGTTGAACCAACTTCAATAACATTGCCGCAAGCACATTCAACTTTGGCTTTAGGGTAATATTGTGGGTGAATATCCTTTTTCATAGATTTTTTACTGATTTAAATACCACAGGATTGTAACATAAGATTTGGTTAATGTCAAAGGTTATGAAACAATTTGTGCCTCGAGAGAGAATCGAACTCTCATGGATTGCTCCGCACGATTTTGAGTCGTGTGCGTCTACCAATTCCGCCATCGAGGCTAACGGGGTCAATTGTAAATAAAAAATAGTTAATTGTCAAAGCCACTCGTAGAAGCTATAATAAACATGCTATGGGATCAATTATTTCTATTGTAAATCAAAAAGGCGGCGTTGGTAAAACAACGACCGCTGTTAATCTTGCTTCATATTTAGCTCATCTTGGAAAACATGTGCTTTTGGTTGATATTGACCCGCAAGCTAATGCTACTTCTGGTTTAGGTATTGATCATAATAAACTAGAGTTTGGCGTTTACGAAGCTTTGATTGGTTTGCGTGATTTGGCCAGTGTTTTAAAAAGAACTGTTCAAGATCGTTTGACCGTGGCGCCCTCCACTGTTTCCTTAGCCGGCGCTGGTATCGAATTAGTTTCCGTAGATAATAGAGAATCAAGACTTTTGAATTTATTAGAAACAGTCAGAAATGATTATGATTATATTATTATTGATGGTCCGCCTTCTTTAGGTTTATTAACTATTAATAGTTTGGTGGCCGCTGATCAAGTTTTAATTCCAGTGCAGAGTGAATACTATGCTTTGGAAGGTTTAGGTCAGTTATTAAATACTATTAATCTAGTTCAGAATCATTTGAAACCAACCTTAGGTATTTTAGGAGCGGTTATAACAATGTATGATAAAAGAAACCGTTTATCAGAATCCGTCATGAATGAGCTGTATCAGTATTTTCCAAATCGTATTTTTCGCAGTGTTATTCCACGAAGTGTTAAGCTGGCTGAATCACCAAGCTATGGTCGTTCGATTTTACATTATGATCCAAAATCAAAAGGCGGTCGCGCCTATGAAAAGTTAGCACTGGAGCTAATCCATTTGTATGATAATAAGTCAGGTGCTTGAAATATAGTTTGATGATATAATGAACATAGAATTTTATAGTTTTTAATTTTTAATTTTATAATTAATGTACAAATTTTTATTTTTTAAACTAAAAATTAAGACATTAAAAATTAACTAAAAATTATAAAATTATAAAATTATAAAATTAACTTTATGAACACTGGCCTTGGTCGGGGACTTGGCTCCCTGATTCCTCAAAAACAAAATAACGATTTGGCAAGCGATACTTTGATCGACTCTGATTTACCAGTTGATGGTCAAGTTTTGAAAATTAGTCCAGCTTTAATTAAAGCTAATCCACGCCAGCCACGAACTAATTTTTCTCATCCGGCAATAAATGAATTAGTGCAATCAATTCGCGAGTACGGCATTATTCAACCTTTGGTTGTGACTAAGACGAGTAATGGTTATGAGTTGATTGCCGGAGAAAGAAGGTTGCGCGCCGCTTTAGTTGTTGGCTTAAAAGAAGTACCGGTTATTGTTCGCGAAGCGCATGATCAAGAAAAATTAGAAATTGCTTTGATTGAAAATATTCAAAGAGAAGATCTAAACGTAGTGGAATTAGCTTTGGCCTATAAACAATTAGCTGAAGAATTTAATCTTAATCAAGAGCAATTAGCTAAAAAACTTGGTAAATCACGACCAGTGGTAGCTAATACTTTACGTATTTTAAATTTGCCTGGTGAAATTCAGTTGGCGCTAGTTAACGGTGAAATTACTGAAGGGCATGCCAAAATTTTAGTTGGTTTAGATTCTGAAGCTAAACAGTTTGAATTATTTAATCGCATAAAAACTCGTCGTCTCACAGTTGATGATACAATTTTAGAAGCTCGTCGCATGGGCGGAACAAAACAAGCACGCGTTAAAATAGATTATGCAGACAAAGATAAAGAATTGCGTTTGCGACAATTTTTTGGCGCTAAGACTGAAATCAAACGCGGGAAAAAAGGCGGACAGGTTATTGTTCATTTTTACTCAGATGATGAGTTGAATGAAGTTATGAAAAAATTAGATTAATTTAGCAAAAAGAAAAGTACCGGTTCATTTGAACTGGTACTTTTTTAAAATTGTGCAAATAATATTATGATCGCTTGAGCTCGATTATTTTTTTATCAAGACAATCAATCATAACTGCTTCGCCGGGTTCGATTTCATCAATCTCTTTGTCTGTGGCCCATTCCACAAAAGAAAAAAATTGTGGAAAGAAGCGAACATGTTGAACATGAGTGGCCAAGATTACGATTTCGGCTTGAGCTTCTTCACTCTTAATAAAATCGTAAATTTTGTCTTCATCAATATCATCTTCACCTATGATATTAATTGTGGTAATTTTTTCGACTTTAAGGCCTTGCGCAATAATTTCTGCACTCATTTTGGTTCTGGCGAATGTTGAGGTAAATATTTTTATGTCTTGGCTCTTGCCAATAAAAATATCTAATTTTTGCATTAATTCATGAATCTGTTTTTTGCCCTCGTTAGTCAGGCAATCATCTTCATGCTCGCCGTGTCTAAAAAGAATAATTTTATTCATTATTAATTATATTAAATTATTAAAATGTACGTTAATTTGTTGTATATTTTAACCTGAATATAACAGCTAAATTTGGTCTTGTCAATTAAATTTTAGGCCTTGCTTGTGACACAAAAATCGTGATAAAATAGGGTATCTTTATAGCTCCCTTATGTCATTTGTCCACCTCCATGTTCATAGTCATTATTCGCTTTTAGACGGCTTAACTAAGATTGATGATTTAGTTGAAGCAGCTAAGGCTGAGGGCTCTCCAGCAGTTGCTCTAACCGATCACGGCGTTATGTACGGCGTGGTCGAATTTTATGAGAAATGTAAGAAGGCTGGCATCAAGCCAATTATTGGTGTTGAATCTTATTTAGCTCCTGCCGCTCGTAGTGATAAAACCACTAAGGCAATTAATGATAGAAATTACTATCATCTTCTTTTATTAGCCAAAAATAATATTGGTTATCAGAATTTGATTAAACTAACTTCTATCGCACACTTAGAAGGTTACTATTATCGTCCGCGTATTGACTGGGAAGTATTGACTGAAAATTGCGAAGGTTTGATCGCGACCAGTTCTTGTTTAGCCGGAGAAATTCCTCGTTTATTAATGGCTGGAAAAATTGATCGCGCGCAAAATAAAATTGAAGAGTATAGCAAATTATTTGGTCCTGATAATTTTTATCTTGAATTACAAGATCATCCAGAACTACCTGACCAAGTTAAGCTAAATAAATTGTTAGTTGATTTAGCACGTGAACATAAATTACCTTTGATAGGAACTAATGATACGCACTATTTGCGCGCTGATGATAATGAAGCGCAAGATATTTTATTGTGCTTACAAAATAAAAGTAAAAAAGAAGATACTAACCGCATGTCCATGTTGGGCGTCAATTATTCTTTGAAATCAAATAAAGAAATGATTGAAGCTTTTAAGGAAACGCCTGAAGCAATTACTAATACTTTGAAAATCGCTGAAGCCTGCGAGGTTGAATTAGAATTAGGCAAAATTCAATTACCATATTTTGAAGTGCCTTCTGGCTTTGACGGTAATTCTTATTTGCGTCATTTAGCATTAGAAGGTTTGATTAAGCGTTATGGAAAAAATTATGATGAAGTTGATCAGCTTTATCGTGATCGTCTTGATTATGAATTAAGCGTGGTCGCGAAAATGGGTTGGCCATCTTATTTCTTAATTGTGGCTGACTTTGTTAACTGGTCTAAGGATCAGGGAATTGTAGTTGGACCAGGTCGTGGTAGTGCAGCCGGATCTTTAGTCTGCTACTTAGTTGGTATTACTAACTTGTGTCCAATAAAATATAATTTATTGTTTGAACGTTTTCTTAACCCTGATCGTGTATCCATGCCTGATATTGATTTGGATTTCGCTGATGCACGCCGCGATGAGGTTTTAGAATATGTTAAAAATAAATATGGTCATGACCATGTTTCACAAATTATCACTTTTGGAACCATGGCGGCACGCGCCGCAGTCCGCGACGTCGGTCGCGTTTTGAATTATCCTTACGATTATTGCGATCGATTATCCAAAGCTATTCCACCAATGATGAAAATTAAGGATGCGTTGGAAAGATCGCCTGAGTTTAAAGCAATTTACGAAGAACCAGAAGCACGACGAATTGTTGATTACGCTTTGAAATTAGAAGGTGTAGCGCGCCACTCCTCAGTTCATGCTTGCGGTGTTTTGATTACTAAAGATCCGCTAACTAATAATGTTCCGATTCAATATGCGTCTTCATCTGATAGAACAATTGTTTCTCAATATTCATTACATCCAATTGAAGATCTTGGTCTTTTGAAAATGGACTTTTTAGGTTTGAAAAACCTAACCATTATTGAATCAGCTATTAACATTATTAAAAATACACGCGGCATTGAAATCGATATTGATAAGATTCCACTGGATGATAAAAAAACCTATCGCTTATTCCAAACTGGTGAAACAACTGGTGTTTTCCAATTTGAATCAAGCGGCATGAAACGTTATCTTAAAGAATTAAAGCCAAGCGAATTTGAAGATATTATTGCTATGGTAGCTTTGTATCGTCCAGGACCAATGGAATGGATTCCAGATTATATTACTGGTAAACATGGCAAGAAGCCGCAGTATCTTCATCCAAAACTAGAACCAATTTTGAACGTAACTTACGGTGTGGCTGTTTATCAAGAACAGGTTATGGAAATTGCGAGGTCTTTAGCTGGTTTCACTATGGCTGAAGCTGATGTGTTGCGTAAAGCAGTCGGTAAAAAAATTGCCAAACTTTTGGGTGAGCAAAAAATTAAATTTATAGAAGGTTGTGTTAAAAATGGTTTATCAACTAAGTTAGCTTCAGATATTTTTGCTTTCATTGAGCCATTTGCTGGTTATGGTTTTAACCGTTCTCACGCGGCCTGTTACGCGATGATCGGTTATCAAACCGCTTATCTTAAAGCTAATTTTCCAGCTGAGTTTATGGCCGCTTTGCTAACCTCGGATCAGCAAGATACTGATCGTATTGCGATTGAGATTGAAGAGTGCCGCCATATGAAAATTTCTATTCAGCAACCAGATCTTAATCAATCATTTGATAATTTCACGGTTGTAACAAGCGGTACCGCTGAAAATCATGCCGCTTCGGCAAGTGAAAATCCAACCACTATTCGTTTTGGTTTGAAAGCTATTAAAAATGTTGGTGAACATATTTCGGAAATTATTATTAAAGAAAGAAAAGCTAATGGACCTTATCAAGATATTGCTAACTTCCTAGAACGTATTGAAGATAAAGATTTAAATCGTAAGTCATTAGAAAGTTTAATTAAGAGCGGAGGCTTTGATAGTTTAGGTGAGCGTGGTCAAATGCTTGCCAATATTGATTTGATGATTAATTTCCACAAGGATTTTAGTCAACGTAAAACTAATCGTCAGGTCAGTCTTTTCTCAACTATGACTGAATCAACCGGCATGCCGCAGATCAGATTAGTTAGTGCCCCAGAAGCAACGCGTGATGAAAAATTAACTTGGGAAAAAGAATTATTAGGTTTGTATATTACCGAGCATCCTTTTTCTACTTTCCGTGAAGCCTTAAAAGATTCAATTATTCCGCTTAGTAAGATTTCAGCAGAAGTAGTCAATAAAGAAATAACTGTTGGCGGCGTAATTGCCACTATGAAAAAAATATTAACTCGTCGTAATGAAACTATGTTGTTTGTAAAGATTGAAGACGGCGTTGGTAATATGGAAGTTATTGTTTTCCCTAAGTTGTTAGCTGAAAATAGCGGTTTATGGCAAGCCGGTAGAGCTATTCTTTGTCAGGGGACTTTATCTGATAAAGATAGTGAGTTTAAGCTATTAGCTAATAAGGCTGTCGAGCTAACTTCACAGAACGTAAATATTTTAGCGCGTGAATTTAGGCCGATTGTTAGTAGTAATAATAATGGTTACAATGGTTATAGAAATAAATTTAATAATAAAAGCGAAACCGTGACAAAACCAGCGGTTAATAATGAAGTTTTAAAATTAGTTGTTAAACAACTTGAGCTGTTGCCAGACACATTAGAGAGATTAAAGGCTTTGTTAAGTGAATATCCTGGTAAGCATAAAGTTTATTTGAAAATAGGGGACAAGATAGTTGAAACTGATTTTCGCGTTAAGAAGGATGATGATTTAGTTAATGCCTTGAAAGATCAGCTTAGCAGCGTTATCCAAATTGTTGCCTAAAATTTCTAGCCTCATCTTATATTGTGGTGTACAATATAAGTATATTTAGTAAAAATAATATGCCTGAAAAAAGAAAAGTTCCAGTGCGTCGTACACGCCGCGTTGCTAGCGGTAATATTACTGTTAAAAAACAGTTAGACGACGAAACTATTCATGTGGTTAATCTAAAAAAACCTTTAGTTAGTGCGCGGGTTATTGAAGAACCAATTATGAGAACTCCAACTTCAGTTGGTCCTGGCCACTGGTCTTTTAGGCTTTATCGCAAAATTGCTATTTCTTTTATTTTGGTAGCCATTGCTATTTTGGGCCTGGTGGCATATTTTGCAACTGTTAAATTAGAAATTGATATTACGCCAAAAGTTGTAGCAGTTAAAGCCAGTTCTTCTTTTGAAGTTTATGATAGACCGGAAACTTATACTTTACCTGCCAGTAGTATTTTAGGAATTGTTAGAGAAATGGAACTTGAGTATAGCGGCACTTATCCGACAAGTGGCGGTGAGGTGACCGGCGCCGAAGTTTCAGGCCATGTTATTATTGTTAATAATTATATTAAAGATCAGCCTTTGGTGGCTACAACTAGATTATTAACGGCTAGCAATCAAATGTTGCGTCTTAAAAATAATGTTGTTGTACCAGCCGGCGGTTCAGTTGAAGCTGAAGTTTACGGAGAATCAGCTGATCCATCTTTTGCTTTGGCTGACGCTAAGTTAACGATTCCTGGGTTATGGGCTGGTTTACAAGATAAAATTTATGCTCAAGCTAAGGCTGGTGATGTAACTTATCGCGAAACTAAAAAAACAATTGTCACACAAGATGATTTAGATAAAGCATTGGCTGGCGCTAAACAAGCCTTACTAGAGAAGGCTACGGCAGATATTGAAAGTGTTTACAGTGCTTATGATGAAAAGCTATATGAGTTAGATGATAAATCTATTTCATTTTCTTTTGATTCAAAAGTTGGTGATGATAAGTCAGAAATTAAAATATCAATGAATAGTAAAGTTATTGTTGTGGCGTTCAAGAAGGATTCATTGGTTAATCTAAATAAAACAACTTTAGAATCAGGCTTGAAAGATGGGCAAGCTTTAGTGGACGATGCTAATACTAAGCCTACCTTTAAAGTTACCTCAGCTGATCCAATAAACAATATTGCTCAAGTAGAATTATTGGTTGACGGAACCTCGACTGCAAAATCAGAAACTGATTTGATTGATCGTGGCAAATTAGTTGGTTTGAATCGTAAACAGGTTGAAAGTTATCTTGATGGATTAGATGGTATTGCTAGTTATGAATTGCATTTTACACCCTCTTTCTTAGAAATTGCCCCTCAGTTAGCTGATAGAATTACGGTAAAGTTAAAGTAGCTTGCTTCAATCAAATTATTACTTAAAATCAGCTCTTTTCGGGCTGATTTTTGTTATAAAAAAAGATTCAAACCTTACGGAGTGAATCTTTATAAGCGTTTGCTTATTTCGAGTTGTCTTGAGATAGCCACAATTGCAGTTGCTGTAGAAAATATTTTATTATTATCTTCTACTAATTCTATTTCTTCTTCAGAAGACATAGAATATTGTAGTAGTGGTCGAGGGAGTTGTAATTGATAAGAAGATGGAAAAGAGCCATCAGGAAATTGCCATTTACAGAAATTAGTTATTTTACATTCAGGTACTCGTTGCTTTAGCTTAGCGTATAAAAGAAACTCTAAACCTGTTGAAATTGAGTCATCCGTTTTTTCATTAAACATTTTACCAACTTCATAGGCAACGTAGTAATTAGTTCGCCACCAATAAGATTTGAAAGTATTTTTAATTTGAGAAAAAACGTACTCTGATATTTTTTCTTTTCGTTCACTCTCAGGTAAAACATTTAAAGCGAGTGCACTGACATCTAAATGAGGCATGGCATAACGAATACGTTCTGGGCGCCCCATAGAAGCGAGTTCATCTAAAGTAAAAGTACAAATTCCTCCAGACACATCTTGATGTTGATAAATAAATTCTATAGCCGGATTTATTATGGCTACATCAGAGAAACCAATTTTATTAAAAAATTGGAGTACACGTAAAGTAGTATCAGCATCAGCAGAAGCAAGGTGATTATAAGCCCAGCCACCTGAATCACGCTGTAATTTTAAAAGTGAAAATAAAATATCACTTCTTACTTTTCCGATTGTAGCTAAAGTTGAACCAATACAGGCGGAAGTCCAGGCATCGCTAGGACCACGTCTGAATTGATGAAAAGACGTACATAATCCATCTACTATTAGAGATTCCAGATAATTTTTACCTTTATCAATAATAATTTGATATTGCTTGTCTGTATTATTTTTTTTCATGATTATTTAAGTTAGTTTTCTCTGGTCTAAAAAAGATCAAAGAAAACCAACCTAATCTAATATTTTTCAAAGGACTTAATAAGCTAAATTATCATTTTTTACTTACTGTGTCAATCTAGCCTAGATGACTTAATTAACTCTAACGCTGCCGCTAGGGCTTGCTTTTGTAACCAAAAGCAACAAAAGTTTTGGGGTCTTCAATTCGCTATTATTTTTGTTCACCTCATATATCGCCAATCACGGCGCTCAATTCAGCCCCCAAACCCCTTGTCTCTTTTAATGCCTTAATAGTTCTTAGTCTATACAACTTATTTATATCAGTGTTTACGTGAATATGGGTTAGGAATTGGGGGGGGTAGTTGACTTGTCGCAGCCAAGAGCTCTATAATTTGTTTATATCAACGATTGCCATGGCTACCAACTATGGTTTATCTAATTTATTAGACTAAGTTGATTTTAAAGAGAGCCTGGCCATTTGGCTGGGAAATCAGGTGGAACCGCGAGGTATTAAAACCCCGTCCTGAAAACCAAATTTTGTGTTTGGTTATCAAGGCGGGTTTTTTATATACTGATAAATAAATTATAAAATATAAACATATGATTCCTCTAACAACGAAGCGCCATTCTTTAGCTCATGTTATGGCACATGCTGTACAAGAGCTTTGGCCTAAAGCTAAGTTCGCAATCGGTCCGGATATTGATACGGGTTGGTATTATGATATTGATTTTGGTAATGAAAAAATTGTTGAAGAAGATTTTAAGAAAATTGAAAAGAAGATGCAAGAGTTAGTCAGAAAAGATTTACCCTTTGAAAAAATTGAAGTTTCGATTGCTGAAGCTCTGAAGTGGGCTAAAGAAAATGATCAGCCTTATAAAATTGAAATTATTGAGGAGCTACGCGATCAAGGAGAAACTAAAGTTAGTTTCTATACTGTAGGAGAATTTAAAGATTTATGTCGCGGTCCTCACGTTGAAAGTACAAAACAAATTGGCTTGAACGGTTTTAAGTTGCATAAGTTAGCTGGTGCTTATTGGCGCGGTGATGAAAAGAATAAGATGTTAACACGTATTTATGGATTGAGCTTTGAAAACAAAGAAGCTTTAGATGAATATATATTAATGCTAGCTGAAGCTGAAAAAAGAGATCACCGTAAATTAGGTAAAGAGTTATCGATTTTTGCTTTTGACGAAGATGTGGGGCCAGGGCTTCCTTTGTGGTTGCCGAATGGTACTGTCTTAATTGATGAGTTAGAAAAATTGGCGAAAGAAACTGAAACTGAGGCTAACTACCTAAGGGTTAGGACGCCGCATATTGCTAAAGAATCAATGTATAAAAAAAGTGGTCATTTGCCATACTATGAAGAAAGTATGTTCCCGCCAATGGAAATGGACGGAGAAAAATATTATCTTAAGGCCATGAATTGTCCTCATCACCATAAGATTTTTGAAAATTTACATGTTAGTTATCGTGATTTGCCAATTCGTTTAGCTGAATACGGCACTGTTTACCGTTACGAGCAATCAGGTGAATTGTTCGGTTTAATGCGCGTTCGCTCATTACAGATGAACGACGCTCATATCTATTGTTCCAAAGAACAGTTTGCTTCTGAATTCAGAGCTGTTAATGAAATGTATTTGAAATATTTCAAGATCTTTGGAATTGATAAATATGTCATGCGATTTTCAACTCATGCTGCGGAAAAATTAGGCAAAAAATATGTTGACAACGCTCCGCTTTGGAAAGAGACAGAAGATATGGTGCGTCAGGTTTTGATTGACTCAAATATTCCTTATGTTGAAATTCCTGATGAAGCCGCTTTTTATGGGCCAAAAATTGACGTTCAAGTTTGGAGTGCAATTGGTCGTGAATTTACTTTAGCTACCAACCAAGTTGACTTTGCAGTGCCAGAGCGTTTTGGTTTGCAGTACAAAGCTTCAGGCGGTGATTTTGCTACACCAATTTGTATTCATCGCGCGCCACTTGGTACGCACGAAAGATTTATCGGCTTTTTAATCGAACACTACGCTGGCTCTTTCCCACTTTGGTTATCGCCGGTACAAGTTAAATTATTATCAGTTGCTGAAACTCACAATGAATTTTGCCACAAACTAGCGGCTGAGTTAAAGGCTCAAGATATTAGAGTTATAGTTGATGCCAGCAACGAAACAGTTGGTAACAAGATTAGAAAGGCGGCTAATGAAAAAGTGCCTTACATGCTAGTAATTGGTGATAAGGAAATGAACTCTGATAAATTATTTGTTCGCGAAAGAGGGGAGCAAGAAGCCAAAGAATGGTCTAAAGAAGATTTCCTCAAAACTATTTTAGAAAAAATAAAAGATAGAAAATAATATAATCATTAAAGATTTTTTCTATGTTTGATTTGACGCTGCCGTTTATTATTTCTCAAATTGCTGTAAGTATCGCAATGGGTTTTGATTTTTTAAGCATGCAGTTTAAAAAACGACAATATACTTTTTTATGTTTGATTGTTTCTGCAAGTTTAATCAGTACTCATTACTTTCTCTTAAATAAGATTGCGGCAGGCGTTATTGTTTTTATTTCTGTTTTAAGGTTTATCACTTGCTACTTTACTACCAATAAGAAGTATTTATATATTTTTATTGCTCTAAATACAATTTCTTTGTTCTTTACCTATAAAAGTTTAACGGATCTAATAATTTATGTTGGTTTAGTTATATTTATAGTCGGTAATTTTCAAGAAGATAATAAATTAATGAGGAAATTAATGATGGTCGGCACATCTATTGTTGCTATATATAATGCTGTAATACTTTCACCAATGGGTTTTATTACTGAGGCCTCGTTTCTTGTGAGCGGAATAATTGGTTATTATCGGTATTATATAAAAAAGTAATTGAAAATAAATTCTCAATTTAAATTGTAAGTTGGTTTAAATAAAAACACCCTAGAAATTAGGGTGTTTTTATTTAAGGCTTAATTGAGTTATATAATGCTAAGACTTCTGCGGCTGACAGAGCTCTGTTGTAAATTCTGACATCATCAACTGATAAGCTCCAGCCGCTGTTGTCACCGCCAATAGTAATTGGAGTGGCAACGCTTGGCATGGCGCCGGTTAACCAAGGATCAGCTCCAGCTAAAACTCCGTTTTTATAAGATTTAAGTTCAGGATCATTTATTGGGTCATAAATTTGTACAAAATGAAACCAAACATTGTCAGTAAAGGCGCAACCCGTGTAACCCCTAGGGAAGTCAGCATATACATATGGGATAGTATAAGTTCCTCCGCCTTCAATAGCTCTAATAAAAAAAACTGAGCTACGCCTTATTATTTCGTGATTACCAGCCGCTAGAACATATTTTGCCCAAAAAGAAATTGTTGTTCCACTTGGAGTATCTAGATTTGTATTATAAGGAATATTTACATAATCACCTGAGCCGTTAAATTTTATGCAGCCACCGTTTTTACAGTCAGCTGATGTTTGCCAGCTTGGGCTACTAACTAACGTTCCTATATTGTTATTGCCCGATGAATCACTAGCTGTCGTACCAGAGCCCTCATCAAATTTCCACCAACCAACAAGACCAGGCGCAGTGCCTACGCCGGTACTAGAACTAGAGTTGATACCAGCCGGGGTTGAAGAGACGTTGTTACCAAGACAGAAGTTAAGACTATAGTTAGTGTTGTCTGGGGTAGAAGCGTAAGTATAGTTATTATCACCACAACCACTATCATTTCTTGGTGTAGGGTTATTAGGAATAGTAGCCATATAAGTCTTAGTTCCGTCAGGTGAAACAATGCTATTACCAGGAGTAATAATAGTAGGATAACTATTATTATCTGCATAATACAATTCTAAAGCAGTACTGATTTGTTTTATATCAGCGACTCTTTTACTATCTCTAGCTTTAGCTCTAGCATTTCCTAGAGCTATTATAGCCATGGTAGATAAAACACCGATTATCGCGATGACAACTAGAAGTTCTATTAAAGTAAAACCTTTTTTATGCGAGAAAATAAATCGCATGATATTTTATTTTATTAGTAGTGCGGCGCCGATCGCCCCTGCCAAAGGTCCGAGTTTACCTTTTATTAATTTCACAGAGTGAGCTTCGCGAGCAAAGGTATGTTTTTTCAAAGCTTCTTTAGCGGCGTTTAAGAAAAGATCACTTGAAGCTAAAGCTCCACCAAATAAAATAATCATTTCTGGATCAAATAAATTAACGATAGTAGAAAAGGCGATACCTAAATAAGCTCCAATTTCTGCAAATTTTTGTCCAGCTAAAATATCTCCTTTATAAGCTTCTTCAGCTAAAATTGCTGGATTGTTTTGAGTTAGTTTATGGTAAGCTTGTTCTAAAGTAATTAAATTATCAAAATCTACAATAATATGACCAGGCTCAGAACCTGAACCATGACCACCATGATAAATATCACCGTTATACCACCAGCCGCCGCCGATGCCAGTGCCAATGCCAATACCAAAAAAGTTATTTGATTTAGCGCCAGCTCCTAAAATACCTTCAGCTCTAACAAAGCAATTAGCATCATTATCCAGTAAATAGGGGAGATTAGGCTGGTTGATTTGTTTTAATATTAATTCACCTAATTTTACTTTATTTAATAAAGGCAAATTTGGCGCAACAATAACTTGATTCTTTGCATGATCAATCGGACCAGGTGCGCCAATACCAATACCAACTAGATGACCTTTCTTTTTTTCAATTGTTTTTAGCAAAGGATCAACCGCGGCGCTAACCATGATTAGAAAATGTTCTAAACTGTCTTTTGGTGTAGCTAGAGTAAGATGTTCGATGGTTTTATGTTTTTCATCTAATAACACGCTGGCAATTTTTGTTCCACCAACATCAATTCCAATGTAAAAATTTTTATTAATCGCCATATATTATTTTTTACTTAGTGGCAGATTGATTAAATAGTTTTTTCGCTTCTTCCCAATAAAACGGATTGTTGTTGACTGTTTTTTCCCAATACCAAAATTCTATACCCCACCAATAAAAAGTTTTAAAACCAGTTTTTTGAATGAATTTAACTGTATCTTGAAATTTAGCTGGCGTCATCGTTTTATCTCGTTCAGCTTGGCTCAAATCTTGAAAAGCTTTTTTGCCCCAAGGTTCGCCTTGTAATTCAATTACTATCCAATCTTGTGGGTGAGCAAATAAGTTGGCAATATTTCTTTTAACACGGAAGAAAACTGGTTCAATTGGATAATGTATGTAGCTATTAAAAACTTTAGAGTAAGTATCACGATACATCGTTGTGCCAAAAACATCAGCGCGACGAGCCGCTGGAATCCATAAAGAAAGTTCACCAGAATCAGTTACAACGATTGGTCTAGTGTCTAATGACTTAGCCTCAGCAATTTCTTTATCTAAGAAGTTTTTATCAAAAGTTGGGCAAACACCAAAATATTTTAAGAAAGGTTCGTTTTCGATTTGCCAATATTTAATATTAGCGTGTCGTTTATAGCGGCTAATAACTTGTTTGATATAGCTAAGAGTAGCCGATTGTCGATCTTCAGTGTTGGCATTTTCTGCCCAATCTGGCATATGGCATTCTGGCCAGCGCGGCACTCTTTGACCGATAACTAAAATCAATTCAACGTTCCTTTTTTCAGCTTCGCTAATTTGCCAATCAAGTTCATCCCAATTATATTCGTTTTGTTTTAATTCAAGTTGATCCCAGTAAGCAGCTAAGCGCAATTTTTTTACGCCTAAGTCATCAAACATGGCTAAATAGACGGTTTTTGGATCAAGTCCTAGGTCTTTACTTTGCTGGCTTGAAAAAGTTACGCCATATTCTAACTCACTGGCCTTATAGATATGAGTCCAGCTGAGTACAAAAAGTATAAAAAACAGACCAATGATGGTCAAAAATATGTATTTTGCCCAAGTAAGAATTCGCATGTTTTTATTTCATTATGGTTGGAATCGCCTTTAGAGTAACGTAATAGGTAATTGAATAAGCTACTACTACTATCAAAAGTCCAATTATGGCATTTCTGATTTGCCCAACGGCTTCCTTGATTTTTTCTTCATCTCCAGCTGATGTCATATATTTAAAACCTGCAAGAATCAATAGAACCACAAAGACAGTTCCTAGAAGTCCGAGCATGACTTTAATAACTCTGGCTATGATTGAGTAAATACTTTTTTGTGGCGCTCCGCTTTCACCAAAGGCCTGAGAGCCAATGACATTGAGTCCACCTTCCTCAATTCGATTCGTCCAGGTGTTGGCGCTAACTAAGGCTGGGCTAAAAGCAAAACCAGTGATTAAAACTGACAGTAATAATGTTTTAGCTTTGAACATAAAGTTATGGTATAATAGCTTATAATTGTTATGTTTTTATTATACTACAAGGTAGTTTTAAGGTCTATTATTTTTTATGGCTCTATCCTCGAAAATAGCATTTAATACGGCTATCCAAGTTATTACCAAGGTCATAGGAACACTGCTTAGTTTAGCGGCGCTGGCTTTAATTACGCGCTATTTAGGTAGCTATGGTTTTGGTTATTACACCACAGCTATTACTTTTGTTACTTTTTTCAGTATTGCAGCTGATTTGGGCTTAACTTTGGTGACCACGCAGTTAATTAGTCGTCCTGGCGCTAATCAGAACAAGCTATTGAGCAACTTGTTTACTTTTAGAGTTGTGACCGCTGCCGCAATTTTAGTGCTTGCGCCAATTGCCGCTGTTTTTTCGCCTTATGACATACTAATTAGGCAAGGCATCGCTATTTCTAGCATAGCTTTCTTTTTTATTTTGTTAAATCAAATTTTTACAAGTTTATTTCAAAAAGAGTTAAGAGCCGACAAAATGGCTTATGCTGAAATAATTAGCCGAGTTGTTATGTTCGTTATGACCGCCGTAGCCGCTTTGTTTGATTGGGGTTTGTCAGGTATCTTGTGGGCCATGGCAATTGCCAACGTTGTAAGTTTCTTACTGCATTATTATTATTCTCGTATTCATGCTTCAATCAAGATGGCCTTTGATAAAGCAATTTGGAAAGAAATACTTCAGCTGTCTTGGCCATTCATGTTAACAATTGTCCTTAATCTAGTTTATCTTAAAACTGATATCTTGCTTTTGTCGTTTTTGAAAAGCCCAGTTGACGTTGGTTTATACGGCGCGTCTTATAAAGTAATCGATGTTCTAGTAACTATACCCTTTATGCTTGGCGGAACGGTTTTGCCGATTCTATCAAAACGTTGGCAAGCTAAGCAGCATGTTGAATATCAAAGAGCCTGGACTAAAATTTTTAATGCTACATCGGTACTTGTTTGGCCAATTGTCGTTGGTGGTTTTGTTTTAGCTTCGCCAATTATGGTTTTGATTGCGGGTGAAGATTTTGCTAAATCAGGTGATATATTAAAAGTTTTAATTTTTGCCGTTGGTGGAGTTTTCTTTAGTGCTTTATTTAGCTACACCATGATTAGCTTTGGTGAACAACGCCGCTTAATCGGAGCTTATCTTTTCACCGCAATCTCTTCGTTAATTTTGTATTTTATTTTAATTCCTCGCTTTTCTTATATTGGCGCGGCTTGGGTTACAGTTTATAGTGAAGTCATTATGTGTTTATTTGCCTGGTTTTTGGTGCGACGTTATTCAAAGCTTAAAACCAATTTCATTGTCTTCCTAAAGTCCTTCGGCGCCGCTATAATTATGGGTTTGGTAGTTTATTATTTGCCAATTGAAACAGTCAGCGCCTTTGGTTTGAGTTTAGCAGTTTTCATTGGTATGATAGTTTACGGCTTGATCGCTTGGTTTGGCCGAGCTGTTAGCAAAGCAGAGCTTAAAGAACTGCTTAACTGGCGTAATTGATAATCTTATGGTGAATCGTTTGCTAATTGTTTCTACGTCATCAAGCAAGCAGATCTTATTAGGAGATTTGCTAAGCCATTTTAAGGCTACGCGTCAGCCATTTTTTTTGTTAACTAAATCTCGCCGTTTATTACATCGCGGCAAGAATGAACATTGGGATATTAAGAGTAGCTCGCTGCCTTCTGTTTCACCTTTAATATTTGTTATTTTATCGCCTTTAATTTGGCTATTTTTTGGCTTATCTTTTATGGTTAGTCTTTGGCGCTGGCGACCAAATACAGTAATTCTGGCCCACTGGCCTGAGAAAATAATTTTTTCTCCATTGGTTAGTTTGTTCGGCAAGCGTTTAATTTGGTTAGAGTATCCTGAAAAAGATTTAAGTAAAATGTCGCCCTTCATTAAGTTTTTTTACAAACGTTTTAGTAAAAATGTTAGTTTTGTTGTTTTCGGTAATAAGTCATCTGAAATACTACGCAAAATTGTGGGAGACAAAGATATTTCAGTATTTTTGCCAACGGCTGCTTCGGCCCATTTACAGCAGCATTCAATTTTTAAAACTTTAGCTGAGCAAACAAATCGCGGTCGCTTTGTTATTGGTTCAGTTTTGTATGGTCTGCCGCGTGATCAGGCTGAGCGTCTATTGTCGGCTTTATCGATTGCGCAAACAGTTTGTCCAAATATTGAATTAGTCATTATTGGAGAAGGTAAAAATCGTCGCCAAATTCAGTGGTTAGCTCGTCGTATGAATTTAGAGAGAAGAGTTTGGTTAGCTGGTCCGACTGTAGATTTCCAGCGCTGGGTTGGTCAACTCGATGTTTATGTTATTGCCAATAAACGACCAAGCTTAGAAGATGCGTCTTGGGCAATTAGTGCCATGGCTTCAAACTTACCAGTCATTGCACCTCAGCAAGCTTGGTTAGAAGATGTTGTTAATTCTAAAACTGGTATCATGACTGATATTGATGATCCTGAAACTTTAGCTCGTCAATTTATAAATCTCCAACAAGAAACTGAGCTTTGTCAGCAGATCGGCAAGGAAGCGCGTTTAATGTCACAAAAACTAACATTTGAAAATTTCGTTGATTCATTTACTAAATTATTATCATGACAAATATTAAAGTTGCTAAAGGAGTAGGACAAAGACTTGATACTTGGCTTTCGCTTGAGCTTGCTTTGTCACGTAGTTTAGTTCAAAAAATGATTAAGAGTGGTGAAGTTTTAGTTAATGATAAAATTGTGTCAGCTCACCGTTTAATAAAAGCCGATGATATTTTAAAAACTGTTAAACTAAAATCAAAGGTAGTCGAAGTTAAAGTTGAAAAAGTTGTTTTACCTAAAATTAAAATTATTAAAGAGACTGATGATTACTTAGTGATAAATAAACCAGCTGGTCTGTTAATGCATGGCAATGATAATGAAACTAGAACTTCTTTAGTCGATTGGTTGGTAAAATATTATCCAAAGATAAAAAAAGTTGGTGATGATCCGATTCGACCAGGTATTGTGCATCGACTTGATAAAGATGTCAGTGGTTTAGTTGTGGTAGCTAAAAATCAAAAGTCATTTGATGATCTTAAAAAACAATTCAAGGGTAGGAAAGTTGTTAAACAATATAAAGCCCTTGTTTATGGAGCTGATTTGCCACAAGACGGAGAAATAAGATTTAAAATGGGCCGTTCTAGTAAGGGTTATCGTATGGCCGCCCGACCCTTAAATCAGCCAGGTAAAGTAGCTATTACTGACTTTACAGTTGATCATTATTACCATAACTATGCTTTGTTAACTGTGACGATTAAGACTGGCCGTACACACCAAATTAGGGCTCATATGGGGGCTTATAACCATCCAGTGGTAGGTGATGACCTTTATGGCACAGCGCGTCATAAAAGCTTAAATAAGAAGCTAAAATTAGGTCGAGTATTTCTAATGGCAGCTCATTTATCCTTTATTGATTTAAAAGGCGAACGACAAGAATTTTCAATTGACTTGCCGACTGGCCTTAAAAAAGTTTTAGAAACTATTAAATAAATATTAAGAACTAGACCTCACCCTCTCTCCGTCAAATCGGCGGACTGGCGAGGGTATAAATTTTTCCCTTCTCCAACGAAGTTGGAGAAGGGTCGGGGATGAGGTCGTGATAAAATTATGATTATTTCTTTTGGCGGCTCAGCTGGTTCTGGAAAATCTAGCTTGGCATTAAAAATAGCTGAACGTCTTAATTATTCATACTATGATATGGGCGCTTTGCGACGCCATATGGCCTTAGAGCAGGGCATAACTTTAGCTGAGCTTAATAAGAAAGGCGAAACTGACCCAGAATCAGATTTAATTGTTGATCGTTATCAAGAAAATTTAGGCAAGACGTCTGATAATTTTGTTATTACAGGTCGTACTTCCTGGCATTTTATTCCGCACTCATTAAAAATATTTTTAGCCGTTGATGTTGAAGAAGGCGCACGCCGTATTATGGCTGATAAAAATCATCAAACACAAGGCGAGGCTTTTTCTTCTTTAGAAGAAGCAATTCAAGCACAAAAAGAAAGAATGGAATCTGATAAATTACGCTATGAGAAATATTTTCAAATTGACGTCTACGATAAAAATAATTACGACTGGTATTTTGATACTACTCATTTAGGTAAAGATGAGGTGTTTGATGCAGTCTGGGGATTTATTCAATCAAAAATTATCCCCAAGTAGGCTTAAAATTTATTAAAAATTTGCTTCCTCTATTACTCGCCGCTAGTTGTTAGTTGATAGGTGCTCGTCGTCTAGCAACCAACAACCAACAACTAATTCCATCGTATTTATATTTTATGTTATAATAATATAGTAAATCTAATTAAATTTTTACTATAAATATACCTTTATGAATATTGCTATAAATGGTTTTGGTCGTATCGGCCGAGCCGTGTTCAAAGCTCTCTTAGAAAAACCTGGTGTGCATGTTGTCGCAATTAATGATTTAACTGACACTAAAACCCTAGCGCATCTTTTAACTTATGATAGTTGCTATGGAATTTATTCTAAAAAAGTAAAAGCCACGGCTGATTCATTAGTTGTTGATGGCGTAAAATACCCAGTTTTGGCCGAAAAAGATCCTTTAATGTTGCCTTGGAAGAAAATGAACGTAGATATCGTAATAGAATCAACGGGTCGTTTCACTGATCCAGTTGAAGCCATGAAGCATGTTAAGGCTGGTGCCAAGAAAGTCGTTTTGTCAGCTCCAGCTAAAGGCAAGGGTGCTAATACCTATGTCTTGGGTGTTAATGAACAAAAAATTAAAAAGTCAGACAAGATTCTTTCCATGGCATCTTGTACAACTAATTGTTTAGCCCCAACCACAGATATTATTCGCCGTGCTTTTGGAATTGAAAAAGCGATCATGACAACAATTCACTCATATACCGCTGATCAGAATTTAGTTGATGGTCCACATAAAGATTTACGCCGTGCTCGCGCCGCAGCTTTAAGTATGATCCCAACCACGACCGGTGCCGCGATTGCTGTTACGCAAACCATTCCTGAATTAACTAATAAATTTGATGGTTTGTCGGTCCGTGTTCCAACTCCAGTGGCTTCTTTATGTGATGCAGTTTATGTACTTAAGAAAAAAACTACTGCTGATGCGGTAAACAAAGTTATTGTAAAAGCCGCTCAATCTCCTCGCTATAAGGGAATTGTTGTTACAACCGAAGATCCGATTGTTTCAATTGATATTGTCGGTAATCCAGCTAGCACAATTGTTGACTTGCCTTTAACTAAAGTTGTTGCCGGAAACTTATTGAAAGTTATTTCTTGGTATGACAACGAGTGGGGCTACAGTAACCGCTTGGCTGACTTATGTGTATATCTTAAGAAAAGAAAGTTAATCTAGTTAAAATCTTTGTAGCAAAATTTTTAATTTCCAATTTTTAATTTTTAAATAATTCTTAATGTTTTAATTACTATTTTAGAAATTGGTAATTAGTAAATTAACTTCAAAATTAAAAATTATAAAATTATAAAATTCTAATTTTATGACAATAAAAGAAAAACAAATATACGCTTTTATCTTAGCTACCGCAATTATTGTTGGTGGTTTGGTTGGTGGTTTCGCCGGCTTCTTTGCTGCTCAGTCAGTCACTACTAGTCAATCATTTTTTAAGAATGTTACTAGTTTAGTTGGTGATCAAAAAGTAAAATCAGAAGCTGAGGCTGATCCAGTTGTTAAAGTGGTTGAAAAATCTTCACCAGCTGTGGTTAGTATTATTGTTAGCAAAGACTTACCAAAAATTGACCAAGGTCAGTTACCTGATCTTTTTAAACAATTTTTTGGAAATAATCTTGGTACAGGAACAGGCGAAACACAAAAACAAGAAGTTGGCGGTGGTAGCGGTTTCATTATTACAGGCGACGGTTTAATCGTGACAAACAAACACGTTGTCGCTGATGAAGTAGCTGAATATACCGTGCTATTAAATGATGGCAATAAATATCCAGCTAAAGTTTTAGCGCGTGATCCTTTAAATGATTTAGCGATTTTGAAAATTGAAGCAAAAGATTTACCAACCCTAGATTTTGGTAAAAGTGATGATTTAAAAGTTGGCCAAAAAGTAATTGCAATTGGAAATGCTTTAGGAGAATTTCGTAATACAGTTTCAACTGGTGTAATTTCCGGCTTAGCTCGTTCGATTACAGCTTCCAATGGAGCATTTAGCAGTGAAAAATTAGTTGGTTTAATTCAAACCGATGCTTCAATTAATCCAGGTAATTCAGGTGGACCATTGCTTGATACAGCTGGACGCGTAGTTGGCATAAACGTCGCCGTGGCTCAAGGCGCTCAGAACATTGGCTTTACTATTCCGATTGATCAGATTAAAGAAACGATTGAAGCTGTTAAGAAAGACGGGCGTTTAGTTAGAGCTTGGTTTGGTGTGCGTTATGTTGTTGTAACACCAGAAATAGCTAAAACCGATAACTTAGCTCATGATTACGGTGTGTTGGTTGTGCCTGGACAGAATCCTGAAGATTTAGCAGTTGTTCCTGGTTCGCCGGCTGATAAGTCTGGCCTTGAAGAAGGCGACATTATTCTAGAAATTGATGGTAAACAGTTAAATCAAGATAATCCATTGTCCTTAGTAATTGCCAAACACAAGCCAGGTGATGTTATTAAACTCAAAATAGTTCACAAGGGCCGAGAAAAAGATACAACCATTGTTTTGGAAGAACTAAAACAATAAAATGGAAAACTTACTAAAAAACATTGAAGAACTCCGGGAGCGAATTATCGCTACCTGGAGTTTACTTTGACCTAGATCGTAAAACAGCCAAAGCAGTTGAGTTGCGAACTTTAAGTTCGGAACCTAGTTTTTGGCAAGATCAGGCTAAAGCCGTAACAATCGGTCGTCAGCTAGAAGCTTTAGAATCTGAAGTGAATGAATGGCAAAAATTGTTAGATGACACACGTCAACTTGAAGCTTTGGTTTCTTTGGCCATGAAAGAAGCTGATGACTCCTTGGGCGATGAACCAATTAAAACTTTACAAGTTCTACAAGAGCGTTTTGCTAAGTTAGAATTTTTTGTAATGTTTGCCGGTAAGTATGATGAAAAAAATGCTATTCTTTCAATTCACGCTGGAACTGGCGGCGTCGATGCACAAGATTGGACAGAAATGTTAGAGCGAATGTTTATTCGTATGGCTGAAAGGCATGATTGGAAAGTAGAAGTAATTGATCGTTTAGTCGGTAATGAAGCTGGTATAAAAAGCGTGTCTTTAAGTATCACTGGCCATTATGCATATGGCTATTTGAAAAGCGAAGCTGGTGTTCATCGTTTAGTTCGTATTTCACCCTTTGACAGTGAAGGCATGCGTCATACATCTTTTGCTTTAGTAGAAGTTTTACCTGAGTTAGATGAAGACGATGATTTAATAATTAAACCAGAAGATTTAGAAATAGATTTTTTCCGCTCCTCTGGTCCTGGTGGTCAAAACGTCAACAAAACTTCAAGCGCCGTTCGTTTAACACATAAACCAAGTGGCATTGTTGTTGCTTGCCAAAGTGAAAGATCGCAACATCAGAATAGGGAATTGGCTATGAAAATGCTGCGTGGTAAATTAATTGCCATGCGTCAATCTGAGCGCGACGAGACCAATGCCGAAATTAAAGGAAAACACGAGAAAGCGGCTTGGGGAAAACAAATTAGATCTTATGTTTTACAACCATATCAATTAGTGAAAGATCATCGCACTAACTATGAAACAACAGATGTTAATTCTGTCTTGGATGGTAAAATCGATGAATTTATTGAAGCTTATTTGAGAAATAAAGTTAAAAACTAAAATTTTAAAATTCTTAGCATAAACATCTTAACAACCTATGTTATAAAGCAGGGTTGTTTTTTTATCTATTGACAAAATAATAAATAAACTGGATAATTATATGTTATGAGAATAAGCTCATAATAAAAGTTGGTGCTAAAAGTACCTTGAAAAAGAAAGGAATCGTCATGTCAGAAATAATACGTAACAATAAGTATTCTGTCGCAGTCGGTCAGTATCTTACAATCGATGGTCAAATCGATGCTATTCGGGAGAAACTTCGTCTTGGTTATAGAAATAAAGGTTCGCGTTGTCCTCTTGATCCTGATTTAGTGATTGATGCGCTTCAGAATATTATAGAAGGTAAGTTCTCCATTAACAATGAAATTCTAAAATTATTATGTGCTAATGAAATTATTACGATCGATGCTGTCTACGGGAACCAAACATTTAAAATTATTGCAGAAGATATTTTTAAAGGAGGTATTTCATATTGCTTCGAAGAATGGAGTATTTTGCTAGATAGAGTTAGTAAAGCTACAGAGAAAACCCCAGTACAAATTACCAAGCTGGTTGCCGACAGTTCTTTGCATACTATATTTAATTCATTATCAAAATCAAAGGATTTAGAAAAGCTCTGTTTAACTCAATCTCAAATCAGAAATTTTTGCTTAAAGTATAAAAAGAGATTTTGGCAGGACAATTCCTCAGTATTTTTCTTGTTTATGGAAAACAAACAGTATTTTGTAGCACATGTATCTTCAACATTTTTTGGATTACATGTTAATGTACAAGGCATTCTTTTTGAACATGTCTGGAAAGCAAAAGATAACTGTATAATAGTAACGCCAAAGAAAATTTACAAAGAAGATAAATATTAGTTTTAAAATTTATCCCCCGGTCTCGTTGTCTGAGTTAGGGGGATTTTTTATTTGCTCTACCATCAGCCCCTCTTCATCCGCCGAATCGGCGGATGAAGAGGGATGGGGGCGGAGTGCGAGAAATTTGAATTTAAGATTGTTATTTTATATAATAAAATAACAATTTAAGTTAATTTTCATGGAGGGAGAATATAAACCAAAAGGAGGGTGGTTTATTAAGTTTTGCCTCGGCTTTATCGCCGGGGTGGCTTTGTATCCATTAATAAAAGAAAACTTAACTTATTTATTAGTATTTGTAATTTTAATATTCATAGCTTCATTGCTTTACTTTTATGTAAATAAAAAGTTATTAGTTATAGTAAGTCTAATTTGTTTTGTTTTAGGTTTTATAATTGGTTGTTGGCGCTTTGAAAATAATATTCATTATCCAACTAAACTAGATATTGATTATTATCTTGATCAAACAGTGAATTTTTCAGGAGAAATAATTTCCGAGCCAAAAACTAAAAATAAGACACTTGAATTAGATGTTAGAGCTGACAAATTTATAAATGGCGATCTGCTTATAGGAGTTGTTCGCTTAAGAACCAATCTTTATCCAGCTTTTTCTTATGGCGATAAGGTTAGTGTTAAATGTCGCTTGCAGGCTCCGGAAAATACTGAGTTTAATTATCAAAGATATTTAGCGCGCTATGATATTTATAGTTTATGTTTCAATGCTAGATTAAATAAATTAAGTCCGGCGTCCAACAACTTATTTGTATATTTATTAAATTTCAAACAAAAAATACTAAGCCTAATAGAAGTAAATATTGGTGAACCAGAATCATCTTTGGTTGGTCCAATTTTATTTGGGGGTAGTGAAGAAATTGATGATGATATTGTTACTATTTTTCGTCGTACTGGTTTAACGCATATTATGGCCGTATCTGGCTTTAATGTTGGTATCTTGGCTCTTGGTTTAGCTTATGTATTATTTGCTTTTAGTTTGAGCAGAAAAACAGTCTTTATTTTAACGGTTATCATTGTTGTGACTTATGTTTTTATTGTTGGCTTACCAGCCTCAGCTGTGCGCGCTGGTATCATGAGTCTTCTAACTTTATATGCTCTGCTCATCGGACGGCCGCTGCGTTTTATAAATATTATTGTTTTGACCGCTGCCAGCACATTATTTATTAACCCACTTTTATTATCAGCTGATATTGGTTGGCAATTATCGTTTTTAGCGCTCTTAGGTTTAATTTATTATCAGCCAATTTTAAAACAGGGGATGGAGAAAGTATTTTTTAATAAACTCGTTTGGTTAGTAGAAATTTTAGCTGCCACAATAGCCGCACAGATTGCGACCATACCTATAACGCTTTATAATTTCGGTCAGGTTTCAGTTATCTCACCTTTAGCAAATATTTTAGTTGTTGGTTTAATTCCGTTTTTTACGGCCGTGACTATTATTGCTTTGCCCTTGGCGTATTTGGTCCCAATGATTGGCAACATTGTTTTTCTGCCATCGTATTTTATTGCTAAATATATTATTACTGTCGTTAAGTTTGCCGCGAGTTTTTCTTGGGCTACACTTGGTTCAAATAAGGTTTCTTTAAATGCCATGATTTTATTATATGTTTTATTAGTTTCGATTGTATTGATAAATAATTTTTACAAGGCAAGAAGCTTAAAGAACAGTAACCGTTGACAAAAAGTAGATTTAATGTTTATATTTGATTTAACAGTGGTTCTTTTATAAACAATTATTTAATCGGAAGGAGATTAAAATGAAAAATATTTTTAATCTAAAGCGATTAAAAATTAATAAATTACCTATCATTTTATTGGCCATAGTACTTAACTTACTCGCTTTTTGGCCAATAGTATGGAATATAGTAAAAATAATCATTAATTTTTTTAAGTAAAAGCAAGGGAGAGAAATGAAGAAACTAAATAAAGCTGCAGCAATTGCCGTGGGTAGTTCAATCTTTGCCTGGGGTTTTATAATTTACGGTCTTTATAGCTTTGGCTGGCTTAGCTGGGTTCGTCCTTTAGGCAAGCTCGTTTTGGCTGGTCTCTCAGCATTAAGATAAACGATAAAAGAAAGGGGATGTTTTGATTTATAGTATTATGGCCTTTAAGGGGAATTCGCCGACTCTAGAAATCATGCAATCGCAAAAGGTTGACGTTGGAATATTTTCATATTCATACAAAGAAAGCCACATTTTTATTAAAAAAGAAGGAAGCAAGGATCTTTTGAAGTTAATTAAAGCTATCATTGATGTTCCGATGTATTTTAAAGAAAATGTTGATGGATTAGTTTGTTTTGAAGCTAAAGAGGCATTCCCTTATTTAATAAGGTGCCTTGAAAAAAATTCAAGCTTCACTGTTATAGAAGAATTTTAAGAGTCAGCAAAAGAGCCTGTTGTTCTATCGCAGGCTCTTCTTTTTTTTACTTAAATCGACAGGCAGCTTAACATTTGTTATGATTAAAAAATAATATGTAAATTGTATATGCCTGAATCAATTGAAAATATAGCTCAAAATAATATAGCAGAGGAGTCAATGGTAGAAAAATTATTGGCGACTAAAGAGCGTTTGGCTTCTGATTTGGTTGACGTAGAATCTAAGCTAGAAAATACTGAACTTGAAATGGAATATAAAAATTTCTATTATATAAAACGCGATAATCTTAGAAATGTTTTAGTAGAAATAGATAAGAGTATAGTTGAGTTTAAGGCGACTGAAGTTGCTTAGGGAAATAAAAAAAGTAGAGGCACGGCTAGCGTGTCTCTATTTTTTTTTATTTATTTAAATCATTTTCTTAACCGTTGCTGTTGCTTTGCTGAGTGGGATTGTTATTTGTTTGCCGCTTTTCATGTTTTTAATGGTGATTGATTTTTTCTTGACTTCATCTTCGCCAATCAAAATCGCTAGAGGAATCTTTAATTTATCAACATAAGATAATTGTTTACCAGCTTTAGCAAAGGCCGGGTAAACAAAAGCATTGATATTGGCTTGGTTTAGAGTTGCGGCGACGTTCAAGCAATAATTAGCAACTTCTTTAGAGAAGGGAATAATCAAGGCCTTAGCTGGGCTAGCTGAACCAGTGCTTAATCTATCTTTAATAGCGCTAAATAATCGAGAGATTCCGATTGAAATACCAACGCCCGATAGGTTTTCTTTACTGTAATGGCTAACTAAGTTGTCATAACGACCGCCGCCACCAACACTACCAATTTCAGGATTTTTACTTAAAGTTGTTTCAAAAACTACGCCAGTATAATAATCAAGACCGCGAGCAATCTTTAAATCAAGCACAAAATCCTTAGCCTTTAGTCCGCTAGTTAGTAGGTATTGATTAAGTTCTTTAAGATCAGCTAAAGCTTTTTCAAAATCAGTATGTTTAATAGCTAAGCTGTCTAATTTTTCTAAAACCTTTTTAGCTTCTCCGTTAATATTAACAAACTCAAAAATTTCTTTAATATCATTTTGCTTTAAGCCAGCTTCAATTAATTCTTCTTCAACTGCTTTGGCTGGTTTTTTGTTTAACTTATCAATGGCGCGTAAGACAGCGCTGGTAAAAGAAGATAACTTTTTATTAGCCAGGAACCCGCCTAGTAAGCCGCGGTGACTAATATTGAAAATAGTATCAGTTAGGCCAAGGTTAATAAAAGCCTCATGCGCAGTCAATAAAACATCAGCGTCAGCTAAAGTGTCGTTACTGCCAATAATATCGATGTCGCATTGATAGAACTGTCTAAATCTTCCAGCTTGAGCTTTTTCAGCACGCCAAACTTCTTGAATTTGATAACGACGAAATGGCATTGCTAATTCATGGTAATGTTCGGCGACATAGCGAGCCAGGGGAATAGTTAAGTCAAAGCGCATAGCCAAGTCATTGTCGCCCTTGTTAAAGCGATAAACTTGTTTAGCGGTTTCGCCGCCTTCTTTAGCTAATAATACGCTAGCTAATTCTAGAGCTGGTGTCTCAATTGGGGAATAGCCGTGTTTTTCATAAGCTAGTCGAATAGCAGAAATCATGGCGTTAAAAGCCATCTGATCAGCTGGCAAAAACTCATTAAAACCACTAGGACGTTTTGGTGTAATCATATGGCTTTATTATATAGCAAAAACAAGGTCTAGACAACGAGTCTTATTTTAGCCTAATTGGAAAGATTGTTTTAATAATGATCTCTAATTAAAATAATTTTAAAAATATTTTTTATTTTTTATGATAAAATATTTTCTTTTATAAACAAAAAATAATTTTCTGTTTTAAAAAAATAAATTAAATAAACATGAATTAGTGATAATTATTTTTTTTAGCATTAGTAAAAAAATGTTAAAAAATTAATTTTCTTGTGGAAAACTGTTGATAACTTTTTCTTAACACTAGTTTAGTATATTGGTAGTTTTTTGATATTAATATTTATTTTTTTGTTAATTTTTTTGCTTTGTTTAATTTTATTAAAAAATAAGCCAATTTCGCAAAAAATCATAAAAATATTTTTTAATTAGTATTTTTTTGTTAATTAATTTCAGTTTATACAAAAACTAAAAATGTTTGTATCTTTCATTGTTTAGTTACTGTATTATTGGTATAATTAATAGTAAGAAATGATAACACAATCAAGCGAGATTACTCGCAAGATCATTTCTACGAAAGGGGGTGACATTATGCCTGCTAAGAAAAAAGCCAAGAAGACAGTTAAAAAGGCTGTCAAGAAAGTAGCTAAGAAGAAAACAGTTAAAAAGGCTGTTAAGAAAGTTGCTAAGAAAAAAGCTACCAAAAAGAAGAAATAGTTTTTAATTTGGAACAAAAACCCTGCCTTTGGGCGGGGTTTTTGTATTAGTAGAATAATGGACTTTTTAGCCCTGCTTAGATATACTGAAAATATCTAATTTTTAAAATATGTCTAAAGAATTACAGTCTAAAATAAAGGAAATAACTGAGCGCGGCGTTGAACGGGTTTATCCTAGTAAAGAAGTAATGGAGAAAGCTTTGGCTAGTGGAAAGACTCTTACTTTTTATGCTGGCTTTGATCCAAATGCCAAATCGCTTCATATTGGTAACGCTATTCAGTTAGCTAAATTGTCTCAACTACAAGCTGCTGGTCATAAGGTGATTTTTTTGGTTGGAGATTTTACAGCCATGATTGGTGATCCAACTGATAAGAAAGCTGCGCGCAAGCAACTTGATCGCGCCACTGTAAAAGAAAATTGTAAGGTTTGGAAAAAGCAGGCCAGTGCTTGGTTAAAATTTTCTGGAATTAATGCCGCTGAAATTAAATATAATAGTAAGTGGTACGATAAAATGTCGATTGAAGAGTTCATTCGTCTTGGTTCTAACTTCACAGTTCAGCAAATGATTATCCGTGATATGTTCCAAGAAAGAATTAAAGAAGAAAAACCAATTTATCTTCATGAATTTTTATATCCTTTGATTCAAGCTTATGATAGCGTGGCTATGGAAGTTGATGGCGAAGTTGGTGGTAATGATCAAACTTTTAATATGTTAGCTGGTCGTGATCTTATGAAAGCTTTAACTGGTAAAGAAAAGTTTGTTATTACCAGTAAATTATTAGTTGATAATGAAGGTAAGAAAATGGGTAAGTCTGAAGGCAACATTGTTAACTTAGACGAAACACCAGTCAATATGTATGGCAAAATTATGTCTTGGCCTGACGGCGTTTTGGCTTCAGCTTTTGAGCTTTGTACTCAATTAAGTTGGGATGAAGTTAAGAAAGTTCAAGAAAGACTTAAGAATACCACCTTAAATCCTCGTGATTTCAAAATGAAGCTAGCTCATGAAATAACTAAAATTTATCATGGTGCTAAACAAGCTGACGCGGCTGAAGAGAATTTTGTTAAAACTGTACAGAATAAAGAAGCTCCAGCTGAAATGGAAGTGATTAAAGCTAGTGACATGAATATTATTGATTTATTAATTCACGCTAAATTAACTGAATCTAAGAGTGAAGCTCGTCGTTTACTTGAGCAAGGCGGAATTAAAATTAATAATGAAGCGATTAAAGATGTAAATTATAAAGTAACTATTCCAGCTGAGGGTTTAACTATTCAAAAAGGCAAAAGAGAATATAGGAAGATTATAAAATTATAATTTTTTGTGTCAGCGTGCTAGGTATTTAAATAGGATTATTTATTGACTTCCGCTGGGTCCCCGCTTTCGCGGGGATGACATATAATAATGAAACATGTACGCGCTAGATAGAATAAAACATGAGCTAGCGTCCGAGCTCGGACACTTATTAAAAGCTAATATAAAAGCCGTTGATTTTGTGGCGCCACCACAAGAAGATTTAGGTGATTTAAGTTTGCCTTGTTTTGTTTTAGCTAAAGAGCTTAAGCAAAACCCGACGGAAGTTGCTAAAGACATAGCCAAAAATTTTAAACATAAATTTATTAAAGATTGTTCAGCGGCTGGCCCTTATTTGAATATTTCTTTGAGCGATGTTGCTTTTAATATTATTTTAGCTAACTTAGTTAAGTTTGATGCTAATTTTGGTTTTAACAAGAACGGCGCTGCCAAACGCGTCATGATTGAATATGCCAACCAAAACACTCATAAAGAATTGCATGTTGGTCACCTACGTAATTTAGCTTATGGTAATGCAATTAATCGAATTTTAACAGCCAATGGTTATAAAGTAATTCCCGTGTCTTATATAAATGATTTTGGAATTAACGTTGCTAAAACAATTTGGTGGCTTTATCACAAAGAAAATATTGAAGCCAGAAAGATATTAGCTATGGGGCCTGAGAATAAAGGTTATTTCTTGGGTCAGCAATATGCTCAATCAGTTGAACAGATTGAAAAAAATCCTGAGCAAAAAGGTGAAGTAGCGGAAGTTATGAAGCAACTTGAAAGTCGCCGGGGTGAGATTTATAAATTATGGAAGAAAACTAGACAGTGGAATATCAATCAGTTCGCTTTAGCCTATAAAGAGCTAGACATTAAATTCAAAACCATTTTTTATGAAAGTGATTTTATTAAAGAAGGTTTGAAAATGGTTAATGATCTAAAAAATAAGAAATTCTTAATTGATAGCGAAGGAGCTGTAATAGCTGATTTAGAACAGTACAAATTGGGTGTTTTAGTAGTTTTACGCTCTGATGGCACGGCTTTATACCCTGTAGCTGACCTAGCTTTGGCTGTAGAAAAGATAAAACGCTATAAGCTAGATGAATCGCTTTACATTGTTGATATGCGTCAGGAGCTATATTTTGACCAATTATTTAAGTTATTAGAACTATTAGGCTATGCTACTAAATTTGAACATTTGTCATATGACTATGTAAAATTGCCTTCTGGCATGATATCTTCGCGCAGTGGAAATATTATTCCTTATGAAGACTTGAAAGACATGGCTTTAGAAAAAGCTAAAGCTGAAATTGCGAAACGTCATGAAACTTGGACTAAAAAACAAATTAATGAAACTGCGCGCGTGATTGCTTTTGGTGCTTTGAAATTTGAGATGGTTAAAGTCGGATCATTAAAACAAATTACTTTTGATATTGATACAGCTTTACGCTTTGATGGTTTTACGGCCGCTTATTTACAATATACTTATGCTCGTATTCAAAGTATTAATCACAAAGCTGATAAAAAATTAAAACAGACTAAAGTTGATTGGAGTAAATTGATTGATAAGAAAGAAAAAGTTTTAATCATGCATTTAAGCAATTTCCCTGATACTATAGTTTTAGCTGGTGATAAAAAAGATCCAGCAGAAATTGCTAAATATTTATTTGATCTTGCACAGAAGACAAATGATTATTATCATGCCGTTTCGGTTTTGAAAGCTGATACCGTGACCGGCGCCGCACGTTTAGCTCTGTTAAATTCTGTTGCTTCAATTATTAAACAAGGACTTAAGTTGTTAGGCATTGAAACAATTAATGAAATGTAATATGCCAGAGAAAGATTTATATCAAGTTTCATTAAAGTTGATATTAAAAAATGATCAGGGCGAAATCCTTATTTTAAAATCTTTGGATGATAATGGTGTATTTTCAGGGTTTTACGATCTACCTGGCGGAAGGATTGACGACAATGAGTTTAATATTGATTTTACAGATATATTAAAAAGGGAAGTAGCCGAAGAAATTGGTGAAGTGAAAGTTTCGATTGTTAACAAACCAGTTGCTTTGGGTAGAGCACAATCGCACCGACTAAATAGTAGAGGAACCTATTCTCGTGTGTTGTATGTTTTTTTTGAAGCAGACTATCACGCTGGAGATATTACAATAAGTGAGGAGCATCTTGCCTATAAATGGATTAAGTTAGACGATGTAAAAATAGAAGATTATTTTGTTTCAGGAATTTTAGAAGGCATTAAAATGTACTTAGATTTATGATTAAGGAAAAAGATTTATATTTTTTAGCAGTTAAAGTTTTTCTTGAGAATAAGGGGAAGCTTTTTATTTCCAAAGATCGTTTTGGAGATTGGGACTTACCCGGCGGACGATTGTTGCCAGCTGAGTTTAATACATCTTTTGAAAAAGTTTTAGCTAGAAAAATTAAAGAAGAATTAGGAAAAAATGTAAAATATAAGTTAGGTCAGCCAATTGTTTTCATGCGCCATGAGCGTACTGAAATATTGCTTGACGGCAAAAAATCTAAACGTCGCATTTTTGCCATTGGTTATCAAGCAAAATATTTAGGCGGAGCAATTCAATTAGGTAAAAATCATGAACAAAGTAAGTGGTTGGAGATAAATAAATTAAAGCCCGAGATTTATTTTAAGGGCGGGTGGCTTAAAGGAATCAAGGACTATCTTAAAAAGACAAAAAAATAACCCTGTTAATAAAGTCGTTTTTTATTTTAGATTAGATATAATTCTAGTCGTTGTCGTAGTAAAATATTTTTGTTATACTGCTTCTAACCCCTCTTTTATATTATAAAAGAGTATGAAAGATGAAATATCTATGCCAGAACTCCTTCCGCTAATTCTCGAATCAGTGCAGGGTCTCCAGAATCAATTTAATGAATTCAGGAGTGATTTTTCTGATTTTAAAAATGAAGTAAATCAACGTTTTGATAAAATTGATCAAACTCTTAACTATCATGAAACTAGGTTAAGCAATATTGATAATCGTTTAGATGGCATGGTAGATAAAAACGATTTTAGAAGTTTAGTTAAAATTTTAGAAAGAAAAGAAATAATTTCTAAATACGAATCAGCTCATGTATTAAATACTATAAAAACAACCCCATAATCTGGGGTTGTTTTAAAATTTAAAATTTAATTGTTTAACGAACCACCGCGCCAAATCTTTCAATTGTTACTTCTTCTAGTTTCTTGTGTTTGGCATCAACCTCTTCATTAGTTAGAGTTCGATCAAGATGGCGATAAGTTGTACGGAAAGTATAGCTTTTTTTGTCTTTACCAAACTTTTCTTCGTTTTCATATTCATCAAGTAGTTTTACTTCTTCGACCATATCGCTACCAGCGATTTCGCGAACTAATTCATAATAGCCATTAAGATCAAAGCTTTTATCAACGATAAAGGAAATATCACGTACAACTGGCGGATATTTGCTAACAGCTTGGAAAACATGATCAATGTCAGCTAATTGCTTGGTCACGCGTTCATCAGTTGAGTAGAGTAGGCGAATATCAGGCAACTTTAATTTAATCATAGCTAAGCGGTCGGAGCCGAAACCAAAAGCCCAGGCATTATACTTTTCAGGATTAATGCCGAGATTTTTTATGACATTTGGGTGAGCGATACCGGCACCGAGAATTTCAATTAATTGTCCGTCCCATTCAATATTCATTTCTACGCTGGGGTCAGTGTAAGGGAAGTGGTCGACAATGAATTTATATTTAACGTCTTTGCCGTATAAGGCTTCACAAACTTCAATTAAAATTGCTTCAAGATCTGCCTGTTCTAAAACTTTAATGTCTTTTCTAATTACAAAGAAACCGTCAATCTGGTGCAAAATATTGGAATGTTGCCAATCGATTTCGTCGCGACGGTAACATTTACCAAAACTTAAAACTCCGATTGAGCCATTAGTCTCTAAGCGCTCTCTGATTTCAGGAATATCTAAATAGTATTTCCACATCAAGCTAGTGTGTGGGCGTAATACGTGATTTTCATCTAGGAAGTAGCTATCGCTAGCCGATCTGGCTGGATGATCTTTAGGAAAGTTAAACAAATCAAACACAACTTCGGGTGTAATTACCTCTGGTGTTTCAATTACATCTAGGTTTTTTAGACTAGGTAAGTTGAGCACGCGTTCAGTAACAATCTTTACTGGACTGCCATCTTGTTTACTTAAATCAGGCATGGCGATATAACGCTTTAAGCGCTGGCTCTCAGCGTCAGTTTTTTTATCTAATTCAGCGAACATTCTTTCTTGTTCGCTCATATCAGTTTTATAGTAGTGGCGTTGTAAGTGCGGAGCGTCGTACATTGATGACATAAATTTGAAATTGATAAGTAAAATAAAAGACCCTTTCTTTGGGTCTAGTGGTTTCTTATATAAAATATATTACCATAGACCCCTCTGTCTAAAGGGAAAGCTAAAGAAATTTAGAGTAAAGCTATGATTTATCATATACGATTAGTTTAGCTTATTGCTATTATATTTTCAAGTAATCATATTTTTTTAAATAAATGTTTAATATTAGGTATATTTTAATTACATATATTGACAAAATTAAGATAATATGATATATTTTAAAATCTTTTTATTGTTAGTTTTTTGAAAAATACTTGTCATTAAGTTAATCATTGAGTCTATTCTTTAGCTAAAGTAGGTTTGATAATTAACTTAATAACAACAAAAATAATTGAAAGGAAAATTCAATGTTAATAGCAATTTGGACATTGTCCGTGCTACTTTTAGTAGCTACTGTAACTCTTTACGGGCTTAATCGTAAAAGGAGTCTTTATAAAACTAAGTATGAGTGTTGTCTTGATAAGACAATGGAAGATCAAAATCGCTATGATGAGTTAAAAAATCGATACTATGCAATATCTAACTTAATACAGGCTTCGGAGGTTACTATTTTAGCAGTTTTTTCTCGTCTTGCTGATGTTGTAAAAACTAAAGAGAACAACAGCGATATAATGTTTATTCGTGCTTTAACTTATAAATATTTTGTAGGTCTTATAAACAGTAAATCAAAAGGCGGTAATTACAAATTTAAGGGTTTAGTTAATATGCTTATAATACATAAAGACGACGCAATGCCCTTTGACTTAATAACTATCTTCAATGATGTATTAGCAAAAGAATTTTCTCTATCTGATCTGGCCATTATTTACGCAGGGCTTATAATAGCGCACCCTGATAAATTTGTTCGCGGAGAAGAATCAAAGTTTTTTATCAATACATTTAGACATTCCATTTTGTCGGATCAGCTTTCTGAGAAACAACATTTTAATCAGCTTGTATCAAATATTCTTTCCGAGCACATTAATAATCCTGAAATTAAACTCGGCGAAGCAAGAAAAGCTATGCTTGCGTCTGATAAAGTTATGGTTTCAGAACTCCTAGGCCTTGAGACTGATAAATATGATGCAGAAATATAAAATAGCGAAGTAATTCTAAAGTTTAAAGCGTCACAATCATAACTGGTTGTGACGCGTTTTTTTATTATTTTAGTTAGCTTTTTTAGATATTTTTACTTATTGACAATCTGACCGCATGCTCCTAAGATATCCTCATGATCTTTGAAAACAATTAGTTAGGTTAAATACTAAAGGTCTTTATCTTAAGGACTTTGAGTTTTTAATCTAACTAAAAAAGGAGTAGAAATGTTTAATGAGTTTAAACATATTCTTCGAGCCTCTATCTTACCGCTCGTTGATAAAATAGACAAAACACCTTGGTATGTTCCACTCATACTTGGTATTTTGCTGCTAGTATTTATTTTTGCGTACTTAAAAATGAGAAGAGAAGTGGACAATTCGTCTTTGAGAGTCAGCTACTTTATCCTAAGAAATAGTTTGACTGAAAGCTTATTGCATTATAAAGATCTTGTTTTAGTACTCGCTAATTTAAACAAAGTCGTTAGTGTAGGCAATCGTCTATTTGCAAGAAAAATTCATGATTTAGATGTCTTTAATCTGGCAAGCAATTTAAAGCTATATTACAGACGACTTATAGCAGATAGAAATGTCGTCATCTCAAGCGTTATTTACGAATCATGTAAAGCAAGTTATTTGAACGATAAAGACATTTCGCCAAAAGAAGTGCTGGCTTCCACTATTTGCGACTTGCCGAAAACAAAAGATGTTGTGTTTCTTTATTATATAATTATAAATGAAATTACAACTCCTTTGGTGTTTAATGTTCAAAACTCGTCTTTGGTTGTTACTTTTATGAGAGATGATGTTTTCGAGAAGTTTTATAAGCCAGCTGATATTAGTTTATTCATAGCTTCTTTGGAAGCTGTTTTGAAAGAAGATTTGTATAAACTTGAATATCAAGACATAGCAGAAATAGTTGAAAGTAGTATAGAAAATTTAAAACTTAAATTATTAAAGCTTAACGAAAGCTTCGAGTAGTTCATTTTTAACGCCGCATAGTTCAACAAAATATAGTTATTCTATGCGGCTTTTTTATTAGTATTGACAAATAAGTAATAATATGATTTAATATTTGATTGCGATCTTTAACATAATGTTGCTTGAATTAGTAGCCGAGTTCGTCATAGAGGTGAATTTAGCTATTAATTCAAATAACAAAATATTCAATAAACCTAAACAAGGAGAAAAAATTGGGAATTTCATTTCATGTAATTTGTTATAGTCTTTTGGCTATCGCTCTAACAGTTGTTAGTGGTTTTCTTTTGAGAGTGAGCTGGCAGAAAAAATGCTTAGAAAATCAAAAAAATCTTACAAAGAAAATTTCAGATTTAAGGTGTAACGAAATCAACCTTATTAAAAAATTAATATTCTGGGAAGATGTTTCTGATGTGTTTAGTGCTGGAGCGCATATAATAGGTAGCCTCAAAAAGTTAAACACTGATCTACCGCCAGAAGAATCACATTTATTCAAGGTGCTGGCTAGAAGTTATTTTTTAGGTGTTTTTAATCAAATAGATAATCTTTTAGGTCAAGGATTATTCTTTGTTAAATTCTTTGCAGCTGCTAATTCAGGTTCAGGTATTGTTTGTGATAATATCTTTTTATCAAAATCAACACTCCTTGAGATACTGCAAAAGCTTAGTCCTGAAGATAAGGCAGGTATCTTATTGCAGTTAATAATAAATTGTCCTTCTAGCTTTGCAGAAAATAAAGACTATAAAACTTTTCTAATGTATATAGGGGAGGACCGTGACAATAATGCGATCATACATAGTCTTGAAGGTTTATATAAAACGCATTCTCTTCATGAAGGAGTTAATGAACTTGAAGTGGTTTATGCTAAACTATTACTTCTTTCATTAAAGCAGTCCATGCAAGCTAAGTAATTTTGTTCTTTCAAACGAGTCGAATCTAATAAAGATTCGACTTTTTTGATACTTTGTATATTATTGACAAAACCGTAAAAATTTAATATAGTATTTGATTACGATCTTTGACAAGAACCTAATTAAGTTAATTATTAAGCTCGTTTTTTAGCGGGTTTAATAATTAACTTAATTAAATAATAATAAAAATTAAATTTATTGAAAGGATAGAAAATGGGACAAGTAGATTTGTCAAATTATTGGCCAGTAATAGTCGTTGTTACTATTTATATAATAGCTCTATTTGCTGTCATATTCTCTTTTAGTTTTTTATTAGGGAGAAAGAATGAACAAAATACGTGGCTTGAACGTGAAGTTAAGTCGTTGAAAGCCGAAATAAAATCAGACGAAGAAAAAGCCAAAGAAAATGTCAAAAAATTGGTTAAGATTTTTTCTTCAATATTCCTTTTTAAGGAAAACTTAGAGAAATGCAAAAGTATTGAAGATGCTTATGAAGTCACTCGTAATTTATGTCTGACTTATCAAGTTAGCGAATTTTCATTCAATAAAAATCCTAACATTAAGCTGCATGGGCAGGTTAAGGCATTTTTAGAGGAAGCGCTAGTTTCATATTTCAAGACGAACCTATTGAGCCTTGATAATTCAGAGCTTAAGATATCTGTATTAACCAAAGCGATCAACTTCGCATGTAACAATTCATCAGACCCTATCTGCTTAATGATTAATGTAAAAAGGGTTATCGGAAATGTATTTATGTTATTAGAGTACAAAGAAAAGCTTGATGTTTATATAGCCGTCATCAAGAACCAGATAGTCGACAAAAATCTCCATTATATAATGGATTTAGAATTGTTTGTTGGTTATATAAAGAGTGATGATGTCTTTAAGAATAAAAAGTTTCATGATGATGCTAAGGTCATGATAGATGAACTCACAAAGGAAGTTAAAGATCCAGGGGTTATAAGATTCTTAGAAATGGTGGCCGGATTAACTGGCGTAAAACTTGGAGTTAAATAACAATAATTAATTAACAAAAAACATAAAATTTTTCGAAAGGGTAGTAAAATGGGACAAAATAACCCATATGTATGCTGGACAATAATTACCACTATCATTGGCCCTGCAGTCGCATTACTGGTCGCTGTTTTCTTTCTAATATTAGACTCCAGAAATAAGTATGAAAAGAATAAAAGGCTGGAGGCTGATAATCAGGTCTTGAAAACAGAAATAAAGTTAAACGAAACAAAAGCACAAGAAAAGATTGAAGAATATAGTAAAACTTCTTCATCAGTGTTTCTGTTTCACACTGAGTTAATGAATAGTACTAAAGTTGAAGAGGTTTTTATTATTACTCGCAATCTTTGTGTAAATCTTATAAAGAGCGATTATTATTACAAATGTAAAGCAAATCTTGATTGGTTTTTGAAGGTTTCTGATTATTTAGAGAACACTCTATATTTATTCTATGTTAAGATTGCGTTAAAAAGTGTAAATTCGGTGATTCAATCACATAACTTGGCAGAGATGGCTAAACTAGTTTGCAGTAAATATAAAGATGATTACATGCTGCTTAACGTAGTGAAAGTTGTTGCTAAAGTTTTCGCTTCACTGACTCATGAAGAAAAAGTAAATGCATATATCGAAATTGTTAAAAGACATATAACTGAATTGCATATTGTAAATAATGACGATATGATTTTCTTTCTTGTCTCAATAAAAAGTGACGCTTCCGCTAACAAGAAATTTTGCGATAGCTTTAAGAAAATGATGGATAATATCACTGACAGAGAGAAAGACCTTGCACTTAACAACTTTCTTGAGCTGGCTTATTCTTTAGCCTGTGGAAATTTAGAGGTTGAACAAAAAACATAAAGAAAGGAGCTTGATATGACTCAGAAGAAAAAGAGATCTCAAGAAAAAGATCTCGGCTTCGAAATGTTTTTTCAGGTTCTCGGTTACGCGTTTGTGTCCTTAGTAATTTCTGCTCTCGTTTACTTATCGAGTAGTTGGACACTGGGTAAATGCGCTTGGTTGGCCCTTGGAATTTTTGTTTGTGCATGCATATTTATTGATGTTGAAATTGAAGTAATACATGAAGCGCAGCCTGGCGGTAAGACAAAAAAGACAATTAAACGTACGTACTACTTGCTTGGTCACGCGTATGAAGAGAACGAAGAAGAATTAGAAGAAGAATAATTTTAGTCATATTTGGGGTTTTGCTTTATTAGCAAAACCCCTCTTTTTTTACTATACTACTTAAATGACATTAGATAATGTAAAAAAACTTAATATTCCTACAAATCCTGGCTGTTATCAGTATTATAATAAAGCAGGGGATTTGATTTATATTGGCAAGGCAGTTAATTTGCGTAGCCGTGTTTTGTCGTATTGGCGTGAAGGCACAGCCCATACGCCGGCCAAAGCTAAAATGGTTAAAGACATCGCTAAGATTATGTGGATTGAAGTTGATAGTGAAATTGAAGCTCTGTTGTTAGAGGCGAATTTAATTAAAAAACATCAGCCGTTTTATAATGTTGATTTACGCGACGATAAAAGATTTTTTTATGTAAATATTTCTTTAGAAGATGAAATTCCCGGCGTCTTTCTCAGTCGAAAAATCAACAAGTCTGGTCGCTATTTTGGACCTTTTGTTAGCTCACAAGCTTTAAAAGAAACCTTAAAAGCGGTTAGAAAAATTTGGCCATATTGCACGATGAGAAAAATTCAGAAAAAACCATGTTTCTATTATCAGATCGGTCGCTGCCTTGGACCTTGCGGAAATAAAGTTACAATCAAGGAATATAATGAAAAAGTTATTAAGCCTTTGATTTTATTTTTTGAAAATAAGAAAACCAAAGTTGTTAAGGATTTGGAGAAAGAAAAGAAACAACTTGAAAAATTGGGCAAGCTTGAAGAAGCCGGAGTTATTGCTTATCGTTTAGAGCAAATGAAACGCGTATTAGAAAACACACGAGTTTTAGGTGTTAGTGAAAAATACGCCAACGACGTAATTGAGTTAGCAAAAATTTTAGATTTACCAAAAATTCCAAAAAGAATTGAAGGTTATGATATTTCTAATACTTTTGGTAAGAGTGCGGTTGGCTCAATGGTAGTATTTGATAATGGCGAAGCTGATAAAAATGAATATCGTAAATTTAAAATCACTGGTAAGTATTCAGTTGATCGTAAAAAAGGGGACGTGCAAATGCTGAGTGAAATTATGGAACGTCGACTTAATAATGATTGGCCATTGCCTGATTTGATAATTATTGATGGTGGCAAACAGCAACTTAATGCTGCTGGTAAAATTTTAAAAAAAGCCAAAGTAAATATAACTTACATTGGCATAACTAAAGGTGAAGGTTTAAGAAGTTCTGGAGCGCCAGATAAGATTTTTTTTCCAGGGGAAGCTAAACCATTACAGCTACCGTTGGCGTCGCCGGCCTTACATTTAATTAAAAGAGTGCGCGACGAATCTCACCGTTTTGCGATTACATATCATCGAAAATTAAGGTCTAAAAAGTTCTTGGCCTAGATTAAGTCATTGTGCTATAATCGTATAACGCTAGAAATTTTATAATTTTTAAATTTTATAGTTTTTAGTTAATTTTCAAATTATTAATTTTTAATTAGGAGGGTTATGAATTATAATTTAGAGTCCAGAACATCACGTTTTGGCGAAATTGTCATTGATTTTTGCAAATCAATAAAACCGGGATTAATTAGTGATCCTATTGTTAGACAACTTGTCAGGTCAAGTACTAGTGTGGGCGCTAACTATATGGAGGCTAATCAAGCGAGCTCACGACGAGATTTTTCTAATAAAATACGAATTTGTCAGAAAGAAGCCAACGAAACAAAACATTGGCTAAAAATGGTTTCAGTAATCAATGATGATTATAAAAACACTTGTTTGTATTTATATAAAGAGGCTCATGAATTGACTTTAATATTTGCAGCTATCTCAAGAAGTCTAAATAAAAAATTTAATATTAAAAATTAATTATAAAATTAAAAACTATAAAATTATAAAATTAAACATATGTCTAAACATTTCACAAAAGATACATTTGCTACTGAAGTCATTGAAGCTTCAAAAACACAGCCAGTTTTAGTTGATTTCTTTGCGCCTTGGTGTGGGCCTTGTCAGGCTCAAGGCCCAATTGTTGATGAATTAGCAACTGACATGGAAGGCAAGGCCGTAGTTGGAAAAGTTAATACTGATGAAGAAATGGATATTGCTCGTCAATTTGGTATTATGAGTATTCCAACAATTATTGTGTTCCGTAATGGTGAGCCAGCTGAGCGTTTTGTTGGTGTGCAAGAGAAGAAAGATTTAGCTGACATTTTGAGCAAGTAATAGTTTTTAAAATCTATGAATAAAGAGGAGGGGAGACGCTACTTAGTAGCAGCTACATTAATTATTATTGTAGCTGCCTTGGTAGCGTTTTGGTTTTTGTATAAACCAAGAAATTATTTAGAACTTAGTACTTTGGACGTTGGTCAAGGTGATGCTATTTTAATTGAAACAGTTAATGATAAAACAATTTTGGTTGACGGCGGAGCTGGTAAAAAAGTAGTACGTCGTATAAGCGAAGAATTGCCTTTTTGGCAAAGAAAGCTTGATCTAGTTGTTTTAACTCATCCGCATGACGATCATTTTGGTGGCTTGATTGAAGTTTTTAAACGTTATCAAGTTAGTAATTTATTAATCACTGGCATTGAAACTTCAGACTCTGGCTATAAAGAATTTATGTCAGTTGTTGAGAATTCTGACGCAAAGGTTTCGATTTATAATGGTATAGATAAATTTACGATTGATAATTTAGATATTGCATCGCTTTATCCGCGTAGTAATGTTGCTAATAAAAAATATTCTAATGCGAATAACTCTTCAATTGTTTTAAAATTGTCTTACGCTGACATGGACTTTTTATTAATGGGTGATGCGGAAAAGCCAGTAGAAGAGGAGTTACTCGTCAATGAGAAAAACAATTTGAACGCCGAGGTTATAAAATTAGGTCATCACGGCGCCGATACCAGTTCTACCGAAGAATTTCTTAAAAGTGTTAAACCAACTTTAGCGTTAATTTCGGTTGGTAAAGATAATTCTTATGGTCATCCTTCGCCCTTGATTATGAAAAGATTAGAACGTTTAGGAATTAAAAGTTATTTAACCGAAGATTCAGGAACGATTCATCTTGAAACAGATGGCCATTGGCTTAAAAGTGATCAGGCTTGCCTAATTGGTGATTGCCCGCTATAATCTTCGTATTAACAATTTTATTATATTTTATGTCCTATCCTCACCCAAAAACAGAAAAAACTTTTGTCATTGTAAAGCCAGACGGCGTGCAACGTTCTTTGATTGGCGAAGTTATAAAGCGCTTAGAAAGAACTGGTTTAAAGATTGTGGCCTTGAAGATGACTGTGCCAACTGAAGAACAGTGCTGGGCGCATTATGACAAAGATGAAGCTTGGTATTTGAAAAAAGGTGAAGGTATGGTTAAGGAATTAGAAAGCCGCGGTATTAAAGCTGATAAGGAAGCAATTGAATACGGCAAAGACATTGTTCGCCAATTGGTTTATTTCATGACTTCTGGTCCAGTCGTTGCTATGGTACTTGAAGGCAATCAGGCAGCCAGTATTGTTAAAAAAATCGTTGGCTTGACTGAACCAATGACTTCAGATATCGGTACAATTCGCGGCGACTTAACCGTTGACTCTTATGCCTTAGCTGGGATTGACCAGCGCGCTGTGCGTAACTTGGTCCATTGCTCTGATAAGCCAGAAGAGGCTATGCGCGAGATTGCTATTTGGTTCTCAGAGTCAGAAATCATCAAATATCGCTTGGTTCAGGAGGCTATTTTATACGATGTTAACCTTGACGGAACAAAAGAATAGCTTGCCCAGTTTTTAATTTATGATATAATTAGTAGGTGAGCGTTCTTGATCTGATGCTCACACGGGAAAACATAAAACCATCCTGACATCTTGTCAGGGTGGTTTTTGTTTAGCTAAATATTTTGCTATACTATAGTTGCTTGGCAGTTCTTTTTCTTTTCCTAGCCTCATTAATCCTGCTATAAGTTTTGGATCAAACTATCTAACGTTGGCCAGCTTTTTCTGATAACGGTGTTCCGTTATCAGAGAGCGCTAAGGATTAAATGAACTTGAGGTTGGCTAGCTGGTCTTTTCTGGCCTCGTCGACTTTAAGTTCTTTTCCATGATTAAGTTCATGGCAAAATCCTACTGTTTTTTATGCCAATGCTTAGAGCGGGCGCTTGATGGGGCTAGGAAGAGAGAAAGCTTATTGTTTGATGTTTATTTATGTCTTTTTTTAAAACTATTTTTAGTCGTCAGTTTTTATTAACGCTAGTACTAATTTTTTTATTAGTTTTGTTTGCTGTGCCACTGACTAAAAATTGGCGCCAAAAAAGATCAATTGATAAAGAAGTTAAAGACATGCAACAACAAGTCGCTGACCTTGAACATAAAAACAGTAGCTTAAAACAAGTTTTAGATTATATGCAATCAGATCAGTTTGTTGAAAAGGAAGCTAGAACAAAACTTAACTATAAAAAAACAGGGGAGGAAGTAGCTATAATTGAAAGTCGTGATGGAACAAGCCCGACGGTTTCGCCAAGTGATTCAGTGTTTGATTTACCAGAAGAACCAAAAGCACCAGGCTCGCCTAAGCTGCTGGGTAACTTTTCTAAATGGCTAGATTATTTTTTTAAAAAGTAATTTTTTTGTATGATAAAAGCCATCCTTTGATGGCTTTTATTTTTAATTAATAGTTTTATGACTATTATCTTTTTTGAAAATGCTTTCTTCGAATAAGAGATTGAGCAACTCAAGCGGGTATTTAGGAAAATTTTCCCTTGCGTTGGCAATTACATAGTCTCTTGTGTAATTGCTTTCTAAATCGTTAATGTGGTTTCTGACAACGCTAATGCCTTCATTCACTTCAGCTATTGGCTCTTCGGTTAACCCAGAGTTATAAATTTCGAAACATAGATAATCATATTCTTCTTCGCAAATTAGATTTTGCTCTCTGTATTCGTTGATTATTTCTATGCCCTCGCACATATTATAGAATATCTTGCCAGGGTAACCTTCTGCTGAAATTACCGTACCTACTACAGCGTCATTTTCGTCGTTTCTGATGAGTTTTAGAAAAGCGGCCGAACTAATTAATTTTGAATGTTCCACTCTGTCCTCCGTTTTTTTGTTTTAAATTCTTTGAGCCGACCACGGGAATTGAACCCATAACCTATGGTTTACGATACCATTGCTCTACCAGTTGAGCTAGGTCGGCAAATACTTGAGCGGGTAACGGGAATCGAACTCGTGCCTCAACCTTGGGAAGGTCGTGTACTGCCACTATACTATGCCCGCATTATTGAAGATTTATCTAATCTTAGCTAGGAATTAAGAATTATCCTTATTTGTGCTATAATTATATTGTCATATAATCATTTTCGTCAACTTTAGTTGACTTTTATTTTGCCAAGATGAAAAAAATATTAGTTAGTTTAATATTAGTATCTCTTACAGCGGCGACTTCGCCGATTATTTGGGCACAAGATGTAATTTCCAGCGGTGACATAAGCTATAGCTTTGAAGCCAGTATTGGTTCCAGCAGCTTAAGTCAGGACTTATCATTTTCAGCTTTTGAAAATCATTTACAAATTGGTATACCTGCCGGCCGCTTAACGGCGCCGACGATTGTTAGTTTAAGAACTGTCAATGAAGTGGCGGTTCCGCCAAGCGGCTTAAATCAAGCTGGCTATATTTATCAAGTCGATATACCAGCGGCTAATTTTAGTCAGGGTTCTTATTATCTTAGTTTAAGAAGTTCTGGTTCTAATTTTTCCAAGCAGGTTTATTTTTTTGATACTAATAAAAACGCCTGGCAGAAATTGCCAAGCAATGAGAATTTTATAAAAGGTACAGTCAATACTACTTTGACTATGCCTTTTGCTCGTTTAGCTATTTTTGAAAATCCTAAAATTTTAGTTAAAGGTTCGGCAAGTTGGTATCGTTTTAAGAATGGTTTGTTTGCGGCGTCGCCCGACTTTCCTAAAGGCACCAAGTTAAGAGTTATTAACTTGGATAATAAAAAATCAGTTGATGTCATTATTAATGATTACGGACCAGATAGAAGTAAGCTACCAAATCGCGTAGTGGATTTAGACGCTGTAGCTTTTGCAAAATTAGCGCCAACTTCTCAGGGCATGATGAATAATATTGCGGTAGAAGAATTGCCGGCTAATACAGTCATTACTCCAGTCAAAGAAAAAACAGATGATACAGTGTCAGCTGTTTCGGCTCTAGCTTTTAATAGCGCTGATAAAAAGATTTTATGGAGTAAAGAACCAAATAAAGTTGTTTCCATGGCTAGTTTAACCAAGCTGATCGCTGTTAAGGTTTTTCTAGATACAAAGCCAGATTTAAAGAAAGTCGTGGCTTATTCCGTGAAAGATGAGCAGCTAAATAATCTTTATGTGCCAGCTAGTCAATCGGCTCGTCTTAAATTAAAGGATGGGGATAAAGTCACAATTAAAGATTTGGTAGCTTCATCACTTATTGGTTCAACTAATAATACTGTTGAATCTTTAGTTAGAGTTTCTGGTGTAAAACGTGAAACTTTTATTGCACGTATGAATGCGAAGCTCAAAGCTTGGGGTGCTACTAAAACTTCGGTTGTAGAACCAACTGGTTTGTCACAAAAAAATGTTACGACCGCACGCGATTATGCTATAATAGCAAGAGAGGCTTTTAGTGATGCAACTATTTCTTCACTAACTGTTAAACAGTCTTATACCGTGACGACGTTTAATAGTAAAATTAAGCACAGTTTTAAAAATACTAATCTTTTGGCGCGCGAAGCTGACTCAGATTTATTAGGTTCAAAGACTGGATATTTAGATGAAGCGGGCTATTGTTTAGCAACTAAGTGGCCAAGTGATAAAAATAAAAATATTATTGTTGTCGTGTTTGGTGCTCCAACACGCCAGGCCAGTGTTGACGATACTAAAACCTTGTTAGCCCTAGCCAATAAAACTTTGAAATAAGATGATAACTCTAGAGAATGTTTCAAAAATTTATAATCCGAATATTAAGGCGCTTGATCGCGTTTCGCTTGATATAAAACCAGGCGAATTTGTTTCGCTCGTGGGTCAGTCTGGTACTGGTAAAACAACTTTAGTACGTTGTCTGATTGGCGAAGAAAAACCAACCGAAGGAAAAATAAAAATAGGTGATTGGGAAATTACTAAGATTGGTAAATCAGAAGTGCCATATTTACGCCGTCAGGTAGCAGTTATTTTTCAGGATTTCAAATTGTTACCAAAAAGAACTTTGTTTGAAAATGTTGCTTTTGCACTTGAGGTAGCTGGTAAGTCAAACAAAAAAATTAAGTCCATTGTGCCGCAAGTGATGAAGATTGTTGGCTTAGGCGGTAAAATGCATCGCTATCCTAACGAAGTTTCAGGCGGAGAACAGCAACGCGCAGCCATTGCTCGTGCTTTAGTGTATCAGCCTAAAGTTTTGTTAGCTGATGAGCCAACTGGAAACCTTGATTCTATTAATGCTCAAGAAATTATTGAATTACTACGTAAGATTAATGAATTTGGTACTACGGTCGTTTTGGTCACGCACAATAAAGATGTAGTTAATCGTTTAAAACGCCGCGTTATTACATTGCATGATGGCCGAGTCATTTCTGATCAGGCTGTTGGTAAATACGTTATCTAATATGTTTATTTCTTTATATCGTTCACTAAAGTTCAGCGTTACAGATATTTTCCGAAATATTTGGTTATCAGTTGTAACTATTATCATTTTGATTTTGGCGCTTTTCTCAGTGAACTTGTTATTAGTGGTACAGGTAATTAGTCGCGCCGCGATTGATACTGTGCGCGATAGAATAGACGTAAGCCTATACTTAAAGCCAGACGCAGCTGAAAGCGATATCTTATCTTTACGCGCCAATATTAGTGGATTAGATAATGTTCGTGAAGTAGTTTATGTTTCTAAGCAGCAAGCTTTGGAAGATTTTCAAGCTAAGCAAAAAAACAATCCTGACATTTTAGAAGCGCTTCGTGAGTTAGATGCTAACCCTTTGTCGCCAAGTTTAATTATTCGACCAAAAGATGTTGGACACTATGATAGCTTGATTGCGGGTTTAAATAAGATTTCTAGCCCAATCATTGAAAGCCGAAATTTTGACGATCATAAATTGATGCTTGATAAAATAAACCTTATTACTGACAAAGTTAGTCAGGCTGGTTTTTTTGTTACAATATTATTTGTCTTTATTACTTTGTTAGTGCTGTATAATACTATTAGAGTGGCGATTTATACTCACCGCGCTGAGATCGGTATTATGCGCCTTGTCGGTGGTTCAGATTGGTTTATTAGATCACCATTTATTATTTCCAGCGTCATTTATAGTTTAGTCGGTATGATTCTGACTACGGTAATATTTTACTTCTTCTTGTCATTATTGCAGCCATATTTAGAGACTTTCTTCATGAACTATAATTTTAATATTATCAATTATTTCAAAGACAACTTCTGGCAGTTTTTCTTGCTTGAATTAATTGGTGCTTCGTTAGTAAACATTGTAGCTAGTTTGGTGGCCGTAAGGAAATATTCTAATATTTAGTTTATGTTGACTTTGCGTCAGGAAAAATTAATTCGAACACTCGCAACAACTAAGGGCCGCTCTGAATCGGGCCTTTGTTTAGTTGAAGGAGAAAAGAATTTGGCGGAAGCTAAAGATTTTTTGGAATATACTTTTACGCCCAAAGATACAATTAAGTTTAATCAGTTGGTAAGTACGGTCACGCCACAGTCAATTGCTGGCGTGGCACGTATTCCAAAATGGGAGAAGGAAGATATTTTAAGTCGCCCAACGATTGTAGTTTTAGATGGTGTGCAAGATCCCGGGAATATTGGAACTATATTAAGACTCGCTTTAGGTTTTAATGCTTCATTAGTTTTAGTTGAATCAGCTGATCCGGCAAACCAAAAGGTGGTTCGTGCTTCGGCAGGCGCTTTTTTCAAAACGCCTTGGTTAGAGATTGAGCGTGACCAGGCTTTAGCTTTTATTAAATCATTGAAGCGTGAAGTCTATTTATTAGAAAATAATAAAAAGACGACTATTGTTTGTTCGGAAAAGAATCTAAAGAAATTGCCAAAGGAAATCATTATCGTGGCTGGCTCAGAAGGTCAGGGGATTAAGTTACCGCTTAAGGGCAGCTCTTTAGAGATTGCGCATGATAAAAACTTGGAGTCTTTGAACGTTGCCGCGGCCTTAGCAATTATTCTGGGCCTCAGATACTCCATTCTTTAGGGCTAGCCACGGTAATTAAAGACAACAAAATATCGATTTAATGAGACGAGCTATATAATAGCTTGTCTTTTATAATTGACAAAAATGTTACAAAATATTTTGATATTTTCTTAATTTTAGCCAAAATAGTGCGTTCATAACTTCTGCCTCTTGACAAGATAATATATATGTGCTATACTATAATCATAGTGAAAGTTCTTTACATCTCCTTTAAGACTTACGGATAAAGACTTATATAAGCTTTATCTAAAGACATATAGATCTTTATCCGTAAATCAATAAAATAAAGGAAAACACAATGAAGAACTCAAAAACAATCGTAATTCTTTCAGTAATTTTTGCAGTAGTAACCTCTTTAACAATCGTGAGTTGTTCGAATATCTTCTCAGAAGAAAGCAAAAAAGATCAGGTTACAACAACTAAGTCAATCCTTGACTACGTAAAATCTTCAAAAGTAACTGCTTACGATCAAAAAGAAGTTAAATTCACTGATAATGTTAGCAAAGTAACTGTTATTGACGGTTCCACGGTTCCTCCAATAGTAATAAAAAACGTTACTCTGGACGAAAACAGAACAATCTCAATGAGAGTTATAAATCAGTCTGTTATACTTTATGACGCTTCTGGAAATGAAATAATTTCTTCGGAAGTACCATTATACATAGCAGCAAAATAAGCAATAAAAGCAAAACAATCCGTTTCATACAGGCAACTTGAATAAATAAGTTGCCTGTCTTTCGTTTTATGGGGTATTTTCTACTTCAATTATCGAGCAGAAGAGAAGAAAATAGATTGATAATATTGACAAAATTTAGCTAAAATAGTTTAATATTTTATTTAATATTAGCCTAAATATAGCATTTATGGCTTTTGCCTCTTGACAAGATAATACATATGTGCTATACTATAGACATAGTAAAAGTTCTTTGAAAGACAAAAGTTTATATTAAGAACCTACCAGTCTCGGCTTAGAGCAGGAGGCAGCTAGATTCTTAATATAAACTTAAATTTAATTGAAGAATGAAAAACTTAATCTTAACATTAGCAGTAGTAGCAGTATTATTTACCAGTTTCACAAGCACATTCGCACAGCCAATTGCTTCAAATTATGAAATTGAACCAATAGGTAAAAGCGTAGCAGTTGTAGAAAAATATACTATCTGCAATGAAATGTTCAAAGATCAATCGGTTGAAGTAAAAATTTTAGTGGTAGACGGACAAACGGTATACTCACTTGAAATTTCTACAAGCAATCCGAAATATTCTAAGGTAATAAAGAGTGTTGAATTTTCTTTCTACAAAAATGACAAGAAAATAACCAAAACTTTTAATTCAAATACCTTCTCTCAAAAAGATCTTAACAACTTCCGTGAATATAACGGAATGAAGAATTCACTTAAACTTTCAATCAATGTCACAACAGACAATAACTGGAAAGTTTTCGGATTTGAATTCGGAAGACCTTTTGATGAGTTAAAATAAAGAAACAAGATTGTCGAAGCTAGGTGTTTATATCAAATGATATGAACACCTTTTTTCTTTTTTAAAACAAAAACCCCGCACCATAATGGCGCGGGGTTTTAATTGTCTTGGTAAAATTACCAGCGACGATCGCGAGATTCGCGTTGTGGCCTTTCAGCCATTGGACGAGCTTCTGAAACATTGATAGCACGACCTTCCATGTCAGTGCCATTCAACATTGAGATAGCCTTTTGGGCTTCCTCTTCAGTTGCCATCTCGACGAAACCAAATCCTTTTGAGCGACCTGTAGCCCGATCCATAATAATGGTAGCAGACTCAACGGTACCAGCTTGTTCAAAATGAGCCTTTAGAGCTTCATTTGTGCAAGAGAAAGGAACTCCGCCGACAAATAATTTCTTAGCCATAGCTTTGAATTATTCTTAATGATAAAGGTTGTAAGGCGACCTTCGTCATGTTTATTCTCAAGAAAGCCTATGGCCTGATGGGAACGCGCAAGAACGCTTGAACTTGAACGAGACACTTACAAACGTTAGTAAACGTACATTATTTTATTTAGCTTGTCAAATTGTTTTCCAGGTTTTTTGCGACCTGTTCCCAGTTGATAATATTCCAAAAAGCGGCAATATAATCAGCCCGTTTATTCTGATAATTAAGGTAATAAGCATGCTCCCAAACATCTAGATTCATAATTGGCCATAGACCCTGACTCAAAGGACTGTCTTGGTTGGGCAAGCTTATAATACTTAGTTTGTTGCTAGAGTCAGCTACTAGCCAGGTCCAGCCAGAGCCAAAGTGATTTAGAGCGCTAGCTGAGAATTGCTCCTTAAAAGCATCAAACGAAATAAAGCTTTTTTCTATTGCTTCCATTAATGAGCCTTCTGGTAGAGCGCCATTGTTTACTCTTAGAATCTGCCAGAAGAAAGCATGGTTTAGGAAGCCGCCGCCGTTATTACGTACAGCAGTTCTAATGTCTTCAGGCACGGCAGAAAGATCTTTTAATAAATCCTCAGCTGTCTTATCGAAAAGTTCCTCGTGCTTTTCTAAAGCAGCGTTAAACTTATCAGTGTAAGCCTGGTGATGCTTAGTATGGTGTATTTCCATAGTACGAGCATCAATGAACGGTTCAAGAGCATTATAGGCATAGCCTAGCTCTGGTAGTGTATGTTTTGTCATATAGTTAAATTTTATAATTTTTAATTTTGTAATTTTATAATTAATGCTTAAATTTTGAATTTTTAAAATTAAGACATTAAAAATTAACTAAAAATTAAAAACTACAAAATTATAAAATTCTTAAGGTTATAAGATTATATCATGAATAAGTGATTTGACCAAGGGTAATAAATCGTTTATTCTCAAGTTATGAATAAGTTAGTAAAAGCGACAAAAAAATCAAACAGTAAACGCGTTATCGTTGGTTTATCTGGCGGCGTTGATTCATCTGTGGCGGCAGCTTTGTTGATTAAACAAGGCTATGAAGTCATTGGAGTTTTTATGCGTAATTGGAGCGAGGACGTGGGCGATTTCTCCTGCTCTTGGACTGAAGACTTAGAAGATGCGCGTCGCGTCGCCCAACTTTTAGGTATTAGATTTTATGTCTGGAATTTTGAAAAAGAATATAAGCAAGAGGTGATTGGGTATTTTTTCAAAGAGTACCAGGCTGGTAGAACGCCTAATCCTGACGTGATGTGTAATCGTGAAATTAAATTCAAATTATTTTTAGAAAAAGCTTTGCGTTTCGGCGCCGATTACGTTGCCACAGGACACTACGCCCGTATTATTGAAAAAAATAAACACTATGAATTGCATCGCGGCAAAGATCCGAATAAAGATCAAAGTTATTTTTTGTGCACTCTAGGTCAGGATCAATTAAAGCATGCGCTTTTTCCGATTGGAGATTATCTTAAGCCAGCCATTAGAAAACTAGCTAAGCAATATGGTTTATTAACTTTTGATAAACCAGATTCTCAAGGCATTTGTTTTATTGGTGAAATTGATGTTAAAGATTTACTAAAAAGAAATGTGAAAATGAAACCAGGTAAAGTTTTCGATGAATCAGGTAAGTTGTTAGGTACTCACGACGGTTTACCTTTATATACGATTGGGCAGCGCGGCGGTTTAGAAATTGGTGGCAATGGACCTTATTATGTTATTTCTAAAGACGAAAAGAAAAATTCAATTTTAGTAAGTAATAATCCAAACGATCCATTGTTATGGCGCAAAGAATGCCTTGTTAATGAATTAACTTGGACCAGGCCTGATATAAATATTGGAGCTGACTCCACCTACGCTAAAGCTTCGGTGGACAAGAAATTAGAAGTCGCGATTCGCTATCGTCATCCGGCAGAGCTAGCTAAAGTTAAAATTATTAACAAGGATAAACTTAGTTTAGATTTTATTAAAGCCCAGCGCGCTATAACTCCAGGCCAGTTAGCCGTATTTTACAAGGGGACTGAGTTATTGGGTTCAGGGGTAATAGACAAAGTTTTATGAGACAAGAAATTGAAGTAAAAGCTAAAGTTAATGATTTAGAAATCTTAAAGCAGAAATTGGTTGCTTTAGGCTGTGTTTTGTCAGAGCCATTAATTCAAAATGATATTACTTTTGTAAATCATGATGAATCTTATGATAAACTTTTACCTGGCGAAAATATTTTACGAATCAGAAAAAGTAATGACAAAATATTATTTACTGTTAAGCAGTCATTGAGCAATGAGCTAGCTTGTTTTGAGAGAGAAGTAGAAATTAATAGTGCAGAAGAAATGAAGGAAGCTATATTATTAATGGGTTATCATGAAGTCGTGAGGATTAATAAGCAGCGCATTAGAACCGATTACAATGGTTATGAGATTTGTTTAGATGAAGTTGAGAATCTTGGATCATTTATTGAAATTGAAAAACTAACTGAAGGTGAAGATGAAAGTTTGGTGCAAGCGGAATTGAATAAGCTTTTACTAGTCTGGGGCGTAAATGAATCAGATTTTGTGACTCATGGTTATGATACTTTGATATATTTGGCGCAAAATAGTAATAATTAAGTATTGACAATATAGGTAAATGGTGATATTGTATGCCATTAAGGTCTTTAATAAATAGAGTTTTTCAAAAAACATAAAAAATATAAGGAGCAGATAATGATCCGGTATTACAAATTTTCAGAGCTGCTAGCAGCGCTACAAGAAAATGGTTTGCTAACCATAAAAAATGCATTTTTAAAAGGTTCTAATCTTAGAAAAGGCGCCAAGCCCTTTGAAGGAAACTTTTTGATTGTAAGTGACACAAAAAAATCCAAGAAATATTTTCTTAGTTTGAATGTAACAAATGATGAGCTTGAAAAAAGCAACAACTACGCTAACATCCTAGGAGAATCTAATTATGCTTGGGCAATCTCGTTGGTTAATTTAATAACGCTGAAAAAGACAAAATTATTTGTCTGGTGTGAAGGAGTCGTAGAATATGAAGATTATTCAGTCAAATTTACTCAAGGTCCTGGAGAAATAAATTTAGCAATGCCTGAGCAAATTATCCCTGTAATAAAAAGTAATATCAGTAAGAGAGAATCAGATCAACCCGCTCGTTATACGTTTGATGAATTTGATTTTATTTTTAACTCAAGCGGAGAAGAAGGAGATTGTATGATCTTTGACTTAGAAATGTTAAAGAAATTTTATCATTTAATCTGATTATAACAAGTCGCAACAAAGCCCACTATGATTTATTCATGAGTGGGTTTTATATTTGACAAAACCCTAATAATCATGTATAGTGCGCATAACTCCAAAACCGAAGCGGGAGTATAAAAATAGGCGTAGGTCGAACTTTTACATATTAATAAATGGATATAAGAAAACCAAATCAACTCACAAATTTAAGAGTTGCGGTGATGCCTTGGAATGGAATCACTGTAGGGAATGCAGCTATTGTTAATCAAACAGTGGCTGAATCGGAAGATTTTACTTCAATTGTAATAAGAAAAATGGAAGTAGAAATAGGCGATAAAGAGATTTTAACACGTGAGATTCCAGGAATATCTGAAGACAAAGTAAATTCTTTAGATGAAGACGGGGTCGTGCGTGTTGGTCAAGAAGTTAATTACGGAGATGTTATTGTTGGCAAGGTTGTAGAGCAAACAGCGAATACTCCGGATGAAATATTGTTGCGACAAATTTTTGGTAGCAAATCAAAAAATACTTCAGAGTACATGACTCTACGTGATAAAGGAATTGTTGTCGACGTAAAAAAGATTGACAATTTGATATTAGTATTTATTGCAATCAAGCGTCGGTTAAAAATCGGTGATATTTTAGAAGATAATAAAGGCAATGAAGTTGTTGTTGCCGGTATTGTCCCTAATGGTGAATTACCGAAGGAAAAGTTTAGTGATAATAGGGTTGATATGGTAATTACTCCATCAGCAACTACACCGTTGTTAAATCAAGCGAGCGATCAAACTACTGTACTTTCTGTTGTATATTCTCTGGAGAATCCAGGTTTTATTTTATTGGCGCCGCCAAAGAAAACTAGGAAGTCAAAAAGATGGGAGTATAAAGGCGAAGAGGCTTTGGTCGGAAATCTTCCGTTTGTAAAAATAGACAATTTGTCTGAGGATAAATTTGCTGCCGTTGGGATGGTTGATTGTCGCTTTTTAAGGAATAGACAATTAACTGATGGCGTTAGCATTTCCGAGGATTTATTAACAACTTTAATTGATAATAATTGTTCAGCGATTGCTAATGAACTTTTAACAGTTAAAGCTGACTCTATCAAAGCTTATCCAAAAATGTATGCAAGTATAATTGAGGATAAGCCACAGGGAATAGTTGATGTACCTAGCTCTCTTAAAGCTTTTGAGGCGGTATATAATGCTCTTGGTTTTACTCTTTCTATTGTTTCTGCATCTGGTAGTAAAACAGAATTAGCATTTTTCGATAACAGCAAACAAGACCCTTGGAAAAGGATTGAGCTTAATTATGTTGGTATGGATAAAATTGCAGAAAGATCCCGTGCAGAAGTAGTTAACCATGAAACTATTAGTGCTCAAACTCTTGAGCCAATCAAAAATGGTATATTCTCTGAAAATATTTTCGGACCAAGGGTAAACCATAAGTGCGCTTGCGGTAAATATTCAGGTAAACGCTATGAAGGCAAAATCTGTAACAGATGCGGTGTTGAAGTTACAGTTTCATCCGTTAGGTATGAACGTTTTGGACATATTACTTTGGCGGTGCCTTTAATACATCCTTTGTTCGAAGAAGAATGTGAGGCATATAATGAGTTATTAGACTTTCGTAACGATGGCATGGACAATATATTCTTAACACCAAAAACGACAGGCAGAGAGCTTCTGAAAAAAATTAGTGAATATGGTCTTAATCAGACAGCGATCACCTATGCCGTTCCTATTTTACCAGCAGGCCTGCGTCCAATCGTCAGATATAGTAATGGTAATTTCGCAAGTAGTGATTTAAATGATTTGTATAGAAGTCTGATTATTAGAAACAATAGAATTAAAAGGCTGCAAGAAATAGGCGCTCCGACGATGATTCTGCAGAATGAAATAATGATGCTGCAATCTGCTTTGAATGCATTAGTAAAAAATTTCACTGTAAAGTCTAAAAATGGGGAAAGGCTTAAAAGTCTGATATCTCATCTTTACTTATTTAGTAAAGACATCTTCAATAAACGGACAGCATATTCAGGAAGAGCTATTGCTGTGCCCGATCCAAGTCTTAAAGAAGATGTTTGTTCTATGCCGGCTACTATGGCAAGCAAACTATTTGAGCCGCAAATTATTCATGCTTTGACTTCAGCTAAATCAGACTTAGAAACTTATGAACAAAGTGATGATGATCCGGATATAATAAAAACGGTTCATAGAGCTAGGAAAGAAATTTCTCAGCAAACTCCATTGGCTGTTAAGAGAACTTCTGAGGCTTTGACCGAGGCACTGGTTGTAATATATTCAGCTAGTCAGAAAAAAGTCGCTGCTTTAAAGGTAGTACTCAATAAAGATGAGGTTATTCGTTTACATCCTTCTCTTATGGAAAGATTAGGCATTAACTTAGACAAGAAAAACCGAAAAGTATCGGTTTTTGCTCCGTTTCTGCCCGCCTCAATTGAAAACGCTAAAAAGCTTATGAAAAGCAAAGTGTCGGTTGAGAAAAAATGTAAATTCAGTTCCTCATTTTACATATCAGAAATAGATCTGACTTACATTGCTCGAGTCCGCAAGTGTGGTGTCAGTCTTATGTCTAACTTTGACAAGCTTGTTCTTTAGAAATAGTTTATAAAACTAAACCCATCTTTGAAATTTCAAAGATGGGTTTTTTAATATATTTATAGATATTTAGCCTATCTCAAACTTGTTTTGCAGCAGCTGGTAAGCAAATTCTGGCCATTTGACAGTGAATGTTTGTGAGGGGTATTATTTAATAGCTATATATCTATATTAATAAGAATAACCATATGTTTGAGTTTTTAAAAACAAAGAGCCACGAGGAGAAAATATCAGATAAGAGTAAAAACTTCGAAGAAAAGGAATTAGAGGGACAGAAGAAGAAATATGCTGATCATTTAGATAAGGATAGGAAGGAGTATGCTCAACACGTTGCCGAGAGAGAAAAAAACCCACTTTTTGACGTTGTGACTGCTGATGATATAGTTCAAAATGATGCCGAAGTAGAAGATAGAGCCAGAGATTTGCTTAATGCGGGCGAAATGAGTGAAAAAGATTTTGATGCATTAATAAATAACTCAATGGCCTTAACTACAGAAAGGGCTGATGGGAAACCTTTAGATGGAGGATTTGTTGGGGCACCACAAGGATACCCTATGTACATAGACAAGATAGAGGGCGAGATAGAAGGGAAACAAGTGCTTGCTAAAAGATTGCGAGTGAAAATGGAGCCTTCTGAATATAAAGCTATTGTTAATGGCGAAAAATTATCTGATAGAGATGCCGAGATTATTTTTAATAGATATAATAAAATACTTGAGTTGAGAGATGATAACTTATACAAGTTAGAAGACGAAGCGATTGAAGGAGAGCGTGATGCTTTATTGGAGAAAGAGAAGCGCGAAAGAAATAATTAAAAATTTTAAAGCCCACTCTGATTTATTCATAAGCGGGCTTCTAAGATATATTTATAGTTCAAGCTTTTTTTCTCTAATTTTTTCCGCCATCTTCGCTAATTTTTCATTATGAAAAAACCTGCGTCATAATTAACGCAGGTTTTTATTCCAACTTTAGTTTTTAAATACGGGAACAAATTGATGTCCCTGTATTTCGTAATCTTTCATAAAGTATATTGTGCAATGTCCTAAATCTCCACCAAGGAAGTTGAGGCCATGCGGCACTATGATTCTAATAGCACTAGATCCACGCAGAGGTTTGAGCAGGCTAAAATCCTTAATGGCTACGTAGAAATAGTCAGTTTGAAGAATTGAATAATTATAATAATGAGTTTGTTTGCCGCCTTTTTTAAAAAAGCCATCAAGCCACGCATCATAGTCTTTTGCTGTTGCTTTTCTTAGATAATAAAAGACGCCTTTGCCGCTCTCTATTTCTCTTTTTATGCCTCTTATTTTTCTTCGTTCTTTTCTTAAACGATCTAGCTGTTGGGCTTTCCCCTTGTAATATGATTGATCTTTTTTATCCATGACTAAGTTATTTTGATTTTATAAAAAGAACATATTAATAAAAGAACATACCATTACAGCATGCTCTTGTCAATGAGTTTGTTAGTTATCCTATAAAGCAGAGGATTCTATTTCCTTTATAATTTTTTCCGCCATTTCAGCTAATTCTTCTTCAGATGCGCCTTTTTCTCGGTTAGGATCCATTTCATTCATTTCATTGATTGGAATTAAGTGAACATGAACATGGTCGACACCAAAACCTTCAACCGACAAACCTATTCGCTTTGCGTTGGTGGCTATTTGCAAAGGCTTAGCTAGCCATTTGGCAATCATTAAAACTTCTTTATAATCTTCATCAGACATGTCAAAAATATAGCCGGTTTCTTTTTTTGGTACAACTAGAAGGTGACCTGGGTTAATGGGCTTGATATTAAGAAAGGCTATGTGTGTTTCATTTTCCCAGACAATGTGCGCTGGTACTTCACGGTTAATAATTTTAGTAAAGATTGAGGACATATGATTATTTTTATTTACCCCTTCCCGCCTCAGCCCGTCTTAACGGCGGACTTCGGCACCCTTCCCCTTTTTTCTTTAAAGAAAAAAGGGGAAGGGACGGGGTAGGGGTTATTTGTAATTTTTTACTATCTTTTCCACGTCTTTAACATTCTCTGTCTGCATTAATTTGATTCGTAATTCTTTTGAACCATCAAAACCACTGGCATAAGCTTTGTAATGTTTGCGCATGATATGAAATGGCTTGTCTTCTCCTAAGAGTTTATCAAATAGTTTGGTATGCTCTAACATGACTTTTAATTTTTTCTTAACCGTAATTTTGTTCAAATTAGTTTTAGTGTTAAATAGCCAGGGATTACCAAAAATAGCACGACCAACCATTATGCCGTCGCAACCAGTTAAGTCAGCTTTATTTTGTGCATCTTCCAAATCTTTTACATCACCATTGCCAATAATTAGAACACCAGTACCTTTGGCTATATCAACGGCTTGTTTAATCGCTTGCCAGTTGGCTGGAACTTTTGACATTTCTTTTCTGGTGCGGCAATGAATAATTATTGCGGCTGGTCTTTCTTCTAATAAAATTGGTAACCAATTTATTAAATCATTTTTAGTGTCACCTAATCTTGTCTTAACTGAGATTGGAAGTTTAGGCGCGCCTTTCTTAGCGGCTCTGATTAATTCTTGAGCTAAGATAGGTTGTTTCATTAAAGCTGCGCCCGCGCCTTGTTTAACGACATTTTTATCAGGGCAGCCCATGTTTATATCAAGACCGTCAAAACCAAGCTTCTGAATTAGCTTGGCAGCTTCAAACATTTTTTCAGGATCAGCCGTAAAAATTTGAGCTACGATCGGATGTTCGGTTGTACTATATTTTAAATCAATTAAAAGATTATCTCGTCCTTTAGAGCTTAAACCATTAGCCGAGACAAACTCAGTATAAATAACGTCAGGTTTGCCATATTTGGCGATTAGACGGCGAAAAGCTGCGTCAGTGACATTAGCCATTGGTGCAAGCACAAAGAATGGTTTTGGCAGCTTATTCCAGAAATTCATATGCCTAAAGTATAAGGGTAATGTCTGATATTTTCAAGATTGACATAAGTTGCTCATTTGCTTAAGATTTATACGAATCAAGGTAGCTCTTTCCATAATAGTCATATTATCCTTTCGAGCTATAACGACTTTCTGCGCAATTGCTGTGATAAAATTTCTGTGTATATTTTGCCGGAGAAAATACTTTACATGATTAACAAATTGCGTCTAAGATAGTCTTGATCATATCTCCTGGCGGGTTGTATGCTCTCAACCCGCTAATTATTTCTAAGATTGACAAATTTATCTCATCTGATAAGCTGGAGTCTTAGTAAATGGTTCTTTACATTTCTCACACAACTAGATGGTAGGAAAGTTACATTTGTTTCTTCGGGAGCAATATAATGTAATCAGTAGACTTCGTTGGCCCCAATTTGGGATAAGATATCATTAATTTAGTTGTTAATGATTATCTGTGCACTAGAGACGGTTGCGGATGGCTGATTAATTTAAGCCGTTTAGTAGGCATACTCCTAAGATTAAGCACTGTTGCGGTTTCAGGATGATTTGAGCCTACTAGGAAGGTAAACGTTACATGTCTTTATTGTGTGCTTTCTTGGGTTGTCTGTTTCTTGTAAACAGATGACCCATTTTTTATTTCCAAAAAAATAAGATATACTTAGATAAGCTATAATAATTATGTTTATGATGAATAAAATCCGTGAGAATCTAATGTATTTTGCCCTAAGTATTGCCTTAGTTGGTTCTATTGGTAGTCTTTATTTTAGTGAAATCATGGGCCTGGTGCCTTGTTCGCTTTGTTGGTATCAGAGAATAGCCCTTTATCCGATGATATTTATTTTTGCGATTGGCATCGTTAAACGCCGCGCTGACGCCTGGCTTTACGCCGCACCGCTAATATTTTTGGGTTGGTTAGTTTCAATTTATAATACGCTTTTGGTTTACGGTGTTATTCCAGAAGCAAAATTTGTCTGTTCGGCTGGCGTGTCTTGCGCCAAGGTGACCTGGTCAATGTATGGTTTTATAAATATTCCATTTTTGGCTTTCCTGGCTTTTACTACTTTGGTCGCCATGTACTTTATTAGTCGTAAAAAAATTAACTTATGAAAATTCCTAAAGAATATAAAATATTGGGTGGCATTGCTTTAGCAGCAATCATTTTAGGCTACTTGCTATTTCGTTTTGGCTCATCAAGCCCGAAGGCAACTTCGCCTTTTTCGCAAAGAGCTGATGCTTATGCCTTAGGCGACGCACAAGCCAAAGTAACTTTAACTGAGTTTTCTGATTTTCAATGTCCAGCTTGTCGCGTTGCACAAACTACGGTTAAAAAAATAACCGGCGAGTATCAAGGCAAAGTTAAACTTGTTTTCCGTCATTTTCCACTTGATATTCATCCATCTGCAAAGTTAGCGGCTGAAGCAGCCGAAGCAGCCGGTAAGCAAGGTAAGTTTTGGCAGATGCATGATCTACTATATGATCGCCAAAGCGACTGGGGTGATTTAACAAAAAATTTAACCGAAGGTTCTATTAGAGAGGTTTTTAAAAATTATGCTAAGGAGCTTGGTTTAGATATGACTAAGTTTACTGATGATATTTCAAAGAGTGCTTATGACAGCATTATTATGAAAGACTATAATGACGGTATATCTTTTGGTGTAAACGCCACACCAACCTTTTTCGTAAATGATAAAGTCATAAAATCTCCGAGCTATAACGATATAAAACAGGGGATTGAGGAGGCGTTGAAGTAAATATTTTAAAGTTGCTGCTCGCTTTACTTTTTGTTATATTAGGTTCAGTTTCCCCTCCATTTAATTAGCTGTCTTTTTGCCATGTCTTTGGTAAAAAGGCTTAATAATATGGAGCTTATATGAAGAAAGATTTTACTACTATGGAAATAATGGAATATTTAAAAGATTTTTCCGACAGAATGGATCAACGCTTCTATGAGGTTGATGAATTTTTTAATAAAATTAATCAGCGTTTTGATTATCAAGATGAAAGAATAAACATGATAGAGACTAGTATAGTTACTAAAAATCAGTTTAATAGTTTAGTTGGTGTACTGCAGAGAAACAAAGTTATTTCTGAATTTGAGGCTGCCCATGCTAAATACGAGGGGTTTGGTAGTATGAATTAAAAGAGAAATAGTGGTAGCTTGATTTTTAAAGATGGATAATATAAAATCACAAATTACTTACATTTTGATCTAGCTGTGGATATCTCTCTTTAGTTGTAACAGTTTAAAATAAAATATTAAAAAATAAATACAAAAATATAATATAAAAAGTACTAATATTAAATAAAAATAAATACATTGATATATAGCATTGTTATTTATATTGACAGGCATCATACTAAGGCATAAAATAAAGGTGTTTGATTAGACCTTTATCATAAACCGCCTCCTCACCTTGGTATTGTGCAAGTTTGGAGGGGGCCTGCCAATACCAAGGTAATGAAGCGGTTTATCTAGAGAAATATTTTATTATTTAGTCTTAATTATATGTTTTTATCTTATTCAGATAAATTCCATCAAGGTGATGTTTTAAGATTTCTTTGTAAGCTAACAGCTGGCCTGTTAGTTTTTTTGTTTTTAGTGGCTCCTTTACGATTCGTGCTTGCTGAGGAACTCATTCCTCTGGAGAACATTGATAAAGAAATATTAGATAGCAGCAAGGCTCACGTTGACGATTCAACAAGTAGTGCTGTTATTGGTAGTGACAAGTTAGAAGAAACCACAGAAGGTCTTGACCCTAAAAAAAGTGACGCAGAAAGTAAGCAGAATGAAGTTCAGACAACGGTTTCAGATCCTAAAATGCCCGCAGAGAATAATCTAAAGAAAAAACCAGCTACGCCTGATGAAGCAAGCGGAGCGTTGATTTATAGTTATCCTATTAACATTCCTCCTGGACGTAATGGACTGCAACCTGACCTTAGCCTAGTTTATAATAGTCAGTCACGTGATTTAAGTTCCTTATTTGGCCAAGGCTGGTCCTTGAATATTCCATATATTGAACGCACTAATAAAAAAGGCGTTGAAAAGTTATATTCTGATCCAACTTTTTCTTCATCGTTAAGTGATGAGTTGGTTTTATTGGGCAATAATAATTATGGTTCCAAAGTTGATAATGGAGAATTTTTACAATATTCATTCGCTGATTCAAAGTGGACAGCGACGGATAAACAAGGAACGAAATATACTTTTGGTAATACAGTTGCAGCTAGGCAAGACGACCCAGCCGATGCGAATAAGGTTTACAAGTGGATGTTAGAGGAGGTTAGAGATGTTAATAATAACTTTGTTCGCTACGAATATTTCAAGGATCAAGGACAAATTTATCCTTCAAAAATATTCTATTCAGGTAATGGGTCAACTGACGGTATTTTTGAAATAGATTTTTTAAGGGAGAACCGTGCTGATCAAATGCTATCGAGTAGAACTGGTTTTTCTGTAAAGACAAATTATAGAATTAACAATATCACTACTAAAGTCAGTAGTAGTTGGGTTAAAAAATATAATTTATCATATATAACTAGCGGAAATTCCACTACGTCTTTATTGTCGTCTGTTACTGAGCAAGGAAATGACGGAAACAATAATATAATTTCTTTGCCGCCAACTAGTTTTGAATATCAGGCCGCCGGAACCGTACACTGGGAGGTTGATACAAGCACCTGGTCCTCTTCTAGCGCAATAGGAGAGATTAGTGGCATGGTTTCTGATATTAATGGAGACGGCCTAGATGATATTATTCAGTCGTACCATACCATAAGTCCCAATGGAGGAAATAACACTATAGTAAGAAATGCCTATATAAATAATGGTCAAGGCCAATTTATAGTGAATCAAAATTATGAGCCACCTTTTGACTTCACATTTACTTCTGGCTCGCAGTTTGAAGATTATGGAGCAAGATTAGCTGATTTAAATGGTGATGGTTTATTGGACCTTGTTGCTTCGGGTAGGAGTGGAACAAGTAAAGCTTATTTAAATACTGGTAGTGGCTGGCAAGAAGCAACTCAATGGATACCGCCAATTTGGTTTGTCTATTATCAAAATGATATTGGTGGGCAAATTGCTAATTTAAATGGAGACAATTTACCAGACATAATCGGTAGTAGGTGGGAGTGGAATGGGCAGATTGATGTTTTAATAACTTACGCCTATATAAACAATGGAAATGGTTGGGCCAGAGATAATATTTGGTCTTTGCCAATTGATATGCGCCATGGTTCAGGAGCGTTTTTTGTTGATGTAAACGGTGATAGTTTGGATGATATTGTTCAGTCTGCTTGGATGGGCAACGGCACTATGATTAATAGAACATTTTTAAATAGTGGCAAAGGGGGCTGGGTTGAGACCTCAGGTTTTATCCCGCCTACTTACTTTTTTTCAATGAGCTACTATGGTGACGTCACTGATAGAGGCTATAGATTATTTGATGTTAACGGGGATGGTTTGGTAGATATTTTAAAAAGTGGAATCGGCGCTTATCTTAATAATGGAAATGGCTGGAATACTCGTGATGATAGCTGGAATCAGCCATTTGAACTAGGTGGACGCTGGTGGGGTTATTCAGATCCATATACCGCCTATATAAGCAATATCAATGGTGATGGCATGCCAGATATTTTCCGTAATAAAAACATAAATAATCAAACAATTGAAACGACGGTTGTAAAAAATCTTGATTCTAAGGTTAATGTGCTTAAAAAAATTACTTATGATACCGGGGGAAGTACAGATATAAGCTATAAATCAACTCCTTTATATAGGCAGAATGGAAATTTGCTGAATCCAAGCTTATCAATGATTATTGACACTGTGTCTAGTGTTGTAACGAATGATGGTTCTGGTAACAGCTCAACAGCAAATTATTCTTATGAGGGAGGATATTACTATTACAACTCAAATAGTATTTATGACTACAAGTTCGCTGGTTTCAGTAAGGTCACAAAAACAGATAGTTTAAGTAAGGTTATTAGTTTTTATCATCAAGGTAATGACTCAAATTCTAGCCAAGGAGAATATCAAGATTATATTTCAAAAATAGGTAAAATGTATCGTCAAGAAGTTTATGATCTTAATAATAATCTATTTTCTAAGATGATTAATAAATGGGATAGATTTGACCTTGGTAGTAATAGAAATTTTGTGAAACTCGTTAGAGCTGTTCAGTCTACATACAATGGTAACTCAAGTCATAAAGACAGTGCCGAAATATATGATTACAATAATACTAATGGTAATAAAACAAGTGTAATTCAGTGGGGAGAAGTTAGCTCTTCTGATAATGGTGATTTTACTGATGTTGGAAATGATAAATACGTAACAGACATTAGCTATGCTGCTGGTTCGGCTAATAATGTAGCTGCTTTACCGTCTACGCAAATAGTTTATGATCAAAATTCAAATAAAGTTACAGAAGCTCGTTCATATTATGATAATTTACCATTAGGGCAAGTAAGTCTTGGTAACCAAACTAAGCAAGAACAATGGGTTGGTGCCTCAAAGTATATTAGTACACAGAAGAGTTATAATAGTTACGGCTTAGTGATGACAGAAATAGATTCATTGGGCAGGCAAACCAATTATACTTATGATATTTACAATCTATATCCTGTAACAGTTATTAATCCTGCTAATCAGATTAGTAGTTTTAATTATGATTATTCTTCGGGTAAAGTTGTTTTGTCAGTTGATCCTAATGGGAAAGTTTTTAGCACAAGCTACGACGCCTTAGATAGGCCAACGGCTGAATTGCAGCCAGACCAAAATATTGCCAACCTGTCAGTTACCAAAGCAGCTTATGAATATACTGATCTGGCCAATGCTAATCGAATCAAAAAAAGTGATTACCTTGATGCTAATAATGCAGTTGATGTTTATACGTATTTTGATGGGCTTGGTAGAAAAGTTCAAGAACGCCGGGAAGTAGAAACTTCAGGCCAATTTAGTGTTAGAGATTTTATTTATGGACCAAATGATCTTTTATTAAAAGAATCTTTGCCTTATTTTTCTAATAACGTTGCCCGTACTCCAGCTACTACAAACCAGGCACTTTATACAACTTATACTTATGATGCAATGAAGCGCGTTTTAAGTGCTCAGACTGCCGTAGGAACAACTAGTAATATTTACGATGATTGGAAAACAACTGTAGTAGACGCTAAGGGTAAAATTAAAGACTTATATAAAGATGCTTATGATAACTTGGTTCAAGTTAATGAGCATAATGGATCAGAGATTTATTCAACTTATTATCAATGGAATGGCTTGAAAAAATTAGTAAAGATTACTGATGCCTTGGGAAACGTTAGAAATTTTAGCTATGACGCTTTGGGAAGAGTTTTAGAGGCTCAAGATCTTCATGCCAGCAATGATTCAACTTTTGGCGTTTGGAGTTATCATTATGATGACGCTGGGAATTTAATTTCTAAAGTTGCACCTAATACGAAACAAATTGATTATAGTTATGATGATTTAAATCGTGTAATAAGCGAGGACGCAGTTGGTACTGTTGGCGTTGAAGTAACATATATTTATGATAATTGTCAGTCAGGTGTCGGTCGTTTGTGCTCAGTTATAAATTCAACAGTTAAATCGTCATTGACTTATAATCCACTAGGACAACTAATTCAAGAATCCAAGAGAATTGGTAAAGTTAACTATGCAACCCAATATAATTATGATCGACAAAATAATCAGACTTTGATCATAAACCCGGATGATTCACGCGTGGTTTATAATTACAATGCAGCTGGCTTAGTAGATAGTGTGCAGCGCAAGGAATCAGTTGATCTTGGTTTAACGAATGTTGTAACTAACATTGATTATAATCCAGTTGGTTTAGCTACTAGCATGTTTTATGCAAATGGCGCTGTGACAACCAATACTTATGATGCTAATGAGCTCTATCGTTTACGTCACAAGGTAACGGTCGCTAATAATCAAAATGTTCAAGATTTAACTTATACTTATGATCCAGTTGGAAATATTACGCAAATAGTCGATGCTTCAAGTACTCAGACCGCTAAGACAACTGATTATACTTATGATGATTTGCATCGTTTATTGTCAGCGACGATTAGTAATTCAGCAGCAGAAAACGTTGACGGACCAGATAATCAGAACCAAGTACAAACATTTACTTATGATGCAATTGGAAACATTACTTATAAGTCAGACGTTGGAACTTATCTATATAATGGTAATATAGGAAATAATTACGCTAACCCGCATGCTGTGACCAGTGCTGGCAATAAATATTATTCTTATGATGAGAATGGTAATGTGACTGATATAACTTCGATGACTGTCGTTGAATCAACTTCTTATCTTTGGGATTACGCGAATAGACTAAACACAGTGATTATTAATGGTAAATCATCGTCATATAGTTATGATGCTTCGGGGCAAAGAATAAAAGAAATTACGCCAAAAAGCACTACACTTTATGTAACTAAAGATTTTTCAACTGGTTCGGTTGGTAATGAAAAACATATTTTCTTAGGTGATACAGCGATTGCTAGCATAAAAGGATCTGACAATTCAGCTGTTGCTTATAATATTCACGCTGATCATTTAACTGGTTCAAACGTTATTACTGATTCAGCTCAGAGCGTTGATGAATTGACTGATTATTATTCTTTTGGGACAATTAGATTAGATCAACAGAATAGCGCACATAGTGAGAAGAGAAAGTTCACGGGGCATGAGTATGACGTGGATACAGGGCTGACTTATGCGAATGCGAGATATTATGATGCCAGGTTAGGGAGATGGACTAGCCAAGACGCCGTTTCTCTTGCCGTGATGGACAGCAAAAAGATTGAGCAGATGACAAGTAAGTCATATCTTGCCTATTTGGCAGATGTCCAAGGATTAAATGGTTATAGCTATGTTAAGAATAACCCATTAAAATATATTGACACTACAGGGGATGATTGGGTTGACATGGTTAATACCATAGATCGCTATAATCCCTTCACTATATTGTTTAAGTCCGCTTATGATCAGATGTACTACGGATGGGTAAATAAGGATATAAAACAGTTTGCACAGGGACTAGGAACCGTAGTGGTAAACGGAACGATGTTGGCTGCTGGAGCTTTAGAAATCGGAATGGCGGCAGGAGAAGCAGCCCTTTTGTATCAAAGGTTTAGTCAACTTAAGGGCATAATAGACAGTGAGGGGTTTGTGGTGTCAGCAAGGAAAATAAATTTTGCTCCAGCTGGCGGCAGAAGTCCGATTAACAACTTGAATGAACACTGGGATAAACACAGAAATGAGTTTCCGGAACTTGGAAACGCTTTAGAGTATGATCAAGCCGCCGGAAGTTGTGTGAACAACCCGGGCAAAAATGTACTTACTCGTCAATTAAGAGATGGAAGGTCGTCATATTATGATCAAGAAACTAATACCTTAGGTATTAAGCAAAACGGAGGACCAACAACTTTCATGAGGCCAGATCCAGGTCAACATAAGCAAAAAACTAATTTAGATTATTTTTACTCCTTAAGATAAATTTATGAATAATATTTGTAAAGTTTGTGGTTTAATATATAGTGATATTTATCCATGGGGAGAGAATGGAGATATTCCCAGCCATGCTATTTGTTATTGCTGTGGAACGGAATTTGGGTATGAAGACAACTCAATTGAAAGCTCAAAAGCAAATAGAGAAAAATGGATTAGTGAAGGTGCTAAATGGTTTCATTCAGAAAAAAAACCTGAAAATTGGTCGCTCGACGAGCAACTTAAGAATTTGCCTTCAGAATATAAATAGTTTCCGCTCCTGCAGAATCTCCCTGATAAAGAAAGAGGAATCTGCCGATTAATTAACCGTATTGATTTTGATTAATTTATAAACTGCAGAATCACTTGTAGGAGATTCTGTCGCATCGAAAATTAAGATTTTTAAAATGCCAATTAATCCAAATGTAAAAAAGAATTTAGAGGGCTCTGAGAATGAAGAGTTTAAGAGTATTATATTAAATATCTTTCGATATGATTCGCCTTCGGGCAGACAAATTGCTGATGCAGTGACATATGAAAAAGAAACAGGGGATGCAATAGGTAAGAATATTGAGGCTTTTGCAGGTGGCATAGGCGACACTCAAATAGTCGAATATATTTGTGATCTATGTCCTGAGTTTGCAGAAATTTTAATGAATTATTCAATAAATATTCCCGAAGAGGACAGAACGTTTGGCTTGCTGTTAGATAAATTTTCTGAATATATTGTCAATCAGTACAAGGTAAATAAAATAGAAAAATTTAATGAAATTTTTGAGATGGTTGAGCTAGGCTTAACACATGGCAATGGAAATGTTAATAATATGTTTAGAACAAACATATTGGAGAACATTCAAAATGTTGCCGGAAATCAAGACATTGATCCCTCTGTGTTTATTAAGTATTTGGGCAAAAATTCATTGATGTGGTGGAATGAAATTAATAGATTTTGGGGTGACTTAGAAAAATATTATAAATTGAAATACCCTAATCAGCTAGCTAATGAGAAGTTGTGATGCAGTCATATATTTTTCGTTAGAAAAAGTAATTTATGAAAATCCATAAACTAGGATTCACCATTGCAAACTCTGAAGATTCGGAAGGTTTTCCGCAATTTTTGCCTACTGTAGATGGTCATAAAGAGCCCGCTTCTTTGCTTTTACTCCCTTTAGAATTAAGTGCTACTAAAGATGCTATCTATCCAATTTTGAATTGTGGTTGCGGCGAATGGGATTGTGGCGGCTATTTTATTGAAGTTAAAAATACAGAAGAATATGTTATTTGGAATGCTATTTATGGCTTAGGTAATCTAAGAAAAAAAATTGAAATTGTGCACGCCTTAACTCCAATTCACTTTCTAAGGAAAGAATATGAAGCTTTAATAAATGAGCTATTGATTTTAAAAGATAATTATAAATACGAAGCTATAGTTTATAAAATTGATAAAGAGCAGTACGAGAAAAGCGGATTAGGGTCATTGGCATATTTTCTCTAATATGTAACGTATATGGAACACAATTATGAAGCTTTTTTAGAGCTAAAAGAATTATATAGATATATGTGGAATGATATGAAAAGGCCAAAAATGTCTTCTCCTAACAGGAATGATACTTTAGATGACATAAGGATTGAATTAGAGATGGACGAAGATTTAATAGTTGGTAATTTAAGTTATCTTGTTGGTGGTTCTATGCCACCAAATATTCAGGTTGAAAATGCACTAAAATTACCGGAGATTTTTTTTGGTTATATTAAAAAAATTAAAAGTTCAAAGATAGAAGATGGCAATAAAGAATATTCTAAACAGCTAATTAATTTCATTGAAGACTTAAAAAGGATTAACGATAAGATTATTATTCTAAAGTTTCAGATTTAATAAAAGCTCCAGTATTATTAAGTAGCATCAGCAAGTAATCATATGCCTAATAAACAGAAAAAAATTGCAGAGGATTCCGATGCAATGATTGTAATGATTGATGATATTAAAATTGAAGGATGGATATTAAATACAAAATGTGATTGTGGCGCATTTCAGGTTTATTGTGAAAAGTACGATGCTGAGTTTTGTCCACAAGAAAATACATGGCTAAATGTTGGTTGTGGTGATGCAAATTGCGAATATTGTAAGGTTCGGCCAAGAAAACCGCTAAACCTCTAATTTTAGTTTAAAAATATTCCAGATTCATTAAGTAGTCTCAGTAAATAAAATTTATGTCAAAATTTGTCATTGAAGACGAAATGCACTCTGATTGGTTAGGCGAATTTTCTACGTTGAAAGAAGTGATTGAAAAGCTTCAAGAGTTGTCTGCAACTCCATGGGATGAAGATCCCAATCGAGCACCGTGCATGAGTTGGAAAACATGTGGACGTGAATATTATATTATCAAGTTTGATGATTCACCCACACCTTGGACCGAGATTAATAATAAGCATATAATGAGAGTGGATTCACGAGGAGCTACTTGGCATAAGACCCCTGAGGAGATTCATCAAATATTTGATGAATAAGTTCCAACATCATTAAGTAGTCTCAGTAAATAAAATTTATGTCTTCACTTCAAAAACTTTTCCAGGAAAAGTTTGTGGGTATAAATAAATCAGTTTTTATTAAAGATAATCTAACCACAAATCAAGATATTATTAAGTTTCATTACTCACCAAAAAAAGAAAGTGAATTTGAAGTTATTGTGGAGGTATATCAGAATGGGTATAGTATATTTTGTGGAGGCTGGCACGACCAGCAGAGAAAGATGAGTCTGAATCCGATGAAGAATTTGTAGAACAGATTATTAAAAAGTTGGAAATCATCTTTAGCGGTAGCGTAAAGTTAAAAATTTATTTTGCAGGTATGAAGCCATATAGGTGGGAAATGATCTCTAATAAGCCAGAAAATAAAATCTCGTCTTTTAATATTACCGGGTTAATGTTTTATAATTATTTTGCTAGAAAGGCGATTGTTGAAAAGAAAAATATCTTAATTTAGGGTGATAGATAAGTTCGCTCCGTCAGAATCTATATAAAACAAACCCCTGCGCCGGTCATGGCGTAGGGGTTTTGTCTTGCTGATACGAAGTAACAAACTATGCTATAATATAGTTAAATTAACTAAAAAATATGAATAAATTTAACCGTAAGTACTTATTGTTAATAGCGGCTGTTTTAATCTTAGCCGTCTTAGCGTTTCTTATTTATAAAAAATATTATACGCCGAAAGAAATGCGCAGCGACGATGCCGTACAAACTGTTTTAGATGAGTCTACTGTTGCAAGTAATGAACCAAATATTGGTTTTACGCCGTCTTATCAGGAACAAATTGTGCCTTTGGCTTCAGTCGCTAACTATCAGGCTATTAAAAATAAATACGGTTTAAATTTATCTGAAGCACAGGAAAAATACCTAGAAGCTAATCATTTTTTGCTAATTAACAGTGAAGAAGTTCCATTTTTTAGTGCTGGTAACAATTTTGATCAATGGTTAGTTGACGCTGATGCAATGGGAGGCGGCGCCATTTATGAACGTAAACCCGAAGACGCTGTTTTGGTCACACCAGATACCGTGTTACATGCTTATCATAAATATTTTGAACTTACGCTTGAACAATTAGAGCAGCATGAACTTAGCCAAGAACTAGGAAACTTTTTGTCTGGTTTACATGCTAATTTAGCTTTGGCTTCAAAAAATAGTAAGGCTGAATCTAAAACTCGATATCAGAACCTAGAAGCTCAGATTGTTTTAGCTCGTATATTGTTTGAAAATAAAAACGTAGCCAAGCCTAGTTACTTTGCTGCTCCCGAAGAAGAACAGAAATATACTGATCAAGACAAGACAGTTGATTCACTAGCCAATGCTAAGAAACTTTTAACTAAGTATTCTAAAGATTTAACGCCACAGTTAACAGCTGCGATAAGTTCTGATTTAACGGAAATATATTCGGCCAGCAAGGTTGGAGCTTCGCCATTATTTAAGCAATACGATGATCAAATAAAGACTGATTATACGCAGTTTACTCCACGAAGTCATTATAACAAGAACTCAACTTTGCGCGCCTTCTTTAGAACCATGATGTATTTAGGTAGAAGTAGCTATTTATTAAACAGCCCATTAGGCATTGCGGATACTAATTTGTTAGTTAAGCAAATGTCTTTGAAGAATGGTTCTAGCGCAGCTCCACTTGAAGCGTGGACAAGAATTTCTAACGTGACTAGTTTTTATGCTGGTCAAAGTGATGACATTTCTTACAATGAATATAAAACTTTTGAAACTAGTATACTTGGAAATAATCTTAATTCAGATGAGGAGCTGATTTCAAAGGATAATGTTAACAAGTTAGCAACTAATTTAGATAAGCTTAGAAAACCAAAGATACTGTCAGACGTTATTATTGATGAAAACATTGCCTCTTTGACTAAAGAAGATTTATTAAAGCAATCATTAGCTTTTAGAGTTTTTGGTCAGAAATTTACTTTTGACGCTTGGATTTTAAATGATTTAACTGCTGGTCAAGAGAAAACAGAAGTTAGATTGCCTTCAATGCCATCAGCTTTATTTGTTCCAGCTGCTTTTGGCGATCAACAAGCTAAGCAGTATACTGGTGAATTTTTGCAGCAGTCAGCTAATTTTAGTCAAACTGATTTAGATGGTTTTTTCACTAAACTTGATAAAAAGAAAGCTGATATTAATAAAGTTACACATAAAGAATGGTTTGACTCTCTTGGTAGTTCATGGCTATATATTTTAGGCTCTTTAACTCATGACTATGGCAAGCATTATCCTAGCTACATGCAAGTTAAACCTTTCTTAAGCAAACAAATTCAATCATTCCTCGGTTCTTATGCTGAACTTAAGCACGACACATTGCTTTATGCCAAGCAAAGTTATGCCGAACTTGGAGCCGGAGGCGAAGACAAGCCACTTCCTCCGATTGTAAAAGGATTTGTTGAACCAAACTTAGAATTTTGGAACCGTTTTAGCGCTTTACTAGACCGAACAGATAAACTCTTCAAAGACAATGGTGTATTTAAGGAAGGGGACGCAATTGATCGTTTAGGTCAATTTAAGGAATCTGTGGCGCTATATACAGGCATTGCTGAGAAAGAATTACGCTCACAAGCCATCAGCGATGATGATTATGAAAAACTTAGAACGACTAAGTTGTCATTTATGGCTCAGCCATTTGAAACAATCGATCCAACTCCAACCTCTGGCCAAACTGCCTTGATTGCTGATATTCACACTGATATGGTTCAAAATAAAATACTCTATGAAGCAACCGCAAAGCCATACTTTATGTTAGCCATCGTTGCTAATGATAATCTGCCACGCGTAACAGCTGGCTTGGTATATAACCATTATGAACTGACCGACCAATTAAGTCAGCGCTTAAGTGATGAAACTTGGAAAGATAGAGTTTATAACAACAATTCTCTTCTACCAACAAAAAACTTTTGGTATCAATCCCTATTAGTAAAATAATATTTAGCAAAAAAATATTAGCCATATTTTTAGGCCTGTTAGTTTTATCAGGCGTTTTATGGCTGAGCTTAAGACCGATTGCTGATCAAAAAATAGATAAAAATAAGATTGAAGATAATGAAATAGAAATAAGGCCTGTCGGCTCACTATACACTGACAGTAACTTGTTCCTTTCGGCTATTAAACAAAATCCGGCCACTGCAATAAATAAACCAGCCACGGGTTTAATAGTTCCGCATCACCTTTTAGCAATTGATTTAATTGCTAAGGCCTTTGCTGGCGTTTCTGCCCGTAAGTTTAGTCAGGTTGTTTTACTAAGCCCAGACCATTTCAATGCCGGAGAAACCAATATTTCTGTAAGTGAAAATAATTTCTCGACTGTTTTTGGAGAACTAAAATCAGATACAAAAGTAATAGAACAGCTAAAAAAATTGCCTTTTGTTAAAGAGGGTGATTTTTTTTATCGTGAACATGGTTTGCAAGCTATTTTCCCTTTCATTAAATACTATTTTCCAGAAACAAAAGTTATAGCAGTTACTTTTAAGCCGAGCGTCACCAAAGCTGAATTAGACCAGCTAATCAAAGCTCTTGAACAGACTCTAACATCGGACTCGTTGATTGTTCAAAGTACCGATTTTTCGCACTATCTTAGTCCAGACAAAGCATCTGAGCTTGACGATATTTCTATAAAAACCCTGAGCTCTAATAACGCAGAAGATATTTTAAGCCTGAATCAGCCTGAGAATATTGATTCAGTGGCGGCTTTTTACGTTCAGGCTAGTTTGCAAAAAGATTTTTATCATTCATCAGCCACAATTAAAGATCATAAAAATTCTCAAGAATATACAAAAGAGAAGGTCCTATCTTCAACTAGCTACCTATCAGCAATTTACTCTGAGCCAAATAAAAAGGCGGGGGACGCCGAATTTATATTTGTCGGAGATGTTATGTTGTCGCGCTATATCGGTCAGTTAATGGACAAGCGCAACGATTATAATTTTCCTTTTGAAAAAATTAAACCGTTTTTGAGTAAAGCTGATCTTGTTTTTGGTAATCTAGAAAGTCCGATTTCAAGTTCTGGTAAATCAACCGGTAATCTCTATCCATTTAAAGCTGACCCAAGAGTTGTTTTAGGCTTAAAGAACGCTGGCTTTAATGTTATGTCAGTGGCTAATAACCATGCTTTTGATTATGGCTTAGAAGCTTTTTCTAGCACCTTGAATAACCTGAAAGGTGCTGGCATTGCCTATGCCGGTGGTGGTGAAAACTTAACGCAGGCCAGCCAGGGAGCATTTTTAGAGCTAAACGGTACTAAGGTTACCGTGTTGGCATATACGGATTTATTGGCAAAAAAATTGGCAGCGACCAACAGTCATGGTGGTTTTAGTTATTTAGACAAAGATCAGATGGTTAAAGATATTATCCAAGCTAAGAGAAAGTCTGACCTAGTCATCGTCTCTTTTCACTGGGGTAGAGAATATGAGGCCATCGCTAATGAAAGACAAAAAGACATTGCACGGGTAGCTGTTGAGGCCGGAGCTTCTTTAATAATTGGTCATCATCCACACATTGCTCAGGAACTTAGCAAGATTAACAACGTTTCAGTAGCTTATAGCTTGGGAAATTTTATCTTTGATCAGAACTTTTCGCCAGAAACAAAGACTGGCATTCTTCTAGAAGTCATTATTAAAGGAAAGAGGATTGCGAGCGTCAATCCGCTTACTGTTAGCTTTACTAGTAATTTCCAGCCCTACTTGGCTACTAAATAGTGAGCTCATAGAAGTGCGGGTTACAGGGAAAATTTAGCTCTATTTTAAAAAATATTTTTATCACACGAGTCGTCAACTAAGACGACTCTTATTTTTTATCCTTGACATAATTCAATTTTTAATTCATATTATTAGTAACTAAATATTGTAAAACGAAAGGGGGATTGCAGATTGAAAAAATATAAAACAGCATCAGTTGTAAGATACACTATTATTGCTATAGGGCTTGCTGTATTACTTGGAATTTACGTCTACTCTATGGCTGACAAAATAGCTACGAGTGCTGCGCAAAAAAAGCAGAGGAGCATGCCTACCATTTCAGAGTTGACTAAGCCGATTATCGATACAATCTATATAGATTTTTCCGCGATAAATTTTAAGAATGATTTTGGCGGTGACACTAACTTAATTCGAAGCATGGTAATAGAAAGGCTTGGACAACGTTACGATACGCTTAACGGTACAAGCTCAATTGAAGTTTACTTTGATTCAATTAGTAGCACTTCAGACAAATCTCACAAAATAACCGGAAAATATTCTGGTGCTGTAGCAGATTATAAAATAAAACCCAACTTTAATCCGTCTGATAAAAAATATAGATATCAGAAACCAAAAGAAGGTTTTACTTTTAATATCACTATTAAGTGTTTAAGAATTAACGAAGAGGAGATTGCGGCGATGATAAGCGGATTGGCTAAAAGCTACTCATATAAAATATATGACCGTTCCTACTATTTTAAAGCTGATAATCCTTCTGTCTTTCTTCAGCCAAGTGAATTAATGAAGCACCTTATAAGACCATGAGAAGAGTCGAACGCATTATAAAATGCGAAATTTTAAAAAGCCTGACTTAAATAATAAGCCAGGCTTTTTTCTAATCTATTTTATTGTTTCCACTTATCCACATACTGACCAATGCCGTGACTAAGAAATTTATTGCGCAGTTTAGTAGTTTTAAAAAGATAAGTAATTAAAGATGTTAAGTTAACCAAGTAACGATTGCCAAGCACTTTAAACTTAACGCTGTGGGCTTCAATCGCTCGTCTAACAGTCTTTGATCCAATACCTGATATCTTAGCTGTTTCAGAAACAGATAACCAGAGAGGTTCTTTTACTTCTGCTGGAGGAATATTGATTTCCTTAGGCATTGGTTTGCGACCTCTTTTTTTAGGAGTAGTAATTGGGCTTTGCTCTTTTTGTTCAATTTCCATAGTTTAAGTCTAGGTTAATATAGACTAAAATACTACTAATCAATTAACAAAAATATCATGCTGAGTTATTATCTATATTTAAGTCTACAATTGTTTAGACTTATCTACTAGTGTATATTAAGCACTTTTTTGATAAGTCTATGAATATTTGGACTTAAGATTTTTACACGGCTATTTTTGCACATGTTAATAAATAAATCAAGAAGACTGTTAATAACTAACTTAATGCTTAATGATAGTTCATAATTTTATTGTCTATCTATGTATCAAAGCTTGCTTGGTGATTTATGCACAATTATTTTAAAGTCCTTAATTTAGTTATAAAATCCTTGGTTTTTTGTCTTGCTTTATTGTTTATAATATGGTATTTTATAGGAACGAAATCGGCCGATTGGCCACGAGATATATAGTATAAAGGGGTTAGTGTAACGCTTTTATTTTTTTTACGTAATACTACATGAAGAATAAAAAGGCCTCCATTTTTGGCGGCGAACAAGTTCTATTCTTACGGCTTAAAAGGCACAAAGATAAACAGGCTTTCATTGAGGCCTATGATCTTTATATTGATCAGATCCAACGCTTTGTTTATTTCAAACTAGGCAATAAAGATGAAGCCGAAGATATTACTTCAATGGTCTTCTTGAAATGTTGGAATTATGTTTACGAAGGCAATCTAGAAAGTTACGACACTTTGAAACCGTTACTTTATAAAATTGCTCGTAACACAATCATCGATCATTATCGTCAGACAAAAAATCAGGATACAGTTTCCTTAGAAGCCGCAGAAGAAACAGTCGACGAAAAACAAAATGTTCATGACAAGGTAGTGACTGACATTGATTTCAAATCTTTGGTCCAAGAAAAATTACCTTTATTAAAAGATGAATATCGCGACATAATTATTTTACGCTTTATCAACGAACTATCAGTTTCTGAAATTGCAAAAGTTCTTGGTAAGACCAGCGGCAACGTTCGCGTCTTAGCTCATAGAGCTTTGCAATCGTTACAAGAAATTATTAATAACGAAGAGACTGAAAAAAATAATTCAAATGACTGAACGAGAATTGATAAAAAATCTATCAGCACTTAAGAATATAGAAGCTGATTCAAACTGGGTTAAAAGTAACCGAGAGGTTTTGTTATATCAAATCTTCAACGGCGCAGAATATGTTGATATGCCTTTAGGATTCTTTGAGAAGTTCTCTCTTATTTCTAAGCGCATACTACAACCAACTCCAATCGCCGCTGTTATCGCTTTATTCTTTGTTATGAGCGGTGTCGTCAGTGTTCGTATGTCTCGTAACGCAACTCCTGGTGAACCTCTTTATGTTGCTAAATCAATTAGTGAGAAAGCTCAGCTACTTGCTACTTTTAATGAAACTGCTAAAGCAAAGTTGAATGTAGAATTTGCTACTCAACGTGTTGCTGAAATTGAAAAGGTTGTTAGTGAGGACAAGCAGGATAATAATGATGCTCGCGTTCAAGAACTAGCTACTAGCTTTAAGAATGAAATAAATACTGTTCGCGATCGTTTAACTAAGATTAAAACAGCTAAAAAACCAATTAATCCGCAAACTGCTTCTAAAGATACTAAAGACAACGATGTGGTCAGTGCTGAATTATCGAAAGATAATAATGGTATTGATATTGCTTCACCAGACAATCAGAAAACATTGTCTGAGGCTGAGAAGTTGTTTAATGATAAAAACTATAATGGTGCTGCCGCTAAGCTAGATGAGCTTGGTAAGCAGTTAAAATAATTCAGTTTGCAGTGCTTATTTTTTGAGTCGGATTTATTCAAAAATTAATCAATGTAAATTGAAAATAGGTAACCAAATGACTTACGTAGAGAGACTGGTAATAAATAATGAATCAAAATCAACCATTCTCTACGACGAACATATTATTCGTTATCAGTTTGTCGCCCCTTTAACAGCGGGCAAGCAAGTTTTAGATATTGCTTGCGGTTCTGGTTATGGCGCAGCCTTCCTAGCGAATAACGGAGCAAAAAGTGTTTTAGGCATGGATATTGATGAAGCGGCTATTGCTGAAGATAAGAAAAACTATTCTCAAGAAAATTTAGAATTTAGAGTGGGCGATGCTACAAAAATTGATTTAACAACTGAAAGCTTTGATGTTGTTACTTCTTTTGAAACCATCGAACATTTGCCTGAAATCGAAGCTTATTTAGCAGAAATTAAAAGAGCTGTTAAGCATGACGGCTTAGTTTTCATTTCTACCCCTAATAAAACTATTTTTAAGCAGACTAATCCTTGGCACTTAAAAGAGTTTACTAGAGAAGAATTTGAGACTTTGTTAAAAAAGTTTTTTCCTTTTGTGAAAATCATTGAGCAGAAAAATGCTTTAAGCTCAGTTATTAAAGTTAATGATAAGGCAGAGGGGACAGTATTGTTTAATGATCAGACAAAAGAAGCTTTATATTTTATTGCTGTTTGTTCACAAAGAGAGATAACAGAGACATTTACTAATGTAAGTTCAGCTAACACGATTGCCTACGAGCGATGGGAAAATAATCCGGGTTGGAAAATGGTAAATGCAATTTACAGAGTTTTGCAAAAATTGAAAATTAAATAGCAACATACTGTTGATATGTGAGCTTACTATATATAGTAGTCTCGCATATCCACAGTAAAACTTATTTGGACTTAGAGTTTGAATAAGAAATGTGGAGAGACCTGGCTAGCCGGTGGCTACGTTGGGCAGTAATGCAAAAAAGGTCGATTGTCTTTGCGACAAGCATTACTCATTCTGTTTTTATAACAGAGTGATTATAAACCTAAGAGTTTTTTAAAAAGCTTCCCTACGCTGAAGCTTCGGAAAGTAAACTTTCTGAGTTTCATTTATAGGGTTTGATGATACATCGATTTAGCTTTTTTCCGCATCAACTAGAACGTAATAAGATTACGAATCAAGTTATGTGGAGTAGTGAACACCCTATGCTTTACTCTCCGGCCATTAATTAAAACTTATGTTTTGGTTGATGCGGGGAAGCGGGATTCCGATTGATGTATTATTTGCGATTTAAAAGATGAAAAGGAAATTATTGAAATTATGAATACTGTACGAAAGATTTTTGCTTCAGCCCTAGTATTGGCTACTATCGTATCTGTCAGCGGCATTAACTTTGCCAAAGCTGCAGCTATGGATGGTGACCTAATCAAAATGAATGGTCTATCGACTGTTTATTACTACAAGGGTGGTAAGCGCTATGTTTTCCCACAACAGAACACATACATGTCTTGGTTCACAGACTTTAACAACGTTAAGACTGTTGCTCAATCCGAATTGGAGAGCTACCCTCTAGGCGCCAACGTTACTGTCCGCCCAGGTACATCTTTGATCAAGATCACAACCAATCCAACTGTTTACGCAGTTGAACCAGGTGGTAAACTACGTTCAATTGTCAGCGAAGCTAACGCTTCCTCATTGTTCGGTTCCAACTGGGCCAAGAAAGTTATCGACGTTTCAGATGCTTTCTTTACTAACTATCAGATTACTTCAGCCTTAACAGCTGGTGTATATCCTGCTGGTTCATTAGTAAAGGGTTCAAGCGCTGACGTTTACTACTTCGATGGTACAAACTTCAGAAAGTTTGCTTCAGAAGCTGCTTTCTATGCTAACAAATTCAACTTCGCCTTTGTCCAAACAGCTCCTGCTGCTATGACAATGACCCCAATGGGAACAGACATTACTGGTAATGAATCAGGTTTGACTGACCTAACAATGGGTGCAAGTGGAACTGTTAGTGGTTCTGGCTTGTCAGTTGCTTTGTCTTCCGACACTCCAGCTTCAGCTAACGTAACTAAAGGTGCTACTCGCGTTACTTACACAAAATTCAATGTTACCGCCGCCAACGATGGTGACGTTCGCTTGGATACAGTTGTTATAACTCGTGGTGGTGTTGGTTCAGCCGCTGACTTTGACAATGTCTATCTATATGATGGCATGACTCGTTTAACAACTGGTCGCTCAGTCAACTCAAGCACCAACCAAGCTACTTTTAGCAATGTTAACTACACCGTAACAAAGGGTACAACCAAAACTTTGAGCATCGTTGCTGACGTTAATGCTTCAGCAACAACAGGTAATGACAATTTCAGTATCTCTCTTGCTTCAGCTATTGCTGCAAACGGAGCTACTGTAAGTGGTTCATTCCCAGTCGCCGGTAATACAATGAGTATTACTAACGTTTCTGGTGGTGCTATTACAATTGCTAAAACCGGTTCTCTAAGTTCTCCAAAGGCTGGTGAACTACAAGCTCAGGTAGCTGCTTTCACTTTGCAAGCTAGCTCAACCGAAGACTTGATGATCAAGAACTTGACCCTATACCAAGTTGGTAATATCCAAAATGGTAATATGACCAACTTCAACTTGAAGCAAGCTGGTACTACTTTAGCTACTGCTGCTTCAATGAATTCAAACGGAACAATCGTCTTGAACTTCTCAACTCCTTATGCTCTTAATAAGGGTATAACTAAGACTTTTGAAGTTTACGCCGACGTCGCTTCCGCTGCTCGTTCAGGCGACACAAGTATTATTTACTTGGACAACTCAGCTGACCTATATGCCACAGGTAATACTTATGGTTATGGTGCTGCTGTTACTCGTACAGGTTATGATAATACTGTTGGTACACCAACATGGACAGATGCTTCATATACAACTATCGAAGCAGGACAGGTAACTCTATCTTTCCAAGGTCCATCCGTTACTGACTACGCCGTACAACAGCAAGATGCTGAAATCTTCCGCTTTACAATGAATGCGAAGTCCAACATCGAAGTTCGTAGCCTAGGTTTGACTCTAGACGCCCCAGCTTCTGCTTCAGGCGGTTTGTCAAACGGTGGCACAACTGCTAACTATACTGACATTAAATTCACTGACGTAACCACTGGTCAGCTATTAGCTGGTCCTAAGGACGTTAGCGGAACAGGTGTAGATACAAGCCAACTTTTGACTTACTCTGATACTTGGACAATTAATGCCAATCAGACTCGTACCATTAAGGTTACAGCTGATATAGCTAACTTTACCCCTGCTGCTAATGAATCAATCAAAGCTACTTTGAGTGCCTTTGGTGTTTCAGCCATCAAGAATCTAGACACCAATCAATATGTTGCTCTAGCCAACATAGTTCCAAGCACAGCCATTGCTGGTAACACCCACCGCGTAAAAGCCGGTACTGTTACTTTGAGCCTAGCTGGTACTCCAGCCACTCATACCTACATCAATGGTTCAGCTGCCGTTGCTATGACAGGTATTAATATCGCTGCCGGTACTGGTAAAGATATTAAGTTAACCTCTCTTATGTTAACTGCTACTGGTGCTAATGGTTGTTCTACACCAGCTAACTGTGTCTTGAATGTTAAATTGTGGGATGGTACAAACCAGGTTGGTGAAACCAAGTCCTTGTCTGGCACAACAGTAACTTTCAGCAACTTGAATGTTCCTGTTCTAAAGGGTGCAACTAAGACTTTGCTAGCCACTGTTGACCTAAACACTCTTTCAACTCCAATCGCTGGTTCAACAACATTGAAACTCGATGTTGCTTCAACCTCTGATGCTACAGTTCAAGATACTGAAGGTAACAGCGTTAACGTTTCTGGTACCGTAACTGGTCCAACTCACACTATCGTTGCTTCAGGTACTTTGTCTGCCGCTCTTGCTCCAGATGACGCCGAGAGTGAATCTCGTTTAGTCATTGCCGGTAGCGACAATGAAGTATTAGGTAAAATTAAGTTTACTGCTACTCGCGAAGATCTACGTATCGCTAAGGTCCGTGTTGAAGTTCCAGCCCCTGCTATTGAAGAAGTTTCTTCTCTAAGCTTGTGGAATGGCTCAACAAAGATTACTAACGACGTATCTTTGACAAGCGGTACTCCTAACTACGCCGACTTCAACTCATTCACAACTGATTTCATTGTTCCAAAAGATGGTAACTTGACATTGACTGTTAAGGGTACTTTGAACACCATTTCAAATGGTGCTACTTCAGGTACTACTATTTCAGCTACTTTGTCTAACGTTGCTGGAACATTTGAAGCTCGTGGTTTGAATGGTAGCAACACCGTTCTATCAGAGAGTGATGTTACTGCATTACCTTTGGCAGCACATGATATGTACCTACGTAAGACAAAGTTGACTGTTTCTCAGTCAACCCTTACTGGCACATTGATTAACGGAACCGCCAACAAACTTTATGAGTTCACAGTTGCTGCTGACTCTAAGGAAGATGTTTCATTGAAACAGATTGTCTTAGACGTCACATTAAGCGACAACGTTGGTACTAACGACACATTAACTGCTGGTACATTCAAGATTTATCGTGGTTCTACAGATATTAGCTCAAACGTTGATATCCACCAGATCGACGGTACTACTATTGAATCAATCAACTCTTTGGCTGAAGGTACTTCACAGGCCTTCATTACTTGGGCAAGTGAAGAAGTTATTGCTAAGGGAACATCAAACACATATTCTGTTTGGGCAACCCCAAGTGGTTTCTCTCACCCAGCCGACAAGGATGGTATTACAGTTAATATGCGTAATGACTCAGCAGCTCAAGGTGCAACATATACATATTTGAACGATGTTGACGCCACTGCTGGTCAAACAACAGTATCTTTGGGTATTTTGGCTAATCCATATACTACTCTAGATACTGCAGGTGCTGCTCCAACACTAGGAACAAGCCCAACTAACAATGTTATTTGGTCTGACAACTCTGTAGTTGCGCACTCCGCTGCTGTAACTGCAAACACTGGTGCTCTAGCAGCTCCTACTTCATCTGCTGATTGGTACAATACTTATTTGATTAAGAATTTCCCATTCGGTGGTACTACACTTACTCAATAATATTGCTTGAGTGCTAGTAGTTCTGATTATCTTCGGATAGTCTAGAATGAGAAACACCCCCTCCTTGAAAGAGTTGGGGGTGTTTTTTTGTCTGAACCACAGATAACACAGATGAACTGATTAGCACAGATAATAAAAACCCTCTTGAAAGAGGGTTTTTATTTTAACTTATGAATTATTATAAATCAGAAATTACTCAGCGAATTATTAAGTGTGCTTTCAAGGTACAATCAACGTGCTTTGGCTTATGAATTTGCTAAAGAAAATTTAATATTTGAAAGAGAGAAAGACATGGATATTTATTACGATGGTATAAAAATTAGTAATCGGCGTGTAGATTTTTTAGTTGATAATGATATTATGGTCGAGCTAAAGGCTTTGATTGCGCTAGAGGATGTTCATACGACTCAAGCCATAAATTATATTGAGGCTTATCGTGTTAAGGTTGGCCTGTTAATCAATTTTGGAGCAAAACGGGTTGATGTTAAGAGATATGTAAAATAATCATCTGTGCGCATCATATAATCTGTGATATCTGTGGTTCAGACATTTTATTGTTATGCCGAATCACGTGCATGGAATTATTGTGATTAATAAAAATAATACATTGGGGTCGCATAAACGTGAGGTAGAGACGCGCCATGGCAATGATAATGTGAATAAAAACAACAATGTTTGGGTAGAGACGCGCCATGGCGCGTCTCTACTGGGTAATCACCCACCAAGGAGAAACAACGAATTGGTAGAGACGCATAATTATGCGTCTCTACAGAATGCACGACCATTATATAATGGTAATGTTTTTGGTCCGCAATCAAAAAATTTGGCATCAATAATTCGATCATATAAAATTGCCGTTAAAACATATGCCAATAAAAACAATGTTCCATTTGTTTGGCAAACGCGTTATTACGACCATGTTATCTGGAATGAAAGGGAATTAAATAATATCAGGGAATATATTTTAAATAATCCATATAATTGGGAGAGGGATAGAAATAATTTATCGTAAAAACATATTTAACGTCTGTAGAGACAGGTTTCAAACCTGTCTCTACCATGGGGAATGTTATAAAAACGTTTATATGAAAACAGAACCTGTCTCTACCACGGGTAGGGTACGGAAAATTGATTTAAATATAATATGTTCAAAATCTGTATATATTATAAATTTTTGTTATAATAAAATCATGACACCAGAACGAGAACAAAAATTAAAACAGGTTATTCAGAACCGACAGCAGGGGGTCGTGGTGCTGGAAGATATTCATGATCCACATAATGCGGCAGCGATTTTACGTAGCTGTGATGCCTTTGGTATCCAAAAGATTTGCTTTATCTTTGAAAAAGAAAAAAGATTTAATCCGAGAAGAATTGGTCATCTTAGTTCAGCTTCGGCAAGCAAGTGGCTTGATATGGAATTCTTTACTTCTACAATTAAATGCCTAAGTACTCTAAAGCGTCGCGGCTACTATATTATTGCCACCGCCCTAGATGAAAAAGCTAAAGATTTTAGGAAAGCAGATTTGACTCGACCTAAGACTGTTTTAATGTTCGGCAACGAGTACCGCGGTTTGTCAATCAAGGCACAAAAATTAGCCCACGAAACTGTGTATATTGCAATGAAGGGCCTGGTCCAAAGCCTAAATTTGTCAGTTACAGCCGCTGTCTGTTTAGCTGAATTAGACAGGCAAAGAGCTCAAAAAAAGGCTAAAAATAGGTATTTTTTGACAAAATTGGAGCAGGGGAGATTGCTAAAAAAGTGGTCAGCTTGACATTGTTGACTTTTTTAATGCTTTATGCTATACTTGAGCCATACATTTATTACAACACTTTATTGAACTGGTGTCGTAGCCCATATGCGCTACCGGTTTTATAACTAAAAAACATATGGCAGGAGAATCAATTCTAGAAAAAATCATCAACCAAAAGCAAGCCGAGACAATCGGTCATCTTCACGTTGCTGATATCATCGAAACTTTATTAGAGCGCTTGGGCGAGCGAGAACGCGATATTTTAAAGCGTCGTTTTGGGCTTAATCGCGCTACTAAAGCTACCTTAGAAGAAATCGGTAAGTCACATAATTTGACCCGCGAACGCGTCCGTCAGATTGAAACTGGCAGTATTTCTAAACTTAAGAAACTTGAGGACCTAGTTGCTGTTATGTCTGATTTGAAGATGTTGGTAACTCGTTTGCTTGAGGACCATGGTGGATTAATGGATAGAGAATATCTGTTTGACATTTTGTCTTCTTTAGCTTTAGATCAAAGTAAGATCAAGGATGAAGATCCATTGATTTATCGAAATCATTTTAATTTCCTTTTGTCTAAGATAATGGATGCTGAAATTGCGGCTGTTGAAGGCTCTGCTAATTTTAATCCTGCTTTTAAACTTCGCTATCAAGAACTTGATCATCTAGAAGAAATGACCAAGGAACTTTTGACTAAGGTTAAAGCTGCTAAGCGCTTGTTCATTACTGAAGAATTATTGTCTTTAGTTCGTGGCTTAGATAGCTATAATAAGAACGAAGGTAAACTACAGAGCAAGGAAGGCCTTAATTTAGTTGAAGCTTTACGCGGAATTATTCCTGATGAAGAGCTTGAATTAGCTAATGATCAAAAGCCTTTATATTCACTTTTGAAAGCAATTGCTGATATTGAACAGAATAAATTCGGTCACTGGGGCCATGGTGGTTCACGTGAAATTAATCCTAAAACAATTAATGATAAGATTTATTTGGTGTTAAAGAACAATGCCAAACCAATGCACTACGAAGAAATCTCTAAGAAAATTAACGAGACAGGTTTTGATGGTAAAAAGGTTAACACCGCAACTGTTCACAATGAATTAATCCTTGACGGTAAGTATGTTTTAGTTGGACGTGGTCTATATGCTCTAAAAGAATGGGGCTATACTAAGGGCACCGTCGCCGATGTTATTATCGATATTCTCAGTAAGTCTAAACAACCATTAAGCAAAAAAGAAATCACTGAAGAAGTAATGAAACAGCGCATGGTTAAGAAGACTACAATTGATTTAGCGCTTATGAATAAGAAGCGTTTTGAAAGAGTTACTGGTAATAAATACATTGCGGTTAAATAAAATTTACAATTAAAACCTCAGGTCTTGGACCTGGGGTTTTTTGTTTTGTTTTATTCCTTACGCAGATCGTAGGAGGATTGGCTGTTATTCTCTAAGTACCATTGTGTTTAGCTTGTTAATAATGAAAACATTCTATCTATAACGCTGCCGCGGGGCTTGCTTTTGTAACCAAAAGCAACAAAAGTTTTGGGGGCTTCAATTCGCTATTACATTGTTCACTTTTTATATCGCCAATCACGGCGCTCAATTCAGCCCCCAAACCCCTTGACTCTTTTAATACCGAAATAGTTTTTAGCCTGTACGACATATTCATACCAGTGTTTACGTGAAGATAAGACACCCCTCCCTACGCTCTGCGTGGGGAGGGGCTGGGGGCAGGGTAGAAAGAATAAGATATTTTAGAAAAAGCAATTTTTGTGCTAAAATTAAAAGACTAATATGGTAGTTAATATTGATATAAGCGGTTTTGAACAATTGCTTTATTTGCCTACCGGCACAATTTTGTGGCGACTGTTTTTTTGGTACTTCGGTTGGATGCCGGTGGCTTTTGTTACACTCTGGGGAATTATTCAGCTTTGGCTAGAACATCGTGAAGGTTTGTGGTTTGCACAACAGAAATTTATTTTGTTAGCGATTGATATTCCGCGTAATAATGCTCAATCTTTGATGGCGGTTGAGAATATGTTTGTCTATTTCGCCGGTGCTCATGGAACCCTATCTTTAATTGAAACATGGTGGGAAGGAAAATTCCAACTCGGTTTTAGTTTTGAAATTGTTTCAATTGGAGGCTATATTCAATTTTTAGTTAGAGCGCCTGAAAAATTTCGTAATTTAGTCGAGACGGCTGTTTACTCTCAGTATCCTGACGCGGAAATTTATGAAGTCGAAGATTATACAACGGCTGCGCCTAATATTTATCCTGATGAAGAGTATGATATTTGGGGGTCTGAATTTGTTCAAGTAAAGGATCAGCTGTTGCCAATTAGAACCTACCCTGAATTTGAGCATCAATTTGGTGCACCTGAAACTACATATCGGGATACCATGGCTTCATTAATGGATTTAATGAGCAGCCTGCAGCGTGGCGAGCAGCTTTGGTATCAAATAGTCTTAGTCCCGACTGATGAAGCTTGGAAGGATGCTAAAAAAGGTTTTATCGGTAAGATTCTAGGCGAGAAAAAGGCTGCTAGTGGCGCTAATAACGCTGTTGATAAGATTGTAGATTGGATGGGTGATGCCAGTGAACAAGTTTATAGTATTTGGGGCGATATTGATGCAACTAAAAAGAAAGACGCTGACCCTCTTAAGATGATGAATCTTAAGCCGGCTGAAAAAGCTCAAATTGAAGCGGTTGAAGCAAAAGTTGCAAAACTTGGTTTTGAAGTTTGTATTCGCGTGATTTATTTTGCTCGTAAAGAAGTAAAGAATGTTCCTAAGGCTGTTAACGGTTTTGTAGGATATATCAAACAATTTAATACTGGTGGTTTAAATTCATTAAAACCAGATACAAAGATTACGATGACTTCGGCAAATTACTTTTTTACTAAACAAAGAGTAATTACTAAGAAAAATAATATTATGCGCGGCTATAAGAGCCGCAGTAAAATGCGTGGCCGCAAGCCGTGGATTTTGAACGTTGAGGAACTGGCGACTTTATGGCATTTCCCAATCGACGCCGTGGTTAAGGCGCCTTTGGTGCAACGTGCCAGTGCTCGCCGTGTTGAGCCGCCAATGTCTTTGCCTTTTGGTTCAGATCTTAAAAAATCTTCAGTTAATCGTGAGCCAATTTTTGATCAAGATTTTGAAGTTGAAGATGATAATGCAGTAGCTGAAGAAGAAGATTTTAAACCTGAAACTAAAAAAACTTCGACTAAGCCTGCTTTTATGGATGATGACGAAGCGCTTAATGAAGAAGCTATTGTTGAGCCAGAAGTTATTGAGCCTGAAATGCCGGCAGCCGATCCTGTAAATGAAAAGTCATCCTACACTGATGCTTCGAATGATAAACCGGCTTATACACCTCATGAAATTAGCGTTGCGCTTGAAACTCATGATGAGCCGAAAGCTCGTCGTGGCCAGCCACCGCCTAATTTGCCATTTGTCGACTAGTTCTTTCTTGCCTCGCCGAAGTTAACTGTAAGTTAACGAAGGCGGGTTTGATTCATTCTCGTTCATTCTAAAACAACCTATGGATAACAAGCTAACACTTTTTGCGGAAACAACTTTCCGCAATCAATATAGAAAATTTGGTATTAAAGATGACGATCGCCGTCGTCATATGTATTTGATTGGAAAAACTGGTATGGGTAAGTCTACAATTTTAGAAAATATGATTGTAGAAGACATTAGAGAAGGCAAGGGCGTAGCAGTAGTTGACCCACACGGCGACTTGGCAGAAAAAATAATTCAATACATTCCGAACGAACGTATTAAAGACATAATTTATTTTAATCCTTGTGATACTAATTATCCGATCGCTTTTAACGTTGTCGAACAAGTTGAACCACATTTGCGTCACTTAGTGGCCTCTGGTTTGATTGGCGTGTTCGAAAAACTTTGGGCCGATTCTTGGGGACCAAGATTAGAATACATTTTAAGAAACTCTATTTTGGCTATTTTAGATTATCCAAACTCAACTTTGTTGGCCGTTACTAGAATGCTATCTGATAAAACTTACCGCAAGAGAGTTATTGAGCAAATTCAAGATCCAGTGGTTAAAGCTTTTTGGGTTAAAGAATTTGCTGGTTATGCTGATAAATTTGCGTCTGAAGCAGTTTCTCCTATTCAAAACAAAGTCGGTCAGTTCTTATCCAGTTCATTGATTAGAAATATCGTTGGTCAAACAAAATCATCAATTGATTTAAGAAAGATCATGGATGAAGGTAAAATTTTAATCATGAACTTAAGTAAGGGAAGAATTGGTGAAGATAACTCAGAATTACTGGGTGCTATGATGATTACTAAGATTCAGTTAGCAGCCATGAGCCGAGTTGATATTAATGAAAGAGATCGTCGCGACTTTTATCTTTACGTCGACGAATTCCAAAACTTCGCGACGGACAGCTTTGCTAACATTTTGTCAGAAGCTCGTAAATACCGCCTAAACCTAATCATGGGTCACCAGTATATTGAACAGCTTTCTGAAAAAGTTAAATTTGCCGTTTTCGGTAACGTTGGTACTTTAGTTGTTTTCCGTGTTGGCGCGACCGACGCCGAAGAATTAGTTAAAGAATTTACCCCAGTCTTTACTGAAGAAGATTTAGTTAACTTGCCAAAATATAATATTGTTTTGAAATTAATGATTGACGGTGTAGCGAGCGATCCTTTTTCAGCTCGTGGTTTAGCGCCTTTAACCGAAGAAGAAAGAACTGGTAATGAGCAAAAGGTGATTGATTTTACTAGACAAACATACGCTGGTGCGCGTGAAGAAGTTGAAAGTGTTATTATGCGCTGGCATCAAGCCGACGAAGATCTTCCTAAGGTCAACCCTGCGCCGGCTCCAGCCGCCAAGATTACCGTTGCGCCAAGAATTGAAAATCTAAGCCAAAGCGTGGCGAACGCCGTGGCAAATATTCCACGTCAGGCTCCAGTCGCTCCGCCTGCGCCACGACCTAAAGCTGATCCTTCTATTTATACCAATGAAGCCACTTGCTCTCGTTGTGGCAAAGAAACAAAAGTTGCTTTTAAACCAGATGGAATAAGACCAGTCTATTGTAAGGATTGTTTAACTATTTTGCGTGAAGAAAAAGCACGCGAAACAGCGGAAAGAAAAAATTTGAAACAAGCTGAACTATCGACTTTAAAACAAGCGCCTGTCAGAAATACCGAAGCAGCACCAATGCTTTCTTTGCGTGATATTCCTCGTCGAGTTGAAGAAGCTCGACCAGCGCCAGTCGTTTCAACTCCGCCTGTAAATAATGATTATCCATCGGGCGGTACTATAAATCCAGGTCAACGAGTGAATCTTTAATTTATATTTATGATGACTAATTCGGCTTATCCAGCAGATGTTTTTATTGGTAGTACTCTAAACTTTTTTGATTTGAATGTTAATGGCTACCCTGCGTCATTTATTTTTTGGAATATATTTTTAGCAATCTTAGCTATTTTAGCAGCTCAGTGGGCGGCTAAGCTTTTGTTGTCAAATAAGAAATGGTATATAAAATTAGGTTCATTTTTTGTTTGGCTTGCAATTTTCCCAAATGCGGCGTATCTTATGACCGATGCGAGGCATGTCATTGGTTATTGCCCTTGGTACTCTTATGGCAAGGTTTGTGCTAATAATGCCTGGATGACACTGTTCTTTTTTGCTTTTGGTGCCATTGGCTGGCCAGCTTTTGTTTTGTCACTTAGGCCAATGAAAAAAGCTGTAACAAAATATTTTAGCAAGCTATACGGCTTTATCTTTATGGTCTTAATGTGTTTTTTGGCCGCGCTTGGTTTATTACTTGGATTAGTTAATAGGTTTAATTCTTGGAATATCATTAATGATCTACCAAAGATTTTAAAAACTGCGCTGACGTATTTTTATGAACCGGTTTTAATGTTTAACCTATTTATGTCTTTTGTTCTTTTGCTTGGATTATATATTGTTGGTGAGAAAATATTTATTAAACCAAAATTAGAATAAGATGGTTGATTATCTAAAAATTAGTAAAGCCACAGATTTAAGCGGCAAAGATCGCTTGCTTTATCGCGCTCTAGAAATTTTACCTGGCGCACTGTCTTGGGGTACGATTGTCGGTTTAATTTTATTGTCATCTCTAGCGCCAATCGGCACAGCAGTTTTTGTTATTTTATTTGATATTTATTGGCTCTTATTAGTCATGTTTTTAGCCACACATCTTTTAATCTCTTATCGCATGATGAAGAAGCGATTAAAAATTGATTGGGTAAAAAAATGCGAAGAACTAGGGGAGAGAACTATTGCGATTGATGAAGCTGGACAAACAGTTAATTTAGCATGGCGTGATTTATGGCAAGTTGTAATTTTGCCAACTTATAATGAGGGCGTTGAAGTTATACGGTCTTGTTTTGATGGTATTGTTGCCGCTGGCTATCCACTAGATCGTTTCATTGTTGTCTTGGCTATTGAAGAACGCGCTGGCGAGGACGCAGTTAAACGAGCAGAAATTATAAAAGCCGAATACGCTAGTAAATTTGCTCGCTTTATAATTACAACTCATCCAGCTAATACTGAAGGCGAGTTAAAAGGTAAGGGTGCAAACCAATCTTTTGCTGCTAAAGAATTAAAACGCTTAGTGATTGATCCAGAAAAAATTGATTACAATAAAATTTTAGTAAATATTTTTGATATTGATACTGTTGTTCATCAAGGTTATTTCCATTGTTTAACTTATAGTTTTTTAACTGTTGAGCGACCATATCGTGCTAGCTATCAGCCAGTCCCGGTTTATCATAATAACATTTGGCAGGCGCCATTTTTTGCGCGTGTGGCTGCTTTTTCAAATACTTTCTGGCAAATGATGCAACAGATTAAACCAGAGAAATTAGCAACTTATTCTTCTCACTCCATGACTTGGCGCGCCTTAACTGATATTGGTTTTTGGTCAACTAATATGGTAAGTGAAGACTCAAGAATTTTTTGGCATTGTTTCTGTTTTTATAAAGGTGATTATCGTGTTGAGCCATTATACTTTCCAGTTTCAATGGACATTTGCATGGACTCTAATCATTGGACAACAGCTGGTAGTTTGTACAGACAGCAACGCCGCTGGGGTTGGGGAGCAGAAAATATTCCATATTTAATTTTTAATACCATTAAAGCTTGGCCGACCATAAAAAAGAAAGATCGTTTTGTAAATCACATCGCGGTTCAACTTTATGGTTTTCATTCTTGGGCAACTAACGCTTTAATTACTTCAGTTATCGGTTGGTTACCTTTGTTCTTAGGTGGTGATAAATTTAATTCAACTGTGTTGTCTAGTAATTTGCCTGGCGTCACAAAGTGGCTGATGACCTTAGCTATGGTTGGAATGGTAATTTCGGCATCAATTTCTATTATGATTTTGCCTAAAACTAAGAAATTAGGACCATTAAAATATATTATTACCATTATCCAGTGGGCATTTTTACCGGTTGTTATTGTATTTTTTGGCGCCATTCCTGGGTTGGAGGCACAAACTCGTTTAATGTTTGGTAAGTATATGGGTTTTTGGGTAACGCCTAAGCATAGGTAAAATTTTGAATTATTGCTATAATAAAAAAATTATTAAATTAATAAAAAATTATGGAGAATGAAATAATCGAGCATAAGGAGGAACATGCTCAGGAAGAAGTAAAGACAGAAGAAGCTCACCACGAACACGTAGTTGATGAAGTAAAACCCGCAGCAACAAATAAATTAGTTTGGTTAAAAAAAGTGCTTACACTTAAAAGAATTATTATTGCCGTGATTGTAATCGTTGTGCTTGGTCTAGGTTATTATTTTAAGAGTCTTGTTATTGCCGCAACTGTTAACGGAACTGTTATTAGTCGTTTAGAGCTTGTTCAAAATTTAGAAAAAGCATCTGGCAAGGCTGCTCTAGACGCAATGATTAGTGAACGACTTATTAATCAAGAAGCTGCCAATAGGAAAGTTTCAGTTACCGCAGAAGATATTAAAGCCGAATTTGATAAAATTGAAGCTCAACTAAAAGATCAGGGCACAACTTTAGATGCTGCTTTAGTTGAAAATAAAATCACTAGAGAAGATCTTACAAAGAGGATTACTACTCAAAAACAGTTAGAAAAAATGTTATCCGACAAAGTTAGCGTTAGCGACGCCGATGTTGAAAAATATATAAAAGACAGTGGAACTACTATACAGAAAGGCCAAGAAGCAACCGCTAAGGCTAGTATTAAGGAAAATTTGCGTAACACAAAGCTTGGAGAAGAGTCCAAGAAGTTGGTTGATGAATTAACTGTTAAGGCTAAAATTAATTATTTTGTTAAATATTAATCTTAGTAAATCTAAATAGCCTAAAATGATTGTTACAATTCTTTTAATCATAATATTGATTGGCTCGGCTATTTTACATGAATATGCTCACGGGTGGATGGCGCATAGACTCGGCGACGATACAGCTTTAAGAGAGGGGAGATTAACTCTTAATCCATTGAAACATCTTGATCCAGTCGGTTCGGTTATTTTCCCTTTGTTTTTAGTTATAATTAAGGCGCCGTTCTTCTTAGCTTGGGCCAAACCAGTACCCTACAATCCTTATAATTTACGAGATCAAAAATATGGTGAGTTGAAAGTCGCTGCCGCTGGACCTATTACAAACTTTAGTTTAGCTATTGTTTTTGGTTTAATTGCTCGATTCTTAACTTTACCAGTGGCAGATAAAACTCAGTTAGCAGTGAGTTTATTATCAGGTGCTAATGATAGTGCTTTAGCTCTTACTTCTGGCTCCCTTGTTGCTAGTTTAACTTTAGTTGCATTGCTCGCTTGTTTAATCAACTTGGTTTTAGGCATATTTAATTTAGTGCCGATTCCTCCGCTTGATGGATCAAAAGTTTTAATGGCTTTCTTGCCCAGCAGAGCAAAGATGTTTATTTATCAGATAGAGCGATATAGTATTGTCATCTTGTTACTATTTATTATGTCTGGTTTTTTTGGATTCATTTTTAACGCCGCGGTTTGGTTATTTGCTTTGTTGACTGGTCTGTAAAAATATATATTGTGTATGAAAAAAGGGAGCATAATGTTCCCTTTTTATTGTGCTAAAGAAGATTTTCTTTTAGCTTCAAAATACGTTTTTTGTTGATTAAATCATCCCTCTGTTTTTGAAGAAGCTCTGTGTTTTTATTATAATTTTTGTAATATTTGTCCTCGATTGTTTCGATTTGATTTTCCGCCTCCTGGATTTGATTTTCAGCTTCTTCGATTTGTTTCTGCGGAATGATTAGCTCTTCGTTTAGTGCTTTTTCGTTGTCTTCATCTATGGTATTTAATTGAGAGTCAATTATATCTAGCTCAGTGTTTATATTTTCCAAATTAATGTTGCCGCTAATCTGTTCTAAAGATTTTACGTTCTCTGCTAAATATTCCCTAAATTTTTTCCTAAATAAAACACGGTAGATGCACTTTTTTGAGATTGCCTTCTCGATAGCAGTGGTCTCTAGTTGAAGACCCATCGTTATTCTCGTGATAAAAAAGACAAATATTGCCATGAAAGTGCCTAAATCCACCCCGCAAGTTCCTAGTTTATTAGTCTCCAGGATTGAGGGCGTGAAATATATTCTAAGTATCACTACTATAGAGGCAATAAATATTGTCCTTATGAAAAACACCATAGTGTCTTCTAATTTCATAGCTTTTATTGACAAGTTGATAATTTTTGTCTCTAGCTTGTCTAACGTTTTATCGATTGATTCTTCCAATTTTTCTCCTTCTGAGTTTTTAATTATTAAATAATTTATTTAACTCCTGAATATATTCGGAAGCTTAATAAATTATTTAATGTTTTTAAAAGTTCGTAATTTCATATTTAATCAGATTATTGACATGTTGTCAATATCGTTATATTTATTTTAATATTAGCTAATTTAAAAGGGAGATCATTGAATATCTCCCTTTTTCGCTATAATATCGTTAATGCGTCAGAGCCAAGAAACCGTACGGCCAGAAGTGTATAAAAACTGCAAATAAGTCTATAATTACTCCGCCGATTATGAAAAATGGGAGACACATAACAACCCCTAAACCAGCCCATTCTTTGCGACCAAAGATGAGCAATATAACTATCCAAAGAGCAACTACAAAAATGGTATACATTATTCTTTTCTCCACTTTATTTTGAAATATTTTCTATACTTTTTCATATTTTTAAGTTTTTGTCAATAACTAGCAAAAATCCCTTGACGTCTTATTGATCTTTTGTTATTCTTATTTTTGTCCCCATTTAGGGGTTTTTATTGTACGAGAGTTTACATTATGCCTACAATCAATCAGTTATTAAAAAAGGGCCGTCAACGAATTGTTACTAAAAGCAAGTCGCCAGCTCTTAAGTTAACTTTAGACACTCTTCATCGTAAAAAGAAGATCCGTATTCAAGGTTCTCCTTTTAAGCGCGGCGTCTGTCTTAAGGTAACCACAACAACACCTAAGAAACCAAACTCAGCTTTGCGTAAGATCGCTCGTGTCCGCTTATCTAATGGTATGGAAGTAACAGCTTATATTCCAGGTATCGGTCATAACCTACAAGAACACTCTATCGTTTTAATTAAAGGTGGTCGTACAAAAGACTTACCAGGTGTACGTTATAAGATTATCCGCGGCGTTTACGACGCTCAGGGAGTTGAAGCACGTCGCCAAAGCCGTTCGCTTTATGGTAATAAACGACCTAAAGCCACTAAGAGTTAATTTTATAAAATATGAGAGGAAAAGCAGCACCCAAAAGAATAATTTATCCAGACGCTCGTTATAACGATCAGGAAGTTTCTAAATTAATCAATTATATAATGACACAGGGCAAAAAGGCTGTGGCACAGAAGATTGTTTATGATTCTTTTGAGATTGTTAAGACCAAAACCGCTCAGGATCCACGCCATATTTTTAATAAAGCCCTAAAAATGGTTTCTCCATTATTAGAAGTTCGTAGTCGCCGTGTTGGTGGTGCTAACTATCAAATTCCTTACCAGGTTCGTGGGGAACGCCGTTTCATGTTGGCTTGTCGTTGGATGATTGAAGCTGCTCGCGCTCGTAAGGGTAAGCCAATGGCTGAAAAGTTGGCTTTAGAAATCATGGATACAGCCAACGGTGAAAGCGCTTCTGTTAAGAAGAAATTGGATGTTCAGCGTATGGCTGAAGCTAACAAAGCTTTCGCTCACTTTGCGCGCTAACGCGAAGTTTAAAGATCAAAGATCAAAAATCAAATTTATTTTTTTATTCTTTGTTCTTTGATCTTTATTTTTTTATAAATTAAATTATGCCCCGAGAATATACATTAGATCACACAAGAAATATTGGTATCATGGCTCACATTGATGCTGGAAAAACTACGTTTACTGAACGTGTGCTTTTTTATACTGGTAAGAAACATAAAATTGGTGAAGTTCATGAAGGTGCCGCTGAAATGGACTGGATGGAACAAGAAAAAGAACGTGGTATTACTATTACCTCAGCTGCCACAACCTGCTTCTGGCATGACAATCGTATTAACATTATTGATACTCCCGGTCACGTTGACTTTACTGTCGAAGTAGAACGCTCTCTACGCGTCCTAGACGGCGCTATCGCGGTCTTTGACGGCGCAGCTGGTGTTGAACCGCAATCAGAAACAGTTTGGCGTCAGGCTGACAAATACGGCGTCCCTCGCCTTTGTTTTATTAACAAAATGGATAAAATGGGAGCTGATTTTTACATGAGTCTTGAGTCAATCAGAACTCGTTTAAACCCACGCGCTGTTCCAGTTCAATTACCAATCGGAGCTGAAGAAAATATCATTGGTGTTATCGATTTGTTTGAACGTAAAGCTTATGAATTTAAAGGCATGAACGGTGAACAAATTACTGACGTTGAAATTCCTGCTGACATGAAAGATAAGGTTGAACAATATCGTCATGAGATGATTGAAAAAATTGCTGAAACAGATGAAGCTTTAACTGAACGTTATTTAGGTGGTGAAGAAATTAGCGTTGATGATTTAAAGAAAGCTTTGCGTGTCGCTGTTATTAAAAATGAAATTTATCCTGTTTTCTGTGGTACGGCTTTAAAAAATATTGGTGTTCAATTAGTTTTGGACGGTGTCAATAATTATTTGCCATCTCCGCTAGATGCACCGGCTATTGAAGCAACTGATCCAGATGATCATGACGTAAAAATGGAAGTTAAGGTTGATGACAATGCTCCATTTGCAGCTCTAGCTTTTAAAATTGCAACCGATCCTTTTGTCGGTAAACTTTGTTTCGTTCGTGTTTACACCGGAGTTTTGAAATCTGGTTCTTACGTCTTGAATACTAAGACTGGTAAGAAAGAACGCGTTGGAAGACTTGTACGTATGCACGCTAACCACCGTGAAGAAATTGAAGCTATTTACTCGGGTGATATCGCCGCTGTCGTTGGATTAAAAGATACTTATACTGGTAATACTTTGTGTGACGTTGATCACCCAGTACTTCTAGAAAATATTACCTTCCCAGAACCAGTTATTAAAATTGCTGTCGAACCTAAGACAAAAGCTGACCAAGAAAAGATGGGCGTGGCTTTGTCTCGTTTAGCTGAAGAAGATCCAACCTTCCGTGTTGAATCTGATGAAGAAACTAACCAAACTTTGATTTCCGGTATGGGTGAACTTCACCTTGATATTATCGTTGATCGTATGAAGCGCGAATTTGGTGTTGAAGCTAATATTGGTCAACCACAAGTTTCCTACCGTGAAACAATTCGTAAACCGGCTGAAGCTGAGGGTAAATATATTAAACAGTCTGGTGGTCGCGGTCAGTACGGTCATTGTTGGATTAAGATTGAACCACAAGAACAAGGTAAAGGTTCTGAATTCGTTGATGAAGTTAAAGGTGGTGTTATTCCACGTGAATATATTCCAGCGATTGAAAAAGGATTTAAGGAAGCTTTGGATAAAGGTGTTTTGGCCGGCTACCCAATGGTTGATATTAAGGCCGCTGTCTATGATGGTAGTTTCCATGAAGTTGACTCTTCTGAAGCTGCTTTCAAAATGGCAGGTATCATGGCTTTTAAAGACGCCGTTCGTAAGGCTAGCCCAATTTTATTAGAACCAGTTATGAAAGTTGAAGTTACCACTCCGGAAGAATATATGGGAAACGTTATTGGTGACTTGAACTCAAAGCGCGGACAGATTGATCAGATGACAGACCGCGGAAATCTTAAGGTAATTGACGCCAAAGTGCCGTTGGCGGAAATGTTCGGCTATGCGACTCAGCTCCGCTCAATGAGCCAAGGTCGCGCCAATTACAGCATGGAATTCTTACATTATAATGAGGTTCCACGCCACGTCGCAGAAGAGATTATTGGGCAAAACGCTAAGAAATAGTTGTTTTATAGATATTAACATAAAAAAGGTTGACGTGTTGTCTTTTATTCGCTAGAATAAGCAATACCCTGCTTGTTTTATAATGACACAACTATGGCTGATCGCCTGGAGCGTTTCATTAATTTAATAGCCAAGACAGGGGACAAGCTCCTTGTTTACGATCGACATAACCCAGATGATTCCTTTGTGGTCGTTGGATTAGGTCAGTATGAGAGCTTAGTTTCCGAAGCCAATGGTGTCAGAGGCTTGACAGAAGACCAGCTTATCGATAAAATAAACTCCGATATTGCTCTATGGAAATCTAGTCAAGTAACTGAACCGCCCCAAGAGGCGGTTTCTATGCCTTCTAACTTTTCTGTCGCACAGGAAATCAGACCAGTAAAAGCTAATCCTTTTGGCAAAAAACCAAAAACTAGCCCCTGGACTATCCCTGAATCTAGACGAAGAGAAGCTGAAGAGGTTATTGATGAAGGTCGACAGTATATTGAAGAAACTCCTTTTTAAACAAATATTTAATTAATTTTTAATAATTATTAACGAATCTAAAACTCGTTAACATAATAAAAAGTATGGCAGTAGAAAAATTTGAGCGAACAAAGCCCCACGTTAACGTGGGAACCATTGGTCACGTTGACCACGGTAAGACTACTTTAACAGCAGCTATGCTTAGCGTTTTAACCGCTAAGGGTTTCATGGCATCTAAGAAAGGCGTTGGTGAAATCGACGCTGCTCCTGAAGAAAAAGCTCGTGGTATTACCATTGCTACTGCTCACGTTGAATACGAGTCTGAAAAGCGTCACTACGCTCACGTTGACTGTCCTGGTCACGCTGACTACGTAAAAAACATGATTACTGGTGCTGCTCAAATGGACGGCGCTATCTTGGTTGTATCAGCTACTGATGGTCCTATGCCACAGACCCGCGAACACATTTTGTTAGCTCGTCAGGTTGGTGTTCCTTACATTGTTGTATTCTTGAACAAGTGCGATATGGTTGAAGATAAGGAACTTATTGACTTAGTTGAAGAAGAAATCAAAGATTTATTGAAGAAATATGAATTCCCAGGTGACACCACTCCAATTATCCGTGGTAGCGCTTTGAAAGCTCTAGAAAATCCAACAGGTGAGTACGCTCAACCTATTATGGATCTTGTTAAAGCTTTGGATGACTATATTCCAGATCCAGTTCGTCAAACTGATTTACCTTTCTTAATGCCAATTGAAGACATCTTCTCAATTGAAGGTCGTGGTACTGTTGTTACTGGTCGTATCGAACGTGGTGAAATTAAGATTAACGAAGAAGTTGAATTAGTTGGTCTTGGTGATACTCGTAAGGTTGTTGTTACCGGAATCGAAATGTTTAATAAGCAACTTGATTCAGGTAAGGCTGGTGATAACGCCGGTTTACTTCTACGTGGTATTAAGAAGGATGAAGTTCAACGTGGACAAGTTCTTGTTAAACCAGGTTCAGTTACTCCTCACTCAGAATTCGAAGGTGAAGTTTATATCTTAAACAAAGATGAAGGTGGTCGCCATAAGCCATTTTTCAAAGGTTACAAGCCACAATTCTACATCAGAACAACTGACGTTACTGGTGAAGTAGAATTACCAGCTGGTACCGAAATGGTTATGCCTGGTGATACTGTTAATCTTGTTATTAAGTTAATTGCTCCAGTCGCTTTGGAAGAAAAGATGCGCTTCGCTATCCGCGAAGGTGGTCGTACAGTTGGTGCCGGAGTTGTTACTAAGATTATCAAGTAAAGATATACTCCCGCCCAGCCATTTGGTTGGACGGGATTAATCTGTACTTAATAAAAGTCAGAATTATATAAATTCAATCAAGCTATGACTGAAATAGACAGCAAGAAAGTGGCAGCAGCTAAGGAAGCCCAAGGCTTTAAACAGCGCGTCCGCATCAAGATCCGATCATTTGATCACAAGATTATTGATCAGTCCACGAAAATTATCGTGCAAACTGTTAAGCGAACCGGCGCTCAGGTTTACGGTCCAATTCCTTTGCCAACTGAAAAAAGAAAGTATACTGTTAACTCATCAACTTTCGTCCACAAGAATGCCCGAGATCAATTTGAAATGAGAACTCACAAACGTCTCATGGATATTATTGAACCATCTGCGGCAACTATCGAAGCCTTAAGCAATTTGAATTTGCCAACAGGTGTTGATATCGAGATCAAAATGTAAATTTTGTTTTCACAGTAAGATTAAAATGTAAATTATTGAAATTTTTGTTTGTTTAACCCCTTCCGATTCGGCGGGGAAGTGGATAAATCGAGATTTTGATTAATAAGGAAAAAACCAATATTGCAAAACTTTTATTTTTATCACATTTGTTTGTGTATAAAGATTTATGATTGTAAGCTGGTTTTACCTTTAAACCAGTTTTTGTTTTTAAATTATGAAATTCATTATCGGAAAAAAAGTTGCAATGACCCAGCTTTGGCAGGGTGACAATGTTATCCCAGTAACTGAAGTTACTGCTGGACCATGCACTGTTATTCAGCTAAAGACAGTCGAAAAGGATGGCTATCGTGCTGTTCAGATTGGCTATGGTTCAAAGCGCTCTAGTTTAATTACCAAAGCTTTGAAGGGACACTTTAAGGGTTTTGGTGATTTTCGCTATGTTAGAGAATTCCGTCTTGATAACGATGAAAACATTGGTGAATTAAAAGCTGGTGATCAAATCAGTTTAGCTACTTTTGCGAAGGATGATGTTTTGACTGCTACTGGTACTTCTAAAGGTAAAGGTTTCCAAGGTGTAGTTAAGCGCCATGGTTTTCATGGACAAGATGCTACTCACGGTAACAAAGATCAATTGCGTGCTTCAGGTTCTGTCGGTGCTGGTGGTGTACAACACGTTTTTAAAGGTGTTCGTATGGCCGGTCGCATGGGTGGTGATCGCGTAACATTACATGATGTTAAGATTGTTGCGATTGATGAAACTAACAATTCATTTTTTGTTAAAGGTGCTTTGCCTGGTGCTCGTAACGGTTTAGTATTATTCTTTGGTGAAGGTGAATTAAAAACAGGTTTACCAGTTGCCAAAGTTGAAGAACCAGTTGTTGAAGAAGTAACAGAAGCTCCAGTTGTAGTTGCTACAGAAGAAACTCCAGAAGAAGTTAAAACAGAAGTTGTTGCCGAACCGGTTGTAGTAGCTGAAGAAAAAGTTGAAACAACTCCAGAGGCTGAAGTCGCCGAAGTTAAAGAAACTCCAGTAGTTGAAGAAACAGTTGCTGAAGTTCCTGCTACTGAAACGCCAGTTGAAGTCGCTGAAGAAAAAGTTGACGAAGAAGTAAAGACACAAGCTTAAAGATATGATTTCTTACAAAGTTTACAACCAAAAAGGTGAAACAGTTTCTGACATTGAATTGTCAGATAAGGTTTTTGGTCAGAAAAAAAACGAAGCTTTAGTTCATCAAGCTGTTGTAGCTCAGATGTCTAACGAAAGAAAAGTTTTGGCTCATACTAAAGATCGTTCTGAGGTACGTGGTGGTGGTAAAAAGCCATGGCGTCAAAAGGGAACTGGTCGCGCTCGTGCTGGTTCAAGCCGCAGTCCTATTTGGATTGGTGGTGGTGTAACCTTTGGTCCAACTAAGAATAGAAATTTCTCCAAGGATTTGAATGTTAAAATGAAACAGAAAGCTATGTGCGTTGTTCTGTCAGACAAGGTTGCTTGCAATAATTTGGCTGTACTTGATAACCTAGCTATTACTGAATACAAAACAAAAGATTTTAAAAAGATTGTTGATGTTATTGATTCCAAGATTTTACCAAATGAAGGTAAAAAGGGTAGCCTCTTAATGATTGACGCTAAGCCTGAGGCTGTTACAAAATCAAGTGCTCGTAATTTAACTAACGTTAAATTGATTACTGTTGAAAACGTTAACTTACTTGATATTATTAAATATAAGAATATTGTTGTAACGCAAGAAGCTCTTAAAGTTTTAGAAGAGCGTTATAAATAAATTGTATGGCATTGTTTACAAAAGACAAACCAAATAAAACCAAGACTGTTGCTATGGATGCTAAACCAGCAACCATGAAGGATATGTATGCTGATAAGGCAGAGAAGACTTCCGTAAAAGCAACTGGCACTGACAAGAAGGTTTCTTTGTCACATGCTTACCGTATTCTATTACGTCCGATTATTTCTGAAAAAGCTAGCCGCCAACAGACTTCCTTTAATCATTATTTTTTCGAAGTAGCTATCAAGGCCAATAAGATTGAAATTGCAAAAGCTGTTAAAGCTGCTTATGGTATTACTCCTTTGGAAGTTAATGTTATTCGTATGGAAGGAAAAGCCAGTCGTCGCGGTCGTACGCTTGGTAAGAGAAAAGATTGGAAAAAAGCTATTGTTACTTTACCAAAAGGTAAGACAATTGCTTTATATGAAGGTGTTTAATTTAAATCTGTATGGGAATTAGAAAAGCCAAACCAACAACTAACGGTCTAAGAGGCGCAAGCTTCCAAGATTTTTCAGATATCACTTCAAAGACACCTGAAAAGTCTCTCTTAGTCATCAGAAAGCAACATGCCGGCCGTAACTCAGCTGGTAAGATTACTATGCGTCACCAAGGTGGCGGTGCTAAGCGTTACGTTCGTTTGGTAGATTTTAAGCGCGATAAGTTTGATATTCCAGGGACAGTTAAAACTATTGAATACGATCCAAGCCGTGGTCCAAGAATCGCTTTAGTCTTTTATAAGGATGGTGAAAAGCGTTATATCATTGCTCCAGTTGGTTTGACTGTTGGTATGACAATTTTAAGTTCAAAGAAATCAATTGAACCAAGTGTTGGTAATGCTATGCCTTTGGAATTTATTCCAGCTGGTTTGCCAGTTCACAACGTTGAATTAGAACCAGGCGAAGGTGGTCGTTTAGCTCGCGGCGCCGGTAACGCTTTGTTTGTAATGTCAGTTGAAAAGAAGTATGCTCAAGTTAAATTACCATCAGGTGAAATTCGTTTAATTAAAAAAGATTGTCTTTCCACTATCGGTCAGGTTGGTAACATTGACAAGCGTCATGTTAGCATTGGTAAAGCTGGTCGTAGTCGACATATGGGTATTCGTCCAACTGTCCGCGGTACAGCTATGAACCCAAATGATCACCCGCACGGTGGTGGTGAAGGTAATCAGCCAATCGGTTTGAAGCATCCAAAAACCAAATGGGGTAAGAACGCCTATGGGGTTAAGACTCGTTTGCAGAAGAAGCGTTCAAACAAAATGATTATCCAACGCCGTAATGGCAAGAAACTTTAAAGTAAGCTTATGTCACGAAGTCTTAAAAAAGGTCCATACATTAACGAACGTCTTCTTAAGAAGATTCTTAATGCTAAGCCTGGCGACAAAACAATTATCAAGCTCTGGGATCGCGCCTGTACTATTACTCCAGAAATGGTTGGTTTTACTATTGGTGTTCACAATGGTCGCGTTCACACACCAGTGCTAGTTAATGAAAACATGGTTGGTCATAAGTTTGGTGAATTTTCTCCTACCAGAAAGTTTGTTAATCACGGTGGTAAGATGGCTAAAGACCAAGCTAAAGCTAAAAAATAATTGATATGGAAGTAAAAGCAAAAGCAAAATATATCAGAATGTCTCCACGTAAGGTTCGCCTTTTAACTAATTTAGTTAAGGGTAAGCCTGTCGCGGCTGCCTTAGACCAGCTACAATTTGCTGGTAAGATTGCTGCTATGCCAGTGAAGAAAGTTATTGACTCAGCGATTGCTAATGCTAAGCATAATTTTGATATTGAAATGAGCAATTTGTTTGTTAAAGAAATCAGAGTTGATCAAGGTACAACTTTAAAGCGTTGGTTGCCTCGTGCTCATGGCCGCGCTACTCCTATTATGAAAAGAATGAGTCACATCAATGTTACTTTGGGAGAAATTAAGGATAGTGGTATTCGTGAAGGTAAAAAGCAAGATGTCGATTCTCCTGTTAAAGTTGGTTCAGCTCCGGTTAAGAAAGAAGGCATTAAGGTTGAAGAAAATCCTATTACAAAGCCCGTTGATTCTGCTAATGAAAAAGATAAGGAAATCATTGATCCACGTCGCGAAGGTCGCGGTGGTCATGGTAGAGTTGAGGGTGCTAAGAAAGGCTTTACCTCTAAGATCTTTAATCGTAAAGCTGGCTAAAAGCCAGTCCTCGCGCAGGCGGGGACCCAATCAATAAATAATTCTATGGGACAGAAAGTAAATCCAAAAGCAATGCGCGTAGGCATCACCCGCCAGTGGCCATCAAAATGGTTCGCTCGTGGTGATAACTACATTCAACAAGTCAAACAAGACTTAAGTGTTAGTCGTTATCTTATCAAGCAATTTAGAGAAGCCGGGACTGATAAAGTTGAAATTGAACGTCCATCAGGTAAAAAAATTGTCGTTAATCTTTTCACCGCCAAGCCAGGTTTGATTATTGGTCGTGGTGGCGTGGGGATTGAGGAATTGAAAAAGAAATTACATACTAAATTCTTAAAGAACTTTAAGATGGGTGAAATCAGCATCAATATTACTGAAGTTGATCGTCCAAACTTAAGCGCTATGATTTTAGTACAGTCAATGATTCTTGAAATTGAAAAGCGTTTGCCTTTCAAAAGAGTTATGAAGCAAGCTATTGGTCGCTCAGAAAGATCCGGTGCTTTGGGTGTTAAGGTTATGTTATCTGGTCGCTTGAACGGCGCCGAAATTGCTCGTCAAGAAATGCTTATTTCCGGTAAATTACCATTACAAACTTTGCGTGCTGATATTGACTATGCTCGAGGTGCTGCTCATACCACTTTTGGTTTGATCGGTATCAAGGCTTGGGTCTATCGCGGTGAAGTTTTTGAACGCCAAGAAAATGCTGGCGAAGTGGTAAAAGAGAAGGTTAATAATAAAAGAAAATAATATACTGATATGTTAGCTCCGAAAAAGACAAAATATCGAAAAGGACACAAATTAAACCGCGGCGGTAAAGCAACGCGTAAGATTGCGCTAAGCTTTGGTAGCTATGGTTTGAAGAGTTTGCAAGGCTGCTGGGTTACTGCCCGTCAGATTGAAGCTGCTCGTCGTGTTATCTCTCGTTATGTCCAAAGAAGCGGAAAGATATGGATTAGAATTTTCCCTGATAAGCCAGTTACAGCCAAAGGCGGTGAAATGCCTATGGGTAAAGGAAAAGGAAGCGTTGATCACTACGTAGCTATCGTTAAGCCTGGTATGGTCTTATTTGAGATCGAAGGTGTTACTGAACAACAGGCCCGCGAAGCTATGATTTTATCAGCTCACAAGTTGCCAATTAAATGCAGCTTTATCAAAAAACATTAATCTCGAGATATGGAATTTAAAGAATTACAAACTAAAACCTTGAAGGAATGGCACGCTATGCTAGCGGAGTCTCGAGAAAAGTTGCGTCAGCTTCGTTTTAAGGATGCCAATAAACAATTAGGCAACGTTCGTTCAATTAGAAAAGAACGTGAGCTGATTTCCCATTTATTGACCTTAATTAATAAGTCTAAAAAATCTTAAGATATGTCAGCTACAAAAACAGCCGCTGTTAAGAAAACAGCGCCCGAGACAATCAAAGTAAATGCTAAGCGCGTCCTAGAAGGCGTAGTCTTAAGCGATAAGATGGATAAGACCATTGTAGTTAATGTTGAAAAGATTAAGATTCACCCAAAATACAATAAGCGTTATAAATCATCTACTCATTATCAGGTTCATGATGAAAAGAATTCATGCAAAGTAGGGGATAAAGTAAAGTTTATTGAATGCCGACCTTTGAGTAAGAATAAGCGTTGGCGCGTTTTAAGCAAATAATTAGTTTCCAATATGATTCAGGTTCAAACAATGCTAAAAGTTGCAGATAATACAGGCGCTAAAAGAGTGCAATGTATTCGCGTGCTCGGCGGTTACCGCAAGCGCTACGCTCATATTGGTGAACGTATTATTATTACTGTTAAACAAGCAACTCCACACTCAATGGTTAAAAAGAGCGATGTGCTATTAGCTGTTGTAGTTCGTGTTAAGAAAGAAATTCGTCGTCCCGATGGAAGTTATATCCGCTTTGATGACAATGCTTGTGTAATTATTGATAAAAAGAATGGTGAACCAAAAGGTACTCGTATCTTTGGACCAATCCCACGCGAAGTGCGTAAGGCTGGCTATGTGAAGATTGCCTCCTTAGCTCCTGAGGTGCTCTAAATTATATTTATGAATATTAAACGAAACGACAACGTATTAGTTCTAGCCGGTAAGGACAAAGGAAAGTCCGGTAAAGTTCTTCAGGTCTTTGCAGATTTGAATCGAGCTAGCGTTGAAGGCGTCAATCTTTTAATTAAGCACATGCGTCCTCGTAATAAGAATGAAAAGGGACAACGTATTGAATTCGCAGCTCCGCTTAATATTTCAAATTTAGCTTTAATTTGTCCAAAGTGTGGCAAACCAACTCGCATTGCCCATAAAGTTTTAATCAGTGAAGATAAGAAAAAGCATAATAAAGTAAGAGTCTGCAAGAAGTGCCAGGCTAACATAGACTAAGCATATGAGATTTAATGAATTATACCAAAAGCAAGTACGTCCAGCTCTAAAGAAAGAATTTTCTTACAAGAGTGACTTAGCTATTCCTAGAATAACTAAAGTTTCACTCAACGTTGGTGTTGGTCGTTTCACAAAAGACAAAGCTTATGTTGATGGCGTTGTTAATACCTTAACTCGTATTTCCGGTCAGAAGCCAGTCCTTACTAAATCTCGTAAATCAATTTCCGCTTTCAAGGTTCGTGAAGGTCAGATTGTTGGTGTGGCCGTTAATTTGCGCGGCGCACGTATGTTCGATTTCCTTGAGAAGTTGATTAATATTACTTTCCCTCGCGTTCGCGACTTTCGTGGTATTGATGCCAAGATTATTGATCGCACCGGTAATATGTCTATTGGTTTCCGTGAACACATTGCTTTCCCAGAAGTTAAAGCTGATGAGATCGACAATGTTCATGGTTTACAAATAACCATTAGTACAACAGCCAAGACCCGAGAAGAAGGTTTCGAGTTATTTAAATTACTTGGCTTTCCTTTTAAGAAAACCACTTAAATAATACCTATGGCACGAAAAGCACTAGTCGAAAAAGCAAAACGCACCCCAAAGTTTTCGAGTCGAAAGATTCGTCGCTGTTGGCGCTGTGGCCGCAATCACGGTTTTATGCGTGATTTTGGTTTGTGTCGTATTTGTTTTAGAGAATTAGCCAACAATACTGATTTACCGGGTATTAAAAAATCAAGCTGGTAATCCTAAGTAAAAAAGATTATGAATGACCCAATCGCAGACATGCTATCTCGTATAAGAAACGCTGCCGCCGTCGGAAGACCGGAGCTTGTCTTACCTATGAGCAAACTCAAATTTAATATTGCCAAACTTCTTCAAGAAACTGGTTGGATTGGTGCTGTTGAAGTTATTAAGCATGAAACTACTAAGGTTAAGGGTAGTATGTTTGATGAACTCAGAATCGTTTTGAAATATAAACCAGATGGTACACCTGCTTTTGCCTCAATTAAGCGCGTTAGTAAATCAAGCCGCCGCATTTATGTTGGCAAAGCTGAATTACCAAAGGTGCTTAATGGATTTGGTATGGCGATTGTTTCCACATCACAGGGAATCATGACTAATAAAGAAGCCCGTCGCCGCAACTTAGGTGGCGAAGTTATTTGCGAAGTCTACTAATATGTCTAGATTAGGAAAATTACCAATTAAGCTTGTTAAAGGATCAACTGCTGTTTTGAACAACGGTATCTTAACCGTGAAAGGACCAAAAGGCGAGTTGACTCAAGCTATCAATGGTTTAGCCAATGTTGAAATTACAGCCGAAGAAATTAAAGTTTCAGTTAATGATTCTATTAGTAAAAAGCAAAGAGCCATGTGGGGTTTGTTCTACAGTTTGATAAACAACATGGTGATTGGTGTTACTGAGGGTTATGAAAAGAAATTAGAAATCCAAGGTGTCGGTTATAAGGTAGCTAACGGCAGCCGTGCACTTACTTTCAGCTTAGGTTTTTCACACACTATAAATTTCCCATTACCAGATGGTATTGAAGCTAATGCCGAAGGTAACATTATTACTGTCAAAGGAATTGATAAGCAAATGGTTGGTGAAATCACAGCTCAAATGCGTCGCTTAAAGAAACCAGAACCTTATAAGGGCAAAGGTATTCGTTATGTTGGCGAAATTGTTCGTCGTAAAGCTGGTAAAACAGCTGCTAAGGGCGCTTAATAAGATACTTTTATGAATATTCAGCAAGCTAAAAACATCAGTCACGATCGCCGTAAGGGTAGAGTTCGTGCTAAAATATCGGGTACAGCCAAGCGTCCACGTTTGAATGTTTTTCGTTCAAACACAGGTATGTATTTGCAATTGATTGATGATGATAACAGCGTCACTTTAGTTAGCGCTCACAGTAAAGAAATTAAAGGTATTGTTAAAAAGACTTTAATTGCTGAAGCTTTGGGTAAGTTAATTGCTGAAAAAGCAATAGCTAAAAATATTAAAGCTGTCGTGTTTGATCGCGGTGGTAATTTATATACTGGTCGCATTAAAGCAGCTGCTGATGGTGCTCGCGCCGGAGGCCTTGATTTCTAAAATTATATGACTGAAGAGATTAAAAAAACTGAAGAAGTAAAAGCTGAAGCCAAGAGTGATGAACGCCGTGGCAACAATGCCGGTGGTCGTCGCTATGGCGCCGGAGCTGGTGCTGGCCGTGGTAATCGCCGTGGTCCAAGACAGGAAGAACGCGTGCCAGATGAATTTGAACAAAAGATTGTTGATATTGCTCGTGTTACTCGTGTTATGGCCGGTGGTAAGCGTATGCGTTTCCGCGCTTGCGTTGCTATTGGTAACCGTAAAGGTAAAGTTGCTATTGGTTTAGCCAAAGGAGCAGACGTTACTTTAGCGGTCGCTAAGGCTGTTAACCAAGCTAAGAAAGATTTGGTCATGGTACCGATTGTAAAACAAACTATTCCTCACGCTATTGAACAGAAGTTCGGCGCCGCCCGCGTTTTGCTTAAGCCAGCGGCTGCTGGTCGCGGTATTATTGCCGGAGGTATTGTCCGTACAATTTTGGAATTAAGCGGTATTAACAACATTTCCAGTAAAGTATTAGGTACCAACAATAAAGTTAATAATGCCAAGTGCGTTATTGCGGCATTGAAAAATTTAAGAACTGGTAAACCAAATAGTACTGGTAACTCTTCCGCTCCTTCCAAGAAAAAGGAAGAAGAGACTGAAAAATAATTTACGTTTATGGCATTTTCATTATCCACTCTAAAAGCATCCGTTGGTGCAAGTAAAAAAAGAAAGCGTGTCGGTCGCGGTAACGCTTCTGGTCACGGTACTTATAGTACTCGCGGTCTAAAAGGACAAAAGTCACGTTCTGGTGTTTCTGGTTTGAAGCGCTTGGGTATGAAAAAGCAGTTATTGGCTGTCCCAAAGAAAAGAGGTTTTGCTTCTTATAAGCCAAAAGATCAGGTTGTTTATTTCAAAAATATTAATGCGTCTTTTGTTGATGGCGCTCATGTAAATCCAAAAACTCTCTACGCTGCTGGCATTGTTGCTAGCGCTACTCGCCGTGTTAAGATTTTGTCTCAAGGTGAGTTGAAAATCAAGAATCTTAAATTCAACAATATCTACGTTAGCGCAGTTGCTAAAGAAAAGATTGAAGCCGCTAGCGGTTTAATAAAATAATAATTTAAAACTATGGATCGCTTGTTGGCAATTTGGAGGTCAAAAGATCTTAGACAGAGCATAATTTTTGTTTTAATCATGCTTGTCTTTTTTCGTTTAGCGGCTCATATTCCAGTTCCAGGCGTTGACCCGGTTGCTTTACGTAACTTTTTTAACTCTAACGAAGTCTTTGGTTTAATGAATATTTTCTCTGGTGGCGGAATGCAGAACTTTTCTGTCGTCATGATGGGTATTGGACCATTTATTACTTCTTCAATTATTTTCCAGCTTTTAGGTATGATTATTCCTAAGCTTGAGGAAATGAATAAGGAAGAAGCTAGCCGTCAAAAAATTAACATGTGGACACGTTGGGCCACTGTTCCTTTGTCAGTCATTCAGGCTTACGCCATGATTAACTTACTCCGCAGTTCATCAGCTGGTATTTTGCGCAATGTTTCTAGCTTTGACTTTATTGTCATGTTAGTCACAATCAGTGCTGGTACAATGTTCTTGATGTGGATTGGTGAATTGATCTCCGAAAAGAAAATCGGTAATGGTATTTCACTTTTGATTTTTGCAGGTATTATTGCTTCATTACCAGCTAACATAAATAAGATTTTAGTTAACTATGATGCTTCAATGCTATTCATGGTAATTGGCTTCTTAATTATTGCTGTTATCACTGTAGTTGGTGTTGTTATCATTAACGAAGGTCAACGCAATATTCCAGTGCAATATGCTCGTCAGGTCAGAGGCCAAAGAGCTTTTGGTGGAACCACAACTCATTTACCATTGCGCGTTAACATGGCCGGTGTTATTCCAATCATCTTTGCTATTTCAGTTATTCTTTTCCCAACTATGTTGGCTCAGTTTTTCATTCATGCGCAAAGTCCATTAGTAGCCAGTTTAGCTACAAAAACAATTGCTGTTTTTCAGAATCAATTAATTTACGGAATTGTTTACTTTGTTCTAGTTTTTGCTTTTACCTATTTTTATACAGAAATTGTTTTCCATCCTTCTCAGATTGCTGAAAACTTGCAAAAGCAAGGTGGCTTTATTCCTGGTATTAGACCAGGTCGTCATACCACCGAATACTTGTCTTACACAACTCATCGCATAATCTTTATTGGTGCTTTATTCTTAGCTACCATTGCTATTTTACCTTTGATCATGCGTTACTTTACTGGTGTTCAATCTCTAGCCATTGGTGGTACTAGTTTGTTGATCGTTGTTTCAGTTGTTATTGAAACTGTTAAACAGATTGAATCACAATTAACGATGAGAGAATATACTTTGGATTAAGATTTACTTGTTATTAAACCCCTGAGCCCAACGTGGTTCAGGGGTTTTTTGTTTAACCCCATCCCCAGCCCTTCCCCATCCTGTAAAAGCTTACGCTCTACGGCACAGGGAAGGGTGACCTGTATTCACGTGAAAATTAGCTTTCCCTCCTTGTCCGCCGACTTGGCGGATGAGGAGGGGCTAGGGGTGGAGTAGGTGAATATATGCTATACTTTTAATATAATAAACACATAAATTATGCCTAAAAAAATCATTGTTTTCTTTGGCCCGCCTGGCTCAGGTAAGGGGACTCAGTCTGAAATGTTAGCCGAAACTCTAGGTTTGCCAGCGATTTCAACTGGTGAGCTTTTACGCCGTGAACAAAAAACCGGTAGTGTTTTAGGTAAGCATGTTAAAACATTGATGGCATCTGGTAAGATGTTAGGTGTAACTTTAATGGATCATATTTTACGTCATCGCTTAGCCAAGAGTGATACACGCCGCGGCTTCTTGCTCGATGGCTATCCAAGAAAGATTGAACAATTGCGCCACTTTTTGTCAATTCTAAAAGCAACTGATAGTTTATATTTCATCGTGATTGAAGTATCTGATAAAGAAGTTTTGCGACGTTTGTCTGGTAGACGCGTTTGTGATTGCGGCGCCTCCTACCATTTGTTGTATAACAAACCTCGCCGGGCTAACAAGTGCGATCTCTGCGGACAGACTTTGTTAACGCGCGCTGATGATACACCAAAAGTTATTAAACAACGCTTGAAATATTATCATGCTTTAACTCAACCGATGTTAGAAAAAGCTTCAGGCCGTGGCTCATTAATTTTTGTAAATGGTGAACAGAGCATCACAGGAATTAAGAAAGAACTGGAAGGAAAGTTAAAAGAGTTTGGAGTTATTAAAAAAGCTAAGAAGAAGAGGAAGAAGTAATTTTATAATTTTGTAGTTTTTAATTTTTATTTAATTTTTAATGTTCTAGTTTTTAATTTAAAATTTAAAATTTAATCATTAACTATAAAATTACAAAATTAAAAATTATAAAATTTAAGACAATGACCAGATTAATTAAGACAAGTGAAGAAATAGATTTAATCCGTGAAGGCGGAAAAAAACTTGGCAAGATTTTAGCTGAGTTAGCTAGCGTTGTTAAGCCAGGCTACACTTCGGCTGAACTAGAAGCTTTAGCTTTGAAATTAATTGCTAAGGCCGGCGGCAAGCCAGCTTTTAAAGATTATCGTCCTTCACCACAATCAGAACCTTTTCCAAGTGCTCTTTGTATTTCAATTGATGATGAAATTGTTCATGGTCCAGCTTTGCCTGATCGGACTTTTAAGGAAGGACAACTCGTTGGGATTGATATTGGTATGGAATATCCGGTAATAAAAGGCAAAAAAGGCTATTTCACAGACACAGCGGTGACCGTTGCCGTAGGCACAATCAGTGTCGAGGCGCAAAGATTGCTTAATGCCACTCAGGAGGGCTTATACGCCGGTATTGAGGCGGTTAAGCCTGGAAATACCTTAGACCATATTGGTACGGCTGTAGAGGCTGTAGCTAAGAAAAATAAGCTTGGTGTCATTAGAGACTTAGTTGGACACGGCGTTGGTTTAGAAGTACACGAAGATCCACAAGTGCCAAACTATCATATCAAAGGTAATGAGTTTCCGAATGTAACTTTGAAAGAAGGTATGGTCATTGCCATTGAACCAATGTTTACATTGGGTGGCTGGCAGATTGCCGTGGCTCCGGATGATTTTACTTTTATTACGGCTGATCACAGTTTGTCAGCGCATTTTGAACATACAGTTTTAGTCACTAAGACCGGTTATGAAATCATTACATAAATTTTAATTTTTAATTTATAATATTTAGAAAATAGAGATTAGAATTTATTATTAACTTATCAAATATATGGAGGAATATTTGGTTAGATTTGTTCTTTGGACAAAATTAAAAATTAGGTTACATCTTAAACCCGAGAGAGAAGTTGTTTATTTTAAGGAAAGAGATATTTGGTGGACGAGTATCGGTGTAAATATTAGTCATGAAGAGTATGGTAAGAAAAAATATTTTGAACGTCCAGTTCTAATTTTAAGAAAAATTAATCGTAATATATTTTGGGGAGTGCCAATGACAAGCAAGGATAAGATTGGAAAATATTATGTAAAAACAAAATTTGAAAATAAGAACTATTATTTTATTTTGTCACAATTAAGGGCTTTTAGCTCAAAAAGATTGTCGAGAAAAATTAGAAGAATACCAGAAAAAGAATTTACAGAAATTAAAAATAGCATAAAAAATCTTCTATAAAAAACGATCCTCGTAATCCTTAAAGAATTACGAGGTCTCGGAGCCCGAAGGCCATTGTATTGCTATTATATCGTAATAAAATAAAAATGTAAAGTAAGCAAATACCTTTGATTTTTAGCCATTTTTTGATAAGATTAACAGTAAATTATATGAACGAACTTTGCCTCGGCATTGACTGGGGAGAAAAAAGAATAGGTTTAGCACTTGGAAATAGCGAAGTCAAAATCGCTTCACCTTTTGGTGTGGTAAAAAATATGGCTGAACTAAAAGCATTTATTGAAAAAGAAAAAGTTGAACGATTAGTAATTGGGGAACCGGTTAATGAAAAAATGAATGATAACTTTTTAAAGTTTATTAAAGATTTGAAAGCTAGTGTTAATTTACCGCTAGATTTAGTTGATGAAAGATTTTCTTCTCAAGCCGCTGATAGTTTAGACCCAAATGCGCGCAAAGAGGGGAATAGGGATGCGATGGCGGCCATGATTATTTTACAAAGTTATTTTGATAAATTAAATTAAACATCCATCCTTGTGTCATTGCCCGGCTTGACCGGGCAATCTAAGGTCAATCGGTACAAAAAAAGATCCCCCGGTCAAGCCGGGGGATGACACAGAGAAGAGTTATGAAAATAGAATAGTAATAAATCACAATGAAAACTAAACATCTTAAATTAATTGTTATCGGCGCTATTGTTCTTTTGGCTTTGGGCGCTCGTTTAGTTTTAGTATTAGTTAATCGGATAAATAGTAATAAAGTAGAAACGCCGATTGTTAGCCAGCCGTCAACGACGCCGCAAGATTCGCCCGCTACTACGATAGCTAATCCAGCGAGCACTAATTGTGTGGCAAAAGGCGGGCAAACAATTATTCAAAAAAGGCCTGACGGAGCCGAATACGGACTTTGTATGTTTGAAGATAACCGCGCTTGCGAAGAATGGGCCTTATTAAGAGGTTATTGTCCAGCCGGCGGAATGAGAACAACCGGCTACGATACAATTGCGCAAAAATTCTGTGCTTGGTCTGGCGGACAAACCATAGCGGCTGATAATGCGGTTTGTACTTTTAAGGATGGCTCAACTTGCGATGATCAGGCGTTTTATGAGGGAAATTGTCAGCTAAAGGGAAAAACAAATTAAAATTAATTTTATAGAAAATAACTTAATACCTCTCCTATGAAAAAAATTATTATTGTATTTTTGTTTGTAGTTTTTTCTTTTGTTTTAATTCAACCAGTTTTAGCTCATCCCGGAAGAACCAATAAATATGGTTGCCATACCTGTTATACGAATTGTAAGAGATACGGCTTAAGATATGGGCAGTACCATTGTCATAGAGCTAAGTAAATATTTATTTTTATATGAAAAGAATAATTTATTATTTCGTGATCGCACTCTTGATTGCAGTTGTTGTTCCATATAAGGTTTTTGCGACAAGTTATTATGATAAGCAAAACTATTTATATGATATAAAATACTATAATATTAATTATTCTTCTACTAAAAAAGGGGATGGAATAGTCGTTGCTGTGATAGATACCGGTGTTTGGCTTAGCCACCCCAATTTAGTTGGTCGCAATTGGGTAAATACGAAAGAAATAGCAAACAATGGGATTGATGATGATGGCAATGGTTATATTGATGATTACTACGGTTGGAATTTTTTAGATAATAATAGTGACTTAACTGTTAAAGCTAACCACGGCACAGCCGTAGCGGGCATAATAGCCGCTAACGACACAGGAGATGGTATAAGAGGCATTGCTTCTCAGGCTAAGATAATGCCATTAATAGTTTGTAGTGATTATGGTTGCCCAACACAATCAATCGTTTCAGCAATAAGATATGCAGCAGACAATGGGGCAAATGTTATAAATTTAAGTTTAGGCTCATCAAATGGCTACGTCGGTTATAGTTCGGATTATGACGCTGCAATATCGTATGCATATATTAAAGGTTTAGTAATAGTCGCTTCGGCGGGCAATGGTGATGTGGAAAGTTCAGCTCAGTTAGGGTTAAATCTTGATATGTTCAAAGTGTCACCAGTCTGCAACAAACCAAATGGAAATAAAATGGTTCTAGCGATTGGTGCATCGAATGTAAATAAATTAACTTCATGGACTAACTTCGGATCAATTATTGATGTTTATGCTCCCGGAGAAAATATGATCGGACTTACTGTTCCAGCTCTTTCTCAAGGATATGGCTACAAATTAAGTTGGTCTGGTACATCATTTTCCGCACCAATAGTCTCCGGATTAGTGGCAATTTTAGAATCAAACTATCCCAGGTTAAATAATACAGACATCATGAAGGCCTTCAGCTTAACGTCTAAGTTTTTAGATACGGGCGACTTATATTACACCGCAGTCGGCAAGGTAATGAATGAGAAGGGCGCTGTTAGTAATCCGCCAATAAAAAATGATACTAAAGACACACAGGCCCCGAATGGAGCTGTTGTTAAAATTAATAATGGAGAAACTGAGACTGATAAACAAATAGTTACTTTAAATTTGTCAGCGTCTGATACTAATCCCATCTCAATGATTATCTCTAATGATCCTAATTTTATCGGTGCTTCTTGGGAAAATTTGTCAACGAATAAAAGTTGGTCCTTGACTAATGGGTATGGTATTAAAACTATTTTTGTTAAGTTTAAAGATTCTGTAGGCAATGAATCACCAATTGTTTCTTCTTCAATAAATTATGTTCAAATTAGTAGGGTGAAAAAGCCAACCGTTTCAGTAGATAAGTTTGTTGTTGTAAATACAAATATTAATGTTCGTCAAAAACCATCAACTACTGCAAAGATTCTTGGACTAGCAAAAACGAAGTCTAAATATAAGGTGTTAGATAACGCGAATAAGCTTTGGGTTAAGATAAAATATAACAATAAAGAAGGATGGGTGATACGAAAGTCAGTTAGTATTCTATAGTTTGCAAAGTTTGAGTATTATATTATATAATAAAATCATCTAAAATAACCCTCTCCAATCCACGGATAGGGTTATTTTTTTATTTTGATTTAACCCAAAATCAATGCTAATATATAGTAAAATACTAACCCCTGTTTTAATTACCCTCCCAATGAAAACCCTCTATTTTAAGAAGCCTGGCTTTATTCTCCAGCATGGAGATTGCTTAACTATTTTAGCTAAAATGAAGCCTGAATCAGTTGATATGATTTTTGCTGATCCGCCATATAATCTCTCTAATGGAGGGTTCACTGTTCATGCTGGAAAGAGAGTAAGCGTCAATAAGGGGAATTGGGACAAGAGCAAGGGCTTTAAAGATGATTACGATTTCCACTATAAATGGCTTGAAGCATGCAAAAGAGTTTTGAAACCAAACGGGACACTTTGGCTTAGCGGGACATATCATTCTATCTATCAATGCGGTCATGCCTTACAGTCCCTTGGCTACCATATCTTAAATGACGTGGCTTGGTTTAAGCCAAATGCCTCTCCGAACTTGAGTTGTAGATTTTTTACAGCTAGCCATGAAACTTTAATCTGGGTTAAAAAAGACAAGAAGGCAAAACATGTATTCAATTATCAGGCTATGAAAAATGGCGAATGGCCCGAAGATCAATTAAAGAAGCCAGGGCTTCAAATGAGGTCAGTTTGGTCTATAAATACACCAAGACCATCCGAAAAAACTTTTGGTAAGCATCCAACGCAAAAATCCTTAGATTTATTAAGAAGAATAGTCCTTGCTAGCACTAAGGAGGGTGATATTATTCTAGATCCTTTTACGGGTAGCTCAACAACCGGTATAGCAGCTTATATTCATGGAAGAAAGTTTGTTGGAATTGATACAGAAAAAAAATATTTAGATTTATCTATCAAGAGGTTAAGCGAGCTTGATAAAAAACTAAATAATATTATTAATAAAAAATAATATGAAAGATAAAGGTATTGGAGGCGGCAACACAATAACTGGATTAAATTTTGAAAAAGAAAGAGATATATTAGAAATTCTCAAGAAACAGAATGGTTATACTGTTAAGGGTAATACTATATTTTATAAAGGCGAGGAAGTTGCAAAAAGTTATAGAAAAAATGCTCTTTATGTATATTTGCACTCCAGAGGCATTGATTATAAAAAACATCTTTCCAAAAAGCTACTTCCAGATGAAGCGCTATATGTAATCGTGAATAATACTTTATTTATTATTGAGATGAAATTTCAAAAAGTCGCTGGCTCGGTTGATGAAAAATTGCAGACATGCGATTTTAAAAGAAAACAATATGCTAAATTAATGGCGCCGCTTAATATTGAAGTGGAGTATATTTATATATTAAGTGATTGGTTTAGGCACCAAGCATACAAAGATGTTCTAGATTATATAATATCAGTCGGTTGTCAGCATTATTTTAATTATTTGCCTCTGCAAAAATTAGGTTTACCAGTGCCAAAATAATTAATTAACTTTTTACTTCCGCTCCGGCAGAATCTCCCCGTAGGGGATTCTGCCGTTTTGTCTGACCTCACCCCCAGCCCCTCTCCATCCGCCGAATCGGCGGACAGAGAGGGGTGACTGGTATTCACGTGAAAATTGATAGAGAAAAACGAGTTGTTATCAATTTTGATTTTTGCTATTATATTGTTCTAACTCATCTAATTGTTCTAATTATATGACTGAACAAAAATATAAGTTTATTGATGATAAACTTGTAAAGTTTGCCTTAAATTATGATCAGTTCATTAAGGATAATTTTAAAGAAATATTTGAACGACTAGACAAGATTGAAAAAGAACTAAAATTAAAAGATAAGTAAAAATCATATTATAAATGACCGAATAGACAAATTTTTAATTTTTTTATACAATATAATCTCAACCCAATAAACCCCTCTATATATTTAGGGGGTTTTATTTTTGTATAGATATTTTATGACTTACATATTTATGGACGAGAGCGGCGATATGGGATTTAGTGATAAATCAAGTAAATGGTTTTTATTTACTCTCGCGATTATTGGTAATGATAAGGCAATGGAAAAAGTAATTAAGAAAGTTTGGAAGACTATTCACAAAAAGCACAAGCATCTAGGAGAGTTGCATGCTTCTAATGAAAAAGTCGAAACTATTTTAAAGACACTTCGATTGCTGTCGGAAATAGATGATCTAAAAATAGTTACGATTATTCTAAATAAAAAGAAGGTCTATTTAGATTTGCAGGAACAGAAGAATTATTTATATAACTATACTGCAAACATAGTTCTTGACCGTTTGATAAATACTAATATATTAGATAAAAACGAACACATATCATTAATAGTTGATAGAAAAGATACTAAGAAGAATCTTAGAGAAAACTTCATCTCTTACATAACTAAAGCTATGTATAGACGCGATCATAAAAAATTTAAAATGACTCTCATCTCTTCTCATGATAATAAGTGTTTACAGGCGGTTGATTTTATTTCTTGGGCAATCTTTAGAAAATATGAGAGAGGTGACTTTGAGTTTTATGAAGTTATAAAAAATAAAATAATAGACGAAAAGCTATTATTCCCATAAAAAAAAGAAAGCCCCTTGCTTTAACGGGTTGCCATCCGGTAACCCAACGCAAGTGGTCTTATTTCTTATGTTTGAATAATATCATATAGTATTTTTAAAAGCAATATGCATTTTTTGCACATTGCTTTTAGTGTATATTTATCCCCATATTTCCCTTATATTTTGCTCTAAAATAGGGTATAATAAGACCATGCCGCAAACAATATCTACGCCGGCCATATGTTTAGCTTGCCGGCCATGGAAAGAGCAAGATTTAATGGTGGATGTTTACACACTGGAGCAGGGGAAAGTCCGGCTTTTGGTGCGTGGTGGCAGGCGTTTAGCCTCAAAACTAGCCGCTCATCTTGAACCTCTGACTTTGCTAGAATTAATGGTTATTTCTGGTAAAGGCATGTCTTCGGCAGCCGCGGCCTCGAGCCGTAACTGCTATCCTTCCTTAAAAGGCGATTATGATAAGATTGCGGCCGCTGGTTTTGCGATTTATCACTTTAATCGTTTAACCGAAGAAGGTGTAAAAGATGAAAAGATATTTCATTTATTGTCTGACTTTTTTGCTTTATTAAACGAGGCTAAAGCTGAGGCTGAATGGTATCACTGGTTTGCAAAAATTTTCTTAATGCTAGCTTTGGAAAGATTAGGTTATGGACCCGAGGCGCATAAGGATTTTAAGATTGAGCCATCGCTCTATACCATGGCTAGTCAAAGTTTAGATCGTAAAAAATTTAAAGAAATGAATCGCTGGCTGGATAAATTATTACCAGTCGCTATTGCCAATGCTTTATGATGAGAACACACACATGTGGCGAACTTCGCCGCTCAAACAACGGAGAGAAAGTTAAACTTAGTGGTTGGGTGCATAGTCGCCGTGACTTAGGTGGCGTTATTTTTGTTGACTTGCGTGATCGTTATGGTCTAACGCAATTAGTTTTTAATCCTGACTTTTTTCCTAAAGCTACTAAATTGGCTACCAGTTTAAGGCATGAATTTGTTATTACGATTGATGGCGAAGTTAAAGCTCGTCCTGATGAAATGGTTAATAAAGACTTAGCCACAGGTGAAGTTGAAATTTTAGTTAATGAATTAGAAATTTTAACAACCAGCGAAGTTCTACCTTTTGAAATAAATAACGAGGCCATGGCGGCGGCGACTAACGAGCCATTACGTTTAGAATATCGTTTCCTTGACCTAAGACGCGCCAAGTTGCAAACCATGCTTAAAACTAAGGATGAATTTTTTACATATTTGAGAGAGTATTTCCATAAGCATGATTTTGTTGAAGTCCAAACGCCAATTTTAGCAAACTCCTCACCTGAAGGCGCGCGCGACTTTTTAATTCCGTCTCGACTTTATCCTGGTAAGTTTTATGCTTTGCCACAAGCTCCGCAACAGTTTAAGCAATTGTTAATGGTTGGTGGCATGGATAGATATTTCCAAATCGCGCCTTGCTTTAGAGATGAAGACACTAGACTTGATCGTCACTACGGAGAATTTTATCAACTCGACATGGAAATGAGTTTTGCCGGACAAGAAGATGTTTTTGCTATCATGGAACCTTTAATGAAAGAAGTTACCAAAAAGTTTTCCAACAAAACAATTATGACTTTAGGTCATGACGGAGAATTTGTTCGTCTTGCCTGGCGCGAAGCAATTGAAAAATACGGAACAGATAAACCTGACTTACGTTACGGTTTAGAAATAAAAAATATTTCTGAAGTCTGTAAAGATTCTGGTTTCCCAATTTTTGAAGAAGTTTTAGCTAATGGCGGCATTGTTAGCGCGCTTTGTATTGACGAGGCTGAAGGCTTTAGTCGCAAAGTAACTGACGAATTAAAGGCTCTAGCAGAACGCAAAAAGATAAAAGCCTTTGCAACTTTGAATGTTGAAGCTGATGGTACTGTTAAAAGTTCATTGTCTAAGTTTATTAGTAATGAACATTTGGCTAAAATTGCGGCTAATATTAGAGCAAAAGCCAATAGTTTAGTTATAATGGTGGCAGGGGATTGGCGCGAAGCATCAGAAGCGCTTGGTTTAATTCGCGTTGATATTGCTAATCGTTTGAATTTAGCTGATAAAAGCAAAGCAGCTTTTTGTTGGATTACTGATTTTCCAATGTATGAATATTCAGAAATTAAACCAGGTGTAATTGATTTTGGTCATAATCCATTTTCAATGCCACAGGGTGGAGAAGCCGCTTTGAAAAATAAACATCCTCTAGAAATTTTAGCTTACCAATACGATTTAGTTTTGAATGGTTTTGAAATTTCTTCTGGCGGAGTTAGAAATCATCAACCAGAATTATTGTATAAAGTTTTTGAGATTGCTGGTTATAGAAAAGAAGAAGTTGATCGTCGCTTTGGCGCGATGATCAAGGCTTTTAAGTTTGGTGCTCCACCACATGCCGGAAATGCTCCTGGCGTTGATCGTATCTTAATGGTTTTGAATGATTGGGAATCAATTCGCGATATTTATGCTTTCCCTAAAGATGGACAAGGTAGAGATTTATTAATGAGCAGCCCAAGTGAGGTTGATGAATCACAGTTAAAAGATTTGGGAATTAAATTAAAATAAATAAGTAAAATTTTATAATTTTTAATTTTGTAATTTTATAATTAATGCTCAAATTTTTAATTTCCAAACTAAAAATTAAAGCATTTAAAAATTAACTAAAAAATTAAAAACTAAAAACTATAAAATTAATAATATTATGAAAAACAATAACGCGAAGTACGCTTTTCTCTACATGTTCTCGTTAGTCGCTCTTTTGTTTGTGGCTTTAGGAACTGGTCAAGTTATTTTTCAAGCCATTAACAAGTTTATTACTGATGTAGCTTTGCCATACAACAGTGATTTTAATTCTGATCTTTTGAAAATGGCAATTTCAGCTTTGATAATTTCGATTCCAGTTTATTATTTAGTCATGCGCTATTTGAGTAAGAGTTTAGTTAAAGGCGAACTAGATAAAGAATCAGCTATTCGACGTTGGTTAATTTATTTTATTTTATTTGTTTCCTCAGTCGTAATGATAATTTGGTTGATTACAGTTATTAGTAGTTTCTTAAATGGTGAATTAACAACTAAGTCAATTTTGAAAGCTGTTACTGCTATGTTGATTTCTGGTATAATTTTTGCCTATTATTTTTACGATGTTAAGCGCGATGAAATTAAGGCTAAAGATGTCGTAGTCAGAATTTTCTTGATTGCAACTTTAGTTTTAACCATCGGCAGTTTAATTGGTAGCTTCTTCTTTGTGGAAACACCAAATCAAGCTCGGGCTCGTAAACACGATGAACAAGTTTTAAGTCAGTTCACTGAATTAGATGGCGCTTTTAATACTTACTACACTAAGTACAATAAGTTGCCTGATAATTTAGCCGCTGGTTTATCTGAAACTCCATATTTGAGCGCTGATAAATATAAAGACCCAAGCAGCAACAAGCCTTATGAATATAAGAAAACAGGCAATGATTCTTATGAATTATGTGCTGATTTCCAAACTGACAATAAGGACGTTAAGGATCAAGCGACTTATGTTTACGCTGATCGTTGGCCACACGGCACTGGTTACCAATGTATTAAACAAAAGGCTTTAAACTTTGATAAACAAGGCAACGGAACTGTCCCAATTGGTAATTTACCAGCTGACAGAGTTCAAACTACTAACTAAATATATGAAAAAGAATCAACCTCAATCAATTCCTGCTAAGTTATTAAACTTACTTGATACCTCAGATTTTAATTATAAAGTTTTGACTCATCGTACAGTTTTTACAGCTTTTGACATGGCTTCTACTTTAAAGCGTAAATTAGAACATATTGCCAAAGCTTTACTTGTCATGGGCGGTAATTTTCCAGTCATTGTTATTATGCCAGCTCATGCTCGACTTGATGAGAAAAAAATTAGTAAAATTTTGAAAGATAATTTTGACGTTAAAGCAAATGCCAAAATTCCTAAAGAAAAAGTTGCGCAAAGCGTAATTAAAGAAAGCAAACGCCCTGTTAGCGCTTTTGGTTCTTTGTATAAATTACCAGTTATTATTGACAAGGGTTTAATCACAAATCATTTAATTGTTTTTCCAGCTGCTAGTTTTAATAATTCCGTCGAGATGATGGTTAAAGATTTTGTTAAGTTGGAAAAAGCTGTCGTAGCTTCTTTTGCACAAGCTAATAAAATTAAACCACAAAAGCCACAAAAGAAAGTCCTTAAGAAAGTTAAGAAGTCGGTAAAAAAAGTAGCTAAGAAGAAAGTAGTAAAGAAAGTTACAAAGAAAAAAGTCGTCGGCAAAAAGAAGCGCTAAAATTTCATGCTTGATTTTAAACTAGAACAATTTGAAGGCCCCTTAGCTTTATTAGTTAAACTGATTGATAAAGCCGAGCTTGATATTACGCAATTAAGTTTAGCCACGGTGGCTGATCAATATATTGCTTATCTTCGTACCATGACTGATTTAGATCCAGAAGAAATGGCTGACTTTTTAGTCGTGGCTTCACGTTTGTTATTGATTAAATCAAAAGCCTTATTACCATACTTATTGCCTGAAGAAGAACAAGCGATTGATGAATTTGAACATCAGCTACGCATGTATAAAGAATTTTTAGAAGCTTCCAAAGGAATCGAAAAAATGGTGGCTGGTAAAAAGTTTATGTTTGTTCGCGAATTCAATCGCAAAGCCATGATTGCTAATTTACAAATTTTTGCTCCACCATCTAACTTAGATGGCGCGATTATGTTTAGCATCATGAGTGAAGTGCTTAAACGAGTTGAAGAAGTCATTGTAGAGCCTTTAGAAGAGGCGACCTTGGTTGCAAAGATCAATATTGAAGATAAGATTAAGTTTATTGAAAGTACAATTTTTGGCAAAATTCGCTCACGTTTTAGCGAGTTAATTAGCAAAGCAACTTCTAAAGTAGAAGTTATTGTTAGCTTCTTGGCTATGTTAGAATTGATGAAACAGCGCAGTATTAGCGCTGATCAAAGTGAGTTGTTTGCTGAAATTGATATTTTCCGTTTGGAATTAGAAAAAGAAATTTAATTGTTAATATTTATGAAATCATCTTTAGAATCATTATTGTTCGTTGCTGCTAAACCGCTTAAGGTAAAAGATTTAGCTGACCTAGTAAAAAAATCAGTTGAAGAGGTTACTAAAGCTTTGGATGAGTTAGCTTTAGAATATGAAACTACTAAGCGCGGTATGGAAATCATTAAACAAGGTTCGACTTATCAAATGGTAACAGCGCCGTCTGAAGCGGCTTTGATAAAGGAATTTGTTAAAGACGAAACCATGGGTGAATTAAGTAAGCCGAGCGTAGAAGCGCTAACTATTATTGCTTATCGTGGACCAATTTCTAAAACTGATTTAGATCGTATTCGCGGCGTCAATTGCGCTTTGATTTTAAGAAATCTTTTATTGCATGGCTTAATCGAAGCTAAAGTTGATAAGAAAAAAGATGAAACTTATTATACTGTTACCCTAGATTTTGTTCGTTTCTTAGGCATAAAAGATATTGCTGATTTACCTGACTATGCTCGTTTATCAGTCGATGATTCTTTAGACAGAATGTTAGCTACGCCTGAAGTAATTGCTAACTAAACAAAATAATTATTTTCAATGATCAAGTCATTAGTTAATTTGTATAAAACTGCAAAAGCAAAAGTTGAATCTCTGTTTGATGAAGCAGATTCAGAAGCTTGGGATTTCGCTGGCTTTATACCAGCTATAGTGGTTGGCATTATTGTGTTAAGCACTTTTTATATTTGCTTTGGTTTAGCTTCTAAAGAAACTATTATTAAACATAGTCCGTGGACTAATTTAGCGCGCGATATTCCGACTTTAATTTCAGGCACAACTCAAGTTAAGGTTAAGGCGATCAGCGCCGTGGCTTTTGATGCTGACAGTAAAACTAGAATTTTTAATCAAAACGGCGATGAAGTTCGCTCGATTGCTAGTTTAACTAAATTAATGACAGCGATTACTTTTCTTGATACTAAACCAGATTGGAATAAAGAAGTTGCTATACAGCAAAGTGATTTGCAAACCGGAGCAAAGGCTAATGTTTTTGTAGGCGATAGAATTAAACTTAAAGATTTATTTACTTTTGCTTTGATTGCCTCTGATAATACAGCTGTCACGGCTTTAATAAGATCAACTGGTATTAGTGAAAAAGATTTTGTAGCTTTAATGAATAAGAAGGCCAAAGAACTTCGTTTAGCTAGCATGCAATTTAGTGACCCAACTGGTTTAGATGTTAATAATCGTGGTAGCGCGGCTAATGTTAGTAAATTAGCTGAAGAAGCTTTTTCTCATAAAGAGATCACTGACGCTTTGAAATTATCAACTTATAGTTTTAGTGTAAGTCCAGAATTAACTCGCAAAGTTTTTTCAACCAATCAGTTACTTGGTCGCTCTTTACCAATGGGCGCTAAAATGTTGATTGGTAAGACTGGCCACCTTAATGAAGCTGGTTATTGCTTCACTGGTATTTTTACTTATAAAGGTAAAATGATTATGACAACAGTCTTGGGCGCTCCGCTTGATGAAAATCGTTTCTCAGAAACTGTTAAGATTCTTGATTGGACATTAAGGTCTTATTTGTGGAATAATAAATAGTAACCACGCATTTTATATGTATTTAATTGCTAACTGGAAAATGAATTTGTCGGTTAAAGACAGCATTGCTTTAGCCAATGAATATGTGCGCTTATTTAAGAAGACGAACGCCGAAATTGTGGCTTGTCCGTCTTTTACTAGTTTGCCATTTGTTTGTAAAGCATTAGAAAAAACAAATTTAGCAGTTGGCGCACAAGATGTTTTCTGGGAAGCTAAAGGTGCTTTTACTGGTGAGGTTTCACCTGATGATTTAGTTGAACTTGGTGCTAGTTATGTTATTATCGGTCACAGTGAACGTCGCGGCTATTTAGGTGAAGAAGATTGGATGATAAATCAAAAAGTTAAAGCCGCTCTGGCTGCGCGTCATTTAAATCCAATTCTTTGTATTGGTGAGACAAAAGAAGATCATGATAATGGTGATCGTGAAGAAGTTTTGTCACGTCAATTGGATGAAGCCTTGAATGGCGTTAGTCTAGGTTTAAATCAGAATTTGTTAGTAGCTTATGAACCGATTTGGGCAATTGGCACTGGTGAGGTTCCTGAGCCTGAAGAAATTTCTTATGTTAATGATGTCATCAGAGTTTTATTGCGCCGTTATTTTGGTGACCGCTCTGATCGCGCTTGCGCTGTTATATATGGTGGAAGTGTTGATGAAAAAACCGTACAACCAATCATGGAAACAGGGATTGATGGTTTCTTGGTTGGTGGCGCTAGTTTAAAAGCTCGTGAATTTAATCGTTTAGCAGAACATATCTTAAAATAAAAATATATGACAAAAATAAATTATTCAAATTTAACAAATGTTCCGTTAGATGTGCCTAGCACTAAGCGCGCTTTGTTTTTGAAAAACTTAAAATTAATTACTAAAGATACTGGAAGATTATTTGTTTTTGCTGGTGATCAAAGAGTTGAACACTTGAATGATGATTTTTTTGGTCAAGATATTTCAGCCGAAGATGCACAACCTGAACACATGTTTAAAATTGCGGCGTCTTCTCGCATTGGTGCTTTTGCTACCCAGCTTGGTTATATCGCTCGTTTCGGAGCAACTTATCCAAATATTCCATATATTGTAAAATTAAATTCAAAAAGTAATATTGTTAAAGAAACGGATCAAGAACCTTATAGTAGCGCTTGGTATGATGTTCGAGAAGTAATTAATTTTGCTAAAAATTCAGGATTAAAAATAGCAGCCGTTGGTTATACGGTTTATGCTGGTAGTGGTTTTGAAGCTGCTATGTTGCGCGAAGCAGCACAAATCATTTATCAAGCTCATCAAGCTGGTTTAGTGGCAATTATTTGGGTTTATCCACGTGGTAAATCAGTTACAGATAAAATGAATGCTCATACTATTGCTGGCGCTGTAAACATTGGCTCAGCTTTAGGCGCTGATTTTGTTAAAGTAAATCAACCAGAACCAAATACTCCACACGGCTTAAGTGAAATAATGTTAGCTGGACAAAGAACAGGTGTTCTTTTTGCTGGCGGTGAGGCAACTTCTTACGATGAGTTATTACAAAATATTTATGCTAATGTTCATCGTTTTGGATCAGCTGGTGCTGCTTTGGGAAGGAATATTCATCAGCGATCATTTCAAGAAGCGGTTGCCTTGGCGAATGCCGTGGCTAGCGTAGTGTATGATGGACAAGCTCCTGAGGTTGCTAGACGTTTGTTAGTTAAACAATAATTCTTATGGAATATATTATTGCTTGGTCAGTCTTTCTTGTTGCTGTAGTAGTTATTTTTGTAATCATTGCTCGCAAGGCTGGCTTGCTTGCTAATATTGATGTTGATCAAGTAGCCGGTGAACGCGCCAGGATTCTCAAACAACAAATTATTGCCGATCGTTTAAGACGCCGCTTTGGTAAGTGGGGTTTTTGGACCGTTAAGCTAGTTAAACCAATCTCAAAACTTTTGCGCAATGGTTTTGACTATGTTTATGATTCATTAAATGCTTGGCAGCGATCGCAAGTTAATCGTCAGGCTGTTCTTAATCAAGAAATTGATAAGCGTATCGAAACGCTTTTGGTTGAGGCTGAAGAATTAACTAAGTCCGAACGTTTTGATGCAGCTGAGAAAAAGTATATTGAAATCATTGGATTAGATCCTCGTAATTTTACGGCTTTTAATGAGTTGGGTTATGTCTATTATAAAAAACAAAGTTTTAATGAAGCCAGACAGACATTAGAATATGCTTTGAGTTTACGCCGTAAGAGCAGCTCTTTGGCTAAAAAAGAAGGGGAGCCAACTCCTAAAGATTTAGAAATTGCTCAGGTTAACTATTTGTTAGGCATGGTTTTTGAAGAAATTGGTGATTTAAATAGAGCGATTATTAGCCTAAAAAGAGCTTTGAAAATTGAAAATAATAACCCTCGTTACCTTGACAGGTTGATTGAAGTAAGTATAATTAAGAAAGATAAAATTTCTGCTCTAGATACCTTAAAGCGTCTAGAGATGGTTAATCCGGAAAATCAAAAGCTCGACCAATTCCGACAAAGAATCGCCGAGCTCTAATTATTTCCGATTCGCCGTTGTAGCCTTGCCCCGTCGAATGACGGGGTCAGCTGGCCCGCTTCGACTCGCGGAGCTCGTCGACGCGAGGCGAGTAGAGCAACTCCAGAAATTATTTTAATCTTACAATTCGCCGTTGTAGCTCAGCTGGTAGAGCAACTCCATGGTAAGGAGTAGGTCAGCGGTTCAAATCCGCTCAACGGCTCACGTAAAAATAAAAAAGGCTGTTGAAATTCAGCCTTTTTTTGTTGCTTTGATAAGTTCTATTAGATTCTATTGACCGGCGCCGCAGCTATCATTTGGGTCAGTGTTAGTACTGTCTTCTGCTGTGTCACCCAAATTTTCTGAGCCCCTGCTATTGTAATTATCGAAGCTATCATCTAATGATTCTTTATCCTTTAATCCCTGTTGTTTTAGATAATCTTTCATATTATCTTGGGATTCCTGTTTCTCTTTTTTGTCAGACATAATGCCTTCCTTTTTATTTTTATATATAAGAGCTATAATTAGCCATTATAATCTTTTTTTATAAGTTGTCAACAATAATTTTTATGAAGCAAGCTATTCTCATCACCGGCGCCGCAGGTTATATTGGCAGTCATGTTGCTAAGCATCTTTTAGCTAATGATTTTAAAGTTATTGTACTTGATAATTTATCACGCGGTTACCGAGAAGCTATTGAAATTTTACAAAAAGATAGTGATTTAGAGTTTGTTGAAGGTGATATCCTTGATCCAAATGTTTTAAATGATATTTTTAAGCAAAATAAAATTAGCGCCGTAATTCATTGCGCAGCTTTATGTATGCCCGATGAATCAGTGGCTAAACCTTTTGAATATTATCAAACCAATCTTTTGGGTACAGTAAATATTTTAGAATCCATGGCGAGGGCTAAAGTAAGTAATATTATTTTCTCTTCAACTGCGGCTGTGTATGGTGAAGCTCAGGAATTGCCAATTAATGAAACGCATCAAACTAAACCGATTAGTCCTTATGGCGTTTCAAAGTTATTAGCTGAACAAGCCATTGCTTTGTATAAAGATTTGCATAACATTAATTATGTGATTTTTAGATTTTTTAATGTTTGTGGTGCTTCAAGTGATGGCTTAATTGGTGATAGTAAAAAACCTTCACAGTTATTAATGCAAAATGCAGTCCGCGGAGCTCTGGGTATAGAACCATTCTCTTATACTTGTCCAAAAGTTGATACTCCTGACGGTACGCCAATTCGTGATTACATTGACGTTGAAGACTTAGCTTTGGCGCATCAATCAGCTTTAGAGTATTTAGCTACTAACAACGAAAGTCAGTTAATCAATTTGGGCAGTGGCCAGGGATTTTCGGTTAAGCAAATAATTACACAGGTTGAAAGAACTATGGGTGTTTTATTAGAAAAGAATCAAGCACGACCAAGGCCAGCTGAATATTCAGCGGTTTATGCTAATATTTCTAAGGCTCTAGAAATCATAAAATGGCAGCCTAAGAAAAGCTTAGAAAAGAGTGTTATTAGTTTAGTAAATTGGTATAATAAGAGGCCTCGCGGCTATAGATATTAGCTCTTGATAAATATAATTTATTCTGTTATAATCGGCTTAAGCCTTAAAAGGCTGTTTTTATAATCATTTTTTGGGTCGGTACCGAAGCGGTCAACCGGGGCAGACTGTAAATCTGTTGGCTTTCGCCTTCGTAGGTTCGAATCCTACCCGGCCCACCCATGTTAATTAAAAATTTTAAGTTCTAAATTTTAAAACAATTTTTAATGATTTAATTTCTAAACATTTAAAATTTTACCTTTGTTTTGAAATTTGAAATTTATAATTTGAAATTGCCTATATGTCTCAAGATAACATGATCAAGATGCAGTGCACTGAAACCGGAGAAATCCGCCGAACACATAAGAACAAGAAGACTTTGAAAGGTCGCCTTGAGCTCATGATGTTTTCTAAAAAGGCACGTAAGCATACTCTTCACCGCGAAACTAAGTAAGTTCCGCGTGATGCGGGTGTAGTATAATGGTAGTACAGGGGTCTCCAAAACCTCTAGCGTGGGTTCGATTCCTACCACCCGTGCTAGAATATAAAAAGGCAAGCCATCGGCTTGTCTTTTTATATTGTAATTCGGAAAGGAATCGAAGGGGCAGAAGCGAAGACGAGGCGGAATTCCTACCACCCGTGCTAGAATAAAAAATAGTAGAGAAGCGCCATGGCGCGTCTCTACTATTTTTTATATGTTTCCGTTATAAAGTGTTATACTTTCTATATTGCGAATAACTTGTCTTTAATAGACAAAATTTAATAATAAATGATTATTTTTAATTGATGAAGTATCTAAAAAGTGATTTTGGTCTAATTTTTATTCTCCATTGTGTCTTAATTTTACTGGTTTATTTTTCACCAGCTCTTTTTCCGTGGCCAATAATATCAATCATTTTAATCTATCTATTTTTGCAGGAAATTGTACTGGGCGGCTGTATTTTATCTCATATGCAATTTGGACCAAAAAATAAAGAAAGAGTTAGATTTTTTTCATATTACTTTAAGAAGCTTGGTTCAAGATTTGATAGCTATAAGATTGATTTATTTTTTGTTTGGTTTATTCCTAGTCTAGTATTTATTTTAGCTATTATCTTGCAAAATATTTTTTCAATTAAACCATTTTTTGATTTTTTGAAAATTAATTAAACGATAAAAAATTTCAATCTATGAAAACCGTTGCTTTATTTTTTGGCGGGCCTAGTAATGAGCATCAAATTTCAATTAAGTCAGCTAAAAACATAGTGAATAATTTCCCTTATGAAAAATATAAGTTAGTTCTAATTTATTGGGATAAACAAGGTGTTTTTTATATAGTTAAAAACGTTAATAAATTAAAAGAGTTTCGAAGGAAGATACAATTGGAAAATTTTGCCAAAATTTTTGACCTTGCATTTCTAATCACGCACGGGCGCTTTGGCGAAGATGGAGTTTTGCAAAGCTTGCTTGAATCACAAAAAATCAAATATTGTGGTTGTCGAGCGTTAAGTTCAGCGCTTTGTATGGACAAAGCTCTGTTTAAAACATTTTTGGAAAAGCGTAATATAAATCAGGTAAAATTTTCAGTCCTTGATTATTCGTTAGATTCAAAAAAAGATATAAATATTAAAGTATCCAAGCTTAAAAATAATTTTAAGTTACCGGTCTACGTTAAATCAGCTAATTCAGGTTCTTCGGTTGGTATTACTAAGCTAAACGCTTTTTCTAAGCTCAATCTAGCTCTTAAAGAGGCTTTAAAATATGACAATAAAGTCATCATTGAAGAAGGCTTGGTTGGTCCCAGAGAGATTGAGGTCGGTGTTTTAGGAAATAAGGATCTATTAATCTCTGAGCCAGGGGAATTGCAGCTAGCAAAGGATTTCTATAGCTATGACGATAAATATAAGTTAGGTCAGGCTAAAATAATCATTCCAGCAAAAATTACAAAAAACCAAGCTAAGACAATTAAATCTTTGGCAGCACAAGTTTATAAGTTATGTGGCTGCTCAGGATTTGCTAGGGTTGATTTTTTTGTTTATAAAAATAAAGTTTTTCTAAATGAAATAAATAGCTTGCCTGGATTTGCGGATATTTCTATGTATCCTGTTTCTATGATGAACTGTGGTTTAAGCTATAAAGAGCTGCTTACTAAAATAATTGAATTAGCATATTAGAATTGTGACTAAGTATTATCTTTACATTGTTAAGTGCTTTGACGATACGCTCTACACCGGGATTACGACTGACTTAGAGCGCAGAGTTAAAGAGCATAACTCTTCAAAACTTGGAGCAAGCTATACGCGTGCGCGGCGTCCTGTCAGTTTAGTATTTTCGAAAAGATTTAATAATCGATCAACTGTTTCTAAAGAAGAAGCCAGAATAAAAAAATTATCTCGACTTGAAAAGTTAAAACTAATAAAATCTTATGAACCAGCTAACAGCCGAAGAAAAAAGAATAATAATCGATAAGGGAACCGAAGCGCCTTTTAGTGGTGAATATGTAAATACTCAAGATAGAGGAATATATATTTGTCGACAATGCGACGCGCCACTCTATGATTCTAAGGATAAGTTTGATGGACATTGTGGTTGGCCAAGTTTTGATGATGAAATAGCTGGCGCCATTATTAAGAGCACTGATGCTGACGGAATTAGAACTGAAATAACTTGCGCTAAATGCGGCGCTCATCTCGGTCATCTGTTTTTAGGTGAAGCTATGACCGAAAAGAACACTAGACATTGTGTTAATTCATTATCAATGAAGTTTATTCCGAACCAATAAAGCATATGATTAAAAAAATAGTTTTAGGCGGAGGATGTTTTTGGGGCATGCAGGAATTGATTAGGCAACAAACTGGAGTCATTAACACTCAAGTTGGTTATGCTGGTGGTGAGAATGATATGCCGACTTATGAAAATCATCCCGGTCATGCTGAAGTAGTTGAAATAGAATATGATGATTCTAAAACATCTTTTCTTAAGTTGCTTGATTTTTTCTTTACAGTTCATGATCCCACAACTTTGAATCAGCAAGGTAATGATCGCGGCACGGCTTATCGTTCGGTAATATTTTATGCTACCAGCGAAGAAGAACTTGAGGCAACAAAGATGATAAAGCTAGTAAACGAATCAGGCCGTTGGCCAGAGGCAGTTGTAACAACACTTGAGCCGCTAAAAAAGTTTTATTTAGCTGAAGATTACCATCAGGATTATTTACAAAAACATCCTCAAGGCTACACTTGTCACTTTGTTAGATTTGCTAGTTATTTGTAAATCCTACAAAAGCCGTTATTTTAATCAAAAACCTTAACTTTCTAACTCAATCGTTATATAATTATTGATGAAGTTGATTTTAACTCTACTTTATTATTTCAATAAACATATGTTTTTCGATAAACCAGGAAAACCAACAAAACTAAAAAAAGTTGTCTATTTAACTGCTTCCGTAGTCTTGGGACTTTTATTAAGTTTAATTTTACATGCCTTAATTGAAATTAATTATTTACATTGGGCTTTAAGTCAAAATCATGATGTAAGATATTACGGTGGCTGCGCTCTGCCGCCTTTACTTCAGGGAATACTTTGGATTTTAGGAGCTGTGGGCGGATTTTTTATGGGCAAGTCTTGGTGGAGAATAGTTTATGTTGATAGAAAATGGGCTAAGAAACGTTGGTAATAAATAAAATAATTTATGATAAAAATTAATTCAATCGTGCCTGACTTTGAGCTTGATGCTTATCAGACAAATACAATTAAAAAAATTAAACTTTCAGATTATAAAGGTAAATGGGTAGTTCTAATTTTCTATCCAGCTGACTTTACTTTTGTTTGTCCAACAGAGTTGGAGGATGCTGCTTCGTTTTATGAAGAAGTAAAAAAATTAGATGGTGAAATCATGAGTATCAGCACTGATACAGCTTTTGTTCACAAAGCCTGGCATGACAATTCCCCAGCTATTAGTAAAATACAATATCCAATGTTAGCTGATCCGACTGGTAATGTTGCTAGAACTTTTGGCACATATATTGAAGAAGAAGGTTTAGCTTTAAGAGGAACTTTTATTATTGATCCAGATGGAGTTCTTAAAACTATTGAAATTCATGACAACAATATCGGTCGTAGTGCTGAAGAAATGTTTAGAAAATTACAAGCTGCAAAATTTGTTCGTGAACATAAAGGTAATGTCTGCCCAGCTAAATGGAAGCCAGGTGAAGCTGTTTTAACTCCCGGCGTTGATCTCATTGGGAAAATATAATTTGTTTATAAAAAAGAGTCGCGTATTTGCGCGGCTCTTTTTAGTTTGAAACTTGAAAATAAATATTTGTTCCATTTATGCCAGGCGAACCAGAAAAAACTCCAGTTCCACCACCAGGAGTCGGGGAGGAAATATTGAGCGTGGTTTTTTCATCCTTGTTTTCTAGATTGGCGTACAAGGCGCATTTTTTATCAGCCGAATAAATGTATAGATAATTTGATTGTGTGTCGGTGCCGCTTTTTGGATCTTTGATGTCAGGTAAGTAACTTGTATACTGAGGATTCTTAGATTTTACTTCAGCGATAACAGTTGTTAAATCATAAGTTCCTTCACCAGCGTCGGGCAGGAAACAATTGATAGAAAAAAATTTTCCGATTTGCGTTAAATCATTTTTTCTTTTCGCATCGCGAGCCTTATCGCGGACACTAAAAAGAGGAATTGAAATTATAGTTGTTATTATGGCGATGATACCAATCACAACTAATACCTCAACTAAAGTAAAACCCTTCTTATTCATATTTTTTAGTAGCAGCGGTACCAGCTACATGAGCCGTTGTCCAGCAAAGCTGTAAACTATAACCGCCTGATGGTCGATCAATATTCAAAACATCACCAATTAAGAAAAGGTTGTTATGTAATCTTGAACGCATGGTTTTTGAATCGATTTCTTTTAAGTCAACGCCACCGCTTGTAACAATGGCTTTTTCAACTCCCATTAAGCCACTGACAGACATTGGTAGATTCTTTAGTAGTTTTACCAGGCTTAAGCGCTCTTTGCGCTCAAGGCCATTAACGGCCTTATCAGGGTTTATATTGGCTAAATCCATAAGAATAGGCGATAAAGCTGAAGGCACGGCGTTGTTCAAGCTATTAGCTAATTTCTTGTTTAATCTAGTCTTAAGCAGCTCCTGTAATTCTTTGTCGACATTAGCTTCATCAATGCCGGGTCGTAAGTCGAGTGCTATTTCAACTGAGGCATATTTTAATAATTCTCCAATTTGTTGGCTCATGTTCAGAACTAGAGGCCCGCTCAAACCAAAATGAGTAAATAATAATTTACCGACAGCCTCGGCTTGTTTTTTATTATTCTGAAAAACTTTTAATTTAACATCAGCTAAACTTATACCAGCTAAATTCTTTACCCAAGTTTCTTTTGTCTTAATCGGTACAAGCGCGGCGTCGGACTCCGGAATATTATAACCAATGTTTTTTAACCACTCAAAAGCTTCACCAGTTGAACCAGTATCGGGTCGAGATTTTCCGCCAGTCGCTAAAATAAATGATTTAGCTTTAATCGTTTCTTTAGAACCTTTGATTCTTAGGCTAGTAATTTTTTCCTTAGTGCTAGTAAAACCATTAACCTCTATTCCGGTTAAAATTTTTACTTTATTTTCTTTCATGTAATCAACTAATGTGTCTAAAACAGACTTAGCGGAGTTACTCGTCGGGAAAACTCTATTCTCAACCTCAACTTTAGTTTTCATACCATTAGCATTAAACCATTCAACAGTTTCTTTAACGCCAAACTGAGCAAAAGGGGAGAATAAGAATTTTTGACGATTTCTAAATTTAGCCAGAAAGCGACGAGTATCTAGTTCGTAGTTAGTTAAATTGCAGCGTCCGCCGCCAGTAATCAAAAGTTTTTTTCCTAAGCTAGGATTTTTTTCGATTAAAACGACTTTAGCGCCGCATTCTGCTGCTCGCCCAGCCGCCATCATACCGGCAGGACCACCGCCGATAACAGCTACATCATAAATAGTTTCTTTTTTCTCCATAGCTTAGATGTTCTTACTTAGACTAGTTAATAGTTCTGAAAAGTCTTCAATCTTTTTAGTTTTATTTTCTGGAATTAGTTCTTCGCAAAATATTTCCATACGTTCAAGACCTTCGCTGAGTTTTGTTTTACCACCTGGTGCTAGAACCACAAAGCTGACACGAGCATCATGCTCATTAGCTTCTTTACTTATTAAGCCAATCTTTTCCATAGGTAAGAGTAGGCGAGTGATACCAGAAGCCGTTAATCCTATTTTATCAGCTAAATCAATCCGGCGCATCTTATTTTCGCTGGCTTGATCTAAGTGATAGAGAATAATGAATTCACTAAAACCAATACCGCCCAAACAAGCATCCAAGCGTCTGTTTAATTGGGTTTGAAATTTTGCCATATCAAGGCAAAACTTGATTGAAGAGTTGAGTTTTATCATATTTTGATTTATTTGATTAATACTTGATATATCAAGTATATCGTATTTGACTTTTTGCGTCAAACTAGCTTAAATACAGGCAACGTGTTAGGATGTAATTAATTAAATAAGAACTAATATACATAAATATGGGTAATTTTAATCGCGGAGGCGGAGGTGGTTTTGGTGGCAACAAGAGGTTTGATAATGATCGCGGTGGTTTTAGAGGTGGCGATAGGTCAGAAAGACCAGCTATGCACCAGGCTATTTGTGCTGAATGCGGCAAAGAATGCAGTGTCCCTTTTAAACCAACTGGCAATAAACCTGTTTTTTGCAGTAACTGTTTTGGTAAAAAAGAAGGTGGCAGCAACAGCAATAGTGGTCGTTTTGATCGCAGAGATTCTCGTCCTAGTTTTGCTGATAAACAGATGTTTAAAGTTAATTGTGATAAGTGTCATAAAGAATGTGAAGTCCCATTTAAGCCAAGTGGAGATAAACCAGTCTTTTGTAATGATTGTTTTGTTAAGGGCGACAAAGGTGCTGGCCGATCAGGCGGCTCTTCAGTTGATTATACAAAGCAATTTGAAATGCTTAGCTCTAAGCTAGATAGTCTTTTGAAAATTTTAGATCCTAATTTCAAGGCTGAAAAAGTTGTTAAAGAAGTAAAAGCTGTCGCGAAGTTAGATAAAAAAATTGTTGCAAAGCCTGCCTCCGCTAAAGCTTCGGTAGGTAAAAAAGTTGTTGCTAAGAAAAAAGTAGCAGCTCCTAAGAAAATTGTAGCTAAGAAAAAGAAATAATTTTTGTGATTTAAAAATATAACAACCGGCGCAAGTCGGTTGTTTTATTTAATGCATAAAGTTTATCTGTGCTATTATAATATATATGCAAGTACCAAGAAGAAGAGGCGACTATAGAAAGCCTAAAGAAGATCCATATCTTACAGAAGATAAGATCAATGAACTTAAAGAAAAATTAGAGCGACTTAAAAAAGTTACTCGTTTTAAGCTAATGAAAGAAGTCTCAACTCATGCCGAGAATGGAGATTTTTCTGAAAACGCATCTTATCAAATTGCCAAAGGTAAATTGCGCGGCGTTAATCAAGCGATCATAGAAATTGAAGAGCATCTTAAACAAGCCATCTTAATAAAACCAAATATGCAAAACTCTTGCGTGAAACTAGGTTCAAAAGTCACAGTTGAAATGGAAGGTAAAGTTAAGACTTGGTTAATTTTAGGATCTTCGGAAGTTAATTTAGCGCAAAATATTATTTCTCATAACTCACCAATTGGCGACGCTTTAATGGACAAAAAAGTAGGCGACACTGTTAAAATTCCATTAAAGAATAAGCTTTTGATTTGTAAGATTCTTAAGATAGAATAGCCATTATTTAGAGCAGGGCCAATCGCTTTGGTCCTGTTTTTATGTTATAATCTAGTCAAAATGATAGAAATGCAACAATTTATAGCTTAATCTCGTAATAGTATTATAGGCCTAAACAGCTTAGAAAAATCTTTCGCACATTGTTCCTAATGTTAGCAATAATTTCATGAGTAATTACAAATATCTAATTAAAAACATAAGTAAGCACAACTCCGAGGTTGTAGCTTTAGAGCTGGCCGATATTAAGGGCCAGCCGGTTTTTAATTATAAACCAGGGCAATATGTTATGATTGCCTATTTTAATGATAATGGAAAACTAGAACAACGCCACGCTTTTTCTATTGCTAGCTCACCGGCGCAGAATAATTCTCTTATCTTAGGTATAAAACTTGGTGGTAATTTTACTAAAGGTTTATTGAATCTTAAGGTTGGCGATCCAGTCTCAGTGGCTGGGCCTTATGGAAAATTTGTTTTTAATCCTAAAAAACATAAAGATTTAGTTATGTTAGCTGGCGGTATTGGTATTACACCTTTTTTAAGCGCCATTAGCTATGCAAGTGATAATAATTTGGATAATAAACTCTCATTACTTTACAGCGTAAGAAATCTTGAGAATGCAAGTTTTTTAAATAAAATAAAACAGCTAGAAACGAAAAATCCAAATCTTAGAACTTTGTTGTCCGTAACTGAAGAAAAAATTTCTGATAATACTCCAGGGATAATTAATTCAAGAATTAATGGGCAGGTCATCCAAGACTTTGTTGGTGACCTTTCTAATAAAACTTTTTTTCTCTGTGGACCGGCTGCTTTTATGGATGCGATAAAAAATGATTTGCTTTCACTTGGTGTTTATAAATCACAAATTGAAATGGAGGCATTTTCAATGTTGGATGATAAGAAGTTATGGCCAGAATTTAAAAATTTATCATATGCGACTGGTTTTTCAGCTGTGGCCGTGGCTTTAATTTTTTATTCAATAGTTAATGCGAGTGCTTTATCAAAAACAATAAAATCAGCCAGCGATAAACTTAATCCAACTGGAATTGTTAATTCAACAAATCCGAATGTTAATTCACAAAATCAAACCGTACCAAGTCCGGTAACTAGCGTTTCTGGCGTACCAATATCAAATCCGTCGACTAATAGTAGCCCTACTATTAACAACGGCGGAACAAATAATCCGACGCCAAGTAGTGATAATTGGTCAACGACGCCGCAGCCAACAACCTCAAGTTCAATTCCAGTTCAAACTCAAAGACAAACCACTACTCAGACTACTCCAAGTTCTAGAACAACAGCCACTACAAATAATAGAACCGTAGCACCAGCTCCAACAACCGCTTCGTCAGTTCCGATTAATCAAGGTGTTATTAATAACGGTGGTTATAGAGGCGATGATTCGGGTGAAATTGATGATTAAGTTTAAATGATTGTATGAGTATAACTTGGAGAAAATTTAATGCGCTTGGAACCGAAATAATATTAAGTGCAGCTTTATCTAGTGATCAAGCTGTGCTTTTAGATACGGCCGAAGAAAAAATTAAAATCTTTGAAAATAGTTTTAGTCGTTTTATTAAAGGTAATGAACTAGATAATTTTAATCGATCAACTGATAAAGAAATTGAAGTTAGTGAGGATATGTTTGTTATGTTAGTTGAGGCTAAGAAATGGTACGACTTTAGTCAGGGTATTTTTGATCCAACAATTATTGATAATTTAGAAAAACTTGGCTATGATCGCAGTTTTACTGAGTTAACTAATAATGATTCAAAGATCGATTTAGAAAAAATTAAGCAAGATTTTTTACAAAGACCAAAGCTAGATCAATTAATTATTTCTGGCAATAAAGTCAGTAAACCAGCTGCTTTGAGGCTTGATTTTGGTGGTTTTGGCAAAGGTTATATTGTTGATTTGATTGCCAAAGATATATTTTCGAATGTAGCCAATTATTGGATTTCAGCTGGTGGTGATCTATTAGCGGCCGGTAATCAAGATAATCAAGTTGGCTGGAGAATTGGTGTGCAAAATCCTTATGAACCGAATAAAGAAATTTTTAGTTTAAACACCAAAGGCATAAAATTAGGCGTGGCAACTTCAGGTGTTTGGCAAAGACAGGGGATTAAAGACAATAAATCATGGAATCATATAATTGATCCGCGCAGCGGAATATCGGTTGAGAATGATATTTTAGCAGTAACAGCGCTGGCTGATAGTGCAACTAAGGCTGATATCTTAGCTAAGATAGTTTTGATATTAGGTGAAACAGCTGGTTTGGAATTTATTAGCAAACAAGCGAATACTGCGGCTTTGATTTTCCTTAAGAACGGTGCTATAGTTTTTTCTAGCGAGGCCAAAAAGTATTTATAAATCATGAAAAATTTTTCCAAGTCACTAATATTGTTTTTGTCATCGATTATTTTTTTAGCGGTGTTAGTTTTTGTTTTGCTTAGTTTGATGCCAGCTGATCAAATGATAAGTTTACCCTGGTACATTACTAGAGCTTCGGCTTTGACGTCTTTTGTTTTAATGTTTTTTGTTGTTTTTTTAGGTACTGGTATGACGACCAGTTTTATTTATGGTCTAATTAATCCGGTTAGAGCTTGGGTAATTCATAAATATTTGAGTCTAGCTATGACATTGATGATTTTTTTGCATGCTGGTTCTTTATTGTTTGATAAATTTATTAAACTTAGTTTGGCTGATGTGCTAATCCCTTTCTCTTCTAGCTATCGACCACTTTATTTAAGTTTAGGTATTTTAGGTTTCTATATTTTATTGGGAATTATTTTGACTTCTATCTTCCTCAGGTTACGAATGCCGCGTTTCTGGCGTTCAACTCATTACTGGGTTTATCCTTTGTTCGGACTTGGTATAATTCATGGTTTATTTATGGGAACCGATAGTTCAGCTGCAATTATGCAGTTTGTTTATTGGACCACGGGAATAATTTTTGTAATGTTATTAGCTTACCGCTTTTTGTATTATCGTTCGAAAATAAAATTTAATTAATTTTTCAATAGGCTTAATTTAATTTTAAGCACGGCACCATTTTTTTGAAATGGTTTTTATTTTTCTAAAAATATTTTTATGTTAAAGACGAGTATTAAAATCAGAGATTATTTTCATAAATTATCACGCGGTTTTCGTAATCATGAGTTTCAAGTTTTATTGTCTTTAACAATTTTCATTCTTAGCTTGGGCACATTTGTTTATCATCGAGTTGAGAACTGGCGCTGGCTTGATTCACTTTATTTTAGCGTCACAACTTTAACCACTGTGGGCTTAGGTGATTTCGCGCCGAAAACTGATTTTGGGAAAACTTTTACTATTTTTTATATATTTGTTGGTATCGGTGTTATCTTATCTTTCATTAATGCAGTTGGTCATGCCAATCAAGCTATGCATCCTAGAAATAATGTTAAAAACTCTAAAGCGTAATTTGACAGAAATAGCGAATAATGTTAGTGTGCTGTTAATCGTTAAAATTCATTAAAAAGGAGGAATATTGAATTTAGTTCTTTTAATAGTAATAAGCTATTTAGTCGGCTCCATTCCAACTGGTTGGATTTTTACTAAGCTTAGTACTGGAAGGTTACGCGACAAAGATAAGGCAAAAAATTACGGGCCACTTAAGAATTTTTTTATTAAATTCAAGAATGGTCATGACATCAGGCATCATGGATCAAAGAATCCTGGCGCAACCAATGTTTGGCGTGTGCTAGGCAGATTTGCTGGTTCAACTGTTGGAGTAATTGATATTGCTAAAGCTTTTGTTTTAGTTCTAGTAATAGCCCCGGCCTTTAGTAGTGGTATTAACTCAAGTATTTGTCAGATTAGCTCAGGTATTGTTTGTATCTTAGGTAATACTTTTCCTGTCTGGTTTAGAAATTTTAAAGGCGGGAAAGCTGTGGCCGCTGCTACAGGCGTCTTTGCTGGTTTAATGCCGCTGCCGTTAATTTTTGCATTTTTAGTTTGGCTAATTATGTTGTGGTGGAAGGGGATAGTTTCCTTGGCCTCAATTTCAGCTTCATTAGCTCTTTTAGCGGGTTATCTAATCTATTTAGCAATCTATGGCATGCCGGTGTTTGGCGCTGAAGATTGGCCTAAAACTATTTTTGCGATGTTGCTGGTCGTGTTTATCTTTATCACTCACCGCAGTAATATTAAGCGCTTACTGAATGGTGAGGAAAATAGCTTTAAAGTTAAATAAGCTCGTTAGTGTAATGATATTAAGTAATTATCATTATGCTAGCGGGCTGTTTTTTTATTTAAGAATTTACTAGATTATGCTATAATTAGCTTAACAAATTTAGAAACAAAATATGCTTAATAAAAACGTTAATAATTCCGCGACCAAGATAGTCGGCTTACTTCTATTAGCCGCCATTGGTCTGTTTTTAGTTTGGAAATTATCAATGATTATTATTTTAGTTATAACCGCCATGGTTTTGGCGGCAACCTTAAAACCTTTAGTTAATTGGTTTACTAAACATTTTTCTTTAAAAATTTCAGCCGCCTTAGTTATGGTTATGTTGGTTATACCAGTTATTTTTACTCTTGTTGTTATGGTACCAACTTTTATTGGTCAAGTTGATAATATCGCCAATGCTATTACGGGCGTAATTCGTAGCTATCCACTTTTGCCAAAAATTTATCATAACATTGATATTACTTATTACACGCAACAGATTGGTCAATACGCAATTGATTCCACGGCCGCTTTTACAAGTTTTATTGTTCAATTAATCATTCTAATGTTCCTAACTTATTATCTTTTAATTGATTCGGATAAAATTTATAATTTGTTTTCTTTGTTTATACCAAAAGAAAGACGCAAAAAAACTGATCAGGCATTTGAAGAACTGGCTACTATTAGTGGTCAATATATTCGTAGTAATATCTTTATTTCTTGTATTTGCGCGACACTTATTTTTATTGGCTTATCTTTATTGCATGTGCCTGGCGCTGCTGCGCTTGCCGTTTTCGCCGGTTTAGCTGATTTATTACCCTTAGTCGGCGCTACCTTAGGCGCTACACCAGCGGTTATTTTAGCTTTTTCAGTTTCGCCTTTAGCTGGAGTTTTAACTATTATTTTGTTTGTAATCTATCAACAGGTTGAAAATGATATAATTATTCCTCGTGTTTATCATAAATCATTAAAATTAATTCCATTTTTAAGTATGGTGTCAGTTATAATTGGTGGTAGTTTATTTGGTGTACCGGGTGCCTTCTTGGCTTTGCCGATAGCTGCAAGTCTTCCAACTATTATTCATTATTTCCAAGATTCTAAAAAAGCCTAGTTTTAAATCTCATAATTATTCGCATGAATAAGTTTTTATTGTTTGTAAAATATGCTATTGGCGGAGCCATTGCCACTCTAATTGAGCTGGTAATTTTATATATTTTAACTGACCAACTTGGAATCTGGTATGTTTATTCATCTTTAGTGGCCTATGCCTTTGGTTTTATTTCCAGCTTTTTTATTCGAAAGATTTGGGCTTTCGAAGACTATGATTTTAAAAAAGTCGGACGCCAATTTTTAATATATGCCTCTGTCCTCGGTATTAGCATGCTACTGTTTAATACCGCAGCTTTAATATTTATGGTGGAGAGACTTCATATACCTTATTTACTGGCCCAATTTTTCTCAGGCTTAGTAGTTGGTTTCCTTGGTTTTTTTATAAACGAAAAAGTTACATTTAAGCAAAAATAGTTTTGTTTTATTCCTTAAATTAAGGTTTTTTAGGCTGGCTTTTGACATTTTTCTATGATATACTGTTCTGATATGACAAGAGCAGATTGGCCTATTATTGGCAACAGCGAAGCCATTGATTTCTTAGAATCCTTATTGGCTTTTGAGCGTCTGACACCAGGATCAATCGGTGGAACTTATCTTTTTACTGGACCGAATAGAGTTGGCCGTACATCTTCAGTAGAATATTTTATCCGTCGCTTACTTGGTTCTGATGATAAAACACAAGCTGGCACAATTGATATGTGGCCAGATGTTTTTCGTTTGCGTCGTGCTGAAGATAAAAGAGAAATCGGGGTTGATCAAGCTCGAGAATTTAGTTCTCGTTTAGCCCTGAGTGCTTTTACAGATTCATATCGTGTTGGAATTATTCATGAAGCAGATTTACTTTCGATTGAAGCAGCTAACGCCTTGTTAAAATCTTTAGAAGAAGCACGCGATAAAGTAATCATTTTTTTAATAACTGAACAAGCCGATCGACTTCCTGCAACTGTTATATCTCGTTCACAAAAAATTACTTTTCATCCAGTGGCCAATGATGAGCTTTATGAATGGTTAATTAATGAACACGGTTTAGATAGACCTTTTGCGAAAAATATTGCTCGTTTATCAGATGGCCGTCCAGGTTTAGCTTTGGCTTTAGCACGTGATAAAGAACTTCTTGAATCATATTTAAGTCCAGCTAGAATTTTTATTGGTTCATTTAAGACCCGGCTTTATGAAAAATGGCAAGAGGTTGGAAAATTGTTAGCCGGTCAAAAGGGGACAGCGGCTGTTGAAGTGGCTGAAAAAGTTATTGCTACTTGGCGTGGCATAACGCGAGATATTATAATGACTTTATTGAATCAACCAGAATTAGTGCGCTATGCATTCTTAGAACAAGAGATTCGTCAATGCGCCAATTCACTTGGGCTAGCTGAGGCTAGGGCTTTAGAAGAAAAATTAAAAAAAGCTAAATCTTATTTAGGAGCTAATGTTAATCCTAATATTATTTTAGAAAATATTATTATCAACTTATATGCTTAATATGAAATATTCTAAATATATTTCTTTGTTCATTGTTACTTTGGGTCTGGCTACTTTATCGGGCTGTACCCTTGATCTTGGTTTTGGTAATAAAGCTAAAGGTCCTGATGGAGCTGTGTTCAAAACAACAACCAAAGGCGAAACCTGGCAGCAAAAAGCGCTTATTCCAACAACTTCCGGTACTCCAATTGTAATCAATAGTTTGGATACTAGCGTTTTAGCACTTGATCCAAGTGATCAAAACGCGATTTACTACGGCACAGTAGATAATGGTTTGCTTTATAGCTATAACGGCGCTGACAGTTGGTTCCCAGTCAGTACTTTGGGTAAATTCACAATTAAGGCCTTGGCCGTTGATCCGCAAAATAAATGCGCGATCTACGCCGCAATTGAAAATAAGGTCATGAAGAGCGTTGATTGTAGTCGTACTTGGCAGCAAATATATTATGACAATGATTTAACGGTTTCCGTTGCCAATATTGCCATTGATCACTATGACAGTAAGATTGTTTACATTGCGACTAGTCGCGGCGAGATTATTGCTTCGTCAGATAGTGGTAAAAGCTGGCGTACTTTAAATCGCTTTGAAGACAAAGTTAAAAAAGTAATTATATCACCGGCTGATAGTCGCGTAATTTTGGTTGCTGCCGAAAGAAAAGGTTTGTTTCGTTCTGATGACAAGGGTATAACTTGGAAGAGCTTGAGTGAGTCTTTAAAAGACTTTCCTGATAGTGGTCGTTTCAGAGATTTGTATGTTTCCAAAGCTCAGCCTGGTTTAGTAATTTTTGCAACCAATTATGGTTTATTAAAATCAATTAATTACGGCGACGATTGGACTGCGATAAAATTAATCACACCTGAAAAAGAAGCTGTTATTAATTCCGTCATTGTCAGCGAGCAAAATACTAAAGAAATTTTCTACGTTACTAATACAACATTTTATGGCACAGCTGATGGAGGCGAAAATTGGACAACAAAAAAATTGCCTTCCACCAGAGCTGGCTGGATGTTAATGGCTGATCCAAAAAATATCAATACAATGTATCTTGGTGTTCAGCAACTTAATAATTAATCTATTTATATGAGTATTTTTCTTGATAATTCTAAGGCAAAATTTAAGCAAGCGATTGAATTCTTTGATCGTGAAGCTGCGACTTTGCGTACTGGCCGAGCTAATCCAAACATGTTAGATAATATTCATGTTGAAGCTTATGGTTCTACTATGCCTTTAAACGGCGTCGGTAATATTTCTGTTAGTGATGGACGTAGTATTGTTATTACACCTTGGGATAAAACAGTTTTGAAAGATATTGAAAAGGCTTTAGTCGCCGCCGATTTGGGTGTTGGAGTTGTTAATGAAGGTGACAAAGTTCGCCTAAGTATTCCTGCTTTAACCGAAGAAAATCGTCGTGAGCTAGTAAAGAAATTAAATTCTAAAATGGAAGAAGCGCGAATTGTTATTCGACAATTGCGCGATGAAGTAAAACAAGAAATTGAAGCCGGCTTAGAGGCTAAAGAAGTTTCTGAAGATGATAAGTTTCGTTTTGTTAAAGAATTAGACGAAGCTGTTGTGGCTTATAATGAAGAATTAAAGACCGCTCGAGATCACAAAGAGAAAGAAATAATGACAGTTTAGAAATTTTATAATTTTATAATTTTTAGTTTTTAATTAATTTTTAATGTTCAAATTAAAAAATTCAAAATTTAAACATTAATTATAAAATTACAAAATTAAAAACTATAAAATTAATGTAAACTATGATATTAACAATAATTATTTTCCTAGTCTTATTAAGTATTCTAGTCTTAGCTCACGAATGGGGGCATTTTTTTACTGCCCGTCGTTTTGGCGTTGGTGCTGAAGAATTTGGACTAGGTTTTCCGCCACGCTTGTTTGGCTGGTATAGAAATATGGAAGGCAAAGGTGTTTTCTTTTGGGGTAATAAAGAAGTAACTGATGCGAAAAATACAGTTTATTCTTTTAACTTAATTCCGATTGGTGGTTTTGTAAAAATTAAAGGCGAAAACGGTGAAGATAAAACTGATTCAAGTAGCTTTGGTAATAAAGCAATCTGGAAGCGAGCTGTGATTTTATCAGCTGGTGTATTTATGAACATTGTTTTAGCAGCTGTTATTATTACTATCTGCCTCAGTTTTGGTTTGCCTCAAGCGCTTGATGAAGGAGCTTTACCTAAAGGAGCAATTATTCGTGATCGTCAAATTCAGATTATGCAAGTTGTGGCAAAATCACCGGCCGAGCAAGCTAGCTTAAGGGCGGGGGACGCAATTGTCTCAATTAATAGTCAGACATTTTCTAGCTACAGTGAAGTTCAGGCTTTTGTTGCTGATAAAGCTGGTAAGCCATTAGATTATGTTATTCAGCGTGGCAATGAAAAAATTAATAAAACAATAACCCCACAAATCTTGAGTGAGACTAAAAAGGCTGGTATTGGAATCTCGATTGCTGAAACTGGTGTGGTTCGTTATCCTTGGTATATCGCAATTATTGAAGGTGTAAAATTAACTGGTTTGTTACTTTGGGCAATTATTGTCGGACTTGCTTCTTTGATTGCGCAGTTATTTTCTGGAAAAAGTGTAGCGGCTCAGGTAACCGGTCCAATTGGAATTGCAACTTTAACTGGACAAATGGCACAGCTTGGTTTTGCTTACTTAGCTCAGTTTGCTGCTTTGTTGTCATTGAACCTAGCAGTGATAAACTTTGTTCCTTTTCCAGCATTAGATGGAGGTCGCGTACTATTTCTTATTATTGAAAAAATTAAAGGCTCACCAGTGAAGCAAAAAACTGAAGCAATTATTCATAACCTCGGTTTTTTCCTTTTGATTGCCTTGATTATTTTAGTAACTTACAAAGATATTATTAAATTATTCTAATATGAAAGTAAATATCCGCGCCAACAACCTTAAACTTACACCTGCGATTCATGATTACATTGACGAGAAAATGGCAGCTGTAGAAAAATTTCTTGGTAATATTCAAGTTATAAATTGTGACTTTGAAGTTGAACTAACGACTAAGCATCACCATAAGGGAGATATTTTTCGCGCCGAAGTTAACTTGGAAGTTGCTAAAGATTTATTACGCGTTGAGAAGTTAGAAGCTGATTTGTATAAAGCGATTGATAAAGTTAAAGACCATTTGATTGATGTTATTACTAAACATAAGGAAAAAATGATCTCTACGCGTCGAAGTGTTTAGTGATTTAATTTTTTATGAACCCTTTAGAAAAACAAAGTAATGATGCAAATAAGACCTTGGCTGAGCCGGGTCTTTCTGATCATGAAAAAAAGTCTCAATGGTCAGCCATCCAAGGTGATATTTGGAACTGTAAAAGGGATAAAGGATTGTCTGACAATGAGTCATTAAAAGATTTTATAGATAGGAGTTTGTATAAATATAATCATAATATTATTGTCAATGCATTGATTGACGAAGGTGGGTATGCGTCATTTTATGTGATTTACCATCTAGAAGAATTTAAAGGTTTAGATTACACAGCAATTGCAAATAAGCTTATTGACGAGGGAGGTGGGGAATTTTTTGCTGCACATATTGATAAGTTTAAAGATTTAGATTACGAAGATATTGCGGATAAGCTTATTAAGCTTAATTTAGTGGGTTGTGTTACTGGCTATCTTGGAGCATATCATGGTTTAGACCAGGCGGCTCTGGTTGAAAGACTTATTAAATCAAGATATGCAAAATATGTTGCCAATGATATAGAGAAATTTCAGGACCTAGATCGCGCAGCTATTGCTAACAAGCTTTTAGACAGCGGCTGGACCTGGTGTGTTGCTGATAATCTCGAAAAATTTGAAGGTTTAGATCATTTAGCTATTGCTATTAAACTTATTGATGAAGGCAATGAAGAAACCCTGGCTGAAAATCTTGAAAAATTTCAAGGCTTAGATTATTCAGTCATTGCCAATAAACTTATTGAAAAAGGGAAAGGAGAATATGTTGCTAAATATCTTGAAAAGTTTCAAGGTGTTAATCACTCAGACATCGCGAAGAAGATTATTGAAACTGGCTCAGTATATTATTTTTTAAGCAATTTTAAAAAATTTCATGGATTAAATCACCCAGACATCGCGAAGAAGTTTATTAACATGGGCCTAATACAGGATTTTTTTGATAATTTTGAAGAATTTTATGGTTTGGACCACAATGCGGTGGCCAATCAACTAATTGATGTCGGTCGACCAGACATATTTATAAAAAAAATTGAAAAGTTTCAAGGCTTAGATATTAATGTCGCAAATAAACTTATTGATAAGGGGTATGCTAATTCGGTTGCTGAAAATCTTGCAAAATTTAAGAGTTTAGATGCTGACGTCGCTGATAAACTTATTCAGGCAGGGCAAGGCTCTTTTGTCGCTTCCTCGCTAGGAAGGTTTGAAAATTTAAATCATACAGAAGCTGCCAATAAGATTATTGATGCGGGACAAGGCTACTCTGTTGCTACTAACCTGAAAATATTTAAGGGCTTGAATCATGTTGAAATAGTTAATAAGCTAATTGATGCACATCAAGCTATTGCCATTACGGCGAATTTAGAAAAGTTTGAAGGTTTAAATCACATAGAAATAGCTAACAGACTAATCGATATTGACGAAGCAAAAGCCGTGGCTATTCAGATCAGTAAATTTTATAATTTAAATACGCAGGTCGCTAATAAGCTTGTTGATGCACATGAATCTCATTCTGTTGCTTGTTTTCTTTCACGCTTTGATGGTTTAAATCATTTGGAAATTGCCACCAGAATGTTTGATAAAGGGCAGGGAGATGCGGTTGCAGCCAGTCTTAAGAACTTTCAAGGCCTAGATGAAGATATCGCCAGTAGACTTATTAACATCAATAGAACTCGAGAAGTCGTGGAAAATATTGCCAGTTTTAAGGGTCTAAATGAAGAAATAGCTACTAAATTAATTAAATCAGGCAATTATCAGGTGGTTGATTCTAATCCGGAATATTTTAGTTTATCAGAAAATATTCAAAATATTATTTCTTCTAAACATCTGACTGTTTCAGAGGCAGTTATTTTAAATGAACAGGAAGCTACTAAATTAAGCAACGAACAAGCTAATAAGCCAATTGTTAATGTATTAATAGAAAAAGAACACCCTGCTTGGCAGGATAAGGAAAATGTTTTAAATCCTTTTCAAGAAGGTGCTAGTATTTTTGGCGAAGATAAAATGTTTCAGTATTTAGACCGCATAGGCCTTTCGCGACATGATGGTTTACATCAATTTGCAAAAATTATTGATCTATTTAGAACATCCGGTTTATCCGCGAATGAGTTTTATAATAATATTTTAATGCAAGTAGCTAGCGATGATGGAGAATATTATTCAGGTACGGCACATCATCAATTCAACTCTTTGGCTACTTCAATTTCACTAGATTTTAATGAAACAAAAGAATTAGTTAATAAGTATCAGGATGTTTCTAAGTTACAAGTTCTTTTTAGGGAGTTAAATTCTTTAAAAGAAATCTTTGCTTCTTGGAAAAATTTGAAAAAATTCAAGGAAGTGCAGGAGTTACTAGAAAAAACAGAAATTTTAGATAGATTGGTTGAATTAAAAAAATACCCTGACAAACAAAAATTAAAAGATTATGTTGAAACCCTGGCTTTCCATCCCGCTATTTCCATGGAAAAGGTAATGCTTTTTTGGCAAAATCCAGAAAAGTTTTTAGGTCTAGCAGATTCTCATACACCAGAAGAAGTTCATGATCGAAAGAAGCCGTCGAACTATACTAACTTTCCTAACTTAGACTTATCAGCTAGCAATTTAAGAGATGCCTTGGTTAATGGTGCTTATGATCAAATTCAGTCATTTAAACCATTTTCTGTTGAATATACTTTAAGCGATGGGAAGAAAAGTGAAGAAGGCATAATCTCTTTAATGAACAGAGCTTTGGGTAAACGTAGTGAAAATATTAAAGGTCAAGCTAAAAATCCACCTAAAGTTTTTAAAGAATTAAGCAAGTTTATTTCTAAAGAAGAATTAACTTTGGTTCTATCTGGCAATTTGTCACTATCTGAAGATGATGAAAAAAATATCAAGCAAATAATCTTTAATGAAGATATTGGCTTAATGCAGCCTAAAACTAATCGAGAAGTCTATCGAGCGAAAGTCAACAAAAAATCAGACCCAGATGCAGTTGTAGCTGGTAACGACACTGCTTGTTGTATGCCTTTTGGTAGTGGTAAAAATAACGTTTATACTTTTAATCCTAATTGTGCTTTATTTACTTTACAGAAAAAAGTTGACAATAAAGTTTGGCGAACAATTGCTCAGAGCGTTCTAACAGAAGACGTTAAAGTCAATAAGAATGTTTCGGATATTGTCGATCAGATAGAAAATAATAATAAAAAATTAAATACAGTTATTTCTGAAGATATTCTCTTGCAAGAAAAAAGTTTTATAGCATGCGACAATATAGAAGTTGCGGAAAATTTTAAGAATAAGCAGGAAGAAATTAAGCTGATCTATCAGGACTTTTTTAAAGAGTATTTGAAACAATTTGCTAGCTTGGATAATTTAGAAGATTCTAAGGTGGTTATTGGTAAGGGCTATACTGATGCTCTAACCGATTTGCCTAGTGAAAACAATGAATTTGTGCCACGAGCCCCGGTCGGTTACTCTGATAAATTAGGTGAAGAGGTTTATGTTTTAGATTTAAATAAAGATTTTAGAAATACTAGTCAGATCGCTTCAAAGAAGATTATTGATCAAGAATTGTTAACAACAAAAGTTAAGCCAGATTATTTGCCGAAAGGCGTTGATTATTTGACCTTTAAAGATGCTTTACCGGTAGCCTATATTGAAGGTAAGGCATATGCTCAAAATGAATCACTGATCCAATATCTTCATAACATGGAGAATGCTCTGATTGCTAAAGATGTTAATGACGCAGCTAAGAATCGTCCTAATATGAGCTTGAAATATATTGGTGATGACAAGAAAATTCATGGTTATATTTTAGCGTATGAAGGTCAGAGTGATGAGACCGGTGAAGGAGTGGTTTATGTTTCTGATTTAGCCTCTGATGGCAATGCTCGTGCTGGAGGGTCTTTGATTCTAGGCTTCACTGAAAGCTACAAGCATAATTATTTAGATCAGAATAAATTACATCCAATTTATGCCCAAATGCGTGAAAAAACTTCTTATGCTATTATTCAGAAGCAGCTAGAAAAGCTCTCTAAAGGCACTAATATTAAATTTGAGATAGAAGAATTAGAGGTCTATAGGGTTGGTAATGATACAATGCATGAGGTCATGATTAGAGCCAAAAAAGAGTAGGTCCTAGACTTGCCTTTTGCGCTTATTTAGGTTAAAGTACGTTTTTATGATTAGGCATGTTATCTATACAGATTTCGTTGCTTTTATAGTATTTAATTTTAATAATTATGAGTGTTATTACGAAAATATTTGGCGATCCTAATGCTAAAGTAATCAAATCTTTGGACCCTTTGGTTAAATCAATTAACTCTCTTGAAGAGAAATTTTCGGCTTTATCAGACGAAGAATTGAAAAATTTAACGACTGATTTCCGTCGTCGTCTTGGTGTATCTATTAATGAAGAGGGCCGACCAGTCCAAAGCCTTGACCAAGAAGAAGAAGCTAAGATTTTAGAAGACATTTTACCAGAAGCTTTTGCGGCTGTTCGTGAAGCAGCTCAGCGCGTTAATAAACAGCGTCATTACGATGTCCAGTTGATTGGTGGAATTATTTTACATCTTGGTCGTATTGCTGAAATGAAAACTGGTGAAGGTAAAACTTTAGTGGCGACCTTACCGTTATATCTTAATGCTCTACCAGGTCGCGGCGTTCATCTCGTAACAGTTAACGACTATTTGTCTCAGGTTGGTGCCGGTTGGATGGCTCCGGTTTATCATGCTTTAGGTTTAAGCACGGCCGTTATTATTCATGAGAAAGCTTTGATGTATGATCCGGAATATAATGATGAAAAACAATTTGATGAACGTTTAAGACATTTCCGTGAAGTTGAGCGTCAAGCGGCTTATCGTTGTGATGTTTTATATGGTACTAATAATGAATTTGGTTTTGACTATTTGAAAGACAATATGGTTGATAATTTAGATAGCATGGTTCAGCGCGAACTATACTATTCTATCGTTGACGAAGTTGACTCAATTTTAATCGATGAAGCCAGAACTCCTTTGATTATTTCTGCTCCAGCCGAGGAGTCAACAGATCGTTATTACAAGTTTGCTCAGTTTGTTAATACTTTACAGAAAGATGAGGACTATAACATTGATGAAAAGATGAAGGCCTCAACTTTTACTGAATCAGCCGTTACTAAATTAGAAAGTTGGTTAGGTGTTGATAATATTTATGCTACTGGTGGTATTAGAGATATTCATCATGCTGAACAAGCACTTAAAGCCAAGGCTTTATTTGAGCGTGACAAGGACTACGTTGTGCGCGATGGCGAGATTGTAATCGTCGATGAATTCACTGGCCGACTTATGTTCGGTCGTCGCTATAGCGAAGGTTTGCACCAAGCCATTGAAGCTAAAGAAGGCGTTAAAGTTCAGCGCGAAAGCCGAACTTTGGCTACGGTTACCTTCCAAAATTATTTCCGTATGTATCGCAAATTGTCCGGTATGACAGGAACTGCTATTACTGAAGCCGAAGAATTTTTTAAGATATATAAATTAGACACGGTTTCTATCCCTACTAATAAACCAACTGTTAGACGCGATTTGAATGATTTAATATACTCTGACGAAGATGCTAAATTTAAAGCAGTCGTTAAAGAAATTAAAGCTCGTCATGACAGCGGTCAGCCGGTCTTGGTTGGTACAATTTCAATTGAGAGAAACGAATATTTAGGCGCTTTATTAGAGCGCGAAGGAGTTCAAGCTCAAGTGCTTAATGCTAAGCATCATGAAAAAGAAGCGCCAATTATTGCTCAGGCTGGTACGCCAGGCGCAGTTACAATTGCGACTAACATGGCTGGTCGTGGAGTCGACATTATCTTAGGTGGTACTCCATTCGATAAAGACAAATATGACGCTGTAGTGGCAGCTGGTGGCTTACACGTCATTGGTACAGAAAGACATGAAGCGCGCCGTATTGATAATCAGCTACGTGGTCGTGCTGGACGTCAGGGTGATCCTGGATCTAGTCAATTTTATGTTTCCATGGAAGACGATTTGATGCGTATTTTTGGTGGCGACAGAATGAAAAATATAATGAAGAGTCTGAAATTACCAGAAGACACACCAATTGAAAATAAAGTAATTTCTAAGTCAATTGAGTCAGCTCAGAGACGCGTTGAAGGCAACAACTTTGATATTAGAAAACACTTAGTTGAGTATGATGACGTTATCAACCATCATCGTAAAGCTATCTATGGGCGTCGCCGCGAAATTTTATTAATTAGCGAAGGCAAGAAACAAATTGAGAAAACTTTGCGAGATATTATTCTTGAGATGGTTGAAGTAGAAATTGAACAGATTATTAGTTTCCACACTGCTGCCGAAATGGTTAAGGATTGGGACCTGCGGGAAATTAAAAATAGTGTAGCAACAATTTTCCCAATTGAGGGTGAAATTTCAGCCAAGCTTGATACAATTGCGGCTAACGTTTCTAAGCTAGATAAAATAAAAATCAGAACAGATATTATTGAATATCTAAGTAGCTTGGCTGGAGAAACTTATGACAAGATGCTTAAGCTAGCCAATGAAGCTGGTTTTAAGTGGTCTGATGTTGAGAAGGCTGTTCTCTTGCGCTCAATTGATGAATTATGGATGGAACACTTAGAAATTATGGATTACATGCGTCGCGGCATCGGTCTACGTGGTTATGGACAACGCGATCCATTGGTTGAATATAAAAAAGAAGCTTTCCGCTTGTTTAATGAATTAACTGGTTTAATTCAAAAGCAAGTTGTCTACTCAATTTACAAAATTGGTGGTTTGCAAGAGTTTGCTTTCCCAACTAACAATCTAAATAATATTACTGTTTCTGCACCTGCTAAGACTATGGGTGAAGGAACTTCCAGTACCACCCAAATCTTTACTGAGAATAAGATGAAGGACGCCGAAGGTAACAAAGTTGGTCGTAATGATCTTTGTCCTTGCGGTAGCGGGAAAAAATATAAGAAGTGTCACGGGAATTAGAAAATTTAATTTAGCTATGAAGAATTTAATTACAACTAACATTGTTGCAGGTGTAGTCATTAAGCGAGACGGTAAGTATCTGTTAGTGCAAGAAAGTCGACCTGGTACCGATGTGCATGGACTATGGAATCTTCCAGCAGGAAAGGTAGACGAAGGAGAAACCATAGAACAAGCAGCGATTCGAGAAGCTAAAGAAGAGATTGGATACGATGTTGAGCTAATTCGCAAACTCGGCATATTCCAAGCTCATGTCCAAACTCCTCCTAAACATGCCTTTGAAGCAAAAATTATTGCAGGAGATCTCGCTTGGCCAAAAGATGAAATTCAAGATGCCAGATGGTTCACCTATCAGGAGGTTAATGATATGGAAAATCAGTTACGCGAAGAGTGGGTGTTGGGAGCGATAAACTTAGTAGAAACAAGCAAGTAATCTTTTAATTAACCTCAAAAAAATTAAGAATAATTCAGGCATCTAATCCAAAAAAAGTGTATGTAAATAAATATATATGAATGAGCTTAAGCATTTTGAGCCAATAGAAAAAAATACCTACGAAATAAAAAAGGAAAATATTATACCACTTTATTCATTGCCAGAAGATTTTTCAGAAGATTTGAAGTCATTAGATTGGCCATTGGAAGTTCAAGGAACTGGCAGATTATTAGAAGATAATAAAAACTTTGAAATTCGTTATCCTAAGGGTGATATGTTTTACTCTTGGGCTGTTGTTTTTCATGAATTAGGTCATTTACTACAAGATAAATTAAGTTTAAAAATTAAAATTGAAGAAAACGATCAAACGAAAGCTATCTTAAAAGAAGAAGATGCTTTTGTTCGAGGATTAGGTAGGGTTCAAAAATATTGTCCTGATATTCTTGAGGTGCTTGATGAAAGATTTAATTATTATAAAAAGCAGGGTAAGTTGCCTAGTTTTAACTCATTTACCGAATTATATAAAGATTTTTTTAAGATTATTAAAATTAACGAAACATTAAATGTCTTGAAAGAAGGAGAGAGTGAGCTAGAGGCATTAGAAAAGGTAAATATTCAAAGTTTTTTTAATGACATAGAAGATAATAAAGTTGGGGTTACGATTGACGAAGAAGAGGTGGAGCTGGTGGTTCTTAAAGTTGTTGATAAATTAATAGAAGAGCAAGCTGTATGATAAGCTCGGGCAATAGTCAGAGAACAATAGAAAAATTAAATCATTTTTCTTGTTCGTTTTGCTCAAAGTGGTGGACAGTTGGTGATGCGCCTGAAAATAAAGTAGAATGGTATTGTCCATGGTGTGGTGAAAAAAATGATTTTAAACAGATTGCTAATTAAACTCATTATGGCTTTTTATAATAAAATTGGGCTATTAGTGCTAAGCGATGATAAGTCGAAATTTTTGGTTTGTGAGCCAGGTAACAAATATATAGAGAAAAGTGTAACGCAATTTTTAATGCCTGGTGGTCAAATTGAAGAATCCTCAGATATAGCATGCTTACAAAGAGAAATAAAAGAGGAGTTGGATTCTGAAATAAATGTAGATAGCCTCAAGTTGATTGGTGAATATGTTGATGTTGCCGCTACGCCAGGTCGAGATGTCATGATAAGGCTGTATCTAGGTGAGCTAGTTAGTGAACCAACACCATCATCAGAAATTGGAGCTTTGCATTGGATAGGCAAGGAGGATGTTGAGAACCCTAGAGTATCACCTATAATTAAGAATAAAATAATTCCTGATTTAGTTGAGAGAAAAATTATTAATTAATTATGGAAATATCAACTATAACTAAACCAGGCTTTATTATCGCAATTTGCGGTGGGCCAGGTACTGGTAAATCTACTTTAGTAAATAAGTTAACCGAACATTACGGCGCTACGCCGATTTTTGAAGGTGAAGAATTTCCTGAAAGAGTAAAGGAAAATTTGCGAGATAATAAAAACCAGCTTGAATCAAGAATTTTTTTTAGAAATCTTTTAACTAAAATGCATATTGAGGCAGAACGACTCAAGCAAGCTGGCAAGCTGGTTATCATGGATACTTTTTGGCTGACTAATAATGTTTATACTGAGACTTGGTTGGAACATGATTTTCATAAAGAATTAATGAATGACATGTATGAATTAGACGCTCACTTTCTATCCATGCCTGACTTGATGATAATTTTAGAATCAGACAAAGAACGCATTAAAGAGTTTATGATGAAGCGGGGGAGACTGTTTGAACTAAGTGATAGTGTTTTAGATAGATTTGTTAATGCTGGAAGTGCGCATCGTGATTTTTTTAAACGTCGTCTTAATGCGTATTTTATAGACCGCAGTAAGCTGGACTTTCATAAGCCAAATCATTTTAAGATGGTGACTGACTTAATCGATAAAAAATATGTTTAAAGAAAAAGCCTTTAATAAGCCAAGTGACAGTAATGGAAACACAGACTATATTGTTGATGGCGAAAACGTGGCAGAACGCCGCGAGAAATTAAAGCGAATTATCTCTTCAATCCAATTAGCATACGCTGATTCGATTTATCGTCAGCAGACAGACGAAGAGAAAAAAAGTTTTTCCGATATTTTGGAAGATGTTAACGCCTATGTTGTTATTGAGAAATTAAGAAGCGTGGACAGAATTGAAACAAACGCCAATGGTCTAGTTGAGGAAAGAAAAGAACTAAATCCGTTATTCACTAGAAAGATTGACAATTTATACGAAAGCCAATGTTTAGCTAAAACGATTCATAATATCGATGAACAAATTGATGCTTTACAACCTATTAAAGACTACGTTGAAGATTTAGAAAAACAATCTCGAGCTAAATATCAAAAAGAATGGGCAGAGGATGATCTTAGAAAACAAAAAAATGAAAACGAGGTTGAAAAAGCCGGACTCTTTACATTGCGCAATATCGATGAACATTCAACAAACAAAAATGTAAAGAAATTGAAGGAAGAGCATTTTTCTGATAAAGATGAGTTCATTGAAATAGTTATTCCCGATGTTTTTGCCAGCGGTGAGAAATTTTCAAAAGAATCAATTTTAAATTCATTGCGTGAAACAGCAAATAGTATTATTGATAAGCATCCTAATGTTGCAGCTGTAATTGGAAATTCTTGGCTATTGTCATCTCCGTCAGCTAAAAAGATTATCCCCTTTAAGATTCTTGAAACAGATAATTTTACTAATTGGTCTCAGTTAGTTGATAAGGATGGCAATATACACAAAGAAAGATTTAATGATTTTATCTCTTCAGGTAAGCTGCCTTATAATAGTTTGTTTGGTTATATGCCAAGCGAAGAGTTTGTTAGAAGATTTTCAGATAGAAAAGGCAAGATTAATCTTAAAGAAATAAATCCTGTTTGGGTTGAAGAAAACAAGGATAGAGAGTTCGAACAAAAAGAAGAAGAATCAAAGATCAAAAAAATGTTTAACAAAGACACTATCATATTAGCGGAAAATGTTGATTCAATGTTTGATGATTTCCCTGTTTTCAAAACAAGTTTAGAGGCCGCAGGAATTTATAATCAATTCCTTTCTATATTAAAATCTGGATCCGGGCTTACCATGAACCAAATCAATAAAAAATTCTCAAACGAAATGACGGTTTTAGGGGCTGAGCTCAAAAATCACTTAACTAGTGAGAAATATATAAATAAAGAAATTATTCTCTAAATTTTAAAACCGACTTAAGCTATAAGCTCAAGTCGGTTTTGTGTTAAAGGTACCTGTGACACTGGTTAATTTTGTTTCTGCAAAATTCAAGATTTGCCTGCTTGTTGTTGAATATTTCCTTCGCCTCATCAGTTAAATATTCATGGTCTTCAAGAAAATCTGCTTCCTCGTTGAACAATATCCAGCTTTTTGGTTTTGGTTTATTTTTGTATGATTCATCGATGTATCTTTTGAATGATGCTTCAAAGCTTCTAGTACAAAAACCAAGGTGAGCCAGATCAGCGTCGGCGATTACTTTTTCCAAGTAAGTTCCATTTTTAGCTGTCTGGCAGAACTTTCCATCTTCAAAATATGGACGCGTTGCTAGGATTAGATTCTCAACAAGACATATTTCATGCTCGCTGAAGGCTTTTTTTGCCATCATCATTTCTCTGGTTAATAGAGCGCTAATCAATTCGTTACTGACCAAACTCTCTTCAATGTCATGTCTTTTTAAGATTTCTTTACTAGCCCATGTTGCTCGACCATTTTCATTTTTAGCATTCTGTTCAATGTCATGGCCGTTGCAGGCTAGCCGTAAATATATAAGATCATATTTATGAAGCTTGCCTCTCTTTAAGGCTTCCATATAAATTAGATCGGCTGCAGCCGATACCGTCACGGAGTGATCAAAATTATGAAATTCAAGCGGATACTCGCCAGAACCATAATTATTCATTCCATATTTCTGTAGAATTAACATATTCATCGAATACATTATTTCTCTTGAAGCAATTACCTTATTATCAAGGCTATCACTCTCGTTGCCAATAATTTTTTTCGACATTTCCGCTATGTTTTAATTTAATGTACAATAAAATATAATTAACATAAGGATGATAAATTGTCAATCATAATATGGAAAAAGTAGTCGTTACCATGGCATATATAAGAACAGATAAACAGTTGTTACTCGCACTAAAAAAGCGTGGTTTTGGCCCTGGAAAATTTAATGGTTATGGCGGCAAAATAAATGACGGAGAAACCATTGAACAAGCCGCTATCCGTGAAACTAGAGAAGAGATTATGGTTGAAGTTGATAAGTTAGAAAAAAGAGCTTTGATAAATTTTTCATGGAAGACAAACAAAAACAAAGCAATTGAATGCCATGTCTTTGAAATTATCTCTTATCATGGAGAAATAGGGGAGACTGAAGAAATGAAGCCAGAATGGTTTGATATAAATAAACTACCTTATGAAAAAATGTGGGACGATGATCCTTGCTGGATGCCACATTTTTTAGCTGGTAAAAAATTTAATGCCAGTTTTGTCTTTAACGATGATGATAAAGTTATAGAACATAAGATTATTTTTTTGGAGTAGGATAGTTTGATTTCACCGTGCCCTACCCCCAGCCCCTCCCCGCGCAGAGCGCAGGGAGGGGTGACTTATATTAATGTACACACGTTGTAATTAATTTTTCTGATAAAATACATTTAAAATAATGACACGAGTGTTTAGACTGTCAGTAGTTTACGCCGCGATATTTAGTAAAAATATTTTATTTAGTCACCCCTCCCTATTCGCTTGCGAATGGGGAGGGGTTGGGGGTAGGGTATTTTAAAGTATAAAAAAATCCCTCTTATCTTTTTTATTCAAAAAAGATAAGAGGGAAATTGGATTTTTCGTGTTGGACTGGGACTGCCTCCCGACCTGTAGGATTTCGGTTTAGTAAACTACAACATTTTTTGGGACCTCCTGCCCTCTATAATTTTTTTCTGTGTTTGTCGTTTTTTTGCCTCGGTCAATTCACGAGGCTGCTTGCACATAAAACTTGTCTGCTGTGTTGTGGTTATTTGTTTTTCATGCCCCAGACCTCCTAGTCTGCTGAGTGCAATTTAAATTTAATGAATTGTTTTAGAAATCTAGCATTATGCCTAGTTCAGGACTTAATATTTTTTTGTCCTTTACTCTAGCACCTGTTATGGCTCCGTAAACCTTAAACCCTTCTAAAACCATTTTTGAAACTTTAATATTGATAAGCTGTGATACATTGCTTATAAATAATGAGTTAGTAATTTCAAGACTGTTTCTCTTGAGTTTTACTAAAGCTTCAAGACCTTCGTGTTTGTCTGCTTTGCCGCCAATATTGTCAACGACAAAGAGTTTCGCACTGGCCCACAACTCAGCCTTCCAGTAATTAGTAGAAATTACATCAAGTACCCTGACTCCGAGTTTGATGCTACCACTATTTATTCCTCTGATTCCGCCATAGCTGACATTGAATAAGAAGTTGTTATTGCTACCAATTGATAAGCCGGCCGCACCTCTTATATCTCTTGCGTCAGAGGTTCCAGCTATGCCCATGGACATGTCTATCGGCATTTCTAAATCTTTGGAATTCTGGGACTTTACCTGAGAAACTGTAAATATTGTCAAAAAAACGATAAATACTAACCTAAATTTTCTCAATTCTTCTCTCCTTAGATTTAATGTTAATTTTTATAATATGCTGATTATATCACTTTATTGAATATTTGTCAAGAGTGGCACAAAAACGAGCTTAAAAATTGAGTTTCCCACACTTTTACCCTTGCTTTTTAATGGTCCTTAATCTACAATAGCTAAACAAATATATAATTATAAGAACTTATGTCTGATTCGATATTCTCTAAGATTTTTCTACCTAAGGGTAGAAACAAGGTGTGGTGGGCTTTTTTGTTTGTGCTTATTATAACTATTGCCGCAGGTTTAGTTACCTTTGGTAATTATTATAATCAAGCTCTAAGTAAGTGGAAGATTCCTTTGCCACAAACAAAGGAAGTGCCATTTCGCTTAGGTTTAGATTTACAAGGTGGTTCTCAGTTGGTTTATGATGCTGATGTTTCAGCCGTAGCCGCAAAGGACCAGGCTCAAGCTGTTGAAGGCGCTCGTGACGTTATTGAACGCCGCGTTAACGTTTTCGGCGTTAGTGAACCATTGGTTCAGGTTAATCGAACTGCAGATGGAAAATATCGTATTCTAGTTGAATTAGCTGGTATTACTGATATTCGCGAAGCTGTAAAGAAAATTGGAGAGACTCCGCTTTTAGAATTTAAAGAACAGCGCAAGGACGCTCCAGTCTTAACTGAACAACAGAAGAAAGAAATCGCTGATTTTAATAAGAAAGCAGAAACTAAAGCTCAGGATGTATTAGGTAAACTTTTGTCTGGTGGTGATTTTTCTGCCCTAGCTAAAGCTTTTAGCGAAGACACAACAACTAAAGATAATGGCGGAAGTCTTGATTGGGTTGCCAAAAAAGATAATGCTGACCTAGCTAAAGCAGCGGAAGCTGTTGGTGTTGGAAAAACCAGTAAAGATTTAATAAAAACCTCCGAAGGTTTTGAGCTGCTTAAGGTTGATGACAAGAGAATTAAAGAAGTTAGAGCTTCTCATATTTTGATTTGCTACAAAGGATCTGAACAATGTACTAATGATTTAAGCAAAGAGCAGGCTTACGCCAAGATCAAAGAATTGAAGGCCAAAGCTACACCTAAGAATTTTGCTGATTTAGCTAAAGCTAATTCAACTGAAGCAGCTGCTAAAACAACTGGTGGCGACTTAGATTGGTTTGCTAAGGGTGCAATGGTTGAACCATTTGAAAAAGCTGTTTGGGATCAAAAAGTTGGTACCATTTCTTACGTTGTAGAAACAAAGTTTGGTTATCACATAATTTATAAGACAGATGAGAATCCAGAATATAAAATAAACCATATTCTCATTAAGACAAAATCAGAAGCTGAAGTTCTTGGCACTGATGCTCAATGGAAGAATACTGAATTGACTGGCCGTAATTTAAAGCGAGCTTCAGTTCAATTCAATCAGCAAGACAACACACCTGAAGTAAGTTTAGAATTTGATGACCAGGGTGCAAAGCTATTTGAACAAATTACAGCTCGTAACGTTGGTAAACCAGTCGCTATTTTCCTAGATGGTTATCCAATTAGCGTGCCAAATGTAAATGAAAAAATTACTGGTGGCAAAGCTGTTATTACTGGTAATTTCACAACCACTGAATCAAAAGATTTAGTAAAGCGTCTAAATGCTGGTGCTTTGCCTGTTCCAATTAATTTAGTTAACCAACAAACAATTGGTGCTTCATTAGGTCAAGCTTCAGTTGATAATAGCTTAAAGGCAGGATTTGTTGGTCTTATATTGGTTGCCTTGTTCATGATTATTTATTATCGCTTCCTAGGTTTCTTATCAGTAATTGCCTTGGGCGTTTATGGAATCTTGTCACTAGCTATTTTCAAGCTCTGGCCAGTAACCTTAACTTTGTCTGGTATTGCTGGTTTCATTCTTTCTATAGGTATGGCGGTTGACGCGAATATTCTTATCTTTGAACGCTTGAAAGAAGAATTACGCGCTGGCAGATCATTAAGCTCAGCGATTCAAGAAGGGTTCTCTCGTGCATGGCCATCTATTCGCGATAGTAACTTCACAACTCTTATAACCTGTGTCGTATTGATTGAATCATCAACCAGTGTTATCAAGGGATTTGCTGTTACATTAATGCTTGGTGTTTTATTGTCACTGTTTAGCGCAATTACAGTTACTCGTACTTTCTTACGTTTATTCAGCGAAAAATGGTTTGAAAAACATCGCTGGCTTATTGGCTATAGAAAATCAAATTAACATATATGGTAAATTTCATCTCAAAAAGATCCATTTGGCTTTCACTTTCCACGCTTTTTGTCGTAGCATCTCTTGTTGCTTTGTTTGGCTGGGGCTTTAAGCTTGGTATTGATTTCACAGGCGGCAGTTTACTTGAAGTAAAGTTTAATGGTACACAACCATCAGTTACTGAGGTTGAAAAATCTTTAGAACCATTAAAACTTCAAAGCTTAACCGCTCAACCAGCTGAAAAAGAAGGTATGATTTTAAGATTCCAACAGACTTCAGAAGAAACTCACCAAGCTGCTTTAGAAAATCTTAGAAAATTAGCAAAAGATAAGGGCGCTAAGGAACCAGTTTTGGAAGAACAGCGTTTTGAAGCAGTTGGTCCATCAGTTGGACAAGAATTACAACGCAAAGCAATCTACTCAATCATTTTAGTTTTGCTGGCTATCAGTTTGTATATTGCCTGGGCCTTTAGAAAAGTTTCTCGTCCAGTCGCTTCTTGGAAATATGGCGCAGCTACCTTGGTTGCTTTATTGCATGACGTAATCATTGTTCTTGGTTTTTATGCCTTATTAGGTCATGTCTTAGGCGTTGAAGTAAATACTACTTTTGTTGCCGCGGCGTTAACCGTCTTAGGTTTCAGTGTCCACGATACTATCGTTGTGTTTGACCGTATTCGTGAAAACTTACCACGCTCTAGCGAAGACTTTGCTGGAACAGTTAATACCAGTCTTAACCAAACCGTTGTCAGATCTATTAATACTTCTTTGACCGTACTTTTGGTTTTAGCTTCAATTTATTTCCTAGGCGGTTTGTCTATTAAATATTTTGCTTTGTCATTGTTAGTTGGTATTTTCTTCGGAACATACAGCTCAATTTTCTTGGCTTCTCCTTTGTTGGTAGTTTGGGATAATATAAGCAGAAAAAGAGCTAAATAATTTTTTTTCTTAACTATATGTTTAACTTTAATCCTTTAGGGGCTTTTCAAAGTTTTAAAGTTGTAGATGATTTGAATAAAGAAGGGGAGTCTAAAGAAAATAAGTCTGTCGCGATAAACAAAGAAAAAGAAGCTTCTTCTACTGTGTTGCGTTTAGATAGAGAATCTAATACTTTAGTTAATACCTTTGGAGAGGAGATTCTGTCTTACGAAAGGGCGAACGATTTAAAAAATCATTTTCAGAAAAAAAATAATAGAGACATTACGGACAATGAGCTAAATAATTTACAGATTAAAGAGTCTGGCGGGAGAAAGAAAATTACCCTTAATGGGTCAGACGATTTATTTGATATAGATATTGATTAAACTTCAATTCTATATAGTATTATATTAAATGATCTTATGAATAATAGAGAAAAACTTGGTGTTTCGGAAAACATTTCTGATTATTCTCTAAATAATACTGATATAACAAGCATTTCTCAACTTAAAAGAATGCCTGAAGTAATTGAAGAATTAAATTGGCCAATTGAATTGCAAGGAAAAGGTTTGACTGACAGAATAAATAAAAAGATGTTTGTTGAATTTCCTGAAGGTGATGTATTATTGTCTTACGTTACCACTATTCATGAGCTAGGGCATCTTCGACAGAATGAAATTAATCCTGAGCTAGAGGCTGAATCAAATAAATATTTAAAATTATTAGCAGAAGAAAAAGATGCTTGGGCCAGAGGATGGGAACGATTTTCTAAATCAAATCAAGATATTGTTGATATATTAGAAAATAAATTTAGCGAAAATTTTAGCGATGGAGAAATCAAGTCTTTTAAAGAGTTGTATCTCTGGGTTGAAAGAAATGCGCTTAAAATGGTTGAAGCTCAAGCACCATTGTTTGAATGCGGTAAAGAAACCACAGAAGAAGAAAGATTTAAAATGTTAGCAGAAAGTTTAAAAAAAGTAGAAATTTCTAAATTCCTAGAGGAGTACAAAGGTTATCGTATTGATGAAGCTATTAATATTAAAGAAGCTCAGGCAGCAATTAAAAATACTGTTGAACAAATTATTAGTGAACAATAATTGTGTACTGAAACACCGACTCAGGTCGGTGTTTTATTTTTGACACAAAGTGTTTTTTGGGCTAAACTAAAGCCATAATAGCCCTTCGCATTAAGCTTCGGAGCTATAAATTATATGAAACAATCAATCCTTTTTACTAAAACAACCAAAGAAATACCGCATGATGAGACTAGTACAAATGCACAGCTTTTGCTAAGAGCTGGTTTTATTAATAAACTATCGGCTGGCATTTTTACTTTTTTGCCAATGGGCTTAAAAGTTCATGAAAAAATTTGTAATATAGTTCGCGAAGAAATTAATTTAATTGGCGGACAGGAAATTTTAATGCCGGCTTTGACTCCGAAAGATATTTGGGAAAAAACTGGTCGCTGGGATAGCTTCGACGCTTTGTTTAAATTAGAAGGTGGCGATGAAAAAGAATATGCCTTAGGTGCGAGCCATGAAGAAATTGTTACGCCTTTAATAAAACAATTTGTAAATTCATATAAAGATTTACCAATTGCGGTTTATCAAATTCAAACTAAATTTAGAAATGAATTACGTCCCAAAGCCGGACTTTTACGTGGGCGAGAATTTTCAATGAAAGATTTATATTCTTTTCATAAAGATGAGGCTGATCTTGATGCCTTTTATGAAAAAGCTGTTGTGGCTTATAAAAATATTTATAAACGTCTGGGCATCGGTGACTCGACTTTCTTGACTTACGCTTCGGGTGGCGCTTTTAGTAAAGCATCCGATGAATTTCAAACCTTAACCGAGGCCGGCGAAGATGTTATTCACATTTGCGAGGCTTGCCGCATTGCTATAAACAGTGAAATTAAAGACGAAAAAGCAGTTTGTCCAAAGTGTGGTAATGTTAAATTAACCGAGAAGAAAGCCGTTGAAGTAGGAAATATCTTTAAGCTTGGAACTCGTTTTTCCGAGGCCTTTGATTTCGAGTATATTGATGAGTCTGGCGCTAAACAACCGATTATCATGGGCTGCTATGGTTTCGGTCCTAGTCGTGTCATGGGCACATTAGTTGAAGTTTTGCATGATGACAGAGGAATAATTTGGCCCGAGGAAGTTGCGCCATTTAAAGTCCACTTGCTTGAGTTAAATTCTGCTGATAGCGAAGTGAAAACAAAAACCACTGAACTCTATGAGGCTTTACTAAAAGCGAATGTTGAAGTTCTATATGATGACAGAGAAAAAACAGCCGGTGAGAAATTTGCAGAAGCTGATTTAATTGGTTGCCCTTGGCGAATTGTTGTTAGTGAAAAAACTCTTAAAGAAAATAAAGTTGAATTAAAAGCACGCAGTAGCGAGAAATTTGAATTAATTGATTTTAAGGAAGTCGTTTCTAAATTAAAATAATACTGTGCTTAATAAATTTTTCGGAAAATTTAGCAAAGATTTAGGTATTGACCTGGGAACGGCCAATACTTTAGTTTACACGCCAGACAAGGGGATTGTTATTAATGAGCCTTCGGTTGTCGCCGTAAATATGCGTACTGAAGAAATTTTAGCTGTGGGTGAAGAAGCTAAGAAAATGCTTGGCAAAACTCCGGCTCATATTCAGGTTATTAAACCTTTGATTGACGGTGTTATTTCTGACTTTGAAGTAACCGAAAAAATGTTGAAATATTTTATTGATAAAGCTCACTCTGAACAATTTACTTTAGTGCCTCGCCCAAAAGTTGCGATTGGTATTCCGCTAGATATTACTGAAGTAGAAAAGAAGGCGGTTGAAGATGCTGCTAAATCAGCTGGTGCACGTGAAGTTCATTTAGTTGAAGAGCCAATGTTAGCTGCGATTGGTGCTCGCTTACCAGTTACTGAAGCTACGGCAACCATGATTGTTGATATTGGCGGAGGTACAACTGAAATTGCTGTTATTTCTTTGGCCGGCGCTGTTAACTGGAAAAATCTTCGCATGGCTGGTAATTTTCTTAATCATGATATTATTCAATACTTACGTGAAGAATTTAATATTTTGATTGGCGAACAATTAGCTGAAGATATAAAGATTAGAATTGGTTCAGCTGCACCACTTAGAGAAACATTGGAAATGGTTGTTCGTGGTCGTGATTTAATGAATGGTTTACCAAAAGAATTGCGCGTTACTGACGGACAAATTAGAGAAGCTATTTCTCGTAGTATTCATCAAATAATTGATAATATAAAATTGATTCTTGAAACAACTCCACCTGAATTAGTGGCTGATATTTATGAATACGGCATTGTTCTTACTGGTGGTGGCGCCTTGCTTAGAGGCTTAGATCAAGAAATTGCTCAAGCTACAAAGATTCCTGTGCGCGTGGCTGATGATCCTTTAACTTGCGTTGTTCGCGGCACCGGTATTCTTTTGTCTGATCCAAAATTATTAGAACGCGTACTAATTCCTAGTACTAAAGAGTTATAATCTAATACCTTTATTATGAATAAACGTCCCGTTGTTACACTGGCCGTTTTAGGCGGTATTGTGGCCTTCTTGATTATATTAGGCGCAACAAATAGTTTGCCATTTATTGGTGGAATCTTTCGAGCTATTCTAAATCCTTTTTCTACTATCACTCATCAAATTGCTGAAAAAATAAGACCAAGCAGTCTTGGTGATCTTTCAATTGGAGATATAAAAACTAAACTTGAAACTGTTGAAAAAGAAAATCAAACTTTAGCAGCAGAGAATGCAAGACTTCTAACTTTAGAAGATGAAAATAAACGTTTGCGTGATTATTTAGTTTTTGCTCAAGCTAACAAAGTTTCATTACAGATGGCTGAGGTTATTTCTCGCGGTGTAGCCGAAGACTCCTGGCATAATCGTAAAACCATTACTCTTAACCAAGGTTCAGATCAAGGTGTTAGCGTCGGTCTACCAATTGTTAGTTCAGAAGGTGTTTTAATTGGTAAAATAACTGCAGTCAAAAATAACATTGCTGAAGCTTGTCTTTTATATAGTGCTGATTGTCGTTTAGCAGTTAGTATCGCTGGGCTTGGTAAAACAGTTGGAATTGCACGCGGCGACCTTGGACTTAATGTTATTGTCGAGCTTATTCCTCAAAATCAAGAAATACTGGAAAAACAGGTTATTGTAACATCTGGCCTTGAATCTGGCATGCCGCCAGGCCTTCTAATTGGCTCTGTCAGCCAAGTTATTAAGCAAAGCAATGAATTGTGGCAAAGTGCTATTATCGAGCCTGCCGCTGACTTTGACAATATACGATTCGTTGCCATTCTTAAACAATAAATCAATGTATCGCCATTTTCTTACCAGTTTAATCGCGATCGTCGCCGTAGCTTTTTTAGATGCGGTTTTTGTTGGTTCTTTGCCCTTTGGTTTGCATCGTCTTCACTTATTACCTTTGGCTTTAATCTTTGTTTTACTTTTATCAAACATAAGATTGGCTTCATGGTGGGCTTTAGTCGGTGGCTTAGTTTTAGAACTATTTTCTTTTCGTTTTTTCGGGAGCTATCTAATAATTCTTTTCATAGTTTTAGCTATCATTCAATTCATGTTTGAAAAAGTTATTACTAATCGCTCTATTTACTCAATTGTTATTATTAGCGCAGTTGTTACTGTTGTTTGGGACCTTTTCTTCTTAGTGGTAGATTATCAAACAGAAATAATTGCTTATGGTGGGCTGGAAATAATTAAAATAATGATTTTATCTCTAATTGCAAATATTCTAGCGGCCAGTCTAACTTTTTATACTATCAATGCTTTCTCTCGACGTTTTAGACCAGTCTTCTTATCTTTTAGAAAATAGTTTTTATGATGATTTCACGTCGTCGACAATCTAATCGTAAAGATCCTTTTGTAATTCAAGAAGGTAAGCTTAGTTACGGAAATTTCAATGGTAAATTTCATCTTAATTGGGTTGAAGAAGCTTTTACACCAACCGAACGCGGCGAAGAAACGGTTGGTAATCATTTACCACCAAAATATATTTATTTTTTGCGCGTGATTGTGGCGATCTTTTTAACTATTTTGGGTAGTCGTTTATTATGGCTACAGATTGCCAAAGGGGATTACTATCGTGACTTGGCGAATGGAAATCGATTGCGTTTAGAGCATCCTGAAGCTAATCGAGGAATCATTTATGATGCCAATGGAAAAGATTTGGTTCATAACGTTGCTAATTTTTTGCTATATTGCGTGCCTGCAGATTTACCAAAAGATTCAAGCGAGCGAGATAAGTTAATTGATCATTTAGCAGATATTACCAAAGGTTTTGATGCAACAGAAATTAAAACTAAATTAAATGATTTAAAACCATCAAAGATTGAATATTATCAACCATTATTTTTGGCTGACAATATTGAGTATGATCAAGCTCTAAAAATTTATTTAGAATCATTTTCAGTGCCCGGTATTACCTTGTCTAGCGCTAGTCGCCGTAATTATGATTTACCTACTTTGTCTCTATCCCATGTCTTAGGTTATACCGGAAAAATTAGCCCAGAAGAATATTCGGCTAATTCAGATGTATATTCATCGATTGATTATATTGGAAAAGTTGGTTTAGAAAAATCATGGGAAGAAGAATTACGCGGCATTCCCGGTCTGAAACAAGTTGAAGTTGATGCTTTAGGCAAAGAAAAAAAAGTTGTTAGTGAAACGCCTTCTGTTCCAGGAAATAATCTACTCTTATCTTTAGACGTCACAGCGCAACAAAAGCTAGAAGCTATTATGGCAACCTACTTAGCCAAAGTTGGTTTAAAAAAAGGCTCTGCTGTGGTGCTCAATCCACAAACAGGCGAAATAATATCCTTAATTAGTTTGCCAGCCTATGATAACAATATTTTTGCACGTGGCGTTACTAAAGATGAGTATAAAGCCTTAGCTGATAATCCTGACAATCCTTTATTTAGTCGAGCGGTTTCTGGCGAATATCCATCTGGCTCCACGATTAAGCCGATTTACGCCGCGGCCGCTTTGCAAGAAAAGATTATTACTGAATCAACTTCGTTTCTTAGTACCGGAGGTTTAAGAGTAGGGCAGTGGATTTTTCCAGACTGGAAAGCTGGTGGACATGGACAAACTAATGTTAAAAAAGCGATTGCTGAATCAGTTAACACTTTCTTTTATTACATCGGAGGTGGCTATGATAATTTTGTTGGCTTGGGCATTGATAAAATGGTTTTCTATTTAAGAAAGTTTTTATTAGGCGCTCCTTTAGGTATTGATTTACCTCATGAAGGTTCTGGTTTTGTCCCAACTAAAGAATGGAAAGAAACTACCAAAAAAGAAAAGTGGTATATTGGTGACACTTACCACGTAGCGATTGGTCAGGGAGATTTAATTGTTACGCCATTGCAGGTTGCAGCTTATACTATGTACTTTGCTAACAGCGGAACAATTTATCGTCCACATGTCGTTAAAGAAATTGTTAAGCCAAGTGGTGAATCAGTTAAGAAGATTGAACCTCAGATTTTAGCTAAGGGCATGATTGATCAATCAAATATTCAGGTTGTGCGTGAAGGCATGCGTCAAACCGTGACCTCTGGTTCGGCGCGCAGTATGAGCAGCTTGCCAGTCGAGGCGGCCGGTAAAACTGGAACGGCGCAGTGGTCAACTAAAAAAGATCCACACTCTTGGTTTACGGGTTTTGCGCCTTTCAATAATCCATCGATCGTAATTACGGTTTTAGTTGAAGAAGGTAAAGGAGGGGACTTAATTGCTTCGCCTGTTGCGCGCGAGTTTATGCAGTGGTATTTTGGGGAATATAAGAAAGTAAAATAATATTATGGAAGAGAAAGCTTATTTTGATACTAATCAAAAAATAATTGATCAGAAAAAGCACAATATAATAATTCCAGTTTGTCTCGGTAATAAGTTCTTTGTTGCAGACAAAAAGGTTACTGATAATTTTCGTTATTACATTGACTACGCACTTAAAAGAACAAAGGAGAAAGTTTTAGTATTAATTGCTGATAAAGTTCAAGATACAAACTATATAGTTCGAAATAAGAACAAGAATGAGGCATCAAATAAACGAAGGGTCATGCGAGAGGGGCTGGAAGTCTATATTAGTGCTATAGAGTTGATTGAGAAAAAGTTTAAATCAAATAAGGATAGGTTGTTAGTAGTTAGATGGGAAGATTATGAAAAGAAAGATTTGTATTTTGAGGAAACAAGAATAATTGTTTATGATGAGTTTAGAAGCAACAAGGTTTTTGCTGCTCACGTTTTAGAAACAATTAAAACAACCGTATTGGATAAAAGTTTTAGTGAATCCGAATATCTGAGATTGTGTAATTACATTCTCGATGAATTTTCTTTGTGCTATTCGGGTGTAAACTATTACGATATTCAATACGATTTAATGATTTATCCAAATATCGACACCACTTTATATTTTTTTCAAGACTTGAAAGATGGTAAAATATACAAACGATTAACAGCAAAGTTGCCTAAAAAGAAGTTGGCTTATCTAATAATAAATTAAATCGATGCTTGAGTATAATCTTTATGTCAAGCATAATGATACTTTATATTCCGCTGCGGCAGAGTCTCCCAAAAGGGGGATTCTGCTGTTTGTTGTGGTAGGGTGAAATACCGGCAGATTTTCTAGCAGCTGAATCTGCTGTGGTCAAAAAAACAAATAAAAAAGTGTCGGAAACCAATGGTAACCGACACTAACGCTTGAACTGATATTTAAATTAACATTTTCCGAAGAGATCGGGATAGCTTTTCCATTCTCCGGTATTTTTATAGTGGACATATGGATTTGAGGGCCAGCCTTCTTCTGCTTTACGTTTTAATCTGTATTCATCATATGATGTAATACAATTCCTCTTCAAGAAATACTTTAAAACTTCATATGGTAGAAAGTCTTTCTTCTTTATTGTTTCCGGTCTATCTATGTTGAGCAAGTTATTCCAACCAACCCAATCTTTGTAGATTTTTTGATTTGGATTTGCCGGCCACTTAGTTAGGATATTTTCCCGTCTGAAATTCGTATAGTGCTGTCTTGAGGAAATTTTGTGTTTAGTGACCTCATCGCGTAGTTCTTCCAGTGAAATAATATGTCTCTCGAAGAAATCGTCAAAAGTCGTAAACTCAGGATAATCTCTTGGATTAGTTGGCCAATCCAGCTCTTGCGCAGCCATCTTAAGATAATCCGTTAAACTCTTTATGTTTAACTTATTAACCTTGATTTTAAGAAGACTGAATGGTATCCGTGATTTTTGTGTTGCTTTCGGTTTTCTTTTTACTAGTTTAGTATTAAGAAAATCTTCCCAGCCTTGCCAGCCTAACTTATGAAATTCTCTTTCCGGTCTCGCTGGCCAGTTGTATTTATTTCTTTGGGATTCGTATTCCGAATAATTTTTGACCCCCGACGCTTGTACTTCTTTCTTGATACGAGCAAATTTCGCTAGCTTAGTTTCGCAGTTTAGGAAGTCAATCCATCCATTCCAGCCAAAGTTCTTAAACTCTCTTTCTGGTCTGCTTGGCCATTTTTCTTTTGTTCTTTTAGCCTCATAATCAACGAAGTTTTTAATTCCCTTGGCTTGAACCTCAGCCCTAACTTTGATAAATTTATCCTTTTTGTTTTCCATTCTTTGCAATTGTTTTTGAAAAAATTGTTTTAATAATACTTTGACTGTGCAAAATAGTTTTTAATTTAAGAATCGTGAAAAATCCTCATTCATAAACTGTTCATGGCTTGGAATGTTGCCAGAACCAAATGCATCATTCAGGAACAAAAGAAAGCCTGCCGCAATTTCATTATCCTTGAAGCTAATTTCGCCTTCAATTGATATGTTTAGAATTACTTTACCGTCAGTAATAAAACTGACTCCACTTTTGTCGTCTGCTGTATATTTTAGATCTACCATCATTGGCAGGCGACTATGCAAATACAGTTGCATATCGCAGATAGATGGAAATAGATAGGTTAGAAAACCGATTGTACCCTGATATCTCAGTGAGCCAAGATACTGTCCGTATCTTCCTTTCCATTTCCACATGTTCTCTAAGTGTAGACAATAGTCTCGCACTTCGAATGGGATTGGCAAGCTTTTTAGTTTCAGAATTGATAACCTTGTTTTATTCGTCTCTTCTTCAAGTCTATCAAGTTTTGCTTGTTTGTTGCCATCGTCAGCCCTTTCTGCGATTCTTTTGAAATAACTAATGTACTTTATTTGTTCATAAATTAAATGAATGCAAATAATTGTCCATAGGTCTTTCTTTGTTAATTTTTTCATTTACGCTATTTTTTGAGTTTTAAAAATATTAGTTAAATTTTCTTAGCCGCTTAAATTTTAAGAAGCTTGGAAAATTTAGCTAATATAGAAAATACTCACTTTTTTAAGGTGCAGTTAACAACGAGATTATACTACAATACTATAATTGTGTCAACGTATGCTAAATACGCAATTTTGTTGCGGTGTAATCATCTCCCGTCAAATATTTTAAGAAATAAAAAAGCGTTAATGACCACGAATGGAAATCAACGCCTTTACTCTTTGTTTTTATTTTTTCATATCCAAATAACCAAGAAAGAAAAACATAGCCAATGTTACCGTTACGAAAATATCAAAGTTATTACTCAATATACCGGCCGTAATACCGGTGAAGAAACTTGCTACTAAGGCAAAAACGACTACCGTTTTACTCAAAGCGACTCCTGTTTAATATTTGAAAAAAGAACTTCATAGTAATTTTATATCATAATATTTACTATATGTCAAGTCTTATTAGCACTCTTGACGCGTGACTGCTAATAATGATAAAATGACAATGTTTAGAGATAATATATTTTATGGAAGAAAGAAAAAGGCTAATATTAGAAATAATAATTAAGGAACATATTGCTTCTGGCTGTCCAGTTGCTTCTAGTTCTATTGTGGAAAAGTACCATGTACCTGTTTCTTCGGCTACGGTTCGTAATGATATGGCTGAATTAGAGGAAGATGGCTGGATTGTTCAGCCATATACTTCAGCTGGTCGCGTACCAACTGAAAAGGCCTATGCTCAATATGCTAGCGAACTAGTTGATAAGCCATTAAGCAAGAAAGAAACTGATTTATTGATCGGCGCAACTAGCGATGATGAATTAGAAGTTAAACAAGCTGTTAAACAATTAGCTGCTTTATCTGGCGTTGCTGTGATTTGGGCATTCCATAAATATAATGTTTATTACACCGGCATTTCTAATCTTCTGCAGCAACCAGAATTTAATCAACCACAATTAGTTTATGATGTTTCATCTATTATTGATCGCATTGATGATATTGTTGGCGAAATTTTTGAACAAGTTAGCTTTACTCCAGAAATCAAAATTGGTCATGAAAGTCCTTTTGGAATTTTTTCTGGTGCAATTTTAAGCCGTTATCAAGCCCGCGATAGAGTTGGCTTAATTGGTCTAGTTGGTCCGGTTAGAATGGATTATGCTGCCAATAAAGCGCGCATTAACTACTTGGTTAATCAATTATCATTAAAAAATAATTAATTTCTATGGACGAACAAGAGGAACAAATAGTTGATCAGGCAGATGATAATCATGACGATTGTCAAAAACGCTGCGATGAATTAGATCATAAATACAAATTAGCCTTAGCTGACTATCAAAATTTATTAAAGCAGACCGCTAAGGAAAGAATTGATTTAGCAATGTATGCTAACGAAGCTTTAATCTTAGAATTACTTCCGGTGTATGATAATTTAAAACTTACCCTAGTTCATTATCCCTCTGACGGAGATAAGAATTGGTTAATTGGTTTACAGCATGTTATTCAGCAATTTAAAAAGACATTAGAAGATAATGGAATAAAAGAGATTGAAACTAAAGATAAAAAGTTTGATCACAATTTAATGGAAGCAGTCGAGACCACAGATAGCACAGATAAAAAATTGGATGAAACAGTAGCTAATGAGTTGAAGGGTGGTTATCTCTTGCATGACAAAGTAATTATCCCAGCAAGAGTTTCGGTTTATAAAATTTCCGCCAAAGGCGGATCCGCCCCTGGCGGAAAAAATTAAATCATTTATTAATCAATGTGTCATCCTGAACTTGTTTCAGGATCCATGTTAACGTAATTATTACGAAATAAAAACTAATAGGTTTATATCGAGGTAATACGAAATAATGGATCCTGGCCTTCGCCAGGATGACAAGACAACCATATGAGCTCACTAATTAAATGGATGCCAATGCTTGAGCCATTTGAAGAAATGGGAAGCATTCCGGCCATCGACATGTATGAAGATAAAGATAATGTCATTGTAGAGACACAACTTGCTGGAATTGATCCAGCTAAGGTCGATATCTCAATTGAGAATGATATTTTATCAATTAAAGGCGAAGCTGAGAAACAAAGTGAAATTGACGAAAAGAATTATTACCGGAAAGAGATTCGTCGTGGTAGCTTCTACCGCAGCGTTCAACTACCGACTCATGTTTTAGGCAATGAAGCGAAGGCAATTTCAGAATCTGGTATTTTAAAGATCATGATTCCGAAAGCGCCAGAAGCGAAGCCGAATAAGATAAAGATCGAGACTAAATAATATATTATAAAAATTTATGGCAAAAATACTTGGAATTGACTTGGGAACCACTAACTGCGCCATGGCTATCATGGAAGGTGGTCAACCAAAAATTATTGAAAACATTGAAGGCAATAGAACAACTCCTTCGATTGTTGCGGTTTCTAAAACCGGCGAACGTTTAGTTGGTTTAACTGCTAAGCGTCAGGCTGTAACTAACCCAGAGAATACAATCTTTGCGGTTAAGCGTTTAATTGGTCGTCGTTTTGATGATCCAGAGGTTCAACGCGACTTAAAGAACATGCCTTATAAGATTACTCAATCTGGCGATGGCGTTAAAGTAAAAATTCAAGATAAAGAATACACACCGCAAGAAGTTTCAGCTATGATTTTGTCAAAATTAAAAGCTGATGCTGAAGCTAAGATTGGTGAAAAAATTACTGAAGCTATTATTACAGTGCCGGCATATTTTGATGACAGTCAAAGACAGGCAACCAAAGACGCTGGTAAAATCGCTGGCTTAGATGTTAAGCGTATTATTAACGAACCAACCGCCGCCGCGCTAGCTTATGGCTTTGATAAAAAGAAAGGTCAGAAAGTTGCGGTTTATGATTTAGGTGGCGGAACTTTTGACGTTTCTATTTTGGAAATTTCTGAAGATACAGTTGAAGTTAAATCAACTAATGGTAACACTCACTTAGGTGGTGAAGACTTTGACCAGATTTTAGTTAACTGGATTATTGATGAATTTAAGAAAGATCAAGGAATTGATTTATCAAAAGACACACTATCTCTACAACGTATTAAAGAAGCGGCCGAAAAAGCTAAGATTGAATTATCAACAGTAACTGAGACTGAAATCAATCAACCATTTATTACATCAGATGCCTCAGGTCCAAAGCACTTAGTTATGAAAATGACTCGTGCAAAACTAGAATCATTAGTTGGTGATTTAGTAGAGCAAACAATTGAACCATGTAAAAAAGCTTTAGCTGATGCTGGTATGACAGTTAATGATTTACAAGAAATCATTATGGTTGGTGGTATGACTCGTATGCCTTTAGTCTTAGAAAAAGTAAAAGCTTTCTTTGGTAAAGAGCCAAACTTAACTGTTAACCCAGACGAAGTTGTTGCTTTGGGCGCTGCGGTTCAAGCTGGTGTTATGCAAGGTGATATTCGCGACGTTTTATTACTAGATGTTACACCGTTAACCCTAGGTATTGAGACGTTGGGCGGCGTCGCCACGCCTTTGATTGAAAGAAATACAACTATTCCAACATCAAAATCTCAGATTTTCTCAACAGCAGCCGATTCTCAAACCAGCGTTGAAATTCATGTAGTTCAAGGTGAACGACCGATGGCTAGCGACAATAAGAGTCTAGGCAGATTTATTTTAGATGGTATTCCACCAGCCCCAAGAGGAATTCCTCAGGTTGAAGTTGGTTTTGATCTTGATGCTAACGGAATTCTAAATGTTAAAGCCACTGATAAAGCCTCAGGTAAGGCTCAGCACATTACGATTACTGCTTCTTCAGGTTTGTCTAAAGAAGAAGTTGAGAAGATGCGTAAAGAAGCTGAACTACACGCTGATGAAGACAAAAAGAAGAAAGATTCAGCTGATGTCAAAAATCAAGCTGAAGCAGTTGTCTTCCAAACTGATAAATTATTGAGTGAATCAGGCGATAAGATGAAAGCTGAAGATAAGACTGATTTGGAAGCTAAGTTAAAAGCTTTGAAAGATGTTAAAGATACTGATAAGTATGATGACATTAAAAAAGCCATGGATGAGTTGAATACAGTAGCGCAGAAGATCGGCGCCGCGATGTATCAGCAGGCCGCTGACGCTCAACCAAAAGCCGAGGAAACTAAAGCCGAAGAGCCAAAGACAGAAGCTCCAGTTGAAGGTGAGTTTGAAGAGAAGAAATAAACATATATGTTTAAAGAAGGGATAAGCAGTGAATTAAAAGAGCCAATAGATAAATTTGTCTCAAAAGATGGCTATTATTTAGCTTATCTAGATGGTCAAATAAATTTAGCAAATATTAATAAAGATAATGTAGAAAAATTATCTTATGATGATATTGGTTTGAATAGAGCAAACAATTATTCTTGGGATGAAATTGAGAAGGCATTTGCTGAATCATATGGCGAATCTGAAGAATATGAAAAATGGAAAAATAATTAAATAACTGTCATTCCCGCGCAAGCGGGAACCCAGGAGTAAAACGTACAAACTTTAAAAATTATTATTCTATAATTAAGGTTAATACGGTAAAATCCTGGGTCCTAGCTTTCGCTAGGATGACAAATAAAAAAATAATATGGCCGAACAAAATAATCAGCAGGTTCAAATTAATGATTCAATTCCTGGTGGTGAATATGCTAACATTGCTTGGATTGATCATAACGAGGAAGAATTTCGTGTAATTTTTGGAAACATTGTTGGTGCTTCAGGAAAAGTTACAGCTAAAGTTGTAACAACACCAGGTCACTTCAAAAGAATTATCGCTGCTATGACAGAGAACCTAAAAAAATACGAAGATCAGTTCGGTGCAGTTAAACAAGCTGAACAGAATGAAAAAGAAATTGGCTTCAAAGGTTAATTTTATAATTTTTAATTTTGTAATTTTATACTTAATTTTTATTGTCTTAATTTTTAGTTTTGAAATTAAAAATTTAGAGCATTAACTAAAAATTAAAAACTATAAAACTATAAAATTTACAGTATTTCATGTCTAAAGATTACTACGATATATTAGATGTATCTAAAACCGCCTCAGAAGAAGAAATAAAAAAAGCTTTTCGTAAAAAAGCCCATCAACATCATCCTGATAAAGATGGTGGTGATGAAGCTAAGTTTAAGGAAATAAATGAGGCTTATCAGGTTTTAGGCAATAAAGACAAGCGCTCACAATATGATCGCTTTGGTTCAGCTTACTCAAACCAAGCCGGTGGCCAAGGCGCCAGCGGTTTTGGTGGTTTTGACGGATTTTCCGGACAAGGCATTAACATGGATGATCTAAGTGAAATGTTTGGCGGCTTTGGAGATATTTTTGGATTTGGCGGCGGACAGAATCGTCGTTCACATTCGACACGCGGTAGTGATGTACAGGTTAATGTTAGTATTCCATTTATGGAATCTGTTTTCGGCGTTGAAAAAGAAATAAAATTTTATAAAACAAGTACTTGTAAAGATTGTACTGGGACCGGAGCAGAAAAAGGTTCTGATGTAGAAACCTGTAAAAATTGTCATGGCTCTGGAATGGTTATGAAAATTCAACGTACTATTTTAGGCGCTATGCAGATGCAAACACCTTGTTCAGATTGTCAGGGTGAAGGTCGTATTATTACAAAACCTTGTAAACATTGTCATGGCACAGGTTTGTTTAAAGATGATGTAACAATGACAGTAAAGATTCCAGCTGGTATTTCTGATGGCGAAATGATTCGTTTAACCGGTCAAGGTGAAGCTGGCACTAAAGGCGGTGGAACAGGCGATTTATATATTAAAGTTTCAGTTAACAACGATAATCGTTTTACAAGAAAAGGCGATGACATTGTATCACAAGCTACAATTGGTTTTCCTGATGCTGCGCTTGGTACTAAAATTGATATTAATACAGTTGATGGTTTGGTTAGTTTGAAAATTCCTGAGGGCACTCAATCGGGCAAGATTTTTATACTAAAAAGTAGGGGAGTGCCGCATCTTAGATCTAATGGTCGTGGTAATCACTTAGTTGAAGTAATTGTTAAAACGCCGACGGATTTAAGTAAAAAACAGAAACAATTATTAGAAGAGTTTAAAAATTAAGTAAAACTACATAAATTAGGCCTTAATAGGCCTTTTTTGTTTACTATTGACAATACTTAAAATAAGTGTTATTATCTAGTATTGCTATTTTACATTATAATATTAAAAAACAAATTATATAAACTTAAAGGAAAGGTTCGCAGATGAAAAAGCTATTTTTAGTTTTATTCGTTATTTCTTCATTATTCATTGTAAATGTCATAAAGGCAGATCCAGTTATTGTTATTAAAAAAAGCACAAATCTCGAGAATTTTATTTTTGCTGCACCAACCAACTTTCCATATTCAGTCGATTTTACAGTTGAAGGTGTTATAAAAAATTCAGATGATGTGGGTGTGAAAACTAGCAGCGGATACGTTATAGACCAGACAGGTTGGAAAAAAGTACACTGCTTATTTGAAGATAAATTTTTAGTTACTTTTCTGAGTTTGTCTTCTACGTTGAGCGACGAATTGAATAAATTTCTAAACAATGAGTCAAAATCTGGTACATTTAAGTGGGTTATGAAAGACGAAGAAGAGATTTATGTAGGCAATTCTAAAACCTGGCTTGAAGGTTATTACACGTTCATGAGCATGAATAATACTTCTCACGAATGTAGTAGTCAGGGTGGTAAAATTACATTTACAATCAACAGAAAATACGGAACGGTAAAAATTCACATTAAGAATGTTAGGCCGTACTTTGATAAGCCTGAATTTCTGACAATGGACCCCAAAAAAGTTAAGGCAAATTTTCCCACAATGTATAGTAATTATGATTTTAATTCCCAAAGAACATGTAAGGTCTACATCCCTTCCTTTGACGGTTGCGGTGATGCAGGACTTAGAATAATTGCCAAAATAGACAATACTCCAGATAAGGACTACTCAACTATTAACGGCACGTTCATTCATGGTAAATATAAGAATTGTGGTTTCGAACTTAAGATACTTAAAGAGAGGCCAAGCCATGCATATATTGAACTTTTTCGAAAAGAAATTCCGGTCAGAGAAATTAATTCGGCTATCCTCACTATAGTAATGGGCAGAAATCAAAAGATAACTCAAAAAATAACCGGAGTTTTCTATTTAGCTCAAGACCTTCATAAAGTTGATCAGAATAATTACCGTAGAGATCAACTATTAATAGAAGGAACTTTTTCTGAATTAAATTCAGAATCAGTAAGTTTCTAAGATGCAATAAAGCATCAAAATTATTTATAGCTCACACGTAAAAAGGTGAGCTATATTTTTTTAGTTAATCTTGACTAATTATCGTCTTTAGGGTAAGGTTTTGACAAACAAAAAATTAAAACAATCGGAAAGGAATTTTAGAATGAGGAGAAAATTGCTCTTTTTATTGTTAATGTCAATTTTAGCTGTGTCTACTTTTGCTCAGCTCATTCAACCAGTTTTTATAGTTGAAAGTGTTGATTCAAAATTTAAAGACGTGAATGATTTTGTCTTTACAGGTAAGCCCGTGAGTAGCGATGAATGTGGAATCTTCTTCTATAATTGCGAAGATTTAGACTATTGTCCTCTCAATATTTTGTATAAAGGCAGGATGATATCAGTTTATCCGGAACATGATCTTGGTTTGAAAAAGTTTCTGGCTGAAAGTAAAAGTGCTTGCCATTCACGTCCACGTTGGTTTGACGAGGCCGCATCTGCTACTTAGCTGGCTTATAGATTTGATGAGATTAATGAAGCTTATATCCAAACTACTGATATAAAAAGTAAGTGCAGATTGATTGGTAATATTGAGTCCGGTCTAATTACGATTGAGTACCAATATAGATCCATGAAGATCGTTGTCTACTTTTCAAATCTCGAAGTTCCCTGGAAAGAGGCTGAGGAAGATAACGAAGAGGAAGAATAAGTTTTGTGTTAGTTTTTGCCCTGTTGTTTTTATTAACAGCAGGGCTTTATATTTTTTCGGATAACCTTGACAAAACGTTAATTGTATGATTATATGTAATATCCAGAAATGGATAAATTATTTGAATAATAATTGCTCATTTAAAAAAGCCTGCAGAAGGAGCAGGATAATAAATGGTAAAAATATTTATAACTTTAATACTTTCACTTTTAGTAATTAGCTGCGGGGATGAGACACTTTCCTCGAATCAGCCAACTCAGGGGTCTTTGACTAGCGCAGACTCAATCGTCTCGCTATACAAAAACATTTCCACTGGTTTGGTAAAATACTCTGAGTTACCCAATTCAGCAATAAGATTTGATTCTCTTGAGGAGCGCTCTCCTGACCCGCCATATTTTATGACAAAAGGAGTGCTTTACTTATATATTAAAGACGTACTTTTTGATTCAATAAAATATTATTCTTATCACGGCGGAATGTTTAGACCACCTGTATATGCTTGCATCACGAATGGAACATATATACTTAGCATAAAGAGCAGAGTAGATAATATGTATAATCAAGGAGAAGCGAATTGGTATTTAATGAAGAATGATGGAAGCGATGCATTTAAAATCCCGAAAGTCCTTTCCTTAAATGGAGCGGGTTTATACGAGGCTAATTACGTAAATATTTGTAACGTAAAGCCTGGGCCAACAATGCTCATTTTTTACGGGTTCTATTATTGTGACAGAGAAACCTATGTTACGTACAATATTCCCGACGGTTTTAAAAATTATCATCGTCGCCGCGAAACAGGCTGTGAAAGTCCATGGAAATGGATTACACAATAGTTTTAAGTCTTGCATTTATTTCGGTATCTGCAAGGCTTTTTTAATTTCTAAAAAACAAGTACAATAGCCTTATGAAACAAGCTAAGATTGTAGTTATTCTAGGTCCAACTGCTTCCGGCAAAACTAAACTAGGAGTAGAGCTGGCTCGCCAATTTAATGGCGAGATTATTAGTGCTGATTCAAGACAGGTTTATAAGGGTATGGACGTAGGAACAGGCAAGGATTTGGCTGAGTATGACAAGGGGAGAAATGGGGTGAATTATCACCTTATAGACGTCGCCTTGCCAAAGCAGCAGTATGACCTTAAAAAGTACCAAAAAGCCGCCTACGAGGCGATTTTAGGCCTTATAAAGCACGATAAACTGCCAATAATTGTCGGTGGTTCAGGTCTGTATTTGCAAGCCGTTGTTGATGGCTATGTTTTAACTGACAAAAAACCTGAGATATCTAAGCGAAGTGATTTAGAGAAAAAAAGTTTGAAGCAGATTCAGATGATGATTGCTAAGGCTGATAAGAATTTTTTTGAACGATTTAATAACAGTGAAAAGAATAACAAACGAAGACTGATTAGATATCTAGAAATAATTACTGCCAGTAAAAGTATAATTGCTGAAAAACCAAAAATTAAAAAACCACCCTATGACTTTTTAGTAATTGGTTTAGAGTTGGGTATGGAAACTTTGCGTAAAAGAATTAAGCAACGCATTTTAGATAGACTGGGTCCCAGCTTACGCTGGGATGACAATATGATAGAAGAGGTTAAGAAACTTCATGAAGCTGGTTTAAGTTATAAGCGATTAGAAAGCTTCGGATTAGAATATAAATTCATTGCTTTATATTTACAAAAAAAACTTTCCAAAGCTGAGATGATTGAAAAGTTGTCGATTGCGACTGGTCAGTTTGCGAAGAGGCAGATGACTTGGTTTAGAAGATGGGAAAAGCAGGGGAGAGAGATTGAATGGTTCAACGCAAAAGAAAATAAAAAAATAGTTAAAACAGTAAAACAATTCCTAAGTTCTAAGTAGTATTTTATTTTGTTGAGTTATATAAAGCTAAAATTTCAGCTGCTGATAAAGCACGATTATAAATTCGAACGTCATCTATAGAGCCATTGGTAAAATAACTACCAGCAAAAGAGCCGATTACTATGTTAGCTGAAGAAATCCCAACAGAAGCATTAGACGTTGAAGCTCTAGGTACGCCATTAACATATAAGGTCATGCTATTTAAGGAAGCATTAGCTACTCCAGCATAATGATTCCAGGTATTTATCACAGGATCGCTGCTATATACAGCATCATAACGCACAGAATCAAAAATAGTCCATCTGACTCCATTGCCAGGGCCATCAGAATATATATAATATGTTCCTGTATTTGGGTAATCATTTTTTAGTATAAGCATCCAGTTGCTTGTGTTTGTAATTTTAATCCATCCCATAACTGTAATAGACCTATTGTTTAGGTTCGAAGAATTTGAAATATTTATATTATTTATGCCATTAAATTGACCCGCATAAATTCCGGTTTTGCCGGAACTATAGTGAATACCAGCTCCACTCCAAGTTCCGGTGTTACTGTTTCCAGAAGAATCAATTGCTGTTGTTCCGCTGCCTTCATCAAATTTCCACCAACCAACTAGGCCAGGAGCGGTTCCAAAACCGGAGCTAGAACTAGAATTAACGCCAGCAGAGGTAGAGTTAACATTATTACCAAGACAAAAGTTAAGACTGTAGTTGCTGTTATCAGGAGTAGAAGAGTAAGTATAGTTATTATCACCACAACCTGAGTCATTTCTAGGGCTTGGATTATTAGGTATGTTATTAATATAAATTTTAGTACCATCAGCCGATGCTAGGGCATTACCTGGAGTAATGATTGTCGGATAATATCCATAGTCTGAGTAATATAATTCTAAGGCTGTGCTAATTTGTTTTATATCTGCTACTCTTCTAGCGTCTCTTGCTTTAGCCCTAGCGTTGCCTAACGCAATAATAGCCATAGTGGATAAGACTCCAATAATGGCTATTACTACAAGTAATTCAATTAAAGTGAAACCTTTTTCACTTTTTAGATTCATATTTTATAATGCTTTTACCTCATTTACAGTCTTGCCTTTTATAAAGCTTTTGATATTTTCAATTGTTGTCTTAGTAATTCTATCAACCGCTTCTTGACTATAGAAAGCGATATGCGGCGTGTAAATTACATTGTCTTTAGCAAGGAGTTTATGGTCTTTTATAAGCATGGCCATTTCTTTGTTATTAGATTTTTCGCGATGCAACATGTGGTGTTCTTCTAACAATAAATTCTCACCTTCTAGAACATCAAGTCCAATTCCTCTTAAGATTTTTTTATCGAGTGCCTCGATTAAAGCGCTAGTGTCAACCAAACCACCGCGAGCGGTATTAATTAATATCGCGCCTTTCTTAATTAGTTTAATATTCTTTTTGTTGATAATGTGATGAGTTGCTTTGCAGTATGGAAGATGCATTGAAATGACATCTGACTTTTTTAGCAATTCATTTAAGCCAACATATTTAAAGTTAAGAGTTTCTGATAAAAATTTGTCTCGATTTATATCATAAACTAAAACATCCATACCAAAGCCGCGAGCAATTCTAATAAGATGTAAGCCAATATGGCCACAACCAACAACACCAATAGTTTTGTCTTGTAAGTCAAAGCCTTTTAAGCCCTCGATAGAGTAATCTTTTTTTAAACTTCGCAAATATGATTTAAAAACATTTCTTGATAAATTTAAAATTAAGGCAAAGGCATGTTCAGCCACTGTGTTTTCACCATAAGTTGGCACGTTAACTACTTTAACTTTTTGGGCTGTTGATTGCTTTAAGTCAATGTGATCAAAACCAGTTGAGCGCGTAGCAATTAATTTGAGGTTTGGTAGCTCTTTAATAATTTTCGCGTCAATTTTAGAAGTAATAAAACTTGTAATGACATTAGTATTTTTAAACTTTTTAAGAGGTACTTTTTGAATTGGTTCCTTAAAAAATGTAATCTTTTGCCCTTTTAATTCTTTCTTAAACATGTCCTGTTCCCAAGGTTTTGTTTCAAAAATAGCGATGTTCATAGGTTTATTTTTAGAATGCCATCCTAGCGAACGCTAGGATCCAGGATTTGACCGAAACAGCTTTAATTGTAGAGTAATAATTTTTAAAGCTTGTACGTTTTACTCCTGGTTTCCCGCTTGCGCGGGAATGACAAATTATTATTTTTTTAATTCTTCTTCTAATAATTCTTTGACCACGGCTGGGTTAGCCGCTCCTTTGCTGGCTGCCATAACTTGACCGATAAAGAATTGAATAACTGTTACTTTACCTTTCTTGTATAATTCAACCTGATCTGGTTTGGCTGAGATAATTTTTTTAATAATTTCCTTAAGTGCAGTCTTATCATCAATTTGCGCTAAACCTAAACTATTCATGATAGAAGTTGGTTCACCGCCTTTATTCATCATAACACTCAAGATTTTTTGCGCCGCACTAGAATTAATTTTGCCTTGATGAACCATTAAAATAAATTCAGCTAAGTTCTCAGCGGTTAATTTTAGATCCTTAGCGCTTTGATTTTTTTCGTTAAGGTTTTTGCTTAATTCATTAATAATCCAGTTAACAGCTAATTTAGATAAAATAACTCTTTGTCTTTCCCAGTTATCACCTTTAGTTTTAACCCAGGCTTGTAACTCAGAAATAACGTCTTCAGTAAAAGACAAAAGATTTTTATCAAGTGCTACAACCATGGCATCATATTCAGATAGGCCATATTCTGCTCTTAAACGACTTTCTGTTTTCCACGGTAATTCAACCATGCGAGCTTTAATATCTTTAAGCCATGAATTTGTAATAACAACTGGTGGCAAGTCAGGTTCAGGGAAGTAGCGGTAGTCAGCTGAAGTTTCTTTAACGCGCTGTCTGACAGTTTCGCTCTTTTGGTCATTCCAGCCACGTGTTTCAGGTAAAATTGTTTCACCTTTGTCTAAGGCAATGCTTTGACGTTTAATTTCAAATTCTAAAGCACGCTCAAGAGAACGGAAAGAGTTAATATTTTTTAATTCAACCTTGGCGTTCAATTTTGCTTTGCCAACAGGAATAATCTGGCCATTTTTATATTTCCATGAACCCTTGGTCTGTAAGCTGATATTTCCTTCACAACGCATTTCTCCTTTTTCCATGTCAGCCGTAGAAATATTAAAGTAGCGCAAAACTTGCTGATAGCGTTGGCCAAAAGCTTTGGCTGTGGCAGGATCAGGAATAATTGGTTCAGTTACTAATTCTAAAAGTGGAGTTCCGGCGCGGTTGAAGTCAACTAGTGAGTCATCAGATAATGCTGGATGCGACAAACGTCCAGTGTCTTCTTCTAAGTGAATTCTGGTTATAGCAATTTTTTTGTCATTAACTTCTAATGAGCCGCCTTCACAAAAGGGGATATCATACTGTGAAATTTGATAGCCTTTTGGTAAATCAGGATAAAAATAATTTTTGCGATCAAATTTAGAATGCTGATTAATAGTGCAGTCTAAGGCTAAACCAAGCAGAATAGTTTTCTCAACAGCTTCTTTATTGACAGTCGGTAGTGTTCCAGGATGGCCAAGACAAATTGGGCAAACATTTGTGTTTGCTTCAGCAGAGGTTTCGTTCGCACAAGAACAAAACATCTTTGATTTAGTTTTAAGGCCAGCATGTATTTCTAGCCCGATAATTATGTCGTACATGGCTTTATTTTAGCATATTTTTTGTTTCTTTAGCATATTTTCAGGGCTATATTTGACATATATTGATATATATGATATAATATAGATACAATAAAATAGTTTATTGTCCCATGTTGCGGGGTTCGCAAAAAGGTTCTTTAAAAAGGAGATCAAATGAAACATCCTTTTTTAGTTTTCTTCTGTGTATCAGTACCATTATTGGTATGCGGATTCGGTTTAATGGTTTTGGGCGCAGTCTCTTGGCCATTAGACGTGGAAACATCTGTCATAGCTTTGACAGATGGTGGAGTCGCTTTAAGCGGATTCTTTGTTTCTTTGCATGCTTTGTCTTCGTAGACAAAGCACAGACCCTCGCTAGACGTGAACTGGACTAGTAATAGTTGGCTAGTGAGGAGTAAACGGGTTCACGGTTAATGAAAAATATTCAGTTTTGCGAAAGGCAGAAACCTATACTGCGGGGTGCGCAGAAAATCCTTAAAAAAGGAAAAAATAATGGACAATCCAAAAATGACTGATAAAAGATGGGCGGAAATTGCTCAGATTGCTATTGGTTATTTGTTGGGAAAGCTCGGAATTGAGCTTTCTCACGACTCTTCAAGGGAATTAAAAAATCTAGCAAAGAAGCTAGAAATTCCTTTCGAAGAATTGCAGTACTTTGCAAGACCATTTATCCAGGAGATGCTGGATAAAACTTACGGCAAAGAAAAAAACTAAGCCAGAGTTGAGCTTATTTAATAAGTTCGGAAAAGGGTAAATGAGATCCTCATAATGACGATACTCAGAACAAGAACCCAGCTCCGCTTAGTAAGCCGGTTATATTCGTATAACCGGCTTTTTTATTTAATTAAAGTAGAAACTTTAGCTTTGATAATTTCGTGAATTTCTTCGCGGCTCATAATTTGATCATCTTTGACGCATTCAATCATGGTCATGTCTTCAGAAAAAAGTTTAGCGATTTCCAGATAAGTAAGCTCAGCTTTTTTTAAGTGCTCAGGATCTTTTTCATGAATATCTTGAACGTTGCCGCGATTAGTAATAAGTTTAGTGTTTATTTCTGAGCTAACATGTAAAAGTATATTTAAATCAGGTTTAGGAATTTGGCAAATTTCATATTCAAAATCATATAACCAAGTAAAATATTCCCGAAGCGCTGCTTGATCTGTGAACTTACTGCCTTGATGACCCATATTAGCAGTAACATAGCGATCAGTTACAACAATTTTACCTTCGGCCAACATTTCTTTGATGGCTTGGCTTTTATCAAAGCGATCAAGAGCATAAAAAATAGAACTTAAGCGAGGGTTAACTTCATTAGCTTTTTGACCATAATCACCATTCAAATATCTTTCAACAAAATAGGCTGATGGCGTACCATAGCTTGGAAAACTAATTTTTTCAACTGGATGATTATTTTCTTTTAACCAATTATAAAGTAATTCGGTTTGAGTTTTTTTGCCCGAACCATCCGTACCGTCGATGACTATTAAAAAGCCTTTACTCATATTGTTTTATTTTTTCAATTATAGAATTAATTTGTTTATCTAAATCTTCTTCGCTGCCATTATTATCAATCTGAAATTCAGCCTTAGTCATCAATATAGGAACTGAAGCATCAGCCTCTCTTTTATGATCCTCGACAAACTCTTCAAATGTTTTATTGTCATCGTCTGTGTTTTGTGATCTTTTGACTAATCGTTCATAACGCAATTTAATGTCAGCATCAATCGCAACTAAATGAAAATTAGGTATTTCCTTTAAGTAGGCAATATCAGCTTCGCGTCTAATTCCTTCGACAACAATATATTCATGATTATCCTCTCTGATGTCTTTAGCCATGGCTTTAGCTAAAAGATCTTCACCAAATCTTTGTCTTAAAAAAGTTGATAAATCTTGAAAATTTACTCGGTTTTTTTCAATTTGCAGTCGGTCCATAGCGTCTCTAAGCGAATCAGAAAAACCATGGCGGCTTGCCCCGTATTTATTTACAATGTATTCAGACACTCTGCCTTTACCAGCAGAAAGCGGTCCGACTAAGCCAATTACAATCATATTTTTGTTGTCATCCTAGCGTAAGCTAGGACCCAGGAGTTGACCGTAGGAGCTTTAATTGTAGGGTAATAATTTTTAAAGCTTATACGTTTTTCTCCTGGGTTCCCGCTTGCGCGGGAATGACAGTTAAATTATTTTTTAATTATATCTTGTTCACCACGCCTAATATCCCAGTCGCTAGCAGACAGATTAGAGTGCAATTTCAAATCAGGGAAATTCTTAGCTAAAGCATGGTGCATCTGATGAGCGATTAAACGATAAGTTGGGTGAACCGTAGTATCAGCTCTTAACTCAGTTACATAAATCATTTGTGGCAAACTGTAGTAGGTGCGGCATGAAACTAGGAAGCCTAGTGAAACATAATACTGCTTTTCTTCTTCGCTAACATTAAGTTTGGCAATTCTTTCAGTTTGAGTTTTGATTAATTCTCTTGCTTGAGTTCGCAAATCTTCTGGCAGCTGTTCTAAATACCAAGCATGAAAACCAAAATGTGTAGTAGCTAAAGGCATACGGAATACGCCGTTACGATGGCGCTGAGCATCACGTGACGAGCCAAAATCTAATAAATAATCGCACCAACAACCACCTAATTCATCTAAGAATGAAGGCAGATTAGTTTTGATTGGTCGTTCACTTATTACTTCCTTAAATGGAGCTAATGATTCAGCTTTTATGTTTGTTGAAAAATCAAAAGTAGGGGACTCAGGATTAAAGTAGTAAGTATAGTCTTTGGAAATACTTTCTCGATAAGCTTCTTGACCTTCATAAAGCTTGTGACTAAAACTTGAGGGATATTTCTCTTTTAGTTGTCGCAAAATTTCTTTTGAGATTTCTTTTATTTCTTGCAGTGGGTGATGATTTAATAAGGCTAGGCGATCAGCAGCCTGGCGTAAGTTTGTGTGCCAACTTAATTGAGTTGCGATGCCAGATGGTAAAAATGATCTTAGAATATCGAAAACGCGGGCATTGACAGCTCGTTCATAAACTTTTTCATCTTCTTCTTCGCGTCGTGGATGAGTTAAACGAAGATGTTCTTTAACTTTCTCCTGACTGCCAATATAAAATTCCATCCAACTATTAATAATCTCTTTACTCTCAGCTGAATTAATAGGATCAATGATTGGTTGCTTAGCCATATCAATATAACGCGTGGAAGTTTCTTGCCCAGAATATAAACGCCAATCTTGAATGGCTTTAGCAGCTAATATGCTGACACTTTCCACAAAGATTGTTGTTGAGCCGCAGTCACCAATACTGCCATGGCCATAACCAACATAAAATTGCTCCATGAATTTTCCAGAGCCAGCCTTCTTAACTTTTTCTAAGTGTTCAGTGACACTTGCTGAGCTACGAGAATATAAGGCTTGTAACATAGCATTATCCTCTGGAGCACAAGAGTCTTCAATTAAAATTAAACGTTTTTTATCTTCCATATTATTTTTCTTCGTGACAAGTAAATTGTCGATATTTAACACCAGCTAAATCAAGCATTTTCCTTGAAGCTAAACATATATCACTATCGTGGTATTTATCACTTTCATAAATTACTTCAACAATCCCGTTTTGAATTATTGTTTTAGCGCATTCATTGCAAGGAAATAGCGTGCAATAAAGTCGGCAATTTTTTGTTGAATGGTTTGCGTTATAGATTGCGTTTTCTTCACCATGAACAACGTAAGCATATTTGGTATCTGACAATTTGCCTTCGCGATCCCAAGGCAGCTTATCGTTATCAATGCCGCGTGGCCAACCATTATAACCTAAACCGACCACCACATTGTCTGGCGTAACCACTGCTGCGCCAGCTTGAGTTGATGGATCTTTTGATCTTTGGGCAATTATTTTAGCAATTTGCATAAAACATTCATCCCAAGATATAACACCAGTAGTTCGATGTTTTTCCATATTTATAGAGTAAATTATCTTAATATAAGATTAGCGTTTAACGCTGGATTAGTCAAAGTTTTATTGGTTGACAAAAGCATTTAAAAAACATATAGTATGAGAAATATTTCGGAATCAAAAACATACTTGAAAATGGAAAAATCAAACAATGGTGCAAGCCGTTGGTTTGCATTTTCTTTCGGGGTTACATTTGTTCTTTTATATTCAATTTTATTGATAGCTCTCTGTTTTGAGATACCACTTGAATCAGTACCTAAAATTATGGATGATTCGAGGTACATGGTAGTTCTAGACATAATTTTGTTATTTGGCATACCCTACGGAATGATTCCTTATCTCAATAGTGTTGATAAGGAAAAAAATTCCGAGCTAAATAAAAAATATAATTATGTTTCAATACCTTTGAATGAGTGGACAGTGCTACCAATACTTATTGTACATGTCTTAATATTTGTTGTAGTTTTTAGTGCAACTTTTTGGAGTTTCATATTAGCTATTTGTTTAATGTTCTTGGTTAGTATTTATCGGGCTATTGCCAGATACACAAAACTAATACCTCGACATGGTTAAAGAGGTTTCTTTTAAAGAAGCCTCTTATTTTTTTTAAAAAATATTATTTAGTTGCTTCGTAGATAGCGTTTACTTCGGAGGAGGAGAGTACGCGATTATAAATTCGCACGTCATCGACGCCGCCATTCAAGAGATAAGTTGTTCCGCCGGCAATAAAGTTTCCAATAAATAATTTTGTTGTGCCCAATGGCAAGGTCATTGTTTTATCTCCAGAAGAGCTGATAGTGTTATTTGTTGTTGCGTTCTTAATATATATATTTCCTCCGGCTGAATCCCAGGTTCCAACTACATAATACCAACTATTAAGTGTTAGCGGAGCTGTATTAATATTTAGAACCGCACTACTGCTTTTTACGCCGTATAAATATAAGTTGGTAGTACCTATAAAAAAACCAATTCTTTCACTAGCTGCAGCGTTGCCAATGTCTACTAAACGACTATTGTTTCCAGGTGCTGAGAAATAAAACCACATTGAAATTGAGCCGCTATTAATAATTAGATTATTATTTGCAGGAACACTAACATAACTGTCCGTGCCGTTGAATTTTCCAGCATAAGTTCCAATCTTTGCTGTTGTATAGTATGGAGCGGTTCCAATCCAGGATCCAGTGATATTATTACCTGACGAATCGATGGCCGTCGTACCAGAGCCCTCATCAAATTTCCACCAACCAACAAGACCAGGCGCAGTGCCTACGCCGGTACTAGAACTAGAGTTGATACCAGCCGGGGTTGAAGAGACGTTGTTACCAAGACAGAAGTTAAGACTATAGTTTGTGTTGTCTGGAGTAGAAGCGTATGTATAGTTATTGTTACCACAACCATTATCATTTCTGGGTGTAGGGTTATTAGGAATACTAGCCATATATACTTTAGTACCATCAGGAGATGTTAGACTGTTACCTGGAGTAATGATAGTAGGATAGCTATTGTTATCTGCGTAATACAATTCTAAGGCGGTACTTATTTGCTTTATGTCAGCTACTCTTCTAGAGTCTCTAGCCTTAGCTCTAGCATTACCTAAAGCTATTATGGCCATAGTAGAGAGCACACCAATAATAGCTATTACTACGAGTAGCTCGATGAGAGTGAAGCCAGTTTTGTAATTTTTAGACAAAGACATTTTAGTTCTTTAGACATCTTACTGAAAGCCCATAAGTTTTATCGAAACTCGCTCTATCTATTCCGTCGTTATTGAAATATGCCCAGCGTACATATGAGTTTGAACTATCATATTGGCTTGAAGAAGTAAGTGACCAATGAGTTCCTCTGTACTGAAAATTGCTTGCACTATTCTTTATTCCAGTAGCTACCATATTAAGACCTGAAGAGCCGCCAACTTTTAATTTTTGACATGAGTTATAGCAATCACCAAGACCAGCACTTAAACTCCTATTGGCATCGCAGGTTTGCCCTACATCAGTTAAATACTGTTCAAGAGTGTGTAATTCCGTATCACTTGGTATATGCCAACCACTTGGACAGATTCCTTGAGCACCGGCTGTTGTAGAACCATTCATTACTGCAGCCCAGGTATATAAAGCTCCATCACTTGTACAGATATTCTCGTCATTATTATAGCAAGATCGACCTAAACCATTATCAGCTACTGATGCATTAGGACAACCAGGATTAATACAATTTCCATTTGGATATTTTTTAGTTCTAAGATTTTCTTTCATCCAGCACTGAGTGCCAACTTTTACGGTGTTGTAAGTATTGCCGTCTACGTCTATGACAGTAGCTTGGCCACAAGGTGCGATACCGCTATTATTACTTATAAAGATCGAGCCAGATGTTAAACTACTCGCATCATTACCAATGCAAGTAGCTACAGAAAAAGAAGAATTATTAATATTCGTTGAATAACTGTAGTCAGTGTTAGAACAATTGCCATCATTCATTGGCGTTGGATTATTAGGTATCTTACCCATGTAGGTTTTAGTACCATCTGGTGATACCAAACTATTACCCGGAGTGATAATAGTTGGATAACTATTATTATCCGCGTAATATAATTCTAGCGCTGTACTTATTTGTTTTATATCAGCAACACGCTTAGCATCTCTAGCTTTTGTTCTTGCGTTACTCAAGGCAATAATTGCCATAGTAGAGAGTACACCAATAATTGCTATTACAACCAAGAGTTCGATTAAGGTAAAAGCTTTTTTATTTTTATGAAACAACATAATTAGTTTTTGAGACAGCGAACATTGTAGCCACTTGATTTTTCATTTAGGCCGTAGCGAAGTATTGTAGTATACGAAGTATAGAAGTTTCTCAGCCAAGAACTATTAGCTGCGTACTGCGAAGACTGCCAGAAAGTTGCATAGCTCAGTGAGCCTATAAATGATCCGCCAATAGCGCGATAGCCGCCAAGCATAGCGGAAAATCCAAGTAAGTCATCTCCGGCCCCAGCGCCTGAGCCCTGACCAACTTTTTTTAGAGCTTTGCCGGCTCCTTTAGCTCCTCCTGAATCAGCTCCGTTATCATCTGCGCAGCGACGATAACTGGCAACTGAATTATTACAAGCAAATTGTGTACTAGAACTGCCAATGGTCTGAATTGCATATTGTTCAAGAATGTTAAACTCGGCATCGGTTGGAATGTGCCAGCCGCTAGGACAAATTCCTTGATGCGGTGTTTGAATTTGTGATGAACAGTCAGTATTCACACAGCTAGCAGGTAAAGCCATAGCTTCTTGCCATTCGTAAAGTCCTCCGTAAGTTACGCAGCTTGCAGAAAGATTAGAATAACAATATTTTTCTACAAGGCTGTCATTGGTTTGATTTGAGTGATTTGAACCAGTGTTAACACTCGTAACCATTGTGCCAGCATTTAAATTTTGTTTCATCCAGCATTGACCGCCGATTTCTACCGTATCGTATTGGTTGCCATCAGCGTCAGCAATTCTTTGGCCACAATTAAATGAACCAGAAGGGGAGTAGGATACGACCCCTGGGTTGAAGTTCGAAGCCGGTGAGCCAAGGCAGGTTGAGATGTTATATGAATTTATTGATGCAAGATATGTGTAGCCGTAATCAATATTTGAGCATGTTCCATCTGTCCTTGGTGTTGGGTTAGATGGAATTTTTGCCATATAGATAGTTGAACCATCAGGCGAAGCCAAGCTATTTCCAGGGGTGATAATTACTGGATAGCTGTTGTTATCTGAATAGTATAACTCTAAAGCCGTAGCAATTTGTTTTACATCAGCCACTCTTTTAGTATCTCTGGCTTTAGCTCTAATGTTGTTAAAAGTAATTATTGCCATGGTTGAAATTACACCAATAATTGCTATTACTACTAGTAGCTCAATGAGAGTGAATCCTTTTTTAATTAAATAATTAATATTTGTGTTTTTAATTTTTTATACAGCGAAGCGATAAACCGTGAACTGCCGCAGCCATAACTTTTAAGATTAGAGTGTATTCTGAATGTACAGCTCTATAAAAAGGAGCTCCATAAGTCACTCCGCTTAATGAAGATGTGTACATATAGCTTCCTCCATATTGACCTCCCCACCAACCTAAATACCCTCTACCAGAAAAGGTAGAACCGTCAGGTCCTCTTGTTCCTGCAAGTTGTGCGTCAAAGCCAGATGATCCGCAAGGAGTTCTTTGTCTGCATTGAGTGGCTGTTTGTAGCTTATCGCCGCCCTTATCACATGCCCAAACTCCGTTACGACTTACATCGCAAGATTGCCCCGGGTCTGCTACGTATTGCTCTAAAACGCCAAATTCAGCGTCGGTCGGCACGTGCCAGCCATCAGGGCATATACCTTGAGTCCCGGGAATTATAGTGCCATTCATCACCGCTGCCCATGTATAGAGAGCGCCATAAGCCGCGCAATCATCTTCTGTGCCAGGAATTGTTGATCCAGATACGGCAGGACAAGATCTCTCTGAGTTAATTAAGATATTATCGCTAATAGAATTTGTCATAGCAACCCCGTTAGGTTTTGTTTTTGTCCGAAGATTTTGTTTCATCCAACATTGAGGTCCAATTTGTACAGTTGTATAAACATAACCATCTCGGTCAGTAATATTTTGTCCACAAGAAAATGTTCCCTGAGGGGAAGCAGACACTACACCAGCATTAATATTACTTGAGCCAGAACCAAGACAGGTTGAAATGTTATAAGTATTAGAAGTTGTAATATAGCTATAGTTGTAATCAATATTTGAACAATTACCATCATTTCTTGGAGTCGGATTAGATGGAATAGTATTCATGTAAATAGTGCCTCCATTTGGCGCTTGCAAACTATTTCCTGGGGTAATAAGAGTAGGATATGTATTATTATCAGAATAATATAATTCTAAGGCCGTGCTAATTTGTTTTATATCAGCTAATCTTCTAGAGTCTCTAGCTTTTGTTCTAGCATTACCTAGAGCTATTATAGCCATAGTAGAGAGTACACCAATAATTGCTATTACTACGAGTAGCTCAATGAGAGTGAAGCCGGATTTCTTAAACTTGGGCATAATAAAAAACACAATATCTTGCGATTTTATTATAACACAAATGTGAGGCAAAATTAGTTATTCTTTTTTGGCTATTAGATAAAAAGCGACTACCTGTTAATAGCAAATCCATGCAAACAAAAAACAGACCTTGCGGCCTGTTTTTAATTGCACTAATTAGAATTGAATTTTTATACCTGGTCCCATGCTTGAACAAATAGCGGCGTTCTTGATGTAAGTACCTTTTGAACCAGATGGTTTAGCTTTTTTAATGGCTGTAATAACAGTTTCAATATTTTCAGCTAACTTAGCTGTTTCAAAAGATGTTTTACCAACAGCCACGTGAACGTTAGCTGTGTCATCATTCTTAAAGCTAATCTTACCTTTCTTTAATTCAGCAATAGTTTTAGCTGGGTCAGTTGTAACTGTTTCGTTTTTTGGTGATGGCATCAAACCACGAGTACCTAAAACTTTTGCAATTTGACCTAGATTTTTCATTAAAGCAGGTTCTGCTACTGCGACTTGGAAGTCGGTTTTTTCAGACTTTTTAATTTCAGCAATTAAATCTTCACCACCAACAATGTCAGCACCAGCATCTTTGGCTGCCTTTTCGTGCTCTGGTGTAACAAAAGCTGCAATTCTTACAGTTTTACCAGTTCCGTGTGGCAAACTAATAGCTGAACGGATTTGTTGATCACCCTTTTTAGTATCAATACCTAATCTAAAGTGAACTTCAACTGAAGAATCAAATTTAGTTTTAGAAAATTTCTTAACTAGTTCAACAGCTTCGGCTACTGAATATGATTTATTCTTTTCATATTCATAGGCCACTTTTTTCTTAGTAGTTTTCTGAACAATCTTTTTCTTAGGTTTTGCACCTTCTGAACTCGACTTAGTTTTTGTAGTCATATTTTTTCGTGGTAATAACGTCCTCCGTAGCTTTAGCGAAGGGGGACTCCCACAATTAATAATTAATCTTTTTTGATTTCAACGCCCATTTGTCTAGCAGTACCAGCAATAATTTTGCTAGCTGCTTCAATGTCACGAGCGTTTAAATCAGAAATTTTTATTTTAGCAATTTCCTTAAGCTGACTCTCAGTAATAGAACCAACTTTTTCGGTCAAAGGTTTACCTGAACCCTTTTCGATTTTAGCGTACTTCTTAATCAATTCTGAAGCTGGAGCTGTTTTCATGATAAAAGTATAAGTTCTATCAGCGTAAACAGTGATTTCTACTGGAACAACGTCGCCCATACGATCTTTGGAAGCGGCGTTAAATTTAGTACAAAATTCAGCAATGTTCAAACCATGTTGACCCAAAGCTGGACCAATTGGAGGAGCTGGGTTAGCTTGACCACCGCGAACTTGTAATTTTATAACTGTTAATATTTTTTTAGCCATATAAAAGGTTGTTAGTAGATAGCCGTTAGTTGCTAGGGCGAAGTAAATTTATCGCCCAACAACCAACAACTAACAACTAGTTTTTAGATTTTTTTAATTTGTAAGAAGTCAAGCTCCACTGGCGTTTCACGGCCGAACATGGATAGAAGCACCTTGACTTTACCTTTGCTCTGGTCAACTTCAATAACTTTACCTTCAAGGTTCTTAAAGGGACCATCAACCACGCGAACAGGGGAACCTTCAGTAACATCAATTTGGAATTTAGGTTCTTCAACACCCATTCTCTTTTGTAAATCTTTAATTTCTACTTCCGAGACAGGAGTTGGAATATTACCTGTACCAATAAAACCTGTAACGTTTGGAGTATTGCGGACAGCGTACCAAGAATCATCAGTTACAACCATTTCAACTAAAATGTAGCCAGGGAAGATTTTTTCTTCAATGACTTTTCTTTTTCCATTATGGATTTTAATCTTCTTTTCTTTAGGGATTAGAATATTAAAAATTTTATCCTCCATATCCATGGATTCAACACGTTGCTGAAGATTTTCAGCTACGTTTTCTTCATAGCCGGAATAAGTATGAATAACATACCAGCGTCGGCCTTGGTTTAGCGTTTGTTTCGCCATATTGTTTAGCGATTAAGAGTTTTTTCAATGATAAAAACAAAAAGATAGTCTAGACCGCCTAGAAAGACAGCCATAGCAAGACTAACGCCAATAACCAAAAGAGTATAGTTATATGTCTCTTTCTTTGTTGGCCAGGTCACTTTCTTCATTTCAGCAAGTGCCTCTTTAAGATAGTTTATAAGTTTGTCCATAAAAATGGTTTAAAAAACAGCCCCGGACGGGCCATTAAGATGCTTTTATAATACCAAAAATAGTCAAACAGTGTCAATAGCCACAAATAATTTGGAGATAAGTAATAGAATACTGTATAATTAAGATAATTCATATGAATCTAACATCAGCCATAATTGACAGCGGAAAAGTTTTAATCCAGTTCATCTGGGATCTTTTGTATTTTCCATTTTGGTGGTATTCGCGAGGTTTTTGGGAGGTCTTAAAATGGGCTGGAAGATTCTTATTACGTCAAATCAGTATAACTGGTTTGATAGTTTGGGTACAAAATCTATTTACTCCGATGTTCGGTCAGCACGATTTCTCTGGCGTGGTAATTAGTTTTTTTGTGCGCTCCATCCAGATTATTGTTCGCAGTATCGTGATGCTTTTTTGGTTATTCTATGTTGTGGCTGCTATTTTGCTTTGGTTAATCGCTCCGGTTTATATACTTTATCAATTAATACTTCAGTTAAGTTTTTAAAACATTGTCATGTCCGAAACAGCTTCTCAAAATCAAACATTGCCTTTAGTTGTCTGTCCAACTTGTAATGGTACTGGTCGCTTGCGAACGTCCGCTTGTTCTAATTGCGGTGGTTTAGGTTTAGGCGCTTTTCATAATGAAAAATTTTTGTATTTTTCTTTAGCCTTATCGCCAGCCTTGATTCGCCTACAAGCTGTAAAGAAGATTATTGATTTAGTAATCAATATTGTTTGTTTTGTTTTAGGTGGTCTTGGTATAGTAGCGCTCGGTTTTTGGCTTTATCTTCATGGCGGAATTATAAGTGCTTTTACTTTAATGACTCCAGCAGCCTTAAAGCACCTAGCATTTTGGCGAATGCAACATTGGCTTCTATTCTTATTTTGGTTAAGTACTATTCCTGACATGTATGTTGTTTATCGTCTAGCTAGAGCTAGACAAAATGATCATAAAATCAAACCGCCAATGTATAGCAGTAATCAGGTTATAACAGCAGCCTCTCAGGATTGGGCGGTACTTAAAAAACAACACGCCAAACACATTAACACTTCTGAAAGTTTGGATAAACAGGCCGAGAAAGTCGTTGAAGAGGCATTTATGACCGCAACTCGTTTTAAACACAGTACTATTGAACCAATACATATTTTTACAGCTTGCTTGTTTACGAGCGGAGAAATTGGTGCGGTTTTTTCTCGCTTAACGGTTAATGAAAAGAAATTTGTTCAAGGTCTTGAACATCAACTAGAAGCAAGAGCTGCACAAGGTGGTGCACCAGTTTTTAGTTCGGCAGTAAACGAAATAATAGTTGAAGCCTACGCTACTGCTTGGGATTATGGGCAAGAAAAAATTCGAGCTCTTGATTTACTTGTGCCAGCTTATGATCGTGATGAAAATCTTAGAGAGTTATTATATGAGTTAGAAATTGAGCGCACTGAATTAGTTAATGCTGTGGCTTGGTTTAGAACAAATAATCAAATCATTACTCAACATGAACTTTTCCGTCGTTTAGCTCGTCTTAAGCCATCAACCAACATGGATCGAGCTTATACGGCTTTATCAACTCCGTTATTAAATAATTATTCTCATGATTGGACACTTGCTGCTAAATGGGGGAGAGTTGATCTTTGTTTGGCGCGCGATAAAGAAATAAGACAAATTTTTGATGGTGTTGAAAGTGGCCGTTATGGCATGATGTTAGTTGGTCCGATTGGCGTTGGTAAAGAAACTTTGATTGGCGGCATCGCTCGTTTAATGGTTTTAGAAACTGTACCAAAACAGTTTCAAGATAAACGCTTAATCGAAGTTGATATTCCTCGCTTAATCGGGGGCTCAACTCCAGCTCAGGCTGAAGAGCGATTATTAACTGTTATTGCCGAAGTTTCACGCGCCAGAAATATTATTTTATATTTGAAAGATTTGGAAAAGATTTTAGGTATTAGCTCTGGTGGGGAAGAAAGTCTAGATTTAGCATCAGTCTTAGCTGACGCTATAAGTCGCGGCGCTATATATTGCTTGGCATCAACGACGGATGAAAACTATGCTAAATACTTAGAGAAATCAGCGCTCGGTTCAGTCATGGCTAAAATCGATGTACCTGAGCCTGATGTTAACCGCGCTATCTTAATGATTGAAAGTAAGCTTGGTTATATGGAAGGCAAATATGGTGTTTATTTTTCTTATCATGCTTTAGCCGAAGTTGTTTCTCTAACTGACCGCTACATGCATGATAAATATTTACCATCAATTGCTTTAGAAGTACTTGAATCAGTTGCCGTAAAAGTTTCACGCCGCGAAAATAAAACTGTTGATCGTGATGCGATTGCTCAAGTTATTACGGAAATTACTAAAATCCCAGTTACAAAACTAACTCAAGACGAAAGCGCTAATTTATTAAATCTTGAAGAAAAAATTCACGCTCGAATGATTGGCCAAGATGAAGCGGTTGATATGGTTTCTTCAGCCTTGCGTCGTGCTCGTGTTGAGCTACGTGAAGGCAAGCGACCAATTGCGAACTTCTTATTCCTTGGACCAACCGGTGTTGGTAAAACTGAATTGGCTAAAACTGTTGCTGAGGTTTATTTTGGTCGCGAAGATTATATGATTCGTTTGGACATGAGTGAATATCAGAATAAAGACAGTGTTAGCAAAATGATTGGTGATCAAACTGGTGTTAGTGGTTATTTAACTGAAGCCGTTCGTAAGATGCCATTCTCACTTATCTTGTTGGATGAAATTGAAAAAGCTCACCCTGATATTTTAAACTTGTTCCTACAGGTAATGGATGACGGACGATTAACTGACGGACAAGGCAAAACAATTGATTTCACAAACTCAGTTATTATTGCCACTTCAAACGTGGGCTCAGCATTAATTCAAGAAAATGTTCGCGCCGGTAAATCTATGGAAATTATTAAGGAAGAATTGATTGAAAAGGAATTAGTTAAAGCCATGCGACCAGAACTTATTAACCGTTTTGATGGTGTTATTATCTTTAAGCCTTTAGAAAAAGAAAATGTTATCGCCATTGCTCGCAATATGCTTAAAAAGATTGCTAAGATGTTGGAGACTAAAGGTTATGGCTTTGAAGTATCAGATAAAGCAGTTGAGCAATTAGCTGAGTTAGGTTTTGAACCTGAATTCGGAGCACGTCCTCTACGAAGACTTTTGCAGGAAAGAGTTGAAGATCAGATTGCCACGAAAATTCTTGAGGGCGGTATGGGACGCCGCGATACAATTGTAATTGCTGATGATTTAAGTTTGTCGGTTAAAAAGGCGGAAACCTTATAATTATGTCCAATATAGAACGAATTTGTGTTTTTGGCGACTCAACAGCTTGGGGAGCCTGGGATTGCGAAAGAGGCGGCTGGGTTAATCGACTCTGGCTTTTTGTTGGAGAAAGATATCTTTCTCATCAAGGAGATTTCAAAGAATTTTATAATTTAAGTATTTCAGGGGCTACTTCACAAACTATTTTAGATCGCTTTGAAAATGAAGTTAAAATTAGAGAAGCCGAGGCAATAATTTTCCAAACTGGTAATAATGACTCAGCTTTTCTTAAGGAGCTTGGTAACTATTGGATTAAACCGGATCAATTTAGAGCCAATATTGAAGAAATTATTAAACGCGCCAAAAACATAACTTCAAATATTATATTTATTGGTGCTGAAAAAATGGATGAAACAAAAACTAAGCCAGTTTCTTGGGCTGATGTTTATTATGTTAATGAATCAATAAAAAAATATAATGACATAATGCAAGAAGCTTGCCTTAGAGAAGGCGTTCTATTTTTAGACACTTTTAATCTGTTAGATAATAATGATTTAAAAGACGGCGTTCATCCAAACAGTTCAGGCCATACTAAAATATTTGAAAAAGTTAAAGAGTGTTTGATTAATCAAGCCTGGATTTAAATAATTATGATATTTTATTTTGTTTTTTTTATTGTCACCTTTTTTCTTTCTTGGCTCTTAACTATCGTGGTCAAAGAACTAGCATTTCAATACAAAGTTTTAGATTATCCTCGTGGCAGACATCAACATGAAAAGCCAACTCCTTTGTTGGGTGGCTTGGCTATATTCTTAGCTTTAGCTATTAGTTTATATGCTGGCAGGTTTTTAATTTTAGCTGGCAAACTTGAACCACGTCATTGGTTAGGTGTTTTAGCTGGCGCTACAATTTTACTAATTGGTGGCATAATTGATGATGTAAAAAAACTTTCTCCTTACAAACAATTTCTTTTTCCATTGTTAGCTGCCGTCGCTGTTGTCGTCGGGGGAGTGGGTATTGAAAAAATCACTAATCCATTTGGCGGATTTTTTTACTTTAATGATTGGTTAATTCCTGCTTTTTCTATTCTATGGCTTTTAGGTATGATGTTTACGACAAAATTATTAGATGGAGTTGATGGCTTAGTTAGTTCGATTGGTGCGGTTGGTGCATTTATTATTTTTCTCTTTACAATTACGACACGTTGGTATCAACCAGACATTGCTTTCGCTGCTTTAATGTTAGCCGCTGCTTGTCTTGGTTTTTTGGTTTTAAATTGGTCTCCAGCTAAAATATTTTTAGGTGAATCAGGCGCATTGTTAATTGGTTTTGTGCTTGGTGTATTATCAATCATTTCTGGCGGTAAAATTGCCATTGCCTTACTTATTATGGGTGTTCCAATACTAGATGTAGCTTGGACCATAATAAGGCGTTTACTAGCTAAAAAGAATCCATTTAAATCAGCCGACAGAGAACATCTTCACTTTAGACTGCTAGATTCAGGCCTAGGAGCTAGGAAAACAGTTCTGGCCTTTGCTTTGACTTCCTTTATTTTTGGACTAAGTGCGTTGTTTTTGCAGAGTAGAGGCAAGCTGTTAAGCTTGGTCATTCTTGGCGCTTTAATGATTTTGGCAATTGCTATGTTTTCTTGGCTTGACAGGAAAGCTAAAATTAGATAATATTTGGTTATTATTCCTTAGCTCTGCTAGGGTGTTTTACTAAGAAAATAATTATTCACTATGAAATTTGCAGTAATCAAGACTGGCGGAAAGCAATATACAGTCAAAGAAAAAGATATAGTTTCTATTGAAAAACTTGTAGCCGATGACGGCGGTAAAGTTATTTTTGATACTTTAATGACCTTTGATGACAAGGGCGAGATTGATCTAGGAACCCCAACGTTAGGCGAAAAAGTTGAAGCTAAGGTTATTTCAACTGCTAAGACTGATAAGGTTAGCGTTATTAAATATAAGAATAAGACTCGTTATCGACGTAATGTTGGGCATAGACAGATTATGACTAAGGTTGAAATCACAAAAATCTCTTAAATTTTTTAAGTTTTATAAAAGCCCTGAGCTGAATTAGCCCAGGGCTTTTTTTGACAATTTTTAGTATTTGTTGTTATATAAGAACAAACGTTTTTTCGAATTAAAAGGAGGGGACAATGCTCCTAAAAAATGGGCCAGTGGTTTTCACTGTTCCACCAATAGATTTTAAGCGAAAGTTTGAAGCCGTGAGTTGCTATCTTTTATACCGCGAATATATACTTTTCTTAAAGCGTTCTGATGAAGACGATTCAGAACCAGGCAAGCTCGGTGTCCCCACTGGTAAGAGAAGATCGTACGAAGTGGACATAGATACTGGAGTAAGAGAGGTAAAAGAAGAAACTGGGATTGACTTAAGTAAGCATAAAAATAGATTTATATTTTCAAATCAATTTTATATGCGCTATGAGAAGTTTGATTTTTCTTGTAGGACATATGTCATGCATTTACTTGAAAAACCAACAATAGTTCTTTCTTCTGAACATCAGGCCTATGATTGGTATAAATTAGGTCATGTTCTGTGTCCTACTAGAACCGATGTTCTAGTTAAGGGTTTAAAAGAAGTACTTATCTGTGAAGAAAGATTAGTTCACGAAATAATTTCAAAGGCAGCTTAAATCTTAGAATTAAAAAAGGAGTCACGTTTATCGCTGACTCCTTTTAAAATTTATAAATAGTTTTCCGCTTTTGAAATATTTTTATTTAAGATAATCTTGATAGTGTTTTTGCGCTTCTTCGATTTTTCTCTTGGCAAAACTTAAGTTAGTATTAATCTTTTCTTGATGTTCGGTTACTTCTCTTAAGAGGGCCTCTAACTGCTCTATTTTGTAAGCTTTTTTGTTTATAGCAAGCCTGTCTGATTCTGGAATTTGTTCTAGAGCGGCTTCTTCTGACATATTAAATTGCTCTTTGAGTTTTTCAATTGGTTTTTCTAGATCCGCTAACTCCGAATAATCTTTTTCAATTATAGTTTTAATATTTTCGAGTAGGGGGTTGAAAACATTTTCAATGTAATCATCTTTCTCCATCTTAAGCTCTCTTGCCTCAGCTTCTTCAAGTTCCTTAGTTAATTTAGAGGTTTTTATACAAGTATCTTTATGTTGTTTGATAAGAGCATGGTTAACTACCCCCTCTAAACTAGCTAATATTTTAGTAATTTCTTCCATCCTTTTTTTGCCAGCCTCTGTTTTTGTATCAGTTTTTTCTTGATAAAATTTATTATCCATGTACTTTTTATCATCAGCTGTCAGTGCAGATTCAATTATGTCTTGCTCTCTGTAAGCTTGCTTGAGTCTTCCTCCTATTATTTCCGAAGTGACTAGGCTAGGTGTTGTTTCTAGAGCTTCTTTCATATTTCATTTCTAAATTTTAAAGCATGACCTAGAGTTAATCCATCAGCGTATTCAATATTCGCACCAGACGGCAAGCCTTTGGCTAAGCGAGTAATTTTAATACCAGCTGGTTTTAGAAGTTTTGCAATATATAGAGAAGTTGTTTCACCGTCTAAGGTAGGATTCAGTCCTAAGATAACTTCTTTTGGTTTTAAAACTTTAACGCGATCAACCAAACCTTTGATATTAATTTTTTCAGGTCCAATATCATCTAAAGTGTTAATTGTACCGCCTAAAACAAAATAAAGGCCTTTATATATGTTAGTATCTTCTAAAACAAATAAATCACGTTCATCAGCAATAACACAGAGCGCGGTTTGATCTCTATTTTTGTCTTTGCAGATTGAACAAGGATTAGTTTCTGTTAAGCCGTTGCATAAATCACAAGTCATGACTTTTTTTGGTAAGTCATGTAAAGCCTCAGATAATTCTTCAATTAGTTGAGGTTTTTGTTTTAGTAAATAAAAAACATAACGCTCGGCAGTTTTTGGACCAACGGAGGGAAGGCGTGAAAATAAGCTTATTAGTCTTTCGAGTGGAGAGGGGAGACGCATGATGAATTATTTGTTTTTTAATTCTTCTTGGATTATTTTTCGCATTATATCTTCTAACTCTTTATCTGAGATAGCGGTAAATTTATTGTCTTGGTTAATAGTATCTAGTCTCTTTTGCCAGACATCCCTTTCTTCGGTGTATCTTTTTTTATCAGTTTTTGAACCTAAGCGCCTAATCATTTCATTACATCTAATAATATGCTTTTGGTAGAGTCTTATCAGGACTCGTTCAGTCGTGTTTTCAGGTATTAATTCTTCAAACTCGAGAGTTTTACCTTCAAACTCTTTGTCCGGCATGGCGTTGATTAAAAACTTTATGACAGGGTTTTCTAATAAGGTTTTAACGAGCGCCTTATCTCTTTCATCAGAAATACTTATGTTATCTCCGTCACCATCTAACATCTCAAGATTCTCTTCATACCAAACTCCTATATTAGCTTCTTTAATCATTGTCTTGTAGAAAATAGCTTCGGCCGTACCTCTTTCTACATAGGTTTCCATCATGTTCGTATAGTCATCATTAAACAAGGTTTCATTTTTCTTTTTTTTAGACTTAGCTAAATCAGAAAGAATATTTTTTGCTTCAATATTAGGATAGCTAGAATTTTTTAATAACTCTTCTGTTTTTTCTTGATTAGCTACTCTTTGTAAAACATCAGTTTCTTTTGAGTTATTCAAAAGTTCCTTTTGTTCGTCGGCCGAATAATGTTTAAGTAGCTCGTTATTCATGATAATTACTTATAGTCCAAAATTCTTTAAACCGCCCATGTCTTGCATCTTTTGGGCCATTATTTTTTGAACCTTCTTAATTGCTTCGTTAATAGCATCTTTAGCTGAATTCGCGATTTGAGATTGGCTCATATTTTCAGCTACAGTAAAAGCAGTAACTTCTAAGTTACCGTTAATAGTAATTGTTAAGCCATTTTTTTCTACAGTAACTGATTCGCCAGACAAAGCATTTTGCATGGTTTTGGCTTGAGTACGTAAATCTTTGATTTGCTTTAATTTTTCAAACATATAATTAATATCCTCTTTGAGCTCCCCGTCCTGAATCAAGTTCAGGATAAACTCCAGCGGGGATATCTAAGTTGTTAATAATAAATAAAATTAGATTTCCTGAATCGTACGGGACATTAAATTATTCATCTCCTATGTCAGGGGGAATATCGTAATCACCTTTAGCTAGGTTTTTAAAGCTAACTGTTTCTTCATCAAAGAATAGGTTAACTTTTCCAGTCGGTCCGTTACGATGTTTAGCAATATACACTTGTGCAGTAGTTTTTTCAGATTGAGATAATTCTTCAATGTTATAGCCTCTATCCGCTGCTTTACGATAAATAAACATAACCACGTCAGCGTCTTGCTCAATAGAACCGGATTCTCTCAAGTGAGACAACTTAGGAATAGCTGGACGAGTTTGTTCAACGTTACGAGAGAGCTGTGACAAAGCTAAAACAGGAATATTTAATTCTCTGGCGATACCTTTAAGTGAACGGCTGATTTCAGCAATTTCTTGTACGCGGTTGTCGCCATGACGACTGCGACCCTCCATTAACTGCAAGTAGTCAATAACTAAAAGTTCTAGTTTATTTTCCATCTGAAGTCGACGAGCTTTCGTTCTGATTTCCATGATGTTAGCGCTAGCCGAGTCATCAATAAAGATAGGAGTTTCAGATAAGACACCCATAGCTTGTCCAATACGAGAGAAGTCGTCTGACTCTTGTTTGTCTGACAATTTACCAGTTCTCATTTTCCATAAGCTAACGCCAGCTTCAGCACAAAGCATACGATCAACTAATTGTTCTTTGCTCATTTCCAAAGAAAAGACACCAACAGCCGCTTTGTTAATGGTTGCAACTTGTCGAGCAATATCAAGCGCTAAAGAAGTTTTACCAACTGAAGGTCGAGCGGCCAAAATGATCAAGTCTGATTTCTGCAAACCAGCTAATAAGTTATCTAGATCAGTAAAACCAGTGGCTAGACCACGCAACTTACCTGATTGCTTGTGTAAATCATCAATACGATCAAAAGCTTCGTTAAGCAAGGTGTCGATTGGCTGAAAGGCTTGTTTTAAGAATTTCTGGGAAACATTGAATAATCGTTTTTCTGATTCATCTAATAACTTATCAATTTCTTCATCTTCGTTATAACCCATTTCACCAATCTCTGAAGCAGCTGCTATTAAACGACGTAAAGTGGCTTTACGTTGAACTAATTCAGCATAGTAAGTAACGTTAGAAGTTGTACCAACCGCATTAGCTAAACCAGCAATATATGTTCTACCACCTATTTTATCTAAAAGATTCTTTTCCTCTAATTTTGAAGTTAAACTTAAAATGTCAATTGGTTCGCGACGAGCATAAAGCTCTTGCATGGCGCTATATATCTTTCCATGACTATCTTTATAAAAATCCTCAGGATTCAAAATATCTGCCACTTTAATAATGACGTTTTGATCAATTAAAAGAGAACCGAGAATAAAGGTTTCGGCTTCAAGGTTCTGAGGTGGTAGTTTTTTTAGTTCGTCTTGGGAGGGCATAATATCTATATAGTACAGGGCGAAGAGAGTTTAGGCAAATGCTTAATTTGTTGATTAATTGTTGATGAAGTGTCTATAAATATTTAGCTGGAATTATCTAAAATTAGCACATTTTAGGCTATTTCCTTGACATATATTACTATAAATGTTATCATATTAAAGTTGATCTTTCAAAAATGTTTGTAAAAAAAGCTAGAATCCTAAATATTTAGGTCTTTAACTTTTTTTACAAACTAATTAAATTTATAAATGAATAAAACAACGATTCATTCATCTCCGTTGCTTCCATTAATATCTGCAATCGCAGCAATTACATTATGCATAGGAGAGGTTACAGGCACTATTCGCCTTAATACAAATGCGGGTCAGCTTGTTTCAATATTTCAAGCTTTTGTGTACGGAACCTTTACTATACTCTTTATAGCATTTAGTTATGTTTTTATGCTTATAAGGAGAGGTAGTAAGCACCAGAATAGTTAATACCCCAAACCAATTTAAAGGCGGTTTCTCTAAACAAGGAACCGCTATTATTTTTGTCAAAAACCTGTTATATTTATAGTATCATATGAAAAAAATCCTTTTTGCTTTTGCCATTTTTTTGGCAATGCTTTTCCCAATTCTTAGTCAAGCAGCTGAACCACTAATAGATACTGATAAAGATGGTCTAGTTGATAACTTGGAATTAAAATTTAAAACCGATATTAATAATCCCGACACTGACGGTGACGGTTTTGTTGACGGCCTAGAGATTGCCAAGGGTTTTGATCCTTTATCAAAAGAAGACAAAAAGTTAACAAAAAATATTTTAGTTAATCTAAAGAAGCAAGAATTATATCAACAACTAAATGGCATAACAATTAGAACTCACACTGTCTCAACTGGCAAAGCCACTATGCCAACACCAAAGGGAACCTTTACGATTGCAAATAAATCAGTGCGAGCTTGGTCAAAGACTTATGGTCTATGGATGCCTTATTGGATGGGAATAAGAGGTACGCGCGCCGGAATCCATGAATTACCAGAATGGCCTAATGGTTACAAAGAAGGCGCTAACCATCTTGGCAGGCCTGTTTCACATGGCTGTATCAGACTTGATGTTACGGCCGCAAAGATTGTTTATGATTGGACTGATGTCGGTACGAAGGTTGTTATTAATTAGTAAGCTATGATTTATTTTGATTACAGCGCGACTACGCCGCTAGACCCAAAAGTTCTTAAGTCAATGACTCCTTATTTTTCTAAGGATTTTTTTAATCCAGCTTCTATTCATAGCGCCGGACAAAAAGCACTTAAAGCAGTTGAGGATGCACGTTATAAAATTGCTAGACTAATTGGCAGCAGAGGCTCAGAAATTGTTTTTACTTCAGGTGCAACCGAAGCTAATAATTTGGCTTTAAGAGGCTTACTTGAAGGTGCTTTATCAAAAGGTGACAAACGTAAACATATTATTAGCACGTCGATTGAGCACAGCTCTATTCTAGAACCACTAAATGATTTAAAAAAGAAGGGTTATAAAGTTGATTTATTACCAGTTGATAAAAATGGCCTAGTTAGTTTAAGTGTTTTAGAAAAAGCTATTACTGAGGATACGATTTTAATTTCTATTGGCTATGTTAATAGCGAAGTCGGTAGTATTCAGCCTTTAAATCGTTTTGGTCGCTTAATAAAAAAATTAAATTCACATCGCTATGAGACTTGGCTTAAATTATCAACTCGCAAAAGAGGGGATAAGCCTAGACCAATGTATTTTCATAGTGATGCGACACAAGCTTTTAATGTTATTGATTGTGATATAAATAAGTTACATCTGGATTTAATGAGTTTATCAGGTCATAAACTTTATGGACCAAAAGGAGTTGGTTTATTATTTGTTCGTCGTGGCACAATTCTTAAGCCACAACAACTTGGCGGTCATCAAGAACGAAACTTAAGGAGTGGAACTTTAAATGTTCCAGCCATCGTTGGTTTAGCTCAAGCAATGATAATTGCACAAAAAAATCGTGTTACTTTTAATAATAAAATTTCTAAGTTACGTGATACTTTTATTAAAAGTTTATTAAAACTAGAGCCTAGTTTAATGATAACTGTTAAATCTTTCGCACTTTCAGCAATGCACGCCAATATTATTTTCCCTAAAGTGCAGGGTGATGCTTTGTTGTCGGCTTTGGATGAAAAGGGAATTGCAGTTTCAGCTGGTTCAGCTTGTGCTTCCGGTGATCTAGAAGCCTCTCATGTTTTAGTGGCCCTCGGTTATGAAAAGTCTTTAGCTCAATCGGCGCTGCGTTTTACCTTTGGAAGAATTACTAATATTAAAGAAGTTAATCAAGCCGTAAAAATCGTGTCTTTAGCTTATAGGGCCTGTTTACGCCGCGGTTGAGGTAAAGATGATTAATGTGATAAAGTAGAAATATATGAAAATGATTGTTTCTAAAGCGCTTAATTACATGTATATTGGGTTAGATTGGACAAAACTAGCCCTTAAAACACTTTTAGCTGATAAATTGTCAGCTATTTTACTTATTATCACCCTGTTGATTAATGTTCTGACATGGGTGGCTTCATATTTTCTCAATAACATAATCGCCACTGATTTGGCGGTTCTGCATTATAATGTCGTCTTTGGAATTGACTTAGTTGGTGACGCTAGCCAGCTTTACTTTACACCGTTTATTGCTCTAGTAATTTTGATTGTTAACATTTTATTAGCCGCATTTTTGAAAAACAAGCGAGATAAATTAATTTCCGCCATGCTTTTATCAATTGCTTTGGTAGTTAATATTTTTTGTTTAGCGGCACTTTATTTCTCATACATTATAAATTTTAGTTAATATGGAATCAGAAATTATCATTATCTTAGTTTTATCAGGCCTAGCTTTTTTGTTAGCTCTTTTTTTAACTCCTTTGTGGACGAAGATTCTCTATAAATACAAACTTGGTAAAACAATTCGCAATTCTGGTTCGACGCCAATTTTTTCTAAATTGCATGCTGCAAAAAGTGGCACACCAACAATGGGCGGTGTCTTGATTTGGTTAACAACCGTTGTTTTTGCGTTCGGCTTTTTTTATATATCACAAATTTTTTCTTGGCCGATTTTTTCTCAACTTAATTTTTTAACTCGTACAGAAACTTGGTTACCTCTTGGTTGTTTAGTAGCCTCTGCTTTAGTTGGTTTGTTTGATGATTGGCTCGACGTTAAAGGTAGGGGAACTGCTGGTGGAGGAGGCTTACGAATGATGCATCGCATATTAATTTATACGGCGATCGCGGCGATTGGCGCCTTATGGTTTTATTTCAAATTAGAGCGTGATACTTTCAATATCCCATTCTTGGGCGACTTTCATCTAGGTTGGATGTATATCGTTGTTTTTATTTTTGTAATTGTTGGAACGGCTTTTTCTGTTAATCAAACCGACGGTTTAGACGGTTTAGCCGGGGGAGTATTACTAACCAGTTTCTGTGCTTATGCGGTGATTGCTTTTATGAATGGTAAATTTAATCTTGCGGCCTTTTGCGGCGTTATTGTTGGTGCTTTATTAGCGTTCTTGTGGTTTAACGTAACTCCAGCTCGTTTTTATATGGGTGATACTGGCTCAATGAGTCTTGGTATTACCTTGGGCGTAATTGCTATGTTAACCGATAGCGCCCTAATTCTAGTTTTAATTGGTTCGATTTTTGTAATTGAAGCAGTCTCAACAATTATGCAGATCGTTTCAAAAAAAGTACGTGGAAAAAAAATATTCTTGTCTGCTCCAATCCATCATCATTTAGAAGCAATTGGTTGGTCGGAAGCAAAGATTGTTATGCGAGCCTGGATTATTGCTGGCGTTTCAGCAACCAGTGGCTTAGTTATATTTTTATTAAACAGACTCCATTAAAATAAACTTACTTCATGTTTGCTCGCCTCAAAGCATTATTTAATAAACATGTTGAATTTTCCCCTGACAGACTTGAGTCTGACCAGGTTTTTAAAGTTGTTGTAGCTTTATTGCTTATCTTTGGCTTAATAATGTTGGCCAGCGCCTCTTCTATAACAGCTTATAATTCATATCAAGATACTTATTACTTCTTTAAGAAACAATTTGTAAGCATTCTTGTTGGCGTAGCTTGTTTTTGGTTTTTTTCAAAAATTAATTATAAAAGATTACGTTTTTTTGCATTACCAGCTTTAATAATTTCAATTGTTTTGTTGCTATTGGTCTTTATTCCTGGCTTGGGTAAAGAAATTAATGGTTCTAAAAGTTGGTTGAATATCTTCGGCTATTCATTGCAGCCAGCCGAGTTCGTTAAATTAACTTTCATTGTTTATTTGGCGGCTTTATTTGAAAAAGGTTCTGAAACAGCGAATCGTTTTCGATCATTTTTAGTGCTTTATGGAGCTTTGGCTGTTTTAATGCTATTGCAACCAGACTTGGGAACTTTATCTATTTTAACAGTAGCTTCATTTTGTGTTTATTATGTTGGTGGAGGAAAATTGAAACATATCTTAGGCTTTATCGCTGCTGGTGTTATTGGTTTAGTAATTCTAGTAAACTTGCCAGGGCAAGGTTATAAATTAGATCGTTTCAAATGTTTTATTGATTCTAATCGCGATACTGGTAAATCTTGCTATCAAATTAATCAGTCTTTAATTGCTATTGGTTCCGGCGGCGTTCTTGGTCGAGGCCTAGGTGAAAGTCGTCAAAAATTTTTATATCTGCCAGAAGTGCAAAACGATTTTATCTTTGCAATTATCGCTGAAGAAACTGGCTTAGTTGGTTCAGCGATTGTTATTCTTTTGTTTGTTTTAATTTTTTATCGTGGTTGGATAGTGGCACATCGTTTAACTGATCCTTATGGAAGAAATTTGGTTGTTGGTATTATGGTTTGGATTGTTGGTCAAGCGGTTTTGAATATTGGTGGTATTACAAATTTTTTACCGATGACAGGAGTGCCTTTGCCTTTAATTAGCTATGGTGGAACCGCAATTATCGCGGCGCTCGCCGGCCTTGGAATTATTTCCAGCGCCAGTCGCTATGTCAGGTAAGCCTACGCTAAAGCTTCGGTTTATAAATAATATGAAATTGACATTATTAAAAATATCTCGTTATATAAGTTTAATAGTCTTTGTTTTTTCTTTATCTGCCTGTGGCTCAAATCAAAATGTTGAACAAGTAAAAACCGAACTTACTATTCCGCCGGGGAAAATACTTTTCATATCTAAAACTTGTTCTCATTGTGCTTTAGTTAAACAATATATCTCAGACAATAAAGTGTTAGCTAAAACATATTTTGTCGAGCGAGACATTACTAGTGATCAAGAAGCCTATCAAATAATGCCATTAGTTGGGCAACGCTGTGGTTTTACCGAAAGCAATTTAGGTGTACCATTATTCTGGGATGGCACTAAGTGCTATTTAGGAGATGAAAATATAATTAATTATTTTAAAACCTTACCATGAACGCTCTAGCTAAAAAACCACGTTTGCGCTTAGCGCCTTCGCCAACTGGATTCCTACATCTAGGTAATTTACGTACCGCTTTATTTGGTTATTTATTAGCTAAGCACTGGGGTGGCTCATTTATTTTGCGCATCGAAGACACAGACGAGAAGAGATTTGTTCCTGGCGCAATTGAAAGTTTAGTTAAAATTTTTCAGAACTTAGGCATCGCTTTTGACGAGGGGCCTGAAAAAGGTGGGGCCTATGGCCCATACGTACAAAGCGAACGCTTAGCGATTTATAAAGAAAAAGCTCAAGAGTTAATTGATAAAGGTGATGCCTATTATTGTTTTGCCGCCGCCGAAGAATTAGAGGCTATGCGACAAGAACAAGTCGCTCGTCACGAACCGCCGCGTTATGATCGTCGTTATCGCGATTTACCACCCGAAGAAGCTAAGCAAAGAATTGCTAAAGGTGAAACTTACGTAATTAGGCATAAAATGCCTTTAAGCGGAACCATTACGGTTCATGATGAATTGCGTGGCGATATTTCTTTTGCGGCCGAACAATTAGAAGATTATGTCTTGTTAAAATCAGATGGCTATCCAACTTATCAATTAGCTTCAGTAGTTGATGATCATTTAATGGAAATTTCTCATGTAACCAGGGGAGAGGAGTGGATTCCGTCTTTACCCAAAAATATCTTGTTATATAAAGCTTTAGGTTGGGAGGCGCCGCTATTTATACATCTACCATTAATTTTAAATAAAACCGGCGGCAAATTAAGCAAAAGACAGGGCGATGTATTTGTTGAAGATTATCTAAATAAAGGTTATCTTAAAGATGCGCTTATTAATTTTTGCGCCTTATTAGGCTGGCATCCTAAGGATGAACAAGAGTTCTTTACTTTAAATGAATTAGAAAAATCATTTGACATTAATGGTATTGGAATTAGCCCGGCTGTTTTTGATCAAGAAAAATTAGATTTTATTAATGGTCATTATATTAGAAACCTTTCACTTGATGAGTTACTAGATTTATCTAAACCATTTTTAGCTGAGCTACTATCAGGGGCTGATAAAAATAAAAATAATTCTGAATTTATTAAAGCTGTCATCGCTCTGGAACAACCAAGATTAAAAACCTTAAACGAGTTAAGTGAATCTACTGCTTTCTTTTTTGCAAAGACGCTTAGCTATGAAAAAGATTTGCTAATTTGGAAATCTTTAAGCGAGTCAGAGATAAAATCTAATTTAAATGAATTACAAGAAAAGCTTGCCAAAATTAATGAATCAGAATGGCAAACAAAAGATATTGAAAACGTAATTGTTTCTTGGTTAAAAGCTGACAATAAAAAGTTAGGTGATTATTTATGGCCTATGCGTGTGGCTTTAAGTGGTTTAAAGGCTAGCCCGGGACCATTTGAAATAGCTGCCGTTCTTGGCAAAGAAGAAACCATAGAAAAAATTACTTTCGCCTCTAGTCTTCTTTCTTAAAATGTGTTATAATATAAGTAGTTAGATAAAAAATTAAGCTTTACCATGCAATTTAAACTTAAAAAAAGCACAATTTATATTTCATTAGCAGCCATAATTGCCATTGTTGGCGTTAGTGGTTATTTAGTTAATGGCGTTATCGCCGCAATTCAAGCTCCGACCACAAATTCTGTCAGTTCTAAAGAGATTAATGATTTAAATAGTTCTATTGAACAAAAAAAGAAGCAACTTGACGAGATTAAAGACAAACAAGAGCAATATAAAAAAGTTATTGCCGAAAAACAAGCTGAACAGGCTACTTTAAAAAACCAACTCGCCATAGTTGATAACCGATTAGCTGAATCTCAATTAAATCTAGATCAGGTTAAAGTAGATATTGAAACAACAAATTTAGAAATTCAAAAAAACGATTTAGAAATTAATGAAACCGATAAATCAATTAAAGCCAATAAGAGTCACCTCAGTTCAGCTATTAGACTCTTAAGCCAAGAAGGTGATAGGTCGCAACTAGAGGTCCTATTACTTAATAACTATTTAACCGACTATATTAGTCAGGTAAAATATTTAGAAGATATCAATGGTAAAATTACCAACGGTTTGTCAGATTTAAAGACCTCAAAAGACGAGCTTGCGGAAAGTAAAATTAAACTTGAGGCAGGTAAAGAAAAACTTAGACAGTTAAGATCACAATTAGAAGAGCAGAGCGTGCAACTTGCATCTGAAAAAGATTCTAAGGCCTATATACTTGATGAAACAAAATCATCTGAAGCTGAATATCAGCGTTTATTGGCGCAAGCAAAAAGGGAACAGCAATCCGCATCATCGGACATCGTAAGTCTTGAAAAGAAAATTCGCAGCAAGTTAAATGCACAAGGAAGTACTAGTGTTCCTTTAAAGTACAATGGTTTTATTTGGCCAGTGCCAAAAAATACGATTACTGCAACATTTCATGATCCATCTTATCCTTTTAGATATGTTTTTGAGCATCCAGCCATAGACATTAGAGCAGGGCAAGGTACGCCACTAAGAGCTGCTGCTTCGGGTTATGTTGGACGAGCTAAAGATGGTGGTATGGGTTATAGTTACATCATGCTAGTTCATGGCGATGGCTTAGCAACTGTTTATGGTCACGTTTCGCGCATTTACGTAAAGGAAGATGAATATGTTACTCAAGGACAAGTTATCGGACTTTCTGGCGCAATGCCTGGAACACCGGGAGCAGGCTCACTTACAACCGGACCTCACCTTCACTTCGAAGTACGTCTTAACGGAATTCCAGTTAACCCTCTTGAATACCTCTAAATATTTAATTACAAATACATGTAAATAAAACAACTTCAATGTTGTTTTATTTTTTGTATGCAAGATAAATCTATGGCCGATGTTATTTTATATGATATAATATTAGTATATGGAAAACATCCTATTTTCAATCACTCCTGACTTTACACTTTTTTTTGAACTAAGCATCGTCATTGCGATTGGCGTCATTATTGCTATTGCTATGAGGTTAATGCGCCAGCCGCTAATTATTAGCTATATTATAACTGGTTTGATTGTCGGGCCGTTTGTGTTTAATTTTATAAAATCTTTTGAAACGTTTAATCTTTTCAGCGAGATTGGAATTGCGATTTTACTATTTACCGTTGGTCTAAATTTAACACCGAATGTAATTAAGCAATTCGGGAAGGTATCTGCCGTCGCTGGAATTGGTCAAGTAATTTTTGCTTTCAGTATTATATTCTCGGTTTGTTTGATGCTAGGCTGGACTCCAATCGTCGCCGCGTACGTAGCTATCGCCTTATCTTTTTCTAGCACCATCATCATTCTAAAGCTAATATCCGACAAAAAAGAACTTGAATCATTATATGCTAAAATCTCAGTTGGTTTTTTACTTATTCAAGATATTATTGCCCTGATATTACTGTTCTCAATTCCTTTGCTATCAACACCTGATCGCAGCTGGTTATCTATTTTAATAATGTTTTGCAAGGGAGCGACTCTCACTTTTCTAGTTTGGCTAATAGCACATAAAGTTCTTAAACCGCTTAACTCCTTCTTATCTCATTCACAAGAACTTCTCTTTATCTTTTCTGTTAGCTGGGGATTTATAATTGCTGCTTTATTTAAGGCCGCGGGATTTTCACTCGAAACAGGTGCTTTAGTAGCCGGTGTTGCTCTCGCTGTCATGCCATCGCGACATGAAATAAGTGCGCGCTTAGTCACCCTAAGAGATTTCTTTATTGTTGTCTTTTTCATAATGCTGGGTGCTCAAATGGTACTAACAGGAATAACTGCAATATTACCAGCGGCGATTATATTGTCTTTGTTCGTCTTAATCGCTAATCCGTTAATTCTTATGACTATTATGGGAATCTTCGGTTACCGAAAACGAACAAGTTTAAAAACTGCCCTGACTGTCGGTCAGATTAGCGAATTTTCCTTGATCTTAGTTGCCTTAGGAGTAAAGTTAGGTCATGTTGATTCTAAAATTTTATCATTAGTAACTCTTGTAGCTCTAATAACCATATTCTTTTCAACTTACATGATCCAATATTCTGAGAATATTTACAAAGTCCTTGAATCATTTTTATCAATTTTTGAAAGAAAGATTAATCGAGAACAAAAAGTTATTAAGTATAATTATTCAGTAGTATTGTTTGGTTGCAGTAGAATCGGGTCAGACTTTATAGAAGTTTTTAATAAAAAGAAAAAAAAGTTTTTAGTCGTTGATTATGATCCGGAAACCGTTGAAAATTTAGCTGCATCTGATATGCAAGTTGAATACGGCGACGCTACTGACATTAACTTTTTAGAATCATTAAACTTTAAAGATTTAGAAATTGTTATTTCTACAATTCCGACAGCAGAGTCAAATGTGTTGATTTTAGAAACCGTTCGTCGTTCAAATAAAAAGGCGACGATTATGATGGTTTCGCATAGCATCAAAGACGCTTTGAAGCTTTACAGCTTAGGTGCTGATTATATTATTTTGCCTCACTTCCTTGGTGGTAGATATGCGGCAGATATGTTAGTAAAACTCGATGGTCAATTTGGTCGGCGCAAATTCAGTGGTCTTAAAAACAGACATCTTGATTATTTACAAAAGAAATTGAACTTAGGACACGAACATCCAACTAACTCAAACTAGTATGTATTACTTTGCATCCATAATACTGATGTTGGTAATTTTTTTTGTATGGCAAGTACCAAAAAATCAAATTGAAAACATAGAAATTAATCAAGCAAATACAACAATAGAAGTTTTAGTAGAGGAACGTAAAGACCTGAAGCCACCAGCAGTAGTAAAGACAGAGACAAATAATGAGCAAATTAAAGTTGAGACTACGATAAGCAAATTAGTAGACCAAGTCGTACCATTCACTTCACAGGCTCCATTTGGGGGCTGGAGCGACGAAAGACAGCAAGATGGCTGTGAGGAAGCCTCGGCATTAATGGCTGTCTATTGGGCTAGGGGAGACAAATTAAGTAAGTTGGTTGCTTGGGAGAAAATTTCTGATATATCAGACTTTGAATTAAGAAATTATGGAGAATATCGCGACATAACATTGGACGATGTTGTTGATCATGTATTTAAAGATTATTTCAGTTACGAAAAAGTAGAGTTACAAGCTAACGTATCAATTGATGATATTATTAGCGAACTAAATAAGGGCAATCTTGTCCTCGCACCAATGGATGGACAAAAATTACATAATCCTTACTTTACTGCACCCGGGCCAGAAAGACATATGATAGTCATTCGAGGCTATGATCCAACAACTAAAGAATTCATTACAAATGATCCGGGTACGAAAAGAGGGGAGGCTTACCGTTATAACGAAGATATTTTATACGAAGCTATAAGAGTTTATCCGACTGGTTACCATGAAGAAATTAAAAAAGACGAAAGATCAATGATCATAGTTAGAAAATAAAAAAAAGGGCGTAAATGCATACAGCAAATACTCCCTTTAAAATTTCGAGACTAGCCTACTAATTTGTAGATAGTCTCTTCAAGGTCTTTCTCAAAAACAGGTTTTGACAACAAGGTTACGTTGCTTTTTTTGAAAAGACTGTGGTAGCCATTGTTTCTTTCAAAATCTTTATCAGACAAGGCTGATATGATAATAACTAAATTATCATCTTGTTTTGATATTTCTTTAAGTCTAACTAGCGAATCTTCTAAATTCGCCGTTACAACTTCAAAAACTACTAACCTATGTAAAACTAATGGGCCTTTCTGCTTACATGCCCTAAGTCGTATGTTTGTTAAATAGATGTCAATTAACTTTTTGTTAATTGGATTTTCCATAACAACAGATACTTCAAGTTTCAGATTTTTCTCCATCGCGATATTTTGATTTTGATTTTTTGTTTAAGTAAGCTTCAGGTAGCCAGCCTAAAAGATGAGGGACTTGATCCTCAGCACTATGGGGCGACTCGAAAGTTGTTTTTCTGCCACTACTCATTTCAACCATAACTCTTTGCTTTTCTTTACCAAATATTGGATCAAAAGCTAGTGAGCCGGTAGTTACCCAGCCGTCCGCTACTAACTCAGAGATAACCTTGAGAAATTTCTCTGATTTTTCTAATCTTTTCATTTTAAAGTACGATTGATTTTAAATAAATTGTTAACTGTAAAATATCACGAAAGTGTAATTTTGTCAAATATAAAACAGACCGATACTAAGGCCTGTTTTTATGATATGTATTATTTTTGCTTCTTTATTTCTTTAGCTGCCATGGTTCCCAAATCCATTACTTCTTCCTTTAATTCGATTAAAAGTTTCATAATACTCATAAACTTGCGTTTGATTTTTGGGTCAGCGGTTTTAAGTAGGGGAGCTAGCTTGGAGATAGCGGCGCCTAAGATAGTTAATAGGCCAATCACCTTAACTGCGTTTGCTAATTTCTTTGCCATATTTGTAAAATAATTGTAAGATTATATAATAATTATACTCTAATCTTATGAAAAAGCTAATTTCTAGATTGTTAATCATCGCTGTTCTATTGCTCATCTGTTTTATTGGCTACGTGTACAACATGAAGCCAAGCTGGTTGTCTTTCATTCCCTGGCCAAAGACTCCGGCTCTAAGCACGGAAGAAATAAGCTCAAAGCAAAAAGCCTGTGATGATCGTTTTACTGAGGCACAGAAGATAACCAATACCATAAGAGAAAGAGGTCAAAGAGTTACTGAGCCAAAAATATTTTACAGCCCCACAACAAATTCGTGCATTATAAGTTACTTTGTTCAAGATATGAAGCTGGAGGAAAACACAACCTATAACACTTTTATAATATACGATTTAGATCGCAGCAAAAGACTTTATGAAAATGGAGCCGATGCAATTACCAACTATCCATCATATTTAGAAAAAATTAAATCCTTAGGCGGAAAATAATTTTGTTATTGAAACATATTCTGTTATAATTAAAACAATATTTATTAAACAAAAAAATATGATTAAAACAAAAGCGCGTGTAAAAAGTAAAGCTAAAACAAAATCAATCGCCCTAGCAATCGACAAGCCGGTTTCTAAAACAGCTAGCATGTCATGTGGTACGTCATGCTGGATTTGCCCATTGTTTAAAGTAATGATTGTACTATTTGTAATTATGATTATTCTTTGGCTTGGCTTCTTTTTTGGAAACTTAAGTGCTCAAAGCTATATTGGTTCAGGCTACCGTGGGATGTCAGTAACAAAAACTGGCTGTATGAAGAATTTAAATGCCGAAAAGAAAATGTGTAATGGAGCACCAGTTGATCAGCTAGCCTCAAAAATAAACTCAGTTTTAAAAGATAAAGAGGGGAATGAGTTTGATAAAGAGTTTCTTCTTGAAATGACTATCAACCATCAGGCCACGCTAGAAATGGCTCAATTAGCACTAACTAAGTCTAGCCGAGCTGATATCAAGACTTTAGCTCAAAGCATTATTGATTCACGCACCAAAGAGCTTGAGCAAATGAAGGCATGGCAAACGGATTGGTTTACTACTAAGTAAGATATTCAAAAACTAGCTCACAAGGCTAGTTTTTTTGTAACAAAAAAACCGACCAATTATTTGCTCTTCGTTGAAAGAGACAAATAACTAGTCGGACCGTCCGCGATACTTCGTTTAGAAGTATATATGGACATATAGGTTGGTTGTTTTGAACTCCTTAAACTCGTGGCCTATACCAATAAGAGTTTTGCAGCTCAAGTTGTTTGTTACCTTTGTGGTAAATGTTTTTGTTAATCCGATTTCGAGATTAACAATGTTTTTCTTTACATCATCAACCGTACTTGAAGGATTTTTCGTTGTTGTGAATGTAAAGTATGGACAGAATATAGGGAAAGTGTAGTCGACGTAGACTGACGCTTCGTCGTTACTATTTAAGTAGACTAGCCAGGATGTCTTATCCAAATCCATTGTCAGAGCAAGCCCTGATTTTTTTGGTGAATAATAGCCACCGACGCCTACCTTTACATCTTTAAAACTGTTTGTTGCGAACATGCCATATTCCATTTGCTTATCTTTTGCAAGATAGCAAGCACCAGTTATAATATCAAGTGAACCGAATCTTCCGCTCAAGTTTAAACCAGTATGAGAACCTGGCGTCCTAACCATTAGACGAAGGGGCCAGAATGGTTTATATCTTTATTTTAAAGGTGTTATTGCCTTTAAATAGAGAGTTCTGTGTTTATTATCTATTACTATCTTTATCTATATTCTACTACACTTCATCACTTTTTAGTCATCATTTAGTCATCCTTTTAAATGGCGATACAGGGAAGAGTGATGAAGTTAGCCGGAATGACATAGGGGGGGGTGGGCCCCCAATATGTTTGGTCTATTCTTAATAGGGGTATTCAAATACAACCTCTATTTTTGAAAATGATTTTTATTATAACAATAACTGATAAATATATCAATTTCAGCTTTTAAATTATAGCATAGTCTTAGTTGGGTCTAGTGCTTCAGATAGGTAAATTTATACTTAACAAAAGTTGACAATAGTTTACGTGGGTGTAAGATATGAATATATAATATTATTAAAAAAATATGAAAACAGTAGAAATTTTTGACGAAGATAATTCAATTATTATAGATGATGATTATAGTACAACGGACTTCACATTCTATCCTGAAGAGAAAAAAATTAAAGTAAGCAGTAGTGTCAAAAATGATTGTTTTTATAATAATGACACGATTGAATATAAAATATCCGCAGATCCTATCGAGATATGGATGCGTACGTTAGAAAGTTCACATGAGCCTCCTTTGGAATATTCTATAAAAGATGGTGTAATTTTAGAATCCGAGATTAAAAAGAAAAACAGTATTTTTCCTGATAGAATTGAAAATCTAAAAAAGGAGGTTGAGTGGAGTAAAGTGCCTTTGTTTGGTAATTATGAAGTTAATCTTTATATATTGTCCAAACACCCAGAGATTATTTCAAAGGAAGATTACAAGAGATTTCTAAGACAATCAGCAGAAAAAATAAAAATTGGTGTTTCAAAAATAGAAGAGGCGGTTAAAACAGATAGTCATGGTTTAGAAATTTATAAAAGTGAATATGGTAAAAACATATGGTATATAAATAGTGAATCAGAAAAAAAAGAGATGGATGAATATTATGATCTGCCAGAGAAAAAAAGGAAAGACACCAACTACGCAAAAAAACTTGAATATATAGAAAAATTCAATAATTCCTTGTTCGATGAAAAGTCACCTAAGTATGTGGGGATACCAAATTATGAATTTAAAATGAGCGTTGAAATTTTAGAATATATAGAAAAATTATTAGACAAAAAAGAAATAGTTGCTAGTGAAGATAGTGATGCAATAAAGAAAAACCCGTGGCGATGGCTTGGCTATACTTGGACCATTATTATTAATTTAATAACAATCGGTGTCGTTTTAGCAATTTATGATAAAGTTTACGCGAATTTTGAAATAATTGTAGTGTCAATTCTTATTTTAATTTATTTAAGTTTACAAAGCTTTTCAATGATTTATGGCCGAACGATTTGGCAGACTGCCTTAGGGCTAGACGTAGAATTTAAACGTATTAGAAAATTATTGAAAAATGAACCAAATAAAGATGAAAAGGATGAAATGCAAGAAGCTAAAAAGACAGTTAACGAAGCAATGATAAAAATGTATATCAATGCTGCGTTTTTGTTTATTATTTACTTAATTACACTTCTTCATCTTTTTGGCGCATTACAAAATTAATATGAAAGAAAAATGTGAATATCAGTTCTATACAGTAGAAGAAATAGCAAAGATTTTAAAAGTTAGTAAGATGACTATTTTTAGGTATATCAAAAGCGGTAAGTTAAAAGCTATTAAGGTTGGTCAATGGAGAATTAAAAAAGAAGATTTTGATAAATTTATTAAGTAATCATATGACAATAAAAGAGTTAAATAACAAATGGTGGTATAGGCTAGTGAAGGTTTCCTATATCGCTATATTTGTTCTGTTCTCTGTAATTGCAATAACGTTGTCTATTGAAGAAGTTGGGAACTATCAAGAAGATTACACTGTTAAATGCAATTACGGGAATAAAGGAACATTTTTAGCGGCTAAAGATAAGAATATCTATATATCGTCAACGTATGATTACTCTAATAGCTTGACTGATTTACCAGATTATATAAAAACTGACTTACAATCAGCATGCGGAATTTCAAAAAATGAAATATCTGAAATACTTGGTTATACCGACGGATTTATACCTGACGATAGACTAAATTCGTTCGAAGGTAAAAAGTTATTTGAATTAACAAAGACAAAAATAAACATCACTACCCACTTGGACGCAATCCTTCAGGCGCTGTTTTCATTATTTGGTATTTGTGTAGGGTTCGAGGTAATAAGAAGAGTTTTTTATTATGTTGTTATCGGAAAAATTAAACCGAAAGAATAGTGAATATTTGATAAATTTATAAACAAATAATATGAGTAATAAATTAGTTTCATCAATAATAGGGAAAATTAACAGCATACGTCGAAAAGAATTTGAAAAAAAATTGCCGGAAGGGCAAACTCTTGAATTCGAAAAAGCTAGAATTATTGAAGAATTAAAAAAATATTTATTTTTTTTAGAAGAGTACATCAAAAATATTCTAAGTAAAAAAGATGAAATTGAAGCAAAAATTAAACAAATAAAAGCTGAAACTAATCAAAGTTTGAATGAGGAACAACTCATAAAAGAGTTATGGATTCTGCGGTACACTTGTTTGCACCTATGGTTCTTTGGTATCAAGCCACCAAAAAATCAAAACGATATAGATGAAAATGTTTCTCTCATTAATCACGCCTTTCAGAGCATAGAAGAAGTGTCTAATTTTTTACCATGGCTTAAAAAAGGATTTACAGAATATACTAGTATTGATGAATTAAGGTTTTCTGATTTAGAAGAACTTGAATCAAAAATTTCAGAAAAAATTTCAGGAAAGATTCCTTTAATTGCTTTTGAGTGTACGGGGGGTAGGCTCGGTGGTGAATTGCATGATTTTGTAATCGAGTTATTAATGACAACTATTACACAAGATAAAGGAATCTTTGAAACAGGACATGGTGATATAACAGGAGAAGAGACAGAAAACATAAAAAAGGTTATCGGTGATATGAGCACTAATAGAACTAAATTAGCTGAAGATTTTTTTGATGAACTTATTAATTAACAGAGAGCTCTACTAACATGGACAAAGATATAAAAAAATATTCAACAGAGTTCTCTAAGCTGTTTTTTGGCACAGCTGTTGTTGCTATTATTTTTTTAGCAATTTTCGAAGCTTCTACGCCAATAATAATTATAGTATTTTTTATAATTGTTATCTCTATCTCATTTTCGACACATAAGACTATAGCCAACGAAGAACGTAAACAACACAATAATGAAATAGAAAAATTTCAAGAACAGTTAAAAATCTCAGTAAATAACCTTGAGCAGGCTCGGATAGATGAAAATCTATGGAAGAAAACATTACTAGAAAGAGCTTCTGGATTTCCAAGTTTAATTAATAGAATTTTAGAATATGAAAAATTAAGAGATGATGGGACCTCTTATTCTCTAAGGGTTAAAAGTCACCCCGCTTATAAGGCTTCTGATGTAGTAAAAGAAGAGGCAAAAAGAAGACGAGAGGCAGAGTTTATTAGAAAAAAAACAGAAGCTATTATTGAATACTATGAATATTTAGCACCGTTTTTATTAGATGTAAAAGAAGATGTTGATATAGACCAGGCTGAAATTTTTGGAGAATATACAGAAGAGGAACAGCAAGATCCAGCGATTAACTATCTTACAAAAGAAGAATATAGGAAACTGCCAGCCGTCGAGAGAAATCAATTAGCATTAGATCGATTTTGGAAGCGCCCCAATAAGTCTAAATGGCTTATTGGTAAATTATATGAAAGGTATGTTGGATATTTGTATGAAAAAGATGGTTACAATGTTGAGTACCATGGGATACAATATAAACTAGAAGATCTAGGAATAGATTTAATTTGTAAGAAAAATAATGAAATAGTATTAATACAATGTAAAAATTGGGCGAGTTTTAGAACTATTTATGAGAAACATATCTTTCAGTTTTTCGGAACATTTTTTCAGTATAGAGATTCTAATCCTGGGAAAAAAATAAGAGCAGTTTTCTGCACAACTACAAAGCTATCTGAATTAGCCACAAAATTCGCAAATGCCTTGGGTATTGAATTGAAAGAAAATTTTAAATTTGATCAGTCTTACCCATGTATTAAATGTAACATAAATAATTCTACTAATGAAAAGATTTACCACCTACCATTTGATCAGCAATATGATAAAACTAAAATTCTTGGTAAAAATGAAATTTATTGCAGGACAACAAAGGAAGCTGAGGTCGCCGGATTTAGAAGGGCTTTCCGTTGGCATGGAAGCAAGAGTGATGGCTAGCAATATGGAATTTTTGAATGATCTAGAGATAATTAAAACAATATAATAAGATTGCTTTTTAATGCTACTTAAATAAATAATTATATTTTAGTATGGCATCTTTATTTAGAGAAGATTTACCCGTATGTACTCCTAAAAACCTCAGACAAGTTGCCGAAAAACTTGAATTAGATTCTGGCTATCTAGCTTTGGCATCATATCCAGAGCTTGTTGAAGTAAGAAATATTTTTAATCGTTGGTACTTGGAAATAAAAGATTTTTTAGATAAGCAATATATTAAATTTATACAAAAAGATTTTCACAGTAGATCATGGGAACTTTTTTGTGGGAAATTATTAAATACTAACTTTGGCTTAAAAACAAAAAAATCACAAATCGGGACGCCAGATTTCCTCATAGGTATTAATAGTACACCGGCCTGGATTGAATCAATGGCCCCAGAAAATGCAACCAATGCAAATAAAATTCTACTTTTGCGTGATCAATTTAATACTGCTAATTCAGGAACAATGATATCAGGTGGCGGTCCTATAAATGAACTTGCTGATCCGGTTGTCTTTAGAATCAAAAGTAAGATTCTTGATAAATATAAGTCATTCTTCACAACCTATTTAAATTTTGGAGTTAAAAAGAGTGATTTTTATATAATAGCTTTAAACATTCATTCTTTTGATGACGGATTTTTAGATGAAAGGATATTCAGACAAATATTTTTTGGGCAAGGTAATAACATTGTTTTCCCCGGAGATAAAAAGAATATTACTAATAATACTAAATATGTTGAAAATAGGGCAACCGCAACTAATTTAGAGGGTAAAAATATTTCGGTAGGTATCTTCTTAGATGATAGATTTAAGTACTTAAGCGGTGTTTTAATCACTTCTAATGATGTGTTTAACCTTGCGATTAAAAAAGATATTGGCTCTAGCTTATTTTTTATTCATAACTGCAATGCCCAAAATAAAATTCCTTTAAATATTTTTTCTTTTTGTTCTCAAATAAATTATCATATAGAAAGCGGGGAAACAAAAACAACTCAACCATTCTCGATATCTAAGGTTGAGCGTGATTAATAACGATTGAGAAACGTAAAATCTTTTGAGGCTGGTTTAATTATTTCTTTTACTTTTCGCAAATTTCTGAAAGTTTATAACTTGATCTGGATTCTCTCTTAACTTAGCAACTATCTTCTCTAGATCTTTTTTATCGGTAATTTCACTAATACCGAACATTTCTTCTAATAACTCATCTAATGATACTTTAGGCATAATATTATATTTGTACTGTTAATAAAATTATGATATTACGGCCTCCATTTTAACTCAAGCCATTCACGGCGAGATAAAGAAAAATCTTGTCCAGTAATAAATATACCGGCGCCTTCTCTATATGAATTCCAATACTTACCTTTACTAAAACCAAATTTTTCACCATCTAATTTACATGACCAATTTTTTCTATCCTTAATAATACAATCAGTTGCTTTATTAATTGAATCCGATTCTCCGGGTTGCCAATATATTACTTCTTGACGTTTTTTTGATACTTCATAAGTCGTGGGGAACGACATGATAGTAATTTTACCCGGACAGTTTCCTTCCTCAATTTTTTTATCACAATAAGCTGGATAATCTGTTATTCGCGATCTTAGAAATCCCCAGTCTGTACCGTAAACTATAAATCCTACAACAAAGATAAAAATAGCAATTAATATCCTTTTTCTAAGAATATAACCTTTATAGTCTTTTTTATCTTGTGCCTCCTTATCTTTATTTATTATATCTTTCATAAAATGATATTAAAGGAGAACACAAAAGGTCTCCCGACACAGTTAACATACTCTTTCGAATATGCGCCTAGACAGCTGAAAACTGGTCAGAAGACCATCTCTGCTGTCTAGGACTTAATACCATGCCCCAAAGGGGTTTAGGCGGATTTGATTGTCACTATTAAAGTACCACCATATTTGCTAAAAATCAACCTTTATTGTGTTTTATCCAGCATGTTGATAACATATAAAATATTAACATTAGAGTTATATGAATAGTACAAATAATACAAACATCTGGCTAGAAGATTTAGTTCTCAGGGGAATAGATTTATCCAAGTTTATTGAACCCGCCATCGATGGGTATGGTCGATTCAAACTTGGTTCAGGAATGTATTCAGACTATAGTTCTGATGGTGAATATGTAAGTGAGGTTATGGGTAAATATCTTATTTGGTTAGATGATATTAAGAACGCGATAGAAAAATATAAAATTGACAAAATCGCTAACGCATATTTTTGGCAAGCCGATGGCGTACCGAGAATGATTATTTCTGGTCCCGATTATTGGAATATTAATGATGATAAACCCCAGAAACTATTGAAGAAAATTTATGAAGAAACTCTTATCAAGAATAATAAGCTAAGTGACTTAGGAAAAATTATTAATGTAGTTAAAAATAAAACAACAAAGAAAATAACAATTTATATATCAAAAGATGAAGGAATTTATATTAATAAAGATAGAAAATATCCAATAAAAAAAGGTCGGTTTGATCTAATTCAAAAACTTCGTGGAGAAAAGATAGTTATGCCACGTGAGCGAATTAACTACAGCAACCCACTCAAAGAAATTAAAAAAATAAATGAAAACTTCAAAGAAGGGCTAAATTTAAAGGAGGATATAATAATTCATGTTAGCACTGGTGGTTATAGGCTTAATCGTAATAATTATGAAATAAACTTTATTGATTAAAAATACCCTCATATGACCCCTGGGGGTTGTTAATAACTTCTAATTAAACGGCTTTTAATAGGCTGTTTTTTAGTTTACTCAGACATCAAGGTCTCTCGAAGGTATTGATTGGTTGCATTATTATATAAGTATAAATATAGAATAGTTTTTAATTTCTAGGAATCTGCCGGAATTTATAAAGAAGTTTTGTCCTTTTAAAGTTTTGACAATCTCTGGAAATCGCGATTCCGCTTGACGAGATCAAACAACGAAAATGATTAAAGTGTAATCATTTTTCTCTGAGGACAAATACATTATAGGGGAGAGGGGATTAGTACCTCTCCCTCGCCTCGGAGTAATTATTTTATTTATTATTAAGAAAAAAATATGAGAAATAAGATTCTATCACTGAGTGAGTGGTCATTGATCGGGAGTAAGTTTAAGGAAATATTGGAACTTATTGAGTGGGTGCTTATTAATGTTCCAGATGAATATCAAAAAAAAGAATTTACAGTATTGAGTAAAGCGTTTCAAAAGTATAGAAGTGTTCTGGAGGATCGTATGCTTAGTCAATATAAGGATGCACAGGATCATGAAGTACTACATATTTTTTATGGACAATAAAAATACATTTAGATGGATATCAAAAAAAGGGTAATTGAATATTTTCAAAAAGGTGATTGGCCTTTTGAAAACGAAGGCTTGAATATTCGAGCTAAGTGTATGAGTTGTAAAAACACCACTCTTGTTTTTGATTTTGAAACCGGAAAATATACTTGTGAAAATACCTTTTGTGATAATGCTGGTGAAATAGATTCATTTCTTCCGAAAGAAATATTATCAGACCCGATTGATTCTAATGATTTAAAAATATCTACCTGCCAAGAATTATTAAATTACGAAGTTGAGCCGGAATATTTCATCGTAAAACCATTAATACCAGAAAACGCGATCACAAATATTTGCAGTGATTCCGGCAAAGGTAAAAGTTTATTGGCCTTAATCATTGCCTACCACATTGCCTCCGGAAAGCCCTTGTTTGATGAATTCCCCGTGAAACAAGGTGGCGTTCTGTTGATTGATCAAGAGCAAAATTTGAACACCGTGGTATCTAGATTTAAAAAAGTAGTAACCGAAAATCTCCCAATAGATTATATTATAGACCAAAAGTTCCTTATAACTGATGAAGAAAACTTTGAATGTCTAATAAAAAAAATAAAAGAGCAGAAATATAAAGTTATTATTTTTGATACTTTTACTGAAATCCACGACAAGGAAGAAAATGAAAGCGGACCAATGAAAATTGTTAACAGAAAATTATTAGAGTTAATTCGAAGAACAAATGTAAGTCTCGTCTATCTACACCATTTGAGAAAACCCTTCAAAAATGAGAAATTGTCGCAATCGAGTAGCAGGGGGAGTGGAGAGATCATAGCAAAATGCTCGTCGAATCTTCTTTTAGAGAGCAAAAATTCTGCGGATGAGTTTGGTAATACCGTCCTTGAGATGACAATTTCTCAAGAAAAATCTAGAAGCTCAGAACGACTAAACGGCAGAATTGCAATAAAGATTTTTAATGACCCGGAGAACGGTTTTATAAAATGGCAATTCATGGGTGAAATAGAGGAGAAGGGTAAAAGAGTTGAGGAAGCAAAAATACTTATTATGGAAACTTTACAGACAGTGCCCGGAGTAACAGTTAAAGATCTAGAAGGAAAAACAGAGATAGGCAGCAACAATCTTAGATCAGGTCTAAGAGAGTTAATGAATGAGGGGAAAATTGATTGTAGCCACCAAGGAAGGGCAAAATATTACTTTCCGCTAGAGAAATAAGCTTGTTACTTGTTAATGTATATATACATATTAATAAACTAATAAGCTAATTATTGGTTCTTAAATGAACCAATAATATAAACTTCTCTTATAGGGAATTTTAATAAGATAAAAATCAATTAATAATTAATATCTAATATTAAACAAAATTACTTATTAAAAATTTTTTAACAAGTAATTAACAATTAACAAGTTCTTAATCACCCCATAACATAACAAGTTCTATGAATTGTCAATTTATTAAATCGAACGGAGAGTATTGCGGAGCAAATCCCATGAGTGATTCTGAATTTTGTTATTTTCACGATCCAAAGGTAGATCCAGAGAAAAAACTCGCGGCTAGAACTTCTGGTGGTCTTGCTAACAAAATTATTCTAAAAGAAGCTTTACCTGTTTTAGTAATTAACGAGCCCAAAGACGTGATTAACCTTCTTGCTGATACGATAGACAGAGTTCGCTCGGGAGAATTAGAAATTCGCACGGCAAATTGTTTAGGAGTTTTGGCAAATGTACTAATAAAAGCTTTTGAGATGTGTCAAATTTCTGATCGAGTGGAGATCGTCGAGCAGAAAATTTTAGAAAAAAAGACTACTTATAATTAATATTATGATTACAAAACAAAAGATTAAACAATTAGAAGAGTCATTGAGTAATCTAAGAGGCGATAAGATCTTCTGTTGTATGAAAAAATATAATGAAGAAGTGTATTCTTATAATGGGAAAATTTACTATAATCTGCAAAACGTGGAGAAAGACATAAATTTCTGTACAGGTGACTTCTTAGTTGTACTTACTGACTTCGGAAACTCTTCTTTTAATAATAAAACTCAATTAAATTAGTAAAATAATGGTATAATACAGTTACCCTGTATTGCCCATTGAAAATTTAAATGAACGATGTTTCTAACACAAATGATTTGATAACACCTGAAGAACTGGCATTGATTATAAAAATGTCTAAGTCTTCAATTTATCGATTAGTTAAAGAACGAAAGATCCCATTTTATAAAATAAGTGGCAGCTTAAGATTTAGAATATCTGATATAGAAAAATGCATAGATAGCTCCCGTGTTGAAGCAATCGTTTAATAAAATAATATGAGTATATATAAAAGTAAAAATAAATATTGGGTCAGTATTTATCTTCACAACAAGAGGTATCGAAGAGTGAGTCCGGATAACACTAGCAACGGAGCCCGAGCCTATGAGGCTGTTTTAAGGCAAAAATTAGCCCGGGGCGAGCCTATAGTTGCTAAGCTTGATAAGATTGAGGTTATTCCAAATTTTAAAGATTTTTCTGAGAAATGGTTTAATGTTTATGTTAAAACTAATAATAAATATTCAGAGGTTTTAAATAAACAGAGCGTGCTGAGAGCTCACTTAAATCCATTTTTTGGAGACAAGAGATTAGATAAAATAAGTAACCTAGATATTGAAAGTTATAAGGCTAAAAAATTACAATCCAGTCAAGCTAATAAAAGCGTGAATAATCATCTAATTATTCTAAATAAGTGTTTCAGGACAGCTCAAGAGTGGGGAGTGATTGATAATATACCAAAGATTAAACTGCTCAAGGTTCAGCCACAAAAGTTTGATTTTCTTAGCGCAGAAGAATGCCAGTTGTTATTAGATAATTGTGACGGGGTATTAAGAGAGATGGTGTTAGTTGGTCTTAAGACTGGTCTTCGTTTCGGCGAACTAATCGCCTTAGAGTGGAGCGATATAGATTTTAAGAGTAATCTTATGACAGTTCAAAAATCAATCGCTAGGGGACGCTTAGGGAGCCCCAAGAGCAATAAGATTAGATATGTTCCTTTGTTAGATGATGTTAGTAAAGTACTTAATGCAAGATCAAAAAAACGTGGTTTAGTTTTTAGCAAGGACGGTAAAAAACATTTAGGTCCGGTGCTTTGTCTAAGATGGTTACACCTAGCTTGCAAAACAGCAGGACTAAGAAAAATAGGTTGGCACACATTGCGTCACACCTTTGCATCTCACTTAGCTCAGAATGGAGTGTCTATAGTTTTGATAAAAGAGTTGCTAGGTCATGCTGATATAAAAACCACGATGAGATATTCTCATTTAACATCATTAGCTATCAGAGGAGCAGTTGAGACTCTAAATCAGAAATTTAGTCATCATTTAGTCATCCCACTAGTATCTGAGAGTAAAAAGATTTCTATCCCTAGTATTGCATCAGCTTAATAAATTGTAAAAAGCTTAACAAAAAACAGGCTTTCGCCTATTTTTTTTCTCGTAGTCCCAAGGGGAATCGAACCCCTATTACCAGGATGAGAACCTGGTATTATACTTTTTGCGGGCGCTTCAAAGTGACCGTATACCGGGTTAGGTCTTGTTCCTAAAGTTATTGGCCTGCCTTGATAACCTAAGCTGACTTTAAAGTTGCCGATATTTTTTTCAGCCCACAATTGTCCGAATGATCCGGAAGCCTGTGTGGTGAAGATACCTCTTGCAACAAAATTCAGCCCAAGATAGTGTGTTTGTACTTCCGCAGCCGCTCTAAACGTAGTGTTGTGACTCATGACACCTGTAGTATCATAGATCAAGCAACTGAGAACACCAAAATACGTTTTTGTTGCGATACTGGAGTCGTTCTGTGAGAATGACACTGTTGTCGATAGTAAAACTATCGCAAATACTACTACTGATATTAATCTTTTCAAGTTTCTATCCTTTCGGGTTAATTTATTTTCAATTTTTTAATAACTATATTATAGCACCTATCTTAAATCTTGTCAATAGATAGGCCAAATATATAGCAAAAGCGGGGGATAAATAACAAAACCGGCTATAAGAGTCTTGTATACACCAGGTTGGGACGAAGTGTTTTTAAAGTGGTTCTTAGTAGCCGGCTTTTTAAAAGGTACAACAAATTATTCGTGCTCATATACTATACAAACATATTGTAAGAGTCAAGTTGGTAGGTAAGCCTAAATAGACCTAGATTGAGAAAAAGCATCATGTCGCACAATATAACTTATACGACATGGTATATAATTAAATCAGGCTTTTAACACTACTATATCTAAATTTCTTTTTCTCAGGCTCTTTGATTGCTATGTTATGTTCTACTCTTAGGTAGCTGCTACTAGTCCTCTCCTATGATAGTAAAAATAAAAAATAAGAACTAAAATTTTTTAGCTTAAAGGTATGAACATACCACCGAGCCTAATAAATTTTAGTTCAATTTGAGACAGTAGGAGCCAAAAAACAGTTTTGTGAGATTAGGGGACTCACTCTCCCCTATTTTCTGTCATTAAAGAAAGCCGAAACTTTTTTTAGTCTATCTTTTACTTTCTGTGGAACTGATTCAAGCTGTAAAAGCATTTCTGCCTGTTGAATAATAGTTGAGGCAAATTTAACAAAAAGTTCATGTTCAAAATCAGTCGCATTATTGATATCTTTAGCATTAATTTTTTGCAAATCTTTCTTTAGTTGATCCGGGTCAGATGAAATATAAAAAACAGGCAAATTATTATAACTAGCTTTTTCAACATTACCGTTGATAAATTTAACGCCATCTTTAATACTTTGACCGCCTTTAACAGCAATATCTATGATCTTTATATTTTTATTACCCAATCTTTTTCCTACCAATGTTGGCTCTTGAACTTCGTCAAAAGCACAAATTACTTCATTAGTTTTAGTGTTGATTATAATGTTATCTACTCCGTTTTGATAATCATCACGCTTTGATGAACGCATGACTAAGTAATCCTCACCCAAAGCTTTCCTAAAAATCACAGTAACCATCATCTCAAATATTGCACCATTACCTGTCTGAGTGTTTTTGTGCCAATAATCAACCATGGTTTTTTTGAGCTCCTCTTCATCTAACTGCTCTGGATCGCCTAAATTATGGAATTTAGCAAAGGTCGCTCGAGCATCAGGGCTGTCCGCACCAGCCCAATAATTAATCCTATTATTTATAAAACGGACATCTTCTTCGCTAAGCGAACCAAAAACCTCAGAATTGGCTGAGCCATCCGAATTTAAAAGCCTAACACCATACCTTGCCTCAGCCTCATCGGCTAAAGCTTCCATGGCAAAATTAAGCTCGCCTATTGATTCTTGTTTACTCTTTGGTTTTTCTTGAGAAATGATTTCTTTTGTCATAAATATATTTATAGAATATATCTTAGTATTTTTAAACCCATCTAGCAATAGCCTTGACGCATCGTAATAAATCTAGTAATATATCTTCAAGGCGTTAGCCTGCTGCTTTATTTAAGCAGCCTATAAAGTAAGTGTATATCTATGACAGACGAACTAAACGTCAACCCAGTTTCCATGAATGATGGAGACGAGGAAAACGACGAAACATTAGGAGAGGAAGAAGAAAATACTGACGCTGACCTCGTGGCTGACGAAGAAGACGAAGCCGACGAAGAAGATGCTGAAGAAGCTATATAGTTTTTCTCTGAAAAAATTAATAACGACCCCTTAAACCGGGTCGTTATTTTTTTAATCCTTTGCTATACTTAGAGTATTATGATTGATATTATATCTTTAGTAAAAGCCGCTGGCTATTTGGGTCTAAGCGGCATTATATTTGCTGAATCAGGCTTGTTAATAGGTTTCTTCTTGCCAGGAGATAGTGTTTTATTCACAGCAGGATTTTTGGCTTCCCAGGGTCTGCTTGATATTAAGATACTTATTCCTTTGCTTTTTGTTTGTGCTGTTTTTGGCGACAGCGTAGGTTACACTTTTGGTTATCGCTTGGGACCAAAAATTTTCAAAAAAGAAGACTCATTTTTCTTTGCTAAAGAAAATATTGAACGCGCACAATTATTTTTTGAGAAGCATGGCGGCAAAACTATAATTCTTGCTCGCTTTATTCCTGTGGTTCGCACCTTTGCTCCAATTATTGCCGGGGTCGGAAAGATGAAATATGGTACCTTTGTTTTTTACAATATTATAGGCGGTTTACTCTGGGCAGTTGGTTTATTAGTCTTAGGCTATTCTTTGGGCAATTTTATTCCTAATGTTGATCGTTACTTAATACCAATAATCTTAGCAATTATAATTATTTCTGTTTTGCCAAACATTATCCATTTAATAAAAAACAAAACAATGCGTGATGCATTGTTAAAAAAAGCTATTAACTTATTCAAAAGTCGATAATTATTTAGAATATCTGACTAAACAATCATTATAAACCTCAGCCTGAGAATTATACTCCCCTACTTTCAATTTAGTTTCAGCGACTAAAGCATTATATCTTTGTATTAAACTATTATATTCTTGAACCAACTGTGCGTAAGCAGCGTTGGTTTTTGGATTATAGGCATCAAGTTCTAGCTTCTTTTGATTCATTACTAATTCTTGTTTGGTCAGTTCTAGCTTATTGTCGTCAAGCAGCTTAGCTAGCATTGTATCTGGTTTAGGACAACTAACTGAAGGCGCGCCAAATTCTTGAACTGCTAACCATGTCATATGGCCTTCAAACATGCCTTCACGAACCGCGACACCAATCTCCTCGTACCCATTTCTTAAAATATTTTCTCTGTGGCCTGGACTGGCCATCCAGCCCGCCACTAAATCTTTGTCATCATCAAAATTACCTAAAGCTAAATTTTCACCAATTATAACGAAATCATAATTAACTTTTTTGGCTAAATCAGACGGTCCTTGGCCACTTGGCGAAATATGTTCAAAGTACTGATTAGTAAACATATCATCGATTTTTAATTCAGCTGACTTATTCAATAGTAGTGATGGCTTTAGCGCTGGTAAATTCACCGACTCTCTTTCAATATTTGTTTGCTTAACTACGCCAGCAACCGTTAAAACACTTTTATCTACCACTGATTCTTCTTTTTTTCTCAAAGGTTCATCAGCGGTAAAAATACGATCTTTAGCTACAGTAACATCTCTTTTGATTGAGCCAATAGCAGGGTCATTAGCTATAAATTCATTGCTACTATTGAAAAAGGGGTCTAAATCTTTTCGAAATATAAAAAAAGCACCAGCGCCAACGGCGATTAGTAGCAATAGAATCAGTAGTAACTTTTTAGCCATATTCTTTGTTTAATTCTAGCATTTTTGTGCTATACTGACCATGCATGAAAAATAAAAACTTCATTTTCGCCTACATTGTTATATTATTGCTAATTGCAGCAGTCGTTATTTATCGCGACCAATTGCTTAAGGATTTTCCAATAAAGAATCGCCCAATTGAAAAGCTGCCAAATAGCTTCAATGAATGCATAGCCACTGGTCTGCCAGTTCAAGAGACTTATCCAAGAATATGTGTTTTACCAAATGGACAGAGTTTTTCCGAAGATATTGGTAACGAACTTGAAAAAATTGATTTAATTAGAGTCGATAGCCCTCGACCAAACAGTAACATAAAGAATCCTATTGTCATTACTGGTAAAGCTAGGGGTCTGTGGTTTTTTGAGGCCTCCTTTCCCGTAAGCTTAGTAGATGAAAATAATCTGGAGGTTACTTCAAGTACAGCGCAAGCTCAGGGTAATTGGATGACTGAAGAATTTGTAGATTTTACAGCTAATTTAATTATTCCAAATTCCTTTTCTGGTAAAGCTACATTAATTTTAAAAAAAGACAATCCATCGGGTGACAGCTCGAAGGATGATGAACTAATAATTCCTGTAAATATTTTTAACTAAAAAATAAAAAACCGGCTTCTCTTTTTGGAGCAACCGGCTTTTATACTTTAAAAAAGTATATTTGCAAAAAATTAATTTGCAAGCTCTGCTATATCTTTTAACTCAACCGTTACCTCGTCGTCTGTGTTATCACAGAACATGCAAAGACTTGTCTGAAAGTATTTTCCAGTCAAATCATCTGGTAAATCAGTTTTTGCTGCAACCGCTAGTGACATTGCGGCTTTTTGAGTCCCTTCAATCACTGAATGACAGTTTTTGCACATAATATTAACCGCGGAATCATCATTATCTAATGACAACAGCTGATTAACATCAAAGACTTTATTAGCCTTGGCGTGAGTACTGTCGACGGAACCTACATAATCTGACTTGTTCATTTTTTTGTTTTAATTTATTTGGTTATTAAATTTTTTAAAAATATCATTGGCAACCTCTTTTACTTTACTGAGATATTCTTTACCGTTTTCCTTTCGGCTTAATAAGTATCCAGACGGAACATGAACTAAAACATCTGCATTAGTAGTATACTTGTTATCATTCGAGGTTAAGTCAAAGCTAACAATCATATCTTCTTTACCATCTAGTTTAAGTTTGAAAAAAGCATCAATTCCCTTTTCATCTAACAAACTATCAACGGCGGTATAAAATTCAAGATTACTGTATTCCTCTACTTTTAGCCCCAGTCTTTCGGCTATTGTAGCATGTAAATCATTAGCAAAGTCTGGATCTGGATCACTTGGATCTGGCCAGCGTTGTATGGTTTCTACCATTTGAAATAGCTTTTTGAAATCGTCTTTTTCAAGAACTTTCTTATATCTAATTTCATCAAGAGAGCTGAATAATTTTTTATATTTGACTTCATTAACATTAGATAGATATTCCTTCTCTATCATCTTTCCCTCTTTTAAAATGGAGCTTTCTTGAAACATATATTTAGATTAGATATATTTAACACAAAAAATAAAGACTGTCAAGTGCTATATTTAAAACCTTTTCTGTTTATGAGATAATAAAGCCCATAAAATGAACCTGCGGTTGAAACATGAGTATTATCTTAACAATTACTAGAAAAACGCCAACCGATAGCAGCCCAAATAGGAAAACTCCGAAAGCGAATAGAAATTTAAATGCTGTCTCCATATAGTTAATTTTCAATTATATTATCTTGCAATTTAACAAAGCTATATATTTATAGTCTGAAGTCTTTGCGAAGGACTACTGATAGTATACCTTATCTCCGAAACGCAAATCAATATTGCGAACTTTTTCAAATCGATCTTTTAACTCAGAGCGTAAAAGTAGATCAAGCCGGTCAAGCTGTTTATTCAAATCATCACTAGTAGAAAAGTAAATCATCGCTCCCCTTTCAGGTACTAATTTAATAGTGTCTTGTTCGTTATCAACAGCAAGTTGTTTTATCTTTATACCTGAAAAACGATTAACAAATTCGGGTGTCAGATTTTTAGCAAATACTATAATCTTGTCTGCGCCGTCAATTTTTTTATCATTAATTTTTGGAAAACCGTTATTAAAAATAATTGGTAAATTCTCAACCGGACCAGCGACTGGAACCAAAATCCAACCTGAAGCATCTATCTGTTGATAAGTATCAGCTTCAAACCAAACAGCAGCCGGAGCTTTTTCGGAAATAATAACCTGCAAGGTAGAAGGAATTTTTTTAACAACCTTTATGTTATCTAGAGCATAGCGATCATTAATTTCTTGCTTTAAAGAGTTAGAGTCAAAAACAGCTAAGCGAGATTCGGATAAAAATAGAAGTCTGCTTCTATCTAAATGATCGCTTGCCAGAGTTTCAACATCGGAGCTAGAAATTAAATTAGTTCCTTTGACTTCGATGTTTTTAACAACTAACACATTAGAGAATAACAGCAACCACGCTAAAAAAATAAATACTATTATAAAAAGAAAAAACCAAAGCCAAACGCGTGGTGAAATATGAGCCAAAGTATTTTTCATAACTGAGGCGCCAAAATTATCCTTTTTTTTGTTAGCAAAATACGGATTACCCCGGCGTCGTGCCCCGGCAGCAGTGTTATACAAACGATGGCGCGGTGATGGAGCTATCATAAAATAAGATCATCAATTACAGCGCTAGCCGCGGCGTAAGCCAAAGCGTTGTGTTTACCAAAACGATTAAGTGCAAAATCTTTTTTGATATCATTGTTAACTAAATTTCCGACTATCCCCTGCTCGGTTATTTTGAAATTAGAAATTAACCAACTATTTTCATCAGCTGAAATATTTTCTTCACTAATTCCAAAGAAAACAGTTTTAGCACGACTGACAATTTGCAAATGTTTAACTTCCGGAATATCGTTATTCAAAACTATTAAACCATTTTTACCCACACTCTTAACTAAAATTTGATATTCGTGAGCAGCTTTATCAATCCCGCCAAACTGTTCTAAATAACGTTGCGTTATAGATGCTATTACCACGACTTTTGGTGGTGCTAAACTAATAAGATAAGACAAATCACCAGGTCGATCAGCTCCAAACTCAAAAACCACTATTTTTGGCAGCTTTACATAAAATGCCTTAAATGGGGCTAAAAACATGATCGCCAACCAGCGTTGATATGAATTATAGCCACTTGGAAGCCCTAAAATGGCCAGAGGAAGGCCTATTTCAGTATTAAAGCTTGGTACAGCTAAAGTCTCTCCCCTAGCCCTTAAAAACGATTCTATCGCTTGCTTAGTAAAAGTCTTATTCGTCGTTCCAGCTACTGCAATAATAAAGGGTTGCCTTAATAGCAAAGCTAATTTAGCAAAGATAAATAAATAATATTGAAGAATTATTTTAGCAAATCGTTTCATGATTTTATTGAAAATATTTTTCTAAACGCTTCATGCCTTCGATGATGTCTTCTTCTTTGCGACCAAAACTTAAACGTAAATGATTTTCGCCTGATGGACCAAAAGCAGAACCTGGTACGGTCGCTAATTTTACTTTATCTAAAATATTAACCGCCATATCAAAGCTTGGCTTATTACCATTATATCTTGGCATAACAAAGTAAGCGCTGTTTGGTCGAGCATAAGTTAATTTTTCACTGCCAATTCTGTCGAGTGCTTCACACATTAAGTCGCGGCGCTTTTCATATTCTTTTTTAAAGAAATCAATCCATTCTTGACCCATCTCTAAGGCGCCCATAGCAGCATATTGTGAAACAACTGGCGCACAAGTTACTAAGCAATCATGCACCTTCATTATCTCGCGAATTATTGAAGCGTCAGAATGAACATAACCAACACGCCAACCAGTCATGGCATAAGCCTTAGAAAAACTAAAAACTCTAATAAACCTTTTCCTATAACGCTGATCTTGACCTAGAGTAAAATATTCTCCACCATCATAAATAAAATCTTTGTAAGCCTCATCAGAAATAATAAATAAATCATGCTGTTCAGCTAACTGTGCTAAAGCTAATAACTGTTCTTTAGTATAAACAGTTCCGGTTGGGTTATTAGGATTACAAAAAAAGATGGCTTTAGTTTTAGGCGTAATAGTTTTTTCAACCATCTTGATATCAAAAGCCCAACCACCTGCTTCATCCAATGGTGCATAAACTGGCTCACAACCAGCTAAGCGAATTGCTTCTCTATAACTTGTATAAGTTGGGTCAGGGATAATAACTTCATCACCTGGCATTGTGATGGTTAAAAGCGTAGCTGTTAAAGCTTCAATTGAACCAGCGGTAACAATAATTTCGCTTTGCCAATCATAATACATATTTTCACTTGCCAAAGACAATTCAATTAATTCTCGTAACTCAGGCAATCCTGGAGATAATGAATATTTAGCAACCACGCCGTCATCTAAAGCACGTGAGGCTCGTCTTTTAATGGCTGAGGGCGTATCAAAACTAGGTATGCCCTGAGCTAGAGATACCACATTAGCGTAACGAGAAGCTAAAAGCTCCATTTGTTTAATCACGCTTAATTGAATTGATTTTGTTCGTTCAAACATAATTAAGACAGTTTCAGTTCACGGCTGCAACTTGCTTTTTAGTTACAATAATCCGAATTAATTTTTAAGCTCTTTATACCACGTATACAATTGATCTGCTAAAATATGCGCGTCTTCTCGTGCCTTTTTGACATAAGATGGATTAAAATCCTTTTCTCTTTCAGATAACAGGTTGCCGGCTATTTTAGTCACACCCGATAAATGAGGAGATTTATAAATTCCCGGAACAGCCTTAGAAAAGTTGGTAAATATTTCTCCTTTTTTCGTATAATTTTTATCGTGATATGCTAATTTTACTTCAAGAGCTTTAAATTGCATTTTATCTATCTCGGGATCATCGCGCTTTGGATGTATCAGGGTAGAAATTGACGCAATATCATATTTCATGCCCTCCTCTTCAAGTGTCCGTGTTATTGGATATATACCATCTCCTGAATTTAGTGTGTCTGTTACAATTAATATCCTTTCAGGATCCTTCAAGTTCTTAGAAATGTGTTCTTTCATTTGCTTAAAGATCGAAATTTTTTTAACCATTCTACCGTCAACCCATTCTTCATTTTCTCTCCAAGTAGACTTTTGACCAGCTATAAAAAGTAGCTTAGGTTTTTCAATGTGGTTATCATTATTAATCTTGCCTATAACCTCGTTGAAAATAAGTGCTGGTATCCTGCCGGAAGCATCATCACAAATAATGGTTCCATATTTAGCTTCTTTTAAGTCCATTTGCTCTATAATCTTTTGTATTGGTTCTCTCATGTTCTCAATATCCTGAAGCGTAATCTCTTCTGTTGCAGAGATGTCTTCTTGGGCATTATCTTGATTGGTATATTCGAGTCTTTCTGCGTGGCCCATATTCTCTACGACAATAAGAATAATAAATTGAACTATCTACTGATCTTTTTGAATGGCAAATAGGGTCGCAAAACTTTTGGAATTTCAATTGAACCATCTTTAGTCTGATAATTTTCCATGATAGCAATCAAAGCTCGAGGCAAAGCAATGGCCGTTCCGTTTAATGTGTAAACCAGCTTCTTTTCTCCATCACTATCAACAAATTTAATATTCAAAGCTCTTGATTGATAATCTGTGCAATTCGAGGTTGAAGTAATTTCTGCCCAATCGCCTTTGCCGTTCTCAGTATTTGGTTTACCCGGTAGCCAAGCTTCTAAATCAAAAGTTCTAAAAGATGGTGTGCCTAAATCAGCCGTACAATGATCGATTACTCTAAAAGGTATGTCTAACCCTGAAAAAATTTCTTTTTCAATTTTTAACATTTCATCATGAATCTTTTCGGCCTCATTAGGTTTGCAATAAATAAATAATTCTAATTTTTCAAATTGGTGAACTCTAAAAATGCCTTTTGAAAATTTAGAATAGCTACCAGCTTCAGTTCTAAAGCAATGAGACAAACCAACATATTTGATTGGAGCCTCTTTTAAGTCAAGAATCTCATCAGCGTGATAACCGCCTAAAGTGATTTCAGCCGTACCAATTAAACTTAAGTCATTATTTTCAATCTGATAAACTTGGCTTGATTCTCCACGCGGATTATAACCCAATCCTTCAACCATTGAAGTCTTGGCTAAATCCGGAGTTAGCATGGGTTTAAATCCATGCTTCATAGCAATGCTTAATGAATATTGAATTAGTGCTTGATTAAGTAAGACCAATTCATTCTTTAAATAATAAAACTTAGCACCAGCGACTTTTGTAGCTCTGTCGAAATCTATTAAATCAAGTGACTCAGCTAACTCAACATGATCCTTGGCTTCAAAATTAAATTTATTAATTTTACCCGAAGTAGCCAAAACTGGATTATCATCTTCATCAGCACTTACTTTAACATCTTTATGAGTTAGATTAGGTATGGCGATCATTAACTCTTTAAGAGAATTTTCAATGTCTAATTGCTTTTCTTCTAAAACAGATATTTTTTCACCAACCTGTTTCATATTCGCTATCTCTTCTGGGCTTGGTTTAGTTTTTGAGGTTTTATTTCTTTGTGAACGTAATTCCTGTACTTCAGCTTGAAGTTTACGCCATGATTCATCTAAAGAAATAAGCTTATCAACATCAACCAAAGCCTTGCGATCAGCTGAGTTCTTTTTTACCAAATCAATATTTTCTCTAATGAATTTAATATCTAACATAATAATGAAATTATTTTTATTTACCGTCCGCAGCTTCAGCGGAGGGCTGGTCCTTTGGTCTTAATAAAGGAAAAATCTGACATTCTCTTATTGGTTTGCCACACAAGAATGAGAACAAACGTTCAGAAATACCAAAACCACAAGTTGGTGGCATACCGTATTCAAGTGCTTCAACAAAATCTTTATCAAACATTTGTGCTTCATCATCCCCTGCTTCACGCAATTCTTGTTGATCAGCAAAGCGTCCAGCTTGATCAATCGGATCATTAAGCTCGCTATAACCTTTACCTAATTCAGAGCCAGCAATAATTACTTGGAAGCGTTGAACAAAGTTTGGATTCTCAACCTGTCTTTTAGCTAAAGGTTCCATTACAACCGGTACATTAACCAAGAAACCTGGACCACCTAAAGACTTACGACAATACTTCCAAAGATTATCAATGCCTCTGGTGATATTAAATCCTTTCTTGTCGTAATCAATTTTTAATTTTTTTAAAGTCTCCTCAATTTCTTTCAAATCAGTTTTTGTTATATCAACTTTAGTTTTTTCTTTAATAATTGAAGTAAAATCATAAATTTCCCATTCACGCGCTAAATCAACTTCAAAACCATTAATATCAAACTTTAGTTTACCAAAAGTTTCTTTAGCAACATGACGGTATAATTCTGTAACAAGCTCCATGCCCTTAGTATAGTCAGCATAACCCCAATAAAATTCCATTTGCGTATAATCTTGCAAATGCTCAGCACTCATACCTTCGTTTCTAAATTGTCTGCCAATTTCAAATGTTTTATCAAAGCCAGCAACCATTAAACGCTTCTGCCATAATTCTCCAGCTGAGATACGAAGAAAAACATCAATATCAAGTGCATTGTGATGAGTAACAAAAGGACGAGCATCAGCTCCGCCAGTGGTGGTTTCTAAAACCGGAGTTTCAACTTCTAAGAAGTCACGCGCCATTAAAAATTCGCGCATTGATGACCAAAAACGAGAACGCTTTCTGATTGTGTCTTTAAGTTCATCGTTAGTTAGAATATCTAAATAACGTTTGCGCAATTTTTCCTCTTTATCTTCTAGGCCATGCCACTTATCTGGCAATGGTCTTAAAGCTTTAGTTAAAATTTTCCATTCAGTCACAGCCAAACTCTGTTGACCAGCCTTGGTCGTAAAAGCCGTACCTTGAACCTCTATAAAATCACCAACATCAATATATTTTTCAAAAAGTTTATACTGTTCAGCACCAACCTCTTGTTTAGAAAAAACAAGCTGTAAGCGGCCGCTGTCATCTTCTAGGTCGGCAAAACTTAAATTGCCATGACCTCTTGAGCTGCGAAGACGACCAGCTAAAGTAACAACTTTTTTTGAAGCTTCAAAATCATTAAAATCAACTAAAATAGCGCCGATCATATGATCGCGGTTAGTCTTAGCTGGGTATGGATCAAGGCCTAGCTTTCGTAAAGCTTCTAACTTGGCTAGTCTATCTGATCGTTCACTAACTTTAATTTCACTCATAGTATTTGAATATGTACTCAATTTTATATTAAAAACAGGCTTAAGTCAAAGTTTTTAGGCTAAAATACTACAAAACAAAAGACTCTATTTTGCAAGTCGCAAAATAGAGTCTTAAGACCAATAATAGTTAATTAACTAATATGGGTTATTTTATATTTAATATCTCCTTTAGGTGTATGAACTGTGACCATATCACCGGTTTTCTTATTTAAGAAAGCTAGGCCCATTGGTGATTCATTAGAAACTTTACCAGACAAAGGGTCAGCTTCATTAAAGCTTACAATTGTAAATTCCTTTTCTTTGCCATGAGCTTCAACTGTAATTTTTGAACCCATACCAATTTCATTCTTACCATGAGTTTTAACTACTGTGATGTTCTTTAAAAGACTGGTTATTTCAGAGACGCGACCTTCGTTAAATGCCTGCGCTTCCTTAGCATCTGAATATTCAGCGTTCTCACTTAAGTCGCCAAGCTCTTTTGCCTTTTCAATTCGATCGGCAATTTCTCGACGTTTAGTAGTACAAAGTTGATGAAGTTCTTCTTGTAGTTTTTGAAAACCTTCTTCGGAAATTATTTGCTGTTCTCCCATAAAATTATTTATAAACCCAACTTATATTTTTGGGTCTCTCCTACTAATATAGGAGTAAACTCCAGCTATTTGTGGAGTAAGTATAAAAACAAATATACAACAAAATTGAAAACTAGGCAATACCCCCTACTCCTCCATGGACAAATTAACCATAATAATAGCTAAATAAGCAAAACCTAAAGGATGATTAAGGTATGGCGTAAAAATATTTAAAGCTATTAAAGCAAACATTGCGCCAATACTAGCTACTGATTTATAAGGATTAGTTTTAATTTTAAGAATGGCTTGCTTCATGATACTTAACAAAAACCAAAGATAGGCCAGCATTCCCAGGCTGCCAAGTTTAAGCCAGATGTCTAACCAACCCCATTCAAATGCATTGGTCGTGTAAGTTCCATTAGTTGAGGATTTAACAACACGTGGATCACTTGATTTATAAGTTAAAGTTTTACCTAAACCATAACCCATAATTGGGTGCTTAAAAATTGCCTGATTCATGACTGGCAAAAGTGCCCAACGTGAATCCGCCGCGGCGTCGTTCGCGTTAGCTCTATCAGACAATAAAGAAGCATTAAAACCAAACAGTGGTTTAGGAAATGGAAATTCTAAAGTAATAAACAAAATCACAATTGTTGTTAAAGCAACCGCGGCTAAAGCCAACATAGCTTTTAGACATTGTTTAATGTTAGGTCTAAATACTGCAAAAATAGTAAATAGAATAACTAAAGCACCCACCGCTAAACCAAACCAAAAACTACGAGACAAACTAATAATGATAACTGATAAAAATAAAGCTGAAGCTATAGCGTAGCCAACAACTGATTTAGTAATTTTCCAATTTTTGTTGATTAAAGTTTTTAAAAAAATCACTGCAGAAAAGATAAAAGCCGGTACGGCAAAAACTTGAGATTGCAAGAAAACACGGGAAAAGCCATTAGCTAAAGTCGTAATCTCGCCTAATAAATCAGCTCTTGTCCAAGCGTAAATAACTTCTGAAACAACTAAACCATGAGAAAAAATATAAAGTAGTAAAAGTGTTTTTAAGGCTAGCCAAGTACAAGCCGCAGCAATAACGATTGAAAAATCTTGACGCATTCCCTTTTCTCTCAATGTCAAAAGTAAAGGAATTATAGTTAAAATATATAGCCAACGTTTGGCTTCAATAAAAATTAAATTACTATCATTATGAAATAAAAAGCCATTAACCGTAGCGACGATTAATGCTATGAGCAGAAGCAAAAATGGAAAATAAACCGATAAACTAATCCAATTTTTAACTAAGTCTTTTTCTTTTACATAGCGCTCAATCTCTTTAACAAACCAAATCACCATGACAATAATCCATAAAGCAATGCGCAAAGAAATATGATTACCAGTTTCACCTATCCATAATAAATAACCCTGAGAACCAACTAAAAGCTCAGCCAATAAAATCAAGAATCCATAAGCTGGTTTTTTCAAGGTTATAAAAAGCGTGGCTAAAATAACTAAAGCCGTAAAAATATTAACTACCTGCGGAATAAAAAATCCAGTGAAAGAAATTACTTCACATATTGCAATAGCGCCTAGAACTAAAAAGAATAAATTTTTGTTATTAATTTTTTTCATAGATTAATTGATCGTCTATTTTAATATTGTGTTTTTTAACAAAACCAGCATTAATCTCTAAAACATAATTAACCTCAGCTGGAGATTTATAAAGTGTATAAGGTTCAGTTGTCTCAGGTCGCAAATTTTCATTATAACCAATTATTTTTTTATCATTTAACCAAACCATATCAAGCGGGAAATTCATTTCTCTCATTACAAAAGTTTGCAGCTTTGATTCTGGAAAAACAAATAGCATGCCGCAATTATCACAAAGACTTGAACGACGGCTTAGACCATCAAACCATTGTTGTTCGTTAGTAGCTAGCTCTAGCCTCAATGGCACTTGGTTAATTGTAGCTGCTACAGAATTTCTCGAATCAAATGAATTATTTGTTTTAACAAAAAACAGACTAAGAACAGAAAATATTACAGTCACAATAATAAAAACTCGTAAAAACATTTTATAATAAATTATGTTTTTCTTTTATTTTACTAACTGCTAACTTATATTTTTTCACAGCTGGTAAGAATGGCAAAATTTTATAAGTAATTGATGGTAGCCAACTACTAAAGTGTCCGCCTCCAATTTGTGCTGTGAATAAAGGCTTGTCAATGAAGACACCCTTTTTATTATTTTCCATCATCGTTAACCATAAGTCCCAATCTTGCAAACGTTTAATAGCTGGATCAAAGTTAGGAAAATCTTGGCGCCTAATTAATGAGCTGGTGTGAATAAAAGGCATTTTTTTCAAACGATCCTCACTGTAAGGAAAAAGCTTAAATAATTTTGTACCATAGTTAAATGAACTATAAGCAAAACTTGCCTCAGGGTTTGCTTTTAAAGTGTCTATCATTTTTTCTAACATATAAGGCTCCATGATAATATCAGCGTCACAGAATATAACATACTCGCCACTAGATTTAGTAAAACCATAGTTACGTGTAATTTGTGAGCCTTCATTCTCTTTCGAAAAAAATTGGAAGTTTTTACCAAAAAAATTATTAGACCATTTATCGAGCACTTTTTCTATATTGTCGGTTGAACCATCATTAACCACAATCAATTCCCACTCTTTGTAAGTTTGAGTAAGGATACTTTTCAGACAAGCGCCGATCTTATCAGCTTGATTATGAACTGGAATAATAATTGAAATCATATTAAATATTTTCTTTTAATAATTCATAAATTGTTTTAACCTTGTCTGACCAAGCAAAGTCTTTGAGTGCTCGTGTCTTACCTTGCTGTCCAAGCTTAGAACATAACTCTCGATTATTAGTTAGCTCTATAATGGCTTGTTTTAGGGCCATAGCATCCCCTGCTTCAATCAAACGTCCATTTAGCCCATCAACAACCGCATCCGCCACACCGCCGCTTCTGGTGGCAATAACAGGCTTGGAAAATAGATTGGCTTCAAGATAAACAATACCAAAGCCTTCGTAGTCGCCATTGATTTCACTTGTCGGCAAAACAAAGATATCGCTTAACTCTAACCAAGCCCATTTCTCTTCTTCAGAAACATTACTTAACAGAAACACTCTACTCTTTAGCGCTGGATCAGCTAATAATTTTTTAATATTATTTTCTTCTGGTCCATTGCCAATAATAATATAGCGAATATTTTCTTGCTCTAATAAAATTTCTGGTAAAACAGCTAAGACATCGCTAACGCCTTTTCTTTTAACTAAACGTCCGATGCTAATTAAAACCTTATTGCCAGCTAAACCATAATTATTTCTTAAACCTGACACTAATTCTGGTCTAATAAGTGGTAGCTGTGGATTTATACCTGGATTAACAATCTTTACTTTAGAGTTAGCGCCAATAAAAGCATTAACTAGTTCGGCGGTTTTACTGTTAGCACAAAGAATTAATTTAGCACGTTTTAATATTTTTTTAGTGATAAACTTTTTCCAGGCAGATTTTGTTGCCATAGAGAAATCCAAACCATGAAGAAAAACAGCATACTTAAAAGAAGCAAAAAAAGAAGCCAAATAAGTAGCCGTGCCAATTGGTAAAATTTCGCCAACAATAACCCAATCAGGCTGAGCCTTTTTTGCGGTTGAGAGTATTGTAAAAAAGCCTTTTAACCATTTTAGTGTTAAAGCATTTTTACTAAGCAATTTATTTTCACTATTATCAAGTACAATAAATTCATCTGGCCAAAAATTAGCCAGATTTTGATAGTAATTTTCTACTCCACCAAAAGCCGGCGGAAATTCAAGTGCTGCTAAAATAGTCTTCATATTAATCAATTAGTTCTTCACCGTCCTTGCCTTTGATTGATAAAATAAAACCCTTAATATCATCTCGCGTCACAGCACGGAAAACATAAACCGCTACAACATAGACTAAACCAGCAATTGCAATCGTAATAAATGGATTTAGATGACTCTTAATTAATTCAACAACTAAAAGCATAGTTAAACCAGCAGCCAAGATCTTAAACAATGACCATAAAATTGCGCGCCAATGTAGTTTTGTAATTTGTGGAATAACAACCCAACCTAAAACCAACATTAAAATACTGGTCACTAAAGTTGTTATACAAGCACCAAGCACGCCGTAACGAGGAATTAAAACAAGATTTAAAACAGCGCTTACAATGGCGGTAATTGTCATGTTAATAGTATTTCTTTTCTGACGGTCGCAGGCATTTAACATTGAACCAACCGGAAAACCTAAAAACATGAACGGCGCCGCCATCATAGAAATTCTTAGCAGCAGACCGGTTTCAGAATATTGTTCTTTAAATAGCAAAACTATTTTATCAGCCATAGCAAATGAACCAAGACTAACTGGAATAGCTAAAAGTAAACAATAAGTAATAGCTTTTTCGAAAGCTAAGGCTAATTTTTCTCGGTTACTATGCCAATAAGTACTCAACACTGGATATAGCGAAGCTACAAAAGCCATCGGTAGAAATTGCAAAGCCACGATTATTTTGAACGGGACTTGATACAAACCAACAGCTTTATCCCCTGCTAGCTTAAATAATAAAACTGAATCAAAGTAAGTATAGAAACGTTGAACAATAACAAAGAGACCAAATGGCAGAGCCATGGAAAATAACTTCTTTATAAGCGGCTTATCCCAAATTGGAGTAACTGATAATTTCCAAAACAGTTTTATAACCGAAAAAGAATAAACAAAATTGAAAATACTGGCGATTAGTAAAGCTGCCATCAAATAATTAATTGATCCACCTCTATCTAAAATTACTAAACTCAAAACTAAAATAATCAGCTGGAATATAATTGAAGAAATACTCTCAAATTTTAAATTATGAAAACCTCGGGACACTGAATAAAAAATACCAGTAAAACTATCAAACACCATGGCAAGAGATGAAATGTAAATCAATTGCTTAATAATTGGACTGTAGCCCCAAGCAAAAGACCAAGCCACAACAGCTAAAACAGTTAATATAGCTAATGGTAATTTTACAGCTATAGTGCTCGCTAAAATTGATCTAGCTTTTTCAGGATATTTAGCAACTTCGCGTGTAACAACATTACTTAAACCAAGATCAATAAAAATTGAAAAGATTGAAGTAATAGACAAAGCAAAATAGTACTGACCCAAATCAGCTGGTCCTAAAGCTCGCGCGTAAATCGTAAAATAAGTTAATGATATTATTTTTTGTAATACCAAAGCGAGTGTAAAATATGAAGTATTTTTTGCAATGTTGGCCATATTAAATAGTGCGTGATTCAATTAAGCTTTCTATAATCTTCTTTGGCTTTTTATTCTTAAGAACAATCTCTTGCATAGCTAGTAAAAACGGATAAGACGAAAAATCTTTGCACAACTTTTTTAAAATCGAAATAGAGGTTAGACCTTCAACGGTTCTATTTCGCTTAGCCATATCGGCTTTAGCTTGATTAACTGTCATGCCTTTGCCAACCAAGTAGCCGAATTCCCTATTTCTAGTTTTGCCAGTACAACTCATCCATAAATCATTACCCCAACATTGGCTATCCATGCTAAAAGTATCTAGGTGCCCACGCAATTCTTTGACTACAAAACGTTCAACCTCGCGACTAAAACGTGAAATAAAAAATGTCTCTGAGCCATACGGCCAACCTAAGCCTGAAACCAATCCGGCAAAGATAGACACAATATTTTTAAAAGCCCCGCAGTATTCAGCGCCGCTTACATCGGATGTTTTATATAAACGTAAATTCGGTGAAGCTAATAAATCCTCGGTTACTTTTAAGGCTGGCTTATTGTAGGAAGCAATCGTAGCGCCTAAAGGATGAGAATTATACAAATCATCAGCAATTGTACCGCCGGCAAAATAAACGTATGAATGAGTATGTTTAAGATGCTTTTTAATAATCAACTCTAATCTACTACCGGTTTTGGCGTCCAGTGCCTTAGCCGCGTTTATTACAATAAGTTTTTTTCTAGAGCGTTTTGTCTTACTAAGAATTCTTACAATCTCAGGAATCGCATTAGCTGTTACTGCTAAAATCAAAATATCAGCCTTGTCAAAAATGTCAGACGGAGATTCAGGCAAAAGGACTTGTTTAGAAATAGATTGATCAAGTTGATGACGAGGATGACTTCTTTTTTTACGTAAAGAATCCATGACCTTTTTATCACGATCATAGCCGGCTATAACATAAGAAGACCGTTTGTGACGATCTAAATGCTTAAGGATGGCATACCCAAAAGCGCCTAATCCATAGACAAATACTACTGGCATAATAGCTTAATAGTATCATTTTTAAGGCTTATTTAGCAATAAAAAACGGCAGAATCACTGTTCTGCCGTAATAACACATTATCAAAATTCGATTATCTATTACATTTTTCTATATGCTCTCTGAGGGCTTTATTTTTTTGTCCCTCTTTGTGCCTTTCATTAATTTTTCTTTCATTTTTATCATTAGCAGCCTTCCTTAGCTCCTCTATTGTTAAATGTAGACTGTTATAATATAAGTTATTAGTCACGCCCCACAAATATTTTTCAATATCCGAAGCTAACTTAACGAACAACCACCTGTCTTTTACAAAGATAAAATGATAAAGTTTCCTAAGAATCGCGAATATAGCCAGTACTAATACAGTTAACACGAGATATACCATGAGCGGTGAAGGTTTATCAATGACACCGATAAATGATACGGCTAATATTACAACCAAAATGTTGTAAATTAAATTATAAATTAATCTTTTCATTATTAATGATTTTAAATTAACAAATATATAAGTTATTTTAAGCTCCTAAAATTTAAGAGATTAGAAAAACCTATATACCATTATTCAAAATCCGTCTTTCAAAGAACTTGTTGATACAAGACAATACCATTCTATTATATTTTTGTCAATACAAAAAGACCCTCTAAAATAGAGGGTCTTTTGAAATAATTTAAATTAACGCTTGCTCCACTGTGGGGCTTTGCGAGCTTTTTTCAAACCTGGTTTCTTTCTTTCTTTCTTACGAGCATCACGAGTTAACCAGCGTTGAGCTTTTAATACTGGACGCAATTCAACATCAAGTACTAATAAAGCGCGAGCAATACCATGACGAAGAGCTTCAGCTTGACCTTGCTTTCCACCACCACAAACCATAGCTGTAATATCAAATTGACCTTCTAAAGAAGTTCCCTTTAAAGGATCTTGAATAATCATCTGCATTAGTGGAGTCTTGAAATATTCAGCCATTGGAGCACCATTAACAGTAATAACTCCTTTGCCACCCTTAAATAAGCGAACACGCGCAGAAGCTGTTTTACGCTTACCAATTGTTTGGATGTAAGTTCCAGCTGGTGCGTCAGCCTTCACTTTCTTAACTACAGTTTTAGTCTTAACTTCAGTCATAGTCGTTTATTTGATAATCAAACGCTTAATCATAGCGGGACGCAACCTGTTGTCAGGCAACATTTCATGAACCGCGCGGCGCAAAATTTCATCTGGTTTATTTTTAAAAATGTCAGCTATCTTTCTTGTCTTCAAACCACCTGGGTAACCAGAATAATGATGATAAACTTTTTGTTCCATTTTCTTTCCTGAGAACTTTACCTTTGAGACATTTGAAACTTCAACAATATCACCGCCATCAATATGTGGTTCAAAAGTAACCTTATGTTTACCACGCAATAATGTGGCAATTTTACTTGCCAAACGACCCATGGTCTGATCAGTGGCGTCAATCTTTATTCTGTCGCGATTAATAGCTGGTCTAGGCATATATTTATACTAATTCAATTTGAACGACGCTAGCGCCGTCTCCAACACGTGAACCTAACTTAACAATTCTGGTGTAACCACCTTTACGTGTCTTATAACGCTCACCTAAAACATCCATAGCTTTCTTAACAGCTAAAGGCTGAGGCAAAGTACTGATCAATTGACGACGAGCAGCCAAATCACCGGCTTTAGAAACTGTAATCAAATGCTCAACCAAGGAACGAACTGTCTTGGCCTTGGCTTCAGTTGTTTTAACTTTTTCGTACATTAAAACGCTAGCCGCGAGGTTACGAAGCATCATCTCTCGAGGAGCTTTCTTACGATCTAAAATTTTTCCTTTATTACGGTGACGCATAATGTGTTATATTTTTTTACTCTTTTTAACTTTAGCAACTGGAGCTTCTTCAGTTTCATCAGCAACCACTTCTTCAGCAGCAACTTCCTCAGTCATAGCTTCGGCAGGTTCAGCAACTTCTTCTGTAAGGTCAGCTACTGGATTATTGCTAATTTCTTTCAAACCTGTAAATTGATCAATCAAAGTGTCGTTAGCATAACGGAAAGCATCTTCAAAAGAAACAGTTCCGTCAGTTTCCATATCAAGTACTAATTTTTCCCAGTTGACCATTTTACCAACACGAACGTTTTGAATAGCTAATGAGACATGTAGAACTGGTGAAAAAATTGAATCAATTTCAATGTAACCAAGTTCTTTCTTACCTTCTTCACGGCTTTCAATTGTTTCATAGCCAAATCCGCGGCGTACAAAAATCTCCATATTTAACTTTCCGCTCATATCGGTGATATGGGCAATAACTAAATCTGGATTGACAACTTGAACACCAGCTTGCTTTTCAACATCTTTAGCAGTGACTTCCTTTTCACCAAAAGCTGATAGTGTTAAACGAACTTCATCGACACCTTCATCAAGTTTAAAACGGATCTTTTTTAAATTAAGCATGATTTCCAAAACGTCTTCTTTAACATTTGGAATAGCCATAAATTCATGACTAGCACCTTCAATCTTGGCTCCAATCACGGCAATACCAGGCAAAGAAGCTAAGAGAACACGACGCAAAGCATTACCAACAGTTGTTCCATAGCCAGGGGCTAATGGCTCAACGATAACTTGGCCTTGATTTAATACGTCACCAGGGACGAATGATATCTTCTTAGGTAAAGCGATTATGTGTTGCATATGGCTTAAAATAGCAGGCCCAAAGGGCTTTAATATCAAAATTAACGGGAATAGAATTCAACGATCAACTGACTGTTGATAGATTGATCTAAATCTTCTTTCTTTGGTTCACCAAGAATCTTACCTGACATTTCCTTTGGATCGAAATTTAACCAACCAGGAATATTGGCTTTCTTTAATCTTTCTTCAAGATTTACAAAAGTTTTCTTTTCTTTCTTATTCTTACGAACAGCAATAACATCATTAGGCTTTACTTGGTAAGAAGGAATGTTTACTTTTTGGTCATTAACTAAAAACTGAGCATGGCTTACCATTTGACGAGCTTGAGCGCGGGTAATAGCTAAACCAAAACGGTAAATAACATTATCTAAACGCATTTCTAAAAGACGCAATAAACTTTCACCAGCATCACTGCTTTTCTTTTGTCCTTTTAGGTAGGTTAGTTTAAATTGTTTTTCGCGCAAACCATACATTTCCTTAGTCTTCTGCTTTTCGCGTAATTGAAGACCGTAAGTACTTTGCTTCTTTGGTCGAGCTGAGCTCTGTTGTTTTGCTAATGGAGACATAAAATCTTTAACTTAAACGCGACGCGGTTTGCGTGAGCGGCAACCATTGTGTGGTAAAGGAGTAATATCTTTAATGTAAGTAATGTTTAAACCATTGGCATTCAAAGCTCTGACAGCTGATTCGCGGCCAGTACCAACACCTTTAACAAAAACTTTAACTTCTGATAGACCATATTCTTCCTTAGCTTTATCAACTGCAATACGAGTAATAATCTGAGCGGCGTATGGAGTAGCTTTCTTTGGTCCTTTGAAACCAGCCAAACCTGCATTAGCCCAAGATAAAACGTTTCCATCATTATCAGTCAGGGTAATAACAGTGTTGTTGTAAGTTGATCGAACAAAAGCCTTACCAGAGCTAACACGCTTCTTTTCAGTCTTTTTCTTACGCTTACCTTTCATTGGAGTACGGGCAGCTTTCTGTTTTTCTAATTTCTTCTTAATTTCTTCTGGTAATTCTTCAGCACCTGAAGCATCAGAATCATTCTTTGTTTCTGGTACAACTTCAATAGCAGTACCATCGTCAATGATCTCTTCTTTAACTTCCTTAACTTCTTTAGTTGTCTTCTTTTCTTCTGTCATAGTAATAAAATGGCTAAATGGTTAATCGTTAAAGCTTTTAACAATTAGCCACTTAACCATTTAGTAATTAAGTCTTTTGGGCTGACATCTTCTTACCTGAAGTAGCTGTACGACGAACGTTGCCGCGAACTGTGCGGTTATTAGTCTTAGTACGCTGACCACGAACTGGTAAGTGTTTAGTGTGACGAGAGCCACGGTATGAACCAATATCTTTCAAGCGCTTAATGTTAGCTGAAACTTCACGTCTTAGGTCGCCTTCGACTTTCATGTCTTTTTCAATCAAAACGCGCAAACGGTTAACATCTTCTTCTTTAAGATCTTTAACTCTAGTATTTTTATCAATCTTAGCAGCTGCTAAAACTTTGTTAGAAGTTACTCTGCCGATACCATAAACATAAGTCAACGCGATTTCAACGCGTTTCTCATTTGGGATCATTACTCCTGCAATACGTACTGCCATAGTTATCCTTGACGTTGCTTATGTTTAGGAGTTTTACAAATAACCATAACTCGTCCTTTACGACGAATTGTTTTACAGTCTTTGCAAATTTTCTTAACAGAAGCTCGTACTTTCATGATAAATAAATTAGAGTCGGTAAGTGATACGGCCCTTAGTTAGATCATAAGGACTCATCTCAACCTTAACGCGGTCACCTGGAGCAATGCGGATTTTAAACATCCTCATTTTCCCAGATAGATGAGCCAATATTTCATGGCCGTTATCCAGTTTTAATTTGAAGGTAGCGGCTGGCATAAGTTCCAACACTTCCCCTTCCATTTCAATAAAATCTTTTGAATTGTTCTCTGACATCAAAACGACAAAAATTTTGGCAAATGTTAAATCTTTTACCAAAATTTCTTATTTAAGAAAATGTAAAATTGAGAAATTTTCAATATTTTTACGTGTAGAACTATTATAGAGGCAAATTAAAATAGTGTCAAGAGACTTAAGGCTCTTAATTTATCTAATTAATAATTAACTAATATTAGCCAAATATTTAAGACTAAGCATTATACACTTCTTTCACTCTTTTACCCTCTTCAATAATTTCTTGCAAAATATTCAGCGGAACTGCCTTTTCAAATGAATAAATAACTTCTCCGTTCGTTTTAGATCTCTTTTCAAAAGATATAAAAACAATCTTTTCTTCATTGTATTTTCCGATATCTACAGAGAAGCCTTCGGTTTCACTAAAGCACTGCGAATCTAAGACTTTCACAAATTCGTCTCGCTCTGCCTTGCCCAAGGTCTTTTCGATAACTTTGGCAACGAATGATTCACATAAACCCCTATGAGTTCCCAGAAAACGCTCTAAAGTCGAAGAATCATACTCCTCTGGCTTTGACTCAAGTATAGATTCCCAGTTATCAACGGCCTTGAGATATTTTTCAATAACCTGAGCAATTTGACTAGCCATACGAGAGTAAGTAGCTCCGCCTTCATCGTTTAACATTTCAGCAATATAATCACTTTCCTCAACCAAAAATTTTAATGGTTCTTTTCTATCAAAAGACTCTCGCAATTTAAGATGATAGCCAGTTTCATGACTATTCTTAAACGCTAATCGATCATCTTGTCCTAGACGGCTGCCATATTTAAGATCTTGATTAACCTGCTCACTTGTTTCAATTAAACTATCAGTCTCCATATCACCACCAAAAGCCATCAACAGGGCTGTTTCTTTGGTACGATCATCTTTATCAGCAAAAGCTAAGGCATAGCTGTCTTTGGCGTGAAATTTAGATTTAGCCAATTCCCTGCCTTCCTGAGTTAGCTGAACATCTTTATTTTCCTTATTACCCCGCGGCTCTTTTATTGAATGCCTGAAAAAATTCAAAATAATTCTTGGGACTACTAATTTTTCTTTATTCAATTGCTCGAAGTGATCAAAATTTTTAGCCATAAAATTATATTATGATTTAATTTTTTAATCGAGGATTGCCTTTATTCTTCTAATGCCAGAGGATGAACTTTCTTCCTTAGTAATTTTAAAGTGATGCAATTCACTGGTATTCTCAACATGGGGGCCGCCGCATATTTCCTTGCTAAACTCTTCACCTGGATTACCTATAAAATAAACTTTTACCTTATCTCCATATTTAGAATCAAATACACCAGTCGCGCCAATCTCTCGTGCTTTGTCTAAAGTCATTTCTTCAAAGTGAACTGGTAAGGCTTGTTCTATAGCGCCATTAACCAAATCTTCGACTTGGATAATCTGTTCAGGCGTTAATTTATCTGGATTTGGGAAATCAAAACGTAAACGTTCGGCTGTAATATTACTACCTCTCTGAGAAACCTGATCATTCAAGACACGTCGTAAAGCAGCTAATAAAAGATGTGAGGCTGTATGCAAGCGAGTTGTTTCAACGCTACTATCAGCTAAACCACCCTTAAATTTGCCAGCTGATGCCGTGCGTGATAAGTCTTGGTGTTTTTTTAACTCTTCATAAAAACCAGGCTCATCAACCGTGAAGTTTTTTTCTTTAGCTAATTCAATAGTCATTTCAATCGGAAAACCATAGCTTTGATATAAATCAAAAGCTTGCTCGCCGGAAATATTGCTAGATAGTTTTTCAAACTCTTTCTCTCCTTTTTCTAAGGTTGCACTAAACTTTTTTTCTTCCTTACTCAATTGTTCAATAATAAAAGTCTTATTTAAATTAAGCTCTGGATAAATCTCTTTATAAAAGTTGATATAGATACTAGCCACTTCTTTCGTCCAATCTTCAGCTGTTATACCTAAAAGTCTAGCAAAACGCAGAGCACGCCTAATTAAGCGTCTAACGATATAACCCTGATCGGTGTTTGATGGTGCGACACCTTTTTCATCACCCATGATGAAGGTCGCCGCTTTCAAGTGGTCAGCAATAATTCTAAATGCCTTATTATCATCCTCATATTTTTTTAGAGAAAGCTCTTCTATTTTTTTAATTGCATCACTAAATAAATCAGTCTGAAAAGCATCACTTTTAGCTTGAATTGCTGTGCACAATCTTTCCAATCCCCCACCAAAGTCAACATTTTTATTGGTTAATTCTTTCCAGCCATCAGCCGCTTTTTGATATTGCATGAAAACTGAATTTCCGATTTCAATAAAACGTCCGCAATCACAATTAGGATGACAATACTTACCAAATTTTTCATCATGAATCTTGCCAGTATCAAAAAAAGTTTCTGAGTCGGGTCCACCTAATTCACCAACCGCATCACCTCTTTGCCACCAACACTTTTTTTCGTAAGCAAAAATCCTATAATTGCTCATGCCCAATTTCAAGTCTTCACTAGGTCCGGCGTCAGCATCAAAATCAGGTGCCTCATCGGCATTAATGTCATATTTATCAAAAATCTGTAACATAATCTCAGCCGACTCGGTATCGCGTGGGATATTGCCGTCTTCACTACCAATATAAATTGTTTGAAATAGTTTTTTTGGGTCAATTTTTATTTCCTCAACTAAAAATTCATACCACCAATTTAATTGTTCGCTTTTCCAATAGCCTGAACCTAATGCCCAGTTGCCTAACATTTCAAAAAAAGTATGATGCCGGTTATCTCCAATTTCATCAATATCTTCTGAGCGAAAAGATTTTTGACTATCAACTACACAATTACCAGCTGGGTGTTTAGCGCCTAGTAGATACGGCACCAAAGGAAACATGCCAGAGTTAACAAATAGTAATGTTGAGTCGTTTTCAGGAATTAAAGAAGCGCTCGGAATAATATTATGTCCTCGAGCCTTAAAAAATTCTAAATACTTTTGTCTAATATCAAATGAATTCATGTTTTTAAAATTATTTACATTTACCCCAAAGGCCTAATTTATTTGCTTTTGCTTCTTTTTCTATTTCCTTAAATAGACTAGCTTTAGCTGTGTCAGGCTCGAAGGGCGCCGCAATGGCAAAACCATTTTTAACTAATTCCATATTTACAAAGGTTCCGTCTTCTAAATAAACATAACCAAGTAAACGACCGAATTTATCACGCTCCGAAATATCTTTTTCAATTCTAATTTTTTTACCTTCAACTAAACGCTGATTTTCGTTAGCTGCTTCAAGGGAAAAACAATCAATCTTTTCGGTTTTATTAAGCTCAGGAGCATCGACGCCGATATAACGTAATTTGTCATTATTTTCTAAGATAACAGTTTCACCATCAAGCACCTTGGCAACCCTTATAAAGCTTCCATATTGATAGGGTTGATCTTGAATCGTGGTATTTATTTTATCAGAAACTAGTCCCACTAAAGATAATGCCTTTTTACCTAAGTCTGATAAAGCCAGGGGTTTTTGCTTAAAAATAAAAATTACAACTATTACAGCAATAATTCCTAAAACAATAAGGGATCCGATGAATTTTAGTAATCTAAAATGTAGCATATCTAATTATATTGTCACTTTTTAAAGCGATTGACAATAGCTATAAAAGCGAATAATATCAAAATATTAGTTTAGTATTGTTCTTTCGAACCTTCCACAGGTCGGTGATTTCTAGGGGTCACTTATCGAATAAGCTTTATTCTTTGTTTTGAAAAATGGGGTTAAGTAAAGGGATCAGGGCAAATCATCCATTAAAGCTACCTAGAATAACAATTTTTTGCAGGAAGAATCTCTTCGGAGTGTAAACTGCTTGTTTGCCGGGAAACATCTAGGCTTATAAACACGTTACTTTAACTACGGTTATACGTGGATACGAATTGTTATTAAAGCGTCAGACAAACATCATCTGGCGCTTTTTTATTTATTCAAACTAAATCGATTTTCTTATCTCAGTCATTAAGTCAAGATAGAATTCTAAATTATTTAAAGTTGCCAATCTCTTGCCTAAAGGTTCATTTATTTGAAATAGATAATGCAAATAAGCTAAAGATAATTTACGTAATTCAGGAATCTTGGAATTTTTATTTATTAAATTTTTATCATTAGCATATTTAGCGTTGGTGATCGTAATTGTTTTATAAAAATCTTTTGTCGCTACTTTCTTAGAAGCTAGAAGTTGTTTAATTTTTTTACTAGTATCTTTATCAAAAGAAAATAGTCTACCGTGGCGCCCTTCACGAGTTGGAATAACACAATCAAACATATCAACTCCCCTCTTAACGGCTTCAATAATATTTTCTGGATAACCAACACCCATCAAATATCTAGGTTTATCCTTTGGTAAAGCATCGGTTAAGTAATCAAGGACTTTATACATCTCGTCATTAGTTTCACCAACCGCTAAACCGCCAATATTATAACCATCGAATTTAAGCGCGCTTAATTCAGCTGCACTTTTTAAACGCAAATCTTTCTCAGTACCACCCTGAACAACCGCAAAAATCAATGGTTTATTATTTTTAATCTTTTTTGAGTAAATTTTTGTGCGTTTGGCCCACTCAGTTGTTAAATCGACTGAATGTTCTAAATATTTTCGTTTAGCAGGTAAGGCCACGCATTCGTCTAAGACAACGGCGATATCAACACCTAAGTCAGCTTGAATCTGCAAAGATCTTTCAGGAGTTAAATAATGCTTTGAGCCATCAATATATGAAGAAAATTTAACACCCTGTTTACTTAATTCAACTAAGCTTTTACCGCTTTTAGTTCTATCAGCAGCTAATGAGAAAATTTGAAAACCACCGGAGTCTGTCAGAATAGCACCATCCCAATTCATGAATTTATGCAAACCACCAAACTTTTTAACATACTTTTCACCAGGTCTCAACATTAAATGATAGGTATTAGACAAAAGAATTGGTGAACCAAGTTCACGAACATCATGAGTTGAAGCAAACTTAATTGTCGCCTGTGTTGCCACCGGCATAAAAAAAGGCGTTTCCAAACTGCCGTGGCGAGTTTTTAAACTACCACGGCGGGCTAGATTATATTTATTTGTTTTCTTCAATATGAACATCTTTTATTTATGATTCTTTTAACCTTTTTAGGGGGGGGTCTTTATCTATAAACTGTGGAAAAAGAGCCTAATGCCACTATTTTGTGCTAATTTTATGCTAATATTAAACGATTGACTTTTCACTAAAAACAGTATATAATAATAATGTGTTCATGAAGCGAAAGCTTTATTCAGCTAAGGAATCTCCAATGCTGAAAATGAGCACATAAAAGAACCGCTTACAAAGCGGTTTTTTTATTTTTTTCATAAACGCTGTTCTTTTCTCGAGCCTTCATAATACTATAAAAAGTTATCTCACCATCTCCTATTTTTCGCAAAACTACTGTAACTATTGGACTATTATTCCCTACACTTGCCTTTAACCCCCAAAACTTTGCGTACTTTCCTTCTTGCTTCAAATATCTCTCTTCGTATTTAAAAATACTAACAGCTTTCTTAATCACAGGAACTGCCAATGGCAATAAATTTAATCTATATATCTGCTCTTTCTTCAATCTCTCATGGCCCGCCCCATTGTATCTAAGATGATAAAAGCCCTTAGAATTAAAGTTAACCATCGCCTGAAGAACTTGACAAAATACTGGTCTTAAAGTTTTGTAGTAAGCCCTTCTTTCTTGGATGAATTCTTTGTGTGTATCTAGCGACATGCAATTATGCTAACAAATAAATAATAGAATTACAACATTAAAACTATTGCACAATTCCATCAGTTTCAGCAATATCATCTTTTTCTAACTTAGTTGTTTGTGCTTTTAAGATTTGAGAAATTGGAAAACTAGTTGTATTATCAGTGCCCGTTAAGGTGGTTCCAGAAACCAAAACTAATAACTTGTTTCGATCAGTCGCCCTTGGCTTTATAGAAATACTAAATTGACCTTGAGTGTGAGCAGCTGACAAAGGCAATCGACCGATATCCCAGGTAACTTCATTAGTATCTTGGTTATAGCTCAGAGTTCCAACATCAGCTTGATCCTTACCGTCCCAAGCAACGTAGTCAGGCAATTTTGTTTTAATTTTAATATCTCCGAGCTCGTGCAAGGAATTTGAAAGATTCCAATAAATCTTAAAGGTTGAAGTCTGACCAACCTGCGGCGGCAAAGGTCCGGTTCCGACAGCAATATTATCTTGATCAAAATAGCGAACCGCTTCATCAAGTTTAGTGTCACTGTTTAATTTAATAGTTAACTGATTAGAGCGATTAACCTCATTAGTTTGCGAAAGTTCTTCAGCCTTACCACTGACAGCAAATTGAGCATAACTTTTAATTTCATAAGTTCTAATTAGGCCAGCTTCAGATACATCTCGCACAGGAATTGAGAAATCAATACTTCCGGTTTGATCCTTGGCTAAAGATTTTAATTCTGGAATTTGATCTTTAGTCCAAGTGATAGTTCTACCAGTGACACTACCATCATTTTTATCAAGCAATTTTCGCCAATCAAGCGCTTCGCCATCCAAGACCGCCATAATAATAACATCGTCCATTACTTTTTCTCCCTTATTAACATATGAAATTGAATAATTAATCGTTTGACCAAAATCAATACCTTGATCAGACGGTTGGCCATTAGCAACAACGGTTAAGTTAAGAGAATTTTTAACAACTTCAACCGTGAAAGATTTTTCATCAAAAGAATAAGCTTTCTCTGAACCTGTCGGCTGATATTCAAAATTAACCTTAAAATCTTCAGTGTCATTTTTCTTATCAGTAAACTTAAATTTGATGCGTAGCTCCTGATCAGTGTTGGTTAAATTACTGATTGCATAAACTCCAGGACTAACAACTGTGACATCCTTGCCATAATCAGCTGTTGGGAAACTAAGATTATCTAATGCAGGGAAACGAATATTAAAATGGTCCAAGAAGTTAGTATCAGTTGTCTTAAACTTAACCAGCAATTCAGAATCTTGCCCAACCATTATACTAGTAGGAACCACGGCGCTTAAATCTAAACCAGATCCGGCTAAAACAGTATCCAAGCTGGTTGATTTCTTAAACTCGCTACTAATATTTATTGGCTTATAAGTTAAATCAGCAAACATTACGTTAGAAGAACCTGTCGGAGATATTAAGCGTCCCTTAATTTTTACTTGGCCACTAGAAAATTGACGCAAATCTTCTAAGCTCCACTTATTGTTATCATTGCTTGCAGTTGGAAAACTTGATTCAAAAATAAAGTTATCGGGATAAACCACGGCTAATTCAAGATTGCCTAGTGCAACTTTATCTTTATTTTGATAATCAATCACATACTCAAATTCCTGATTAGCAATTAATTTTTCTGGGGCAGAAATTTTAAGATCTACTGAAGTTGAATCTGCATTACGACTAATAAACCAATAATAAGCTCCGGCTGTTATGGCTGCCACTATCAATACATAAATCAAAATAATACCCAAACGAACAAAAAATCCCTTCTTGGGCTGGATATCAACTTGTTTAACGTTAATTCTTTTGCCTCCATCATCTTGATAAATTTCCGAAAGACTTTCATCTATCGTGCCTTCATCCAAGCCTTTTTTTAAATAACGATCAAAACGTTTAGATTGATTGTCGGTCGGCAAATCACGTGCTACAAACTGAGCGACTTGCGAAGGTTCACGTTTAACATTACTGTTCGTTTTATTTTTTGGCATAATTTTAGCTTTGTTTTATGGTTTGATTTAATTTTTGTTGAATAAAACCGTGGCGTATAAATCAGTATTTAGCGAACGACTAAGTGTCCAGCCGCTTTCATTTACTTGTAAGTCATCAGGATATTTCCAAAGAGTTTTCCAACCGCGATCAATTACTATTTTTGAAACTATACTCGTTTGATTTGCGCCCGGCTGTTTCTGAACTAATAAACTAAATTTATTCGAGCTGTCCGGGAAAATATATTTTTTTATTTTACCAATTAAATTCTTTGGTTCTTCGTTAGCTTTTAAAGTAAATGGCAAACGATATTTTATTTCAATCGTCGCAGTCTCTCCTGGATCAACCATGGTCCAATTAGCAAATACAGTCTTGTTATTTTCTTTGTAAATTTTTGTGCCACTTGCTGGATCAGTTATCGCTTGTCTTTCGTTAGCTAAATCAACATCAAGTTCCCATTTTGGATCAGGTTTTTCAAAGTAAGATTGCTCTGGTGTTCGCCAACCAGTTGCAGAAATTAACTTACTATCTTCTGGCACATAAACTCTTAACCAATCAACATTTCTAAAACCAACAAAAGTTTGATTTTTCGGTGCTGTGTGCTGTCTTGTAATAGTAAGATTAACAATAATTTGACCGTCGGGCAAGATTTCTGCGCTATGATTAAGCGTTTCTATAATTGCGCGATCGCTTTTTTGTCCACCAAGATTTGATGAGACTACCATTAAATAATCATGATCAGTTTTTTTAATCGCACCATCCCAGCCAAAAGCTTTGGCCGAAGTCTCAAGTGTTGAATCATTAAAATACAAAAGGATCTGTTTCTCGTTCAAGCTTTGTTCCAAGACACCAACTAAAGCCAAGCTTTTAGCTAGGTCAAGATTCTTTGGCAACTCTTCCATTAATTTTGACATTAAGTCACCAATAATCTTTTTTGGCTCCTTTGTCACACTTGGTTTCTGTTCAGAAAAAGTTTGCGTTGTTTCCCAAAAATTATCAGCTGTAATTGTAACGCCATAATCTTTTGTCATGTCGACTGGGCCATGAACACGTAATAAATTCTCAATCACTGTTGGAGTCAAACTAACTACACCATCGACGGTTGAACCATCGCTTTTTTCATAAAACCATTCTAATTTTTTAGCCGTGGTTGGCCAATCAGGCCACCAGTTAGCATCCCAAAAATGCCACAAAGGATTTAACAACCATAGTGGCTCAGGCGCGACAACGCGAGTATATAAGCCAGCTTCGGTGTCATAGCTACCACCTTTTGGCACAGTTAAATTTTTCATTTCGCCTTTACTAAAATCAACGATTGCGAAACTACCGATAAAACCGCCGGAAGCTCGTTTCTCGGAATTGTTTTGGAAAACTAATAAATATCTTTTGTCAGTTTGTTTACCAAGAAAACTAGCTGCTTGTTGAGACAAATCAATAGCCTCTCTTAATGATGGTGCTAAAAATTCTGCCTGACTTTTTAGTTTAGTAAACTTTTCCTGATATTCAGTTGGTAGATTACTTAGTTTTATTTTATTAAGTTCATCCGACAAAGCAGCTGCTTCATCAGCTGCTGGAATTGCATGTTTTACGAAACGATCCAAATATGAACCTAAATTTGAATTAGCGACCGGCGCGACCGCTGCCGCAAGTTCAGCTCCAATACTGGCTGACAAAGAGCCAGCCTTTAATAAATGTTCACTTTCAGAAGCTAACTTGAATTTTTTATCAGGCACAAGTCCGGCTAATTCTAATAAGCCACTATTAATATCTTTTAGGTTGGTTTGCGCTGTAACAAAGCCCTCCCCTGCTTTCTCAAAAGCAGTTTCTGCTCCAGAAAAATTCTTCTTTTCTATTAAATCTTTAGCAGAAAATAAACCAGCAAAAGCCTCGTTAGCCGAACTTATAATTGAGTTACGAGTTGGTTCTAATTTTTGCCAAATCGTGACTAGAAAAAATGGCGCAGCAATTAAACAAAGTAAAGCGGCGAAATTAAGAATTTGCCAAGAAAAATTCGGCTTCTGTTTGACGACTGGTTTAGCTAATATTTTTGACTCACGTTTCAACCCAATTTCTACTCGGTTTGTTGTTTTTTTAAATAAATTAAATATTCTTAGAATCAATTTTACGATTGCCCTAGGAATTATTAATATAAAATTAAAGATAAATAGAAAAAATCTTTTTAGTTTTATGCCTTGTTCAGCACCGGTATATTTTAAATTCAGAGCCAGGTCTTTAACGCCAAAAACAAGATCAACAAAAAACTCGGCTAAAGATTTTACTAATCTATAAAAAAGATCAAAAGCTACAATTACTAAACGCAATATTAAACGACCGATGAAAGTTATGATTCTAACGGCTGTTAGATCTTGCCAAGTTAAGGTTAAACGACTTGGCTTAGGTCTTAAGTCAATAACATTTTCAGGATTAATACCATGGTAATTATATGGTGGCTTGTTCATAAACTTCTTTGGTCTTATTAGCGCACTCCCACCAATCGTACTTTTTAACTTGCTCTAATCCTTTAGCGATTAAATCTTCGCGTAAAATATCGTCTTTAATAATTTTTAATATCTTATTAGTCATGTCTTTCTCATCATAAGGATCAAAGTACAAAGCGGCAGTGCCTAATATTTCTGGTAAAGAAGTTTTATCAGAACTAACCACTGGACAAGCACGTGACATAGCCTCTAAAGGCGGTAAACCAAAGCCTTCATATTTTGAAGGAAAAACATAAGCTAGGGCGCGCTTGAAAAGAATTTCTAATTTTTGGTCTGGCACATAGCCAGGAAAAATAACTGGCGTTTTGAAGGTTTCATTATCAACCGAAGACCACAGGCCTAGATCTTTAGCATAATCTTTAAGACGAGAATAAAAATAATCATCGCGTCCAACTAAGACTAATTTAATTTCTTTTTGCTGAGCATGAATGTCTTTAAAAACTTTAATTAAAGATTCAAGATTTTTATGAGGATAAGCATTGCCAACATATAGCAAATAAGGTTCGTCGATTTGATAGTCAGACAGAGTTTCATCGGGATCCAGTTTTGCCGCAAAAAGTGAATCGTTGCCGCGAGCTAAGTTAGCCGCTCCTTCGTAAGTCACAACAATTTTTTCTGCTTTAACCTTAAACTGTTCAATTATATCTTGTTTAGTAAATTCTGAAATGGCAATAATTTTTTTAGCGCGCCAAGCAGCATGTGAAATTATTATTCGATAAAATAAATTTTTTACAAAGTATAAAACTGGTCCTAAGGTCGTAGCCCGCATGGTCGGGAATTTTGTCAAAATTAAATCATGAATTGTCACAACAAATTTAGTTGGACAAAAAACTGGCACATTAAAATGCGGAAAGTGCATTAAATCTAAACGCTCACGAGCAATTAAAAATGGCATTACAAATTGTTCGGCTAAACCATACCAGCGCACATCGGCTAAAACTTTTTTAACATTGCTTTGTTTAATCTCTAATTCGTCAAAATTTTCCTTGCCTAGAAAAATAACATATTCATTTAACTGATCAATTCTAAGAACATTATCAACCACTTCTTGGGTATAACGACCAAGGCCCTTGCCTAAAGGACCATAAAAACGGGCATCTATTCCAATGCGATGAGGTTTGTTATTTTTCATAAATGATATATTATATTATACCATAAACGCTGAAAAAAAATTGTGTAAGAAAAAAGGCTTGAAGCAGTAATAATAAATACTTCAAGCCTTAACGATATTTCAATCAAACTTATTTATCCTTCTGTTTTGAAAAACCTTATACTGTAACCTTCATCTGAGTTTACATCCGAAGGTTTTATCTCCTCATAGGATAAATTGAAATACTTCATCATAGGAGAAAGAATGAGACCCCAGTAGTAATGGAAGTTCATATTCTCAGCTTTACTTCCCGGACAAATAAACTTTTCGTAGCCGATAACCATTGTCGCATTCGTGAGGGCAAAAAATATTACTTTTGAAAAATAATCCAAATAAGTATCATTTTCTCCCGCAGAGAAATCAATTACCATTTTTTCAGAAATTTTTTCTTGCAGTACTTTAGTAAATGCCGGTATGGTTTGTTCTTTTATTGCCTGTTTAATTGAGCTGATGAGTTGCTCTTTCTTTCTTTTCATTTCTTCTTCTGCTTTTCTAAAAAGCATTGAGAGAGCTTCTACGTTTTCTTCTACGTCTTCATACTCCGCTAAACTTACGGGAAAATTTTTTGTGTTCATCTTTCTTAACCTTTCTTTTTAATTTTAATTAAGTTGTTTTTTCTGACATCCTCCTAGAAATCAAAAAGAACAACTTAATATATTTATTAATGAGCAGTTTATTTTTATATCATAAAACTTCTAATCTGTCAAGTAATAGTGACAATGTCTATGCGCATATTGCACTTTCTTATGACAAAAACAGCCATATACTGAAATGCCTCACCCCTTCCCCTCTCTATTCTACCCTACCCCCAACCCCTCCCCGCGCAGAGCGTAGGGAGGGGTGACCTGTATTAACGTAAACACTGAGATAGATATTTATATAGACTAAGAACTATTAGGGTATTAAAAACATCAAGGGGTTGGGGGGGGCTGAATCGAGCGCCGTGATTGGCTATATAAAAAGTGAACAGAAATACTAGCGAGTTGAAGCCCCCAAAACTTTTGTTACTTTTAGTTATAAAAGTAAGCCCTAGCGGCAGCGTTTATTAAAAAAGTAGAATTTCTAAATAAGAAATTCTACTAAAAATAATGCTAATTTAATCCTTAAGGCAACGTACCGCAAAACTCCAACCTTGAGGTTCATATGATCGTCCGACTGTATTAAGGCCTAAATCTAATGAACGATACCAAGCGCTACCACCAACCATTGTTGATGTCCAAATAAATGCAGTGCCTAAACGATAATAAAATGTTGCCCCATCCCAGTAAGCTCGAATTCCTGAAAGAGGTCCATTATAACCAGATGATGCGCATGAAGTTCCCCCGCTACAATCTGCAAGCTTTTTTAATTTATCTCCCTCACTATGCGTTCCGCGGGCAAGCGTAGCATCTGCTTCAGCTTGACTCATACCTAAACTCATTTCTAATATTTTATAATCAGCATCGCTCGGTAAATGCCAACCAATAGGACAGATACCCTGCGCACCCGCTACAGTAGAATTATTCATAGCAACAGGCCATGTATACAAAGCTCCATCACTAGTACAATTTGCCTCTACGTTACTATAACAAGATCTACCCAGAGTGTTATCAGCGATTGACGCATCTGGACAGTTGGAATTTATACAATTTCCATTGGGATATTTTTTTGTTCTAAGATTTGACCCCATCCAGCACTGACCACCGATTTGTACTGTAGTATAAGAATAACCATCTAAGTCGGTAATTGACTGACCACAACTAAACAAACCATTTGGTGAATAAGAGGCTAGACCAGCATTAATATTCGAGTTAGCTGAACCCAAACAAGCGGAAACTGAAAAGAATGAATTATTACTATTAATAGAATATGCGTAATCATTCGTACCACAATTTCCTTCATTTCTAGGCGTAGGATTACTGGGTATCTTACCCATATAGGTCTTAGTACCGTCTGGTGATACTAAACTATTACCTGGTGTAATAATAGTAGGATAGCTATTATTATCGGCGTAGTATAATTCTAATGCCGTACTTATTTGTTTTATATCGGCCACTCTTTTAGTGTCCCTGGCTTTAGTTCTTGCATTACCCAAAGCAATTATTGCCATGGTTGAGAGAACACCAATAATTGCTATTACCACTAGTAGTTCTATTAAGGTAAAACCAAATTTAAATTTTTTACGGCTTAGAGGCATCATAGATTGCTTTAATTTCAGTGTCAGATAGAGCACGATTATATATTCTAACATCATCTAAGTATCCTCTAGAATTGACCCAACTACCTCCACCAATAAATAAATTAGATTCATTGTTTATATTTCCAAAGCCACTTAACGAATCTGGCGTGCCCGACACAGCACCATTCAGGTATTTGATGTAATTATTTGATACCCTATTAGTAACAAAAGCTACATGAACCCACTTATCGATATACGAGTTTCCGATGATTACATAACCACCACCCGAATTAACTCCGTCACCTATTCTATTGGCAATAATTAGATTTAAGTCACCCTCCATCCAAAGATGGAAACCGGGGGCAGTCGTGCTCATGCTTTTATTAGCAATAATGTCACCTCTAGCGCGAGCAGCTAAATTTACCCAAAGTAGTATTGTGAAACTTTGCATGCCAAAGGCAGCCGGATAATTTGTGTAAACGTAATTTCCTCCAGGGTTAGGATAATCTCCGTTGAACTGTCCTGAATAAGAGCCTATATTTCCTGGCCCATAATATGGAGCAGCTCCTGTCCAGGTGCCATTGTTATTATTTCCAGACGAATCATACGCCGTAGTACCAGAACCTTCATCAAATTTATACCATGCAACTAAACCTGGAGCGGTGCCTACACCAGAGCTAGAGGCAGAATTAATTCCAGATGGAGTAGAACTAACATTGTTACCAAGACAAAAGTTAAGGCTATAGTTTGTATTATCTGGAGTTGAAGCATAAGTATAATTATTGTTACCACAGTTATTATCATTTCTAGGTGTTGGGTTATTAGGTACAGTAGCCATATAAGTTTTCGTTCCGTCAGGTGAAACAATACTATTACCTGGAGTAATAATAGTAGGATAGCTATTATTGTCTGCGTAATATAATTCTAATGCCGTACTTATTTGTTTTATGTCAGCTACTCTTTTGCTATCTCTAGCTTTAGATCTAGCATTACCTAAAGCAATTATTGCCATAGTCGATAAAACACCGATTATCGCGATGACAACCAGGAGCTCAATGAGGGTAAAGCCTAATTTTAGTTTTTTATTTTGCGGCATTGTATAAAGCTAGAATTTCAGCGGCTGAAAGCGCACGATTATATATACGCACATCATCCATTAAGCCAGGCAAGAAATACAAACTTAATGGAGAGTATGCGCCTAGCATATGATTATTTGTTACGACATTGCCTATACTGCTAATATTTGTCGGCGTACCACTGACAGCTCCATCAACATATGTTTGACCATTGCCAGCTCGACTAAAAACAGCTCCGACTTGATGCCAATTACCATCACTTATACCAGGAGAAGAGTAAAAACTTAAAGCACCAACACCATCATTTAGATATCCATAAATTCTTCCGCCAGATAAATAAAACTGCCATAAACCAGTACCAACACCAGCGCATAATTCGATTACTGCATTAGAGCTAGTTTTTACCCAAGCTAATATAGTCCAATCGCTAGTAGCCATGCTTAAAGTGCTACTTGATCCAAGGGCAATCCGGTCATCTGTTCCGTTAAATTGACCTGCATAAGCTCCGGTCTTTCCGGCAGTATAATGAGTTCCAGTTCCATACCAAGTACCGGTATTATTATTGCCAGATAAATCAGTCAAAGAAGACCCCGTTCCCTCGTCAAACTTCCACCAACCAACTAAACCAGGAGCGGTGTTAAAGCCAGAACTAGAGCTTGAGTTGATACCTGCCGGAGTAGAGGCAACATTATTACCAAGACAGAAGTTAAGACTGTAATTTGTATTATCAGAAGTAGAAGCGTAAGTATAGTTATTATTACCACAGCCTGAGTCATTTCTTGGGGTAGGATTATTAGGAACACTGGCCATATATACTTTAGTACCATCTGGTGATGTTAGGCTATTACCTGGAGTTATAAGAGTAGGATAGCTATTACTATCTGCGTAATATAATTCTAATGCTGTACTTATTTGTTTTATATCGGCCACTCTTTTACTATCTCTTGCTTTAGCTCTGGCATTACCAAGGGCAATAATAGCCATGGTAGAGAGTACGCCAATAATTGCTATTACTACTAGTAGTTCGATAAGGGTGAAAGCTTTTTTGTTGTTATAACGATTCATTGCTAATTCTTAATACATCGTAACGAAAGATTAAAACCACTTATAGTACCTCGTGCTACAGTTGCTCCTGAACTTATCCCTCTATAAACATATCCGGAAGATGACCAAAATATCGTTTGGCCATTTCTATTAGCAAAAGTTGTGCCATCAGGATTTCTATAGCCTGCTATAACAGCATTAAAACCAGATGAGCCACTTAGCTTTAACTTCGTTCCCGCAGCAGAACACTCCCAAGCTCCATTACGTGAAGAGTTACAAGTTTGTCCAACGTCAGTTAAATATTGATCTAAAGTATTCTGTTCCGAATCTGTTGGAACATGCCAACCATTAGGGCAAATACCTTGAGCACCCTCTGTGACAGAACTATTCATAGCAGATGTTAAAGTGTAAAGCGCTCCATCAGACGTGCAGATAGATTCGGCATTGTTATAACAAGCTCTACCCAAACCATTATCCGAGCTAGATGCATCTGGGCAACCAGGATTTATACAATTTCCATTAGGATATCTTTTAGATCTCATGTTTTGTTGCATCCAGCATTGTGTACCAATCTGCACAGTGTTGTAAGTGTAGCCGTCTATGTCTATGACAGTGGCTTGGCCACAAGCAAGAGGGCCGCTGTTGTTCGCTGAAAAAAATGCGCCAGCACTCATGTTACCAGAGCCAGAACCAAGACAAGAGCCTAAGCTATAGTTTGTGCCAGTTAAAGAAGATTGGTAGCTATAATCTATATTACCGCAGTTACCATCGTTTCTAGGTGCTGGGTTAGATGGAATAGCTGCCATATAAGTAGTATTACCATCTGGTGATCTTAGTGATTGGCCTGGTGTTATAATCGTTGGATAAGAATTGTAATCTGAATAATATAGTTCTAGTGCGGTAGATATTTGTTTTAGATCCGCTACTCTTTTAGCGTCTCTAGCTTTAGTACGTGCATTACCCAAAGCTATTATTGCCATAGTAGAAAGTACGCCAATAATTGCTATTACGACGAGTAGTTCGATGAGGGTGAAGGCTTTTTTGTTATTGCAAATATTCATAGCTAATCTTTTATACAACGAAGAGAGAAAGAAAATGCGGAGCTATATGCTCGTCTATCAGTAGTTGTAAGACTCGTGTATATTGCACGCGTTTTAAAGCCAGATGAAGACCAAAAATAGCTGGACAAAGTTCTCTCTGCTAATGTCGATCCATTACTCATTCGAGCACCCGTTAGAACCCCCTGGAAACCACTAGTTCCGCCTATTTTTAATTTTGTTCCCGCAGAAGAACATTCCCATGAATATGATCTAGAGTTACTACAAGAGCCAGTTCCGTCCCATAAATAACTTTCTAAGGTATATTGTTCCTCATCGGTAGGCACATGCCAACCAGCCGGACAAATACCCCTTGCACCTGGAGTTGCTGAGCCATTCATGACCACAACACCAGTGTATAAAGTATATCCCGCATCACAATCAGCTTCCGTGCCTCTAGCATTTGCAGCTGAAATGCAATCTCTTTCAGAACCATCAACAAGATTGGTCATAGCAGTTCCATTTGGCTTAGTTTTAGTTCTTAAATTCTCTTTGATCCAACACTGTGTACCAATCTGAACAGTGTTATAGCTGTTGCCGTCTATATCTACGACAGTGGCTTGGCCACAAGCTAGCGGTCCACTATTGTTAGAAGTGAAAAACGCACCAGCACTCATGTTACCAGAACCAGAACCAAGACAAGAGCCTAAGCTATAGTTTGTGCCAGTTAAAGAAGATTGATAACTATAATCTACGTTACCGCAGTTACCATCGTTTCTAGGAGTAGGGTTATTTGGGATGTTCGCCATATAAACCTTGGTTCCGTCCGGAGAAGAAATACTATTGCCTGGCGTTATAATCGTTGGATATGAATTATAGTCAGAATAATATAATTCTAGGGCTGTGCTTATTTGTTTTATATCAGCAACACGCTTAGCATCTCTAGCTTTTGCTCTAGCATTACCCAAAGCAATAATTGCCATGGTAGACAAAACTCCGATTATTGCAATAACAACCAAAAGCTCTATTAAGGTAAAGGCTTTTTTGTTTTTATAAAAAAACATAATTAGTTTTTGATGCATCTTAAGGATAATGAATATATTGGAACAAAAGAATCATGATAGCGAAGTATAACGTCAGATGAAAAATATATTCTTCTAAAAATAATAGGACCACCAACCCAGGAGCGAGATGAAGTCCAGGCGTAATGGCTCTGGCTATTTTCTCCAAATGATACTCCATCAGTGCTTCTTACTCCATTTAAAATAAAATTTAACGAGCTATTTCCTCCTACTTTTAGCTTTGTCCCAGCGCTCGAACATTCCCATGTCCCCATTCTAACAACATCACAGGCCTGTCCGTTATCAGTAAAGTAACTTTCTAAAATCCCCCAATCTCCATCACTTGGGACATGCCAACCAGCAGGACAAATTCCTTGTGCACCTGCAGCAACAGAACCATTCATTATAGCTGGCCAAGTATAAAGAGCTCCCTCTGTTGTACAGATTGATTCAGTATTATTACGGCAAGCTCTGCCTAAATTATTATCAGCTACTGAGGCATCTGGGCATGGCGGCGACTGCCCGGCGTTTATACAGGTTCCATCAGGTTTTGATTTTGTGCGCAAACCTAATGCCATCCAGCATTGACCACCGGCTTGTACGGTTGGGTAAGAATAACCATCTAAGTCAGTGACAGATTGGCCACAATTAAACAAACCATTTGGCGAATATGATGCTAATCCTGAATTTATATTGCTTGATCCTGAACCAAGGCAAGCAGAAACACTATAAGTGTTAGTAGCTGTAATAAAACTGTAACTGTAATCAATATTTGAACATGAGCCATCATTTCTAGGTGTTGGATTAGTTGGAATCTTTGACATGTAAGTTTTAGTACCATCGGGTGATGTTAGGCTGTTCCCAGGAGTGATTATTGTAGGATAAGAATTATTGTCAGAATAATATAATTCCAAAGCCGTGCTAATTTGTTTTATATCTGCAACACGCTTAGCATCTCTAGCTTTAGTACGTGCATTACCCAAAGCTATTATTGCCATAGTAGAAAGTACGCCAATAATTGCTATTACTACGAGTAGTTCGATGAGAGTGAAGCCTGATTTTTTAAACTTGGGCATAATAAAAAAACACAATATCTTGCGTTTTAATTATAACATAAATTAAGAAAGTAATAATTTGTTGTTAGTTGTTGGTTGTTGGGCTCCTAATACCTAACTACTAACAACTATTTTCTCTTCTTTACCTTATCTTTCTCAACCGTAACTTGATTTAACTTATACAAACTGAACCTATCTGTTATTGGCTCAACTAACTTAAGAGCTATTCCATGCTCTTTTAAAACACCGTTATTCAAATAATCAACATCCTCAGGCTTATAGGAAAAATTGTAATAATAGGTTGGAATTTTTTTAGCAAGTATTGCGTATTCAGCGATCATATTTTTATCATCAAATAATCCAATGATAACTTTTCTTTCTGGAAAAAGTAATTTGTCACTATAACGAGTTATGATAACTGAATTATTTTCAGTAACATCTAAAATCTTAGCCCACTCGGATTTAGCGTCTTTCTGCTTCTGTATAGATACAGCTAAACCTTCTGCCGGATCAAGCCAAACAAACTGAACAGATAAGGTAGCTAAGACTGCTATAAGTGCCATTCTAAGGCCCCAAATGGCTGCTGGACGCCTTAAAAAGCCTGTCAGGCGTATCAATGCTAGACTAACAAAAGGCAGAGCGCCGAAGTATAAAGGCAGCCAATAACGAGTATAAGAATTACCAATCGTAAAGCTTTTTGGATCAGGATTATCATAAAATACCCAGCTGCCATAATAGATAACCAGGACGGCAGACAAACCAAGCCAGCCAATCAAAAATAGCCAGCGACTTTTTTTATAATCCTTGAAATAAGCTAGAAAGAAAACAATGCCAACTCCCGTTGACCAAAATAGCCAGGGGAACATATTTCTAACATAAGCATTAAACATTTTATAACTCTGAGCTAAATTAAAACCGAAATGAAAAATAGTTTGTTTAATGCTAATAAGAATACTTTTAAGCTCAACAAACTTTCCGCCAACGACGTTCGATGCTAAAGAGCTTCCGTCTTTACCTAAAGAGAACAAAGAACTATTTAATTCTGGATAACCGCTTGAAATAAAAGAACCATACAAAACATTGTTCCAGTAAATTATTGGCATGAAAGCCATAAATATTCCATACAAGAAAATAAAAGGCCGAACAATACCAAGGCGCTTAATATTAAACAACCATAAAAAAACAAGTAGCGGACCAAGCCAAAGTAATTCTGATGTTCTAACCGCTAAAGCAATACCAATAAATAAGCCTGACAAAAAAGTAAATAAAAAGCCAAAGCCATTACGTTTAAAATAATTTTTATGCTCATCATTTCTATTCAGAATATTAACCAAAAAATACAGCCCAATAATTAAAGCAACCATGAACAAAACATTATGAAACATGCTGCGCGAAGAATAGTAAGTATAAATCGGAAAAACGCTAGCTAATAAAGTAGAGATTAAAGCATTAGACTGACCAAAAATATTCTTGATTAGAAGATAGAAAAATATCAAACCAATAGCAGCAAACAAGGGTGTGAGGTAAGGCAAGACAGTAATGCCGAATATGTCAGCGATTGTTCCGTAAATAATTGGTAGGCCCAAAAAACTAACTGGTTTAATTAAACCCCAATCAGAACGAAAGCTACGAGGATGAATAATATCCTTAACCAATAAATTATATTTTTCAAAAAAAGCTAAACTACCAGTCTGAGCGTAAATTTTAGAAATTGTATAGTTAGCTGTTTCATCAGGCGATAACCATTTAACAAAATTGCTGGATTGACTTAAGTAGTTAAAACTAGAAGTAAAAACAAAAAAACCAATAGCTACTGGAATAATAATAAGCCAGGGCCATTGATTCTTGAATAGTTTATAAAAAATGTCTTTGGTTAATTTCATAGCTTCTTTATGTTAGCAATGAAAACAATATTTTTCAAATATAAAAGGAGTTGCTAATTTCTGAAGCAACTCCTCTTATTAAAATGAACATTTTAAGCGATGCACTTGTATGCACCCTTTAAATCTGTACTGTAGTCAGGTATTCCTTGCTCATTAATTATTTCTAATAAGCCACTCACTACTTTGTCTTTTGTGTGTATGCCGAGACCCAATTCGTACTTGTACATATCATCATCTTTCAGGAATGACCATAAAATTGTAGCAAGGGCAGCAGTGTAGAAGAGATTCCACTCTGCTGGGCTATAGCCGCAATTACGATGTCCTGGTTTTAATGAAATGATCTTTTTATCTTGATCTTCATTAAATACCTTAACACTACCGTTCTGAAGATGATCATAAAGTGCGAAATGGCTTTTTACAACTGAAAGAGCTTTCATAAAATCTCTCTCAATTAGAGCGTTGCAAAAGTATCCGTTTTTCGAGATGTCTATTTCAAGTTTCCTGCCGGAATATGGCGACCAAAACTCAAAAATAAAGTCATGACTTTTTAGACCAAAAAGTCTACTAATAATAAAGTCTCTGATTAATGTCATTACTGACTCCTGTTTTAATTTACTATAAAAGTTATTTGAATTGTAAGAACTATCTTTGTTTTGATTATACCTCAATAAATCATTTTTTGAATAAATTGTCAATAGAACTTCACGATCAAAGCCCCCTCCCCACCTTCATTAATTTTCGCGTTTTTATATGAATAGCCATAGTCTGCTAGTTTACCAACTACAAAAGCTCTTAAGACTGCTTTACCGTCAGGTGAATTCCAACCTTTGCCAACAATAATCTTTACTGTTTGCCAGTTCATTTGCTCAGCTTTTAATAAAAAGCTATCTAACTCAGGCTCAGCCTCTCTTTTGGTTAAACCATGTAAATCAAGCTCAGCCTCGGGCTTAGCCAGAAGTCTATTAAGTGAATGTTTAGCTAGTTTTACCATATGGTTCTAAAAGTCATTTATCTGCTATTATAATAATACAGCAATCGCGAATATGAACAAACTATTTCAATCAATTTTTATTTTCATTATTAGCGCCCCGGCGACGGTCGCGGTTATTGGAGCTGCCATCTATGTTTTTTATGGTCTAAATATTGCTGGCGTTTATGCCACAGCCTTACTGTCTCTAATAATTATTTCATTTTTAATAAAAAATAATTTAAACAAAGAAACGAATCATAATCTCAAAGAAATACCAAAAAATGAATGGCTAAGCTTTGCTCTCTTTTTAATAAGCTGGATAATCGCTTTATGGTTTTTATACAGTGGCCGCTCAGATCGCGCCATTATTACTCCTTGGCAAGTTGTTTCCAGTTGGTTTTTCCTGTTCTATGGTTTAGGAATTATTTGCATTTTTACTCTAAGTCGTTACTCATCAAAGTTGTTAGCCGCTGCCTTAGTGCTTCAATCTCTTTTATTGTTTGGCGTCGCCGCAGTTGTTTATCGCATCGGTTATGGCTTTGATCCTTTTATTCATGAAGCTGCCGTCAAAGCTATTGAACAATTAGGACAAATAAAACCAATCACGCCTTATTATCTTGGTCAATATAGCATCATTACAGTTTTGCATGGCTTAACTAATATTAGTTTGTCTTTTTGGTCAAAAATTTTAGTACCAGGCTTAGCCGCTTTAATGTTGCCGCAAATTATTGTGCGTTGGTTAAAGAATCATCACGGCGCTGAAAAAGCTTGGGGTCTAGCCGCGGTTAGTTTATTAATTTTACCAGCCACAATTTTTATTATCACCACACCACAAAATCTAGCCTATTTATTTTTGTTAATCGTTATTTTTTGGCCAAGCCCAAAACAAACAGTTAATGAAAGAGTTATTGTTTGGCTTTGCGCAATCGCGGCGCTCATCACGCAACCAATTGCTGGAATTCCTGCCATCTTACTAGTTTTAGCTGATTCATTTCAAAACAAAAAACTTGATAAGTATATTTATCCATTAATAATTTTAGCTTGCGCCACGGCTTTGCCTTTTGCTTTTTATGTATTTACAGCCCTTGATTCAAGCACCGCCGTGTCTTTAAGTTGGCCTAATCTTAAATTCCTGAGCATTTTAATTCCAACAAATCCTAATCAAGAAAATTGGTGGCTTAACTTTATTTATTTTTTTAATGGTCTTTGGAGTTTAATTATTTTCTTATTAGCTTTAGCCGGGGCTTGGCTAACAATTGTTAAGAAAAATCTAGAGCTTAGACGTCGTTTCTTCTGGCCAGCCGTGGCTTTAGTAGTTGCTGCTATTATTAGCTCTTGTATTAATTTTCATTTTTTAATTGATTATGAAAGGTCTGATTATTCAGAACGACTTATTATAACAGCTATTCTTTTTGCTTTGCCTTTAATCATTAACGCTTTTAGAGAGCTAGCGATTCTAATTGAAAAATCAAATAAAGTTATTATGATTAGCTGTCTACTAATAATTGTGCTAGCTTCAGTCGCTTCAATTTATTTATCTTATCCCCGCTTTGATCATTATTATAATAGTCATGGTTATGCTAGTTCTAAAGCTGATGCTCTGGCCGTGAAATGGATTGAAGAAAACAGTAATAATGAACCTTACGTGGTTTTAGCTAATCAGCAGGTTAGCGCCGCGGCTTTACAAGAATATGGTTTTAAAACATATTACAAAGATAATATTTTCTATTATCCAATTCCAACTGGCGGAGAACTTTATCAAAACTTCTTAAGCATGGTTGCAAAACCAGATCTAAAAATAATAAAAAGCACCAGAGATTTAACTGGCGTAAAAAGAGTTTATTTTGTTTTAGATTCTTATTGGTGGGAATTTCCTAGAGTGGCAGCTGAAGCAGCTTTCATTGCCAATGAAACAAAAAATATTGGCGATGGCCAAGTCATGGTTTTTAAGTTTGAGAAATAATAGAAGCCTTACCTCACCCCCTTCCCCTCTCCATCTTTGATGGAGAGGGGTGTCTTGTATTCACGTAAACACTGATATGAATAAGTTAAATAGACTAAGAACTATTTCGGTGTTAAAAGAGTCATGGGGTATGGGGGCTGAATTGAGCGCCGTGATTGGCGATATAAAAAGTGAACAATGTAATAGCGAATTGAAGCCCCCAAAACTTTTGTTGCTTTTGGTTACAAAAGCAAGCCCCGCGGCAGCGCTATAGATAAAATGCTTTAATTATTAAAAAGCTAAACACAAATGTGCTTAGGTGAATAACAGTTAACAGTCCTTGTGCTCTGCGTGGGGAGGGGTTGGGGGTAGGATAAGACTTAAATGGTTTTAAAAACTAATCCCAACTATTTTGCCGATTGTTTCAAGATAAGAATCAGTGTTAGGAATATTAATTTGTTGTCGCGCATTTGCGGCAACTTTTTTTAATCCCTCTTTGTTAGTCAAACACCAATTTAATTTTTCCATTAATGATTCTTTGTTTGGTTCAAACAATAAACTATCATCACCGATCGCCTCAGGAATGCCGCCTAGATTAGAACCGATAACTGGCAATTCAGTATTTGCTGCTTCTAGCGCCACGGTTGGTAAATTTTCATAACAAAGTGATGGCACAACTAAACAGTTAGCATTCTTAAAAGCAATTTCGGCTGATGCAACTTTGCCTAAAAAAATAATATTAGAATTGGTCTGATACTTAGTCTTCAATTCCGTTTCCATTAATCCAGAGCCGGCGATAAGTAACTTAGCGTTTGAATTGTCCAATAACAAAAATGATTCAATTAAAAGCTCAATCCCCTTGTGCTTTTCTAACTGTCCTAAATATAGAAAATTAAATGTTTCATTTTTCTGTTCAGTTTTTATGACAGATTTATGATCCATTGGATTTTTCAAAACAAGACTATTTTTTGGCAATAAATAATACTTACTATAAATTGACTTGAGCCAATTTGAAGGAAAAACACCTAAAGCAGATGCCGGAAAAACGAGCCGAGAAAATAACTGATAAAGTTGAGATGAAAAATTATCAAGCCTAGCTTCTTTTCCATAAAGCATTAAGCCCGAAGGATGTAGTAATTGAATATCATGGAAAGTGTGAATTTTTTTGGCTTTACCTAAAAACTTAAATGACAAAAGATTAAGACCAACTAAATTATGTGTCCAAACAAGATCAAACTTTTCTTGTTTAATAATTCTCCCTAAACGTTGAGTGCTAATAATATTAAAAAAACTAAAAAAATGAAAAAACAATTTATATAAAGTTGATTTGTTTACTAAAAGAGAATACTTACTAGGTAAATAAACATACTTTAAATTAGCAGTTGTAGAGTTAGCTACACTAGTTTTTAAAGCGCCGGAAATAATTGTCAGCTCATGACCTTTAGTTAACAAGTTATTAACCAATCGTTCAATAACTTTTTCAGCTCCACCGCGCGCTGACTCGCCATAAATATTATTTACAAAACAAATTTTCATGATATTTTTTTAGGCACGTATAAAACTCTAAAATAGGCGGCTTCTAATCTTTCACCTACCTTTTCCCAGTTATAACGTTCTTCAATAAAGTCACGAGCAGCCTCGCCCATCTTACGAGCTTCTAGTGGATTCTCAAGGATAAATGATATTTTATCAGCCAAAGCAACTGCGTCGTTAGGTTTAATTAAGAAACCATGTTCTTTGTTTTTGAAAACATTTCTAACGCCGGGTAAATTCGAGGCAACAACTGGCGTAGCGCATGACATCGCTTCAAGCAGAACTAAACCAAAGGCTTCACTTTTATTAATCGAAGGTAACACGGAAACACTAGCCTGACGATACCAATTAGCCAATTCCTCGTCTGATGCTTTGTTTACGATTTGCAATTGTTTCTCAATCTTATTCTTAACAGCTAACTTATAATAATATTTTTCTAAATCTCCTTTACCAACTAAAACTAGTTTAGCTAAAGGATTTTTTACTGAAACAAGAGCAAAGGCTTCAATCAGTTTTTCCACACCTTTGAAATAGTGAGCCTTATCAAGCGCACCGACAAATAAAACAATTGGTTCACGATCAGATGCTCCTGGGTAGAAACGATCAGAATCGACGCCAAAAGGAACCTCTATGAAAAGATTTTCATGGTTCACAAAAAAAGCATCTAATTGAGAATGTCTAATATAATCGATTGAGGCACAAGTTATAGCATTAGCTAAACGAACAACAACCGGCAAGAAGAAGAATGAATAAAACCAAAAAATTGCACCTTTCCAACCACGAGTCACCGCGTCCATATGATAATGAATCACTAATTTTGTCTTTCGTAATAATGTAAGAATAGCGACAATATCAGCCGTGCCATAAAAAGGATAATGAAGATGAACAACATCAAAGTCTTTAAGTAAGTAAAAAAGCTGTGGCAAAACCGCCGCGTTGCCAATGGACAATAGTGGTTTAAGTCTGACAACTTTTGTATTTTCGCCAATTGTTTCTTCGCCAGGTGTAAGACCATTATAAGCAGGTGTAAAGACAACGGTTTCATGACCGCGCTTACCAAGTTGAATTGCGGCGTGAAACACGCTGTTTCCCATACCACCTTTATACGGCGGAAACGTACATATAACTTGAGCTATTCTCATATTATCTTGCTCTTAACCATAAATATTTATGCCAAGCATAAACAATAGCTAAAACAACAAGCGCTTGAATAATATCAAGAGCATCTACCCCTGTATCTGACAAGGCAGCGACAAGTAAAATCGACAAGGGGCAAGCAAAAACAACTAATTCAGCTTTCATTTTATCAGCAAACGTAAGGTTGAGAGTTCTTAAATCCATTCCGTTGCTTTCCCCTCTTTTCTTTTCATTGTTAGTCAATTGTAATTTAAAAGCCAAGACAGCAAGAAGAAAAGCAATCGGCCAGGCTGAGCGCAAAAAAATCGCAAATTCAGAAAAGCGATTGCCTTGAATAAAAAATAAGATTGCTCCACCAACTAATAAAACAAGAAATGCTAAATAGAGAAAGTTTATTATCAGTTCTTTAGGAGTCATATTTTTTACTATTTTCTACTACCGTGTTAAGCGCCACGGCTTGAGTTATTTTTGTGATATCCTTTTCCAAAGAAGCAACCTTAAGTCTTAATCTAAATATAAAATAAAAAATAATAGCTACAGCGACGTATAATAGCAACTGGATACCAGAACTAGAAAAACCGAAACGAGCGGCTAATTGGTCAATTGTTTTAATAAACAAAACTAATAAACCAGTAACAAACCAAAAAACTAGCCAAAAAATAAACTGATTCTTAGGAATCTGATCTTTATAAAATTGCCAACCAAGTCTTACTAGAAAAAATAAGACGACGGCTAAAGCGAGTAATTCTTGAAACATAAAATAAAAATTAATTATTCATTTTAGCTAAAAATAGGTCACGCAAAATCTTAAATCCCCCGCTAAAGCGTTGACCAAAATCATGATACAAAACTGTAATTGGAACTTCTGTTAGTGGTAAGTCTGATCTATGGGCTACAACAAGTATTTCACTGCAGTGTGCCATTCTGTCTTGACTCCAATCAATCTTTTCGGCCGCTCGACGGCTAAAGGCTCGAAAACCACTTTGTGGGTCAGATAATTTAATATTTAAAAACACGCGGTTTACCAAACGAGCCAAGGGCATAATAACTTTCTTCTTAAAACCAGGCATTTTGGTTGTGCTATCAAGAAAACGGGATCCAAAAACGATATCTGCAATTTGGCTACGAATTGGCTCAATTACTTTTTCTATATCCTCTACTCTAAATTGTCCGTCTGCATCAAAGTGAACAATGATATCAGCTCCGCTTCTAAGAGCGTGAATCGTGCCTGTTCTTAAAGCTGCACCCTGACCTCGGTTTACCAGGTGACTCAAAACATCAACCGGTAAATCACTCAAAACATCTTTAGTATCATCATTTGAACCATCATCAACAACAACAATCTGATCAACGACGTTTTGAAGGTCATTAACCACTTTTGCTAAAGTCGCAGCGTGATTGTAAGTTGGTATAACGCAGGTAACTTTCATGATCTAAAATTATACTTCGTATCCACCAATAATACGTTTTACGCCTTTATTTGCTTGCAAGTCTCTAATTGTTTTAGCTAAACCGTCTTCTAAAGTAACTAGTGGCATCCAGCCGAGTAGATCTCTAGCTTTGCCAGTGTCGGGTAATCTTAACGGGGTCATGAAGAGCATCTTCTCAGCATAAACTACTTTTGATTTAGAACCAGTCAATTTAATAATTTTGTTGGCTAATTCAGAAACATTTACATCTTGATCGGAACCAACATTAATTGGACCAAATGAATCTGACTGCATCATTTTTGTAACCGCATCTAAACAGTCTGAGATATAGCAGAAAGATGAAGAGAATGATTCATCGCCATAAATAACTAAATCTTTATTGTCCAAGGCATCGGAAATAAAATCTGGCAACATATGACCTTGATCAAGTGGCATGCGTGGACCATAAGCTCTAAATAGTCTTACAATTTTAGCATCAATTCCATAAACATCTTTATAGGTCTTAACCATGCTTTCAGCAAAACGTTTTCCTTCATCATAAGAGCAGCGATCAGACAACATATCAACCACACCAACATTATCTTCTTTAACCAAGCTATTATCATTACTACGAGAACCATAAACAACGGATGAAGAGAATTGCATGAACTTAGCTTTATATTTAACTGCTAAATCAAGCGCGTTCTTTACTGCATAAGAGTTGGCCAACAAATTAGCAATTCTATTTTTTTCAAAATGAATCGGCGAAGTTGGACAAGCCATATTATATATTTCTTGCAATCCCTGAAATTCAATTTTAAATTCTTGTAATTCAGCAAATTTTTCTAAATCAATTGGTTCAGACATGTCATGACGAATGAAACGAAAATCTGGGTTAGCTAATAAGTTATCAATATTTTTTTCTTCGCCTGAAGAAAAGTTATCAATACAAATAACTTTAGCTGACTGAACTAATTCGTCACACAAGTGAGAGCCGAGGAAACCAGCTCCACCAATGACCAAAACATTTTTTTTATCAAAAATTGCTCGTTTCATAATTTATGTTAATTATTAGTTAAAAATACCGTGCCCGCTAAGCCATGATTATATTCGGGTGGATATGGATAAAATGACCACTCGAAATCCCCTCGATAGTTAAAGACTCTAACATGAGGGCCGCCTCCAGAGACCGGTATAGTAATAATATCGGTAAATCCGTCTCGATTCAAATCTACAGCAATAACATTAACATTTCCGCTAAAGGGCGAGGAATAAGCTGACCACTGACGACGTTTGGCTCCTCTGAAATCATAAGCTCCAATAATTGGCGCTCCACTCTGGCGGCTAATAATAATTTCGGATTGCAGGCGTCTTGGATTACCGTCTAAATCCCCTAATGCTAAATTAAAACCAAAATTTTCGTTACGTGCGGCCACCATAAAATCGTTTAATAAAATACCTTGGTTGGAGAATATTTTAATTTGGGGAATGCCGCCTTTTCCGGGAGCTGTAACAATTTCATTTTTTTTATCATCGCGCACATCGCCAACAGCTATTGAAACTCCACCTTTAAATGTTTTAGGATAAGCTAAGAATGAACGGACTAATTTTCCATTTTGTTCAAAAATTTTAACCATTGGTTCAAAGCCGGCTTTTGGCGCTGTAACAATCTCAGCCTTACCATCACCATCAATATCAGCTGTGGCAATATTTACTCCGCCTTTATAGGTATAAGGATAGGCTAAGAAGTTACTTAACATAACACCATCGCTGTTAAAAACTTTAACATTAGCTTCCATATCCTTTACTGGAGCCACAACAATGTCTTGGTTACCGTTACCAGTAAAATCTCCAGCCGCCAAGCTAAGCCCACCTAAAAATGATTCATTATAAACTAAGAATTCTTTTTCTTTATTTCCTCCACTATCAGTAATTCTAACAAGTGGCTTTTCTCCAATAGTTTGTGCAAAAGCAAACTGAGCGCGACGATTTTTGATTTTCAAGGCGGCTTCTAACACGGCTTGAGCAAGATTAACTCGTCCAGCTCCTAATTGACTAAGATACTCTGGATTAAGCTGATTAATATCATCAGAAGTAGATAACAATATATCAATAACTTCTTGAGCAGATAAATTTGGGTTGGTTCCTTCAATTAAAGCCAATGCTCCGCTGATGATAGGTACAGCCATTGATGTACCAGACCAATAACCATCGTAATATTGATTGAAGAATTTTCCTGCCGCAGATTTATCAGGCGCATAAACGCTGGTTGAGAAAAAACTAACACCAGGCGCCGCAATATCAATACAGTTACTTCCATAACCAGAAAAGTTTGTTTTTTGATCTATACCGTCAGTCGCTGCTACACCAATTACTAATTTCTTACCGGCTTGGTCATGATAACAAGCTGGGTAAACTGGTTTTTGATTTAGGTTAAGTCCGTGAACCGAAGCTTGTTCATTGCCCGCTGGGGCGACGACAATTACGCCAGCTTTTTTTGCACGAAGCAAAGCTTCTTCTAAAGCTCGACTATAATTAAAACCAACAAAACTCAAATTAATAATGTTAGCGCCTTTAGCTACAGCGTAATCAACAGATTTAATAACCGCTGACATATTGCCATTGCCCTGATCATCCAAAGCCTTTAAAGCCATTATTTTTGTTTGCCAGGTCACGCCAGCCACGCCCTGGTTGTTATTTCCCGCTGAGGCTGCAATTCCGGCAATAACCGTACCGTGAATAGCTCCGCCTTCAGTAAAACCTTTTTTAAACTTCGGTGATGGATCAGAAAAATTATTTACAAAATCCCAGCCATTTATATCATCAACCAATCCGTTCTTATCATCATCTTTGTTGTTGCCAATAACTTCTGCACCATTAACCCAAATATTTGGCTTTATATCTGGGTGCAGTACTTGTACGCCAGAATCAACGATAGCAATAATAATAGTCTGGCTTTTGTTATTTATGTTCCAAGCGTCTGGTGCATTAATTCTTTTCAAATACCATTGGTTAGTAAAATAAGTATCAGACGGAATCATTGATGCTCTAACAATATAATTTGGCTCAGCATATTCTACGTTAGCAAGACTTGAATAATATGCCAGCATTTTCTCAACAGTTTGCTTTTTTGTTAAAACAATTTCTCTAGCATTTTTTTCATTACGAAATTTAACTATTATTGAGTTAGTACTCATATCAGGGTTATTTGTTGCTGCTGAAGTTTGATCAAACTTAAAAACAGGCACAACAAGCACCATGATAATTAAAGCAATAAAAAATTTATAAAATTTCATAAAAACTAAACGATGGAACTAATAAAATCCAAAGTCTCTTTCGCACATTTTGACCAACTATAGTTAGTAATTCTCTGACTACCTTTTACAATGAGATCTTTTCTTACATTTTCATCACTCAAAACATTGGCTAAAGCATCGGCCATATCAGACGGACTAGCAGGATCAAACAAAACTGCGGCGTCGCCGACCACTTCTGGAATTGAAGCAGCTCGCGAGGCAACAATCGGAACACCTGAAGCCATAGCCTGCAATAAAGGAATTCCGAAACCTTCGTAATTAGAAGGGAAAATAAAAGCAGTGGCGCAATTAAAAATATATGGCAAATCATGCTCTTTAACCCAACCAGTAGTAGAAATAACATTTTGTAAACCAAAACCATGAATCGAATATTTTATATCATCAAAACCAAAACTTGCGTCACCGACTAAATATAATCGGTGTGGTAAATCAGTGTGATGAGTTTTAAGAATATGGAAAGCTTCAATCAATGTTGCGATGTTCTTCTTTTTTTCTAAACGTCCAACATAAAAAATGTAAGGCTGTTTAATACCATACGAAGATAAAACTCTTTCGGCCTCAGGCTTATTACTTAATGGTTTATATAAATCGCTTGGATAACCATTATAAATAACTTTGATTTTTGTATTATCAGCTTTATATAATTCCTTAATTTCATTTTTAGTAAACTCAGAAATAGTGATAATGGCTTTGGCGTGCTTAAGTGAAAATTCAGTTGACCAATCAAGATAATCAAAACTATTTGCTCCAAACTTACCTAAAGTTAAGCAACGAACCAAAAAATCTATCACGGCTTGATAGGTATTTCTTTCAGCTCCAATACCGGATCTTTCGTAAAGTTTTTCTTCACGCTTAAAACCAATATCATGAATCGTAACTAATGATTTTTTAGGATGAATAATTGGTAAAGCATGAGCTGGCACAAATAGAACATCTGGTGAATTAAATAGCATTTCCAGTGACAATCTGCCCTGTGTCCAAAAAAAAGTAAAAGGCCAAGCTAAAACCTTGGCTTTAAAATTATTATGTGGACTCTTAATAACTTGAAAACCTTTCTTAAAAATCGGAGACTCGCAGTCTGTTTTTTCTGAAGACAAATCAGACAAGCCACCCAGTAGCGGTTTGTCAGTGTATAATATATATTGATTTTCTTTATCCAGCTTAGCTAACTCTCTAATAATGTAATAGGAATACCATTCAGTTCCACTTTTATGAGAACGATTAGCTCGACTGGCATCAATGCCAATTAACATAATTTTATAATTTTATAGTTCTTAATTTTATAATTAATTTTTAATAACTAAATTTTTTAATTGAAATTAGAAAATTCAAAAATTAACTAAAAATTACAAAATTAAAAACTATAAAATTTACTTAGTAGCGAAAATACTTCTCTTATAAGAATCCAAATTTTCTAAAGCGATGCCCGTACCCTTGGCCACGCATAAAAGTGCTTCGTCAGCTACATAAGCCGGTACATCAGTTGTACGATATAAAAGTTGATCAAGATTTCTTAGCAAAGAACTTCCGCCAGATAAGACCATGCCTTTATCCATAATATCTGACGCTAATTCTGGCGGTGTGTCTCGCAAAACATTTTTAGCAGCCGCAATAATCGCTTCTAACTCATTTTGAATTGCTTCGGTTACGTCATCAGATGAAACAATAATATTTCTTGGTAAACCAGTAATAATATCGCGACCACGAATTTCCATGGTTAGCTTGTCTTCTAAATACAAAGCGCTACCGATGCCGATTTTAATCTCTTCGGCCGTCCGTTCACCAATAACTAAATTATATTTACGTCTAATATAATCAATAATTGAAGAATCAAATTTTGTACCACCAACACGAACTGAAGTTGAAGTTACAACTCCACCTAAAGAGATAACCGCCATTTCTGCTGTTCCGCCACCAATGTCAACAATCATATGACCGGATGGTGAACCAATCGGAATATCAGCTCCAATCGCGGCAGCGATCGGCTCTTTAATAATGTAGGCGGCTTTAGCACCAGCCGCAATTGTTGCGTCAATAACCGCACGACGTTCAGTTGAAGTAATTCCAGCTGGCACCGCGACCATAACTTCAGGACGGAACAAACGAACGCCAGACAAGGCTTTGTTAATAAAATAACGCAGCATGGCTTCAGTTGTATGATAATCAGCAATAACTCCATCTTTCAATGGTTTGATCGCAACAATATTTCCTGGAGTTCTACCAAGCATGTCTTTAGCTTCATTACCTACGGCAATAATTTTTTTATCGCTCATTGATATGGCGACGACTGATGGCTCATTAATAACAATTCCGCGACGCGGAATATGTACTAGAGTATAAGTTGTTCCAAGATCGATGCCGATCCGTTTAATAAACATAATTAAAAGTTAACAAAATAACTGCGATCTATTCTTAAATCTCCGCCGGCTTTAAGCTGTTTATGGTCTTTTGTCTCAGAATAGAAATTGGCTGGACTATAGGATTTTATCTCATTTTTGAAGACTAAGTCAACGGCCAGCTTATTAACCTGTCTTCCTGGCTGTTTTTGAATTGTTAAGCGGTAATTATTGAATTTTTTCATGTTTTCCATGACTGAGTTCGGTAGCTCATATTCGAACACTAATTGGCCAATTTGACCAGGTTCAACTGACAAGAAAGCGCCAAAATAAGTTTTACCAAATTCTTCTCCTGTCGTTACCTGATCTTTTGTAAAACCAGAAGCCGTAATTAACTTAGCACCAGCCGGAACATAGACTCGAGTATATGTTCGATAACGAGTTGTCTTCCAATCAAAACCACCACTATGAGAATAACGAATTACTAATTTAGCTTTTAGGACATTGTTTTCTTCAACAACTTTATAATCAATTTGACGATCAATCACGGCATCAGTTTTCAAAGCCGCCATGTTAGCATCAACGACCATAACAAAATCTCCCCAGTCATGTCTGATTTCGCCAGACCAACCTTGTTCAACAATAATTTTTTGTAGGTCAGGATTACGAGAATATAGTAAAACGTTTTTACGCGCCACGTTATCGGAGATCAATCTAATTAAAGCTGGCCACTGACTCAAGGGCATATCTAATAAGCGCTGTTTCATGGTTTTAGCAATTTCACCAATCACCTCTTTTCGCTGCCAGGAAGAAGTTCCTAATTGAACATAACCTTTTTCTACTTTGTATTGTAGAAGATCAACAAAATTTTGCGCTGTATAATTTTCTTTATCAACTGTCACCGGACCAGTCAAAGTCATTAAGTCTGTAATCAATTCTGGTGTAATAGCAATCACACCGTCAAAATTAGAAATTGGATCCGGCTTATCCATCTTGGAATTTTCTTGTTGGTAGAACCAAAGAATTTTTTCAGCACTTGTTGGCCAATCAGGTGACCAATTAGCATCACGCATATACCATTTATCAACGCCGAGATATTTTTTAATTGGATCTGGTGGAGTAACTGATACTTTATCTTTAGTTGGCATATCAAGATGATAAATATCGTGCGTTTCAAAGCGTTCAAAATCTCCATCTTTAGTTTGAATAATTCCGTAAGTACCAATAAAGCCACCAGTCGGTCTTAATTCATCACTATTTTGTAGAATCAAAAGATAATGTGCAGTATTCGGATAGCCTAATAGTGAAGGTAAGAGTCTTGTTAAAGGCGAGGCTTCTTCAATCGTGCTACGACTCGTCTTAATCTTATCTTTCAGTTCTTCTAATCTTGTACTCAAAGGACCAAACCAAGTGAAAGAAGAAATGCTATTCAGGTTTGAAAAACTTTCTTCTAGCTTTTTATCTAGACCGCTTAAGGTTGAATCAGCATTATAAATATTAGCTAAGATTCTTTGACGCTCAGTAATCGGTAATTGAGAAAAAGAAGTCGACCCCTTACTGGCAATAATTGCGCCTAAACTAGAGCCGTAAAGAGTGCCTTGATTCATAGCCTCGGCTAATGAGCCGCCAGCCGTAACCAAATGCTCAACATCGGTCTTATAGGCATTGGCTAAGGGAATATAAGCCAAGGGGCCCAAGCGAATCTTTTTAACCTCAGCCAAAGCATCAGAAAAAGATTTGACGGCTAACTTCGCTTTATTATTAGCATCAGTAAATTCAGTTTTTTGCGCCAAGGTTAAAGATTCCTCTAAATAAGTTTTTCCCTGATTAACACCTGAATAAACACCTGAAATTGGTTTAAGATTAAAACCAAGTAGAATTAAAGCAATCGCTAATACAACTAAACCGATAATAAAAATTACCCACAAAAACTTAGCAATTAAGCTTAAAAAGCTAAAACGCTTGGGAGTCCTTGCAATTGGCTGGTTAAATTCATTGAGCATAGTAGTCTATTGACAAATTCATAATTATTATAACATAATGAAGGAAAATTAAATAATTTTGAAAATATATTAGGAGAACAGCACTTTGGAAAAAATAATTAAAAAATCTAGCGACAGACTTGTCATAGCGACGATAATATTCGGCGCTATAAGCATTATCGCAATCATAATAATGACCACAATAACTGGTTCTTATTCAGATCTACTTTATGCTGATACATTCTTAGCTAAGAACAAAATCTTGGGATCAATTTCAGTTATTAGCATGTGCTTATTTCTGTTATGCGTATTTTGCTTCATCATTCTAAATGGAAAAAGTACCATGCTAATCATAAGACATGACTGGAGCTATAAAACAACTCTCAAGATCATGGCTGCAATATGCAGCTTACTATTGGTCGATGGATTTGCTTCTTTCTTCAACATGAAAGACAATATTATCTCTTGGTTAATACTTATTGTAAGTTATTTAATAACATATTACATTCAAATATATTATTACAAACTGAGGATCGCTGTTGTTAAACAAGCAGACGAAAAATAATTAAAAGGGAGACTATTTAATAGTCTCCGCTTTTTTATTTTCTGAATATAAAACTATTCTGAGCGTAAAGCTTCAATTGGATCTAACTTAGCTGCGGCGCGAGCTGGCGTTACTCCAAAAACAATACCAAAGAAAGCACTAAAAGATATAGCAACAACAAAAGCTCGAATTGGGATTGAAAATGCCCAAGTAATACCAAAGGCTCCGGCTGCCAAGCTTATTAAATAAGCCACAACTGAACCGAGAATACAGCCCACAACCCCGCCTAAAATAGTTAAAAGAATAGATTCAATTAAAAATTGCTGCATTATATTGCTGCTGGTTGCACCAACGGCTTTGCGTAATCCAATTTCCATGGTTCGTTCAGTGACTGATACATACATTACATTCATAATACCAACTCCACCAACCACTAAAGAAATCATTACAATTGCTAACAATAAAAATGTTAGAGCATTTGTAATTGTATTCAATGTTGCCATAGCTTCAGCCATGGTCGTAACTCTAAAGTCATCACGCTCTGGATCGCTTATATCATGATTACGGCGCAATAAATCTTTAATATCTTCCGCTGTTACATCGGATCTAGACGTGTCGCTAACTTTACTAATAATAAAGGAAACATAATCAATGCCCATCAACTTTTTTTGTAAGGTTTTAGTTGGCATGTAAATAAAATCATCAAAGTTCATAAACATGACCGCACCCTTAGGCTTAGCAATACCAATAACCGTAAATCTTTCTTGACGTAAACGAACTGATTTGCCAATGGCGTCAGAGTTGCCAAACAACTTATCTTTAATGCTTGATCCTAAGACTATAACTGGAGCTAAAGAATTTTCTTCAGCTGCCGTATAAAACCTGCCTTCAGCAATTTCTGTTTTATCAACATCTAAATAAGTTGAGCCAACGCCGTAAATAAAAGCTTTTCGAACTTCATTGCCGTAGCTGGCTTGTTCCTGACTTAAAACTCCGGCGTAACTTGTAATAATATTTGGCAAACGGTTTATATCTGCCATGTCGGATAAAGTCATGGTCGTAATCTGCACACCAGTAGCTAAGGCATTGCTTGATTGACTGTCGCTCGCTTGACCTTTTTTGTTATTCGGCACTTTTACTTCTGTGTTAATTGCATCAGTTCCAAAAGATTCTACTTGGCCCATAACTAAACCACGAATTCCTTCACCAGCTGAGAAAACAATAATAACAGTTGTGATACCAATAATTAATCCAAGCAAAGTTAAACTAGTTCGCATTTTATTGGCGAGCATTAAACGCAGAGAATTTTTTACAGAAGAAATAATTGTCATGTTAATAATTTTATATTTTTTAATTTTGTAATTTTATAATTAATTTTTAATGTCTTAATTTTTAGTTCTTATTTATTAATCGGCAAATAAAAATTTAAAAATTGAAGCATTAACTAAAAATTAAAAACTACAAAATTATAAAATTCTATTCATAGCGTAATGCTTCGATTGGATCTAACTTACTGGCTTTGGCAGCTGGATATAAACCAAAGATTAAACCAATTGCCATAGAAACTGACACAGCTAAAACTATCGCTAGAAAAGAGAATGAAAATGGCCAGGCATAGCCCAGCTTTTGAGCTACCAGTGCGATCAGTACTGAAAATATTTCTCCAATAGCAATACCGATTATTCCTCCTGATAAAGTAATAGCGACTGATTCAGCTAAGAACTGAGCCATAATGTCAAAACGACGAGCACCAACGGCTTGGCGTAATCCAATTTCACGCGTTCGTTCAACCACACGAATTAGCATAATATTCATAATACCAATTCCTCCCACTAACAATGATAACGCTGCCATGGCTGCTAGAAAAAATCTTAAACCGTTAGTAATGGTAGTTAAAATATCTAACGCATCTTTAGCGCTACGAACCGAGAAGTCATCGTTCTCACCAGTCTGATCTTTTATATTATGACGATTTCGTAAAGTTATTTCAACGTCACTAATAGTTTGATCAATATTAGCTTCTTCATCAACTTTAAGACGCAACAAACCAAGATGATGTACGCCAGCAATGACCTTTTGCATGGTAGTGATCGGCAGATATACTAAATCATCATAATTTTGAAAAGCTACTGTCCCCCGCTGTTTCATAACGCCGATGACAGTGAAAGCACTATTCTTTAAACGCACACTTTGACCTACTGGATCACTTTGTCCAAAAAGTTCATTTTTAACAGTGTCACCCAAAACGATAACACGTGCTGTTCCATCAACTTCCTCTTTAGTAAAAAATCTGCCGCTAATCACTTCCCCGCCTTCAACATTAATTAAATCTGCACTTGTTCCATTAAAATTAGTATCATAATTATTATTGCGCCAAGACACACTACCTGCTCCGCGCGTGAACGGCGCCACGGCAACAGCATGCGGAACATTACTTTTATTAGACAAAGCTATGGCATCGTCTAGAGTTAACGTAGTAATAGCCACGCCGAAAACACTGGCTGGCGGACCGTTCTTTTCAGATTTACCTGGCAAAACTCCAACTAAATTAGAGCCAAAGCTTTGGACTTGAGATAGGATCAAAGATTGAGCACCAGCTCCAATAGCAATAATAACAATAACCGCGGCGACGCCAATAATAATACCAAGCATCGTCAATAGACTACGACGACGATTAGCATTTAAGGCGCGAAAAGCACCTAAAGAGACATTAAGATAATAATCTTTTCTCATGCTATTTAAGTATTGAATCCTCTTTGGCAAAGCGACGATGAGCTACTGGATTATCGCTTATAATATTTCCATCACGCATGACAATTATTCTTTTGGCATGCTCTGAGGTATAGGTTTCATGAGTAACTAAAATAATCGTATGCCCTTCTTCGTTAAGTTTTTGCAAAATTGCCATAACCTGAATACCAGATTTAGAATCTAGGTTACCGGTTGGCTCATCAGCAAATATAACTGCTGGATTATTTATCAAAGCACGAGCAATCGCTACGCGCTGTTTTTCACCACCAGAAATTTGATTTGTAAAATAATGCAAGCGGTGACCAAGCCCAACTTGTTCTAAAACTTCCTTAGCTCTTTTGCTGGCATCAATATCTTTATTATGAGAATAAAGCAAAGGTAACTTAACATTTTCAAGCACTGAGGTGCGAGGCAATAAGTTAAATGATTGAAAAATAAAACCAATTTTTTCATTACGCAAACTCGCTAATTCATCGTCACTTAAAGAAGTAACGTCGCGGTTAACAAATTTATAGCTACCGCCAGTTGCACGGTCCAAAAAACCAAGGATGTGCATAAGAGTTGATTTACCAGAACCAGATGGGCCCATTATAGAAACAAATTCTCCTTCTGCAATAGTGAAAGAGAGGCCATGTAACACTTTAGTCACAACCTCTTCGTTTATATAATCTTTTTTTAAGTCTTTCGCTTCAATCAACATAAAATTACTTTTTGCTACTGTCTTTTACAAAAGTAACAACTTTATCGCCTTCTTTTACTCCGGAAGTAACTTCAACCATACCATTGTCTCCAGACAAACCAACTGCAACATCAGCTTCGCGCACAACATTGTTTTCTAAAATTCTAACAATATTTTTACCATTTTTTTCAATCACGGCACGAGCTGGCATAATCAAAATATTTTCTTTCTTATTCGTCATGATAATTGCGCTAGCGGTCATACCTGGTTTAACATCACCTTTGCCAGCTGGATCAAAACTAACTTTAACTTTGTAGTAAGTTACACCCTGAATAATAGTAGCGGCTGGCTCAACAAAATATACTTTACCTTCAAATTTAACATCGGGGCCTAAGGCGTCTAAAGTAATTTCGGCAGTATTGTTAAGTTTAACTTTATCAATATCAGTTTCTGAAATATCAACTTCAATTTGATAATTATTTTCTGTAAGTACTGACAAGAAAGCTTTAGCAGGCGTAACCTGTTCACCAACATCATAATTTACTTTAGTAATAATTCCTTTAATTGGTGATTTCAAAACATTGTCTGAAATTTGATTAGCGACTAAAGCTAAGTTTGCGCTAGCTTGCCCAACTTGTGCGCTAGCGACACCAAGATTAGATTGAGCATTATCAATTCTAGTCTGGGCTGAGCTTAATTGCTGATCACGATTTACTTTTGAGGTATTAACCGCGTTTCGCGCCGCAATCAATGCATTATCATAAGAAGCTCTTGCCTGGCTAACACTTTGCGTGGCTGATAAAACATTAGTATCATAAGATAATTTAGCATCATCTAAAGCCTGATCAGCTGACTGTAATGCAGTAATAGAAATTGAGACAGAATTTATCTGACCTTCAATGCTAGCTTTAAAAGCGTCTAACTGAGCCTGACTTAAAGTTGAGGAAGTAATAGTATTTTCTAAAGCACTAAAAGCTAAGTTGCAAGCTGAAAAAACATCAGCTAAGGCGGACTGGGTGGCAATATTAGCAGAGTTTAAGTTTTCTAGACTGCGACTATTTTTTTCAACTGTCAGAGCGGCATTAGCTCGAGTAACAGACTCTTTGGCTGCTGTATAACTATTTCTAGTTTGATTTAAGACACCACTATTTTTTACGCTAAGCGTTGGCTTAAGATTATCATCGTTAAGAACGCGATAGACTGAATCAAGGGCAGTATTAGCACTCGATAATTTATTATCAATTGTTGACTGCAAAGAATCAAACTTATTATCAACTATTCTTTGATAGGTTGACTTTGTACTGGCAAGATTCGAATCAGCGGTGCTTATAGCTTGTTCATATGTAGTAACAGTGCTTGGTCCAGTATCACTAAGGTCATGCAAAGTTTTTTCTGCTTGTTTTACATTCTCGGATAAAGAAGCTGACAACTTATCATATTCACGACGGGCAGAATCAAAAGCAGACTGAGCTTGTCTAACATTAGCATTAGACACATTTACGCTCGCCATGGCTTCTTGTTGTCGAATAGACAGATTAGAAAAATCAACTTCACCTAAGACTTGATCCGGAACCACTTGATCACCAACTTTTACATTTACTTTAGCTAACTGACCTGAACTAAGAAAATTTAATTCAATTTCTTTAGCCGGAGTTATAGTTCCAGTTTCACTGACGGTTTGTAGTAAAGTTCCTTTAGTAACATCAGCGGTTGTATATTCAATTTTGGCTGTTTTTGGAGCAAAGAGATACCAAGCTCCAGCCGCTACAACAACGACGATGATAGATATAATTATAATTTTTTTCTTTGTCATATTATTATTTATTTACCAAGCCGTAGCTTTAGCGTAGGCTGGTTTTTTGCTTTACCAACCACCTTACGCATAACTGAAAGTTGCTCAGATAAGTGAGAGGCAAATTCTTCAAAATTTGAAAGTTTCGACAAAACAATCATTCCATCTCCGGGGCTAAAGACCATAAGCTTTTCACCTTTTCTAAGGTCCATATCAGTACGAGCCTCAGAAGGAATAACTACTTGGCCTTTTTCGCCCATAGTAGTTGTACCAAAAAACTTATGATGATGACAATATTTTTTTTGCATATTTATTAATTAACCCCTTCCCCATCCCTTCCCCTTTTTATTAAGAAGGGGAAGGGTGCCCGAATCGTAGATGAGGGCGAGATAGGGTTATACAATTCCTAAAAGTAGGAAAAGTATGTATATTCCTATTATAGATTAAACCTAAGAAATTGTCAATCAAAAACCAAGGTACTGTACCTCCTCTTTTAGCTCAATATTAAAGGTTTTTTTAACATCCTGCTTAACTTTATTGATTATAGCTAGTACGTCATCAGCTTTAGCTCCATTCTTGTTGACTATAAAATTAGCGTGTTGCTCGCTTATGGCTGCTCCTCCGCTACTAAAACCTTTTAATTTTAGAAGCTCGATTAAGTAACCAGCTCCGACTTTACCACCTCTAACCTTATCAGCTTGTTTAATTTGTTCGGCTAATTCTTTATTAGCTATTTCAATATCGCTAATAAAAAGATTTTTAAAAATACAACCGGCGCTTGGTTCTTTAGGCTGACAATCCTGACGATACTTTCTGTAGTTATCTACGGCTTCGGTAATAACTTCTTTATTACCTGGCGTTAAAGACAAAGTGGTCTGCCAAATTATAAAATGAGGTTCTTGCTTAAAATAACTGTGACGATATTCAAAACCACATTCTTCATTTGTAAATTCTTGCCACTCATTTTTTTCAGAATCAAAAGCTCTAACTAATTTAACGATTTTATCAAAAGAACCGCCGTGGGCTCCTGCGTTACCACGAACGGCGCCGCCAATTGAACCCGGAATACCAATCGCCCATTCCATGCCAGACAAATTATTATCAACTGCCAATTGCGCGACATCCCAAACATTGGCACTAGCACCACAAATAATATTCGTGGCATCTACTTTTACTTCTGTGTTATTCAATTTTATGACTAAACCTTTAACTCCCTGATCAGATACTAAAATATTACTACCACCACCTAACAAGGTAACGGGCAAATTATTTTCTTTAGCCCAAAACCAAGCATCTTCGGCGTCGTTCTTTTCACTAACAGTTATAAAATATTCAGCTGCTCCACCAATCTTAAAAGTTGATAGTGGCGCTAAAGGATAATTGGTTTGTAGTTTGTCTTCTATCATAAAATACTTAATATTATTTCTTAGTGGCTAATATGATAGCCTCCATTCTTTTTCTAAAAATTGTTTTAACATTATCAAATCCCAATTCTTTAAGAATAGCCTTTTGTTCGCCTTCCTTGATCTGTATTTTTTCATCTTCATGATAATGCTTTGTCCACTCTTCTTTTATATCAGGTCGATTAATTTTGTCATAAATATTAAAATCTTTAATCTGCTCTTCAAGATCTTCCTTCTGTTGGCTTTCATCATCTCTAGCGTATTTGTCGGCGTTTATAAATAAGCCGCCAGACTTAAGGACTCTAGCTATTTCTTTAAAAAATTTCTCTCTATACCCTATTGGCAAATTATGAATAACATAAGCTGAAGCAAAAATATTTGCTGAGCCATCTTCAACTTTTTCTAAAGCAGATAATAGATCGTCTTTTATAAAGTCAATTCTATCTACTTTATCTTTCAATGCTTCTTCTGCTTGCTTTAATGTTTTTTCTTCGTTATCAATAGCAATAACCTTAATCCTTTTATCTGCGTCTAAAATCCTAATTGTAGTAATGCCTGTTCCGCAACCAGCGTCTATAGCTTTAAATTCCTTTGCTTCATCATTCAAAGAACAATAATTGGAAATAGTTTCCTTTATTGTATTTTGAAGTTCTTCGTGCCATGGAACTGATTTTTCAAACAAATTATAATCAGACCCTAAAATACCAGAGAATCGTTCGTTATAGTCGATTTTTTCTTTTTTAAAATCTTCACTATTCAACATATAGATTAAGAAATTAATTTTTCTCCAATTCTAAACACATCCCCTGCACCCATTAAAATAATTACATCTTTCTCAGTCGCTGTATCGCGAAGATAATTTTCCGCCTCAACTAAAGAATTAACAGTCATTATTTTTTGTTTATCAGTAGAATTAGTTTTAATTGCCGCAGCGACGCCCTCGTTAGTTATAGTTCCATCTTTTTCTCGGGCTGAAGAATAAATCGGCAACACCACAACTTCATTAGCTTTCTTAAAACTCTTAGCAAAATCAGCTAAGAAACTTTCGGTTCTTGAAAATGTATGGGGATGAAAAATTACTCGAATATTTTTATTGGGCCATTTCTGCTTAGCGGCTTGCATTGTGGCTTGAATTTCTGTTGGATGATGAGCGTAATCATCAACTAAAATTGCGCCTTTGAATTCACCTAAAATCTGTAAACGTCTAGCCGTACCGGTAAACTCTTCTAAAGCGCGTCTAATTAAATGAAGTTCAGCGCCTAGTTCAATGCTCGCTGCAATCACGGCTAAGGCGTTTAAAACACTGTGCTTGCCGGGCAGAAGCGTAGCAAAAGTACCTAAATCAGATTCGCCTTCTTCATCTTTTAATCTAACTTTAAAATATTGCTTTTGATTGTTCCAGACAATTTCTGAAGCAGAATACATGGCATCAGCTGAAGTACCATAACTAATAACCTTAGCTTGGCAATTTGTTTTAGCTAAACGCTTAACAATCTTATCATCAAAATTAGCAATTAAAGTTCCTGACTTTGGTAATTTTTTTATAAACTCGGCAAAAGCATTTTCATAGCTTTCTTCTGTTGGATAAAAATCAGGATGATCATAATCAATGTTATTTAACAAAATCATTCTAGGATTAAAGTACTGTAATTTATTTTGATACTCATCAGCTTCGATAACTAAATAATTTGATTTGCCGGTTAAGCCAGCGCCATTAAACTGTGGCACTTGTGCACCAACCATAACATTTGGTTCTAAACCAGTTTTTTCCAAAACAAACCCGAGCCACGCGGTAGTAGTTGTTTTGCCGTGTGAACCAGCCACGGCTATACCGTGACGCAAATTAAAAATCGCGCCCAAGGCTTCAGCAAAAGTAACTAACTTTATTTTTTTCTCTTTAGCCAATTTTAATTCTTCATTATTAGTTTCGTTATAAGCTGTTGAATAAATAATCAAATCAAAATCACGAGCTAAATGTTCAACTGAAAAACCTTGGTTAACTTTTATTCTCGCTCGTTCGAGGACTGCGTCAGTCATAAAAGTTTCACTGGTATCAGTACCAGACACAGAAAAACCTTCGTGCGCCAAAAACTCAGCTAGCATTGTCATGCCAACTCCTTTGATGCCAATCATGTATATTTTCTTGATTTTTGAGAAATCCATAGCTTTAGCCTAACAAAAAAAGCCCTAAAACACAAAAGTGTCTCGGGGCTTAATATTATTAATAGCTATTTCTGATAACAAGCTATTACGTAGAAATTTTTTAGTTTAAATGCTGAAGCAGCGCCGTTAGCATAATCTTTAAGATATAAATATTTATCATTGATCTTAGTATGCAACAATGCTACACCACTACTCTCTGAATTATCAAATACATGAGGGGCGGCAATATGTATATCATTTGGTAGTTTATGCTTACACATAGCATACAATTGACATAAACCTTGTGGTCCAACAATCATGCTTTTTTGATTTTCTAAAAAATGAAAAATCTCATAGAAGTTTGTATATCTAGTGATTATCTTAAATAATCTAACTCTATACATTTTCCTGGGCAAAAGTTTATCAACCTTTTTGCTATAGATACTATCTGTAATAGCACTACTCTCTCCAGACTTGCTAAAAAGCTCTGGGTAAACCGACCGATAACGTCCTAGGGTATTTTCATGTTTATAAATGCCGTCAACGTAAACATCAAACTCGTATCTCGATGCTTCAAATTTTTTATCCAGTGAAGGGATTATCGGATATGGGTTGATACCAAAAACTTTTTTAACCAACTCTATCTTTTGGTTTGTACTTGCCTCTAACATGGCAGACAATACCACTATATCAAAAGGTTGATTGCTGCTAAATGCTTCTGAAATCTTTTCTGTCAATTTTGACGCTAAATCCAAACTAAATCTTGGATTTATGTTGTAAGGTAATTCTCTTAATTCTTTCATTTTTAAATAACTCACTTTCTTCCGGTTTTGTGCCGGACCACATTTTTTTGTTTTTTCTTCCGATTACTGTCGGACCAGATATAATAAAATATCACTATTTAAGCATTCTGTCAATGATATGAACTAAGCTAGCATTGGCATTTCGCTTCATGGCTTTAGCCATAGCATTGGAAAAAGCTAGCATCAATTCTTTTTCAGCTAATAAATTACTAATTTCTTTAACCAGTTGTTTAGAGTCTAATTTTGTTTGATCGAGCACGAGGGCGGCGCCGCAATCCTTAAAATATTTAGCATTATCTTCTTGGTGTGAATTTGGAATTGGAATAATAATAGTTGGCTTTGCTAAAAATGACAGTTCAGATAAAGTTCCTAATCCAGCGCGAGTTATAACTAAATCAGCTTCACTGATTGAACGAGCAATGTGAGCCGTGCCAAGCAAATCATAAAAATAATAGTTATCTACTTTTTCTCGATTCAATAATGGCTTTTCATTATGTTTGCCAGTAACATGCACAACTTTAGCAATTTTAGTTAAATCATCAAGTGACTCAACGATTAAATTATTAATTGATTCTGAGCCAGTTCCACCACCTAAAACTAAAACTGTTGGCAAATCACCGACTGGTTTAACCTGATTAATATTTTCATAATCTTTAAACTCTTTTCGAATCGGATTTCCAATCCAAATAGATTTCTTTTTATAATCGAGTAAGCTCTTTTCAAAAGCTACGGTAATAATTTTGGCAACTGGCGCCATTAGTTTATTAGCGAGTCCTGGTCTAATATCTTGCTGATGAACTAAAACTGGAATCTTGAAAAACCAAGCCGCATAAGCCACTGGCACAGAAACGAAACTACCAGCAGTAATAATTATTTGCGGTCTATAAGCGGCTAGAATAAACAATGATTGAAAAAAACTAATGGTTAGGTTAAATAAATCAGTAATATTACGAACAGAAAAATAGCGACGCCATTTAGCAGCTAAAATATTACGATATTCAAAAGGATAATTAGCAACCATGGTTCTTTCAACGCCTTGCGCAGTACCAATCCAGAGCATTGAAACATCTTGATCATAATGAGCAATTAACTCATCAGCCACAGCTAATAATGGTGTAACTGAACCACCGGTTCCACCACCACTTAAAACAATTCGATATTTATTATTTTTCCTTAACTGTTTTAGTTTTTTCATGATTATAAATTATTTCCCAATATTTTTTTAAAAATAACTCATAGTTAGTTTTATGGATTGGACTAACCGAACGAATTAGATCTTTGATATTAACCCATTTGTAAGCTTTGTGTTCATATTTATCAAGCTTAACCGCATTGCGTTCTCCATAATACCGCATAATAAATAAAGTCTGCCTTTGGCCTTTATAGCCTCTGTTTGTATAATGCTTTGGCCAAACGTAGGAAACAAGACTATCAAAGCGACCAATAATTTGTAAATTTTTAAGCCCGGTTTCTTCAAAGGCTTCTCGTTCAGCTGCTTTAGCAGCTTTTTCTCCAGCGTCAATTCCGCCTTGAGGCAAACCCCAATAATCACTCTTACCTAAACGATTCAAAATTAAAACTTCATCAAATTGATTAATTATTAAGGTTACAACATTGGGACGAAATTGAAAACGACGAATCTGCCAAGCCAAAACTGTAAAAGTAAAAACTACCACGGCGTTAAAAATCCTTTTCCAGCGCCACGGTTGCATTATTAATCGCCATAACCACTCTATGCCCAGCGCCTGAAAAACTTTTGGTGCTCGTTTTATTTTACCTGTTATAAAATCAAAGCTACCACCAACTCCCATAGCAATGCCAAGACGAGGAATATCACGCAAAAGATGTTTGCGAATAAAATTATCTTGCCAAGGAGCACCTAAAGTAACAAACACAACATCAGGCTTAAAAGCTCTTAAATACAAGACATCATATTTCTGATATTCACGATCAATTGAACAAACCAAAAATTTAAGATGAGGAAACTGTTTTCTTAAAGCTTGATTAATATCTTCGTCATTCGACAAACCATCTTGTCGATTTATAACCGCCACGCGTAAATGTTTTTGATTAGCTAGGCTTAAAAGGAACTTAACTAAATTAGAACCAGCATAACGGTGGATATTAACGCCCTTCAACCAGCCAGCAAACTTTAAGCCAATGCCGTCCGGAATAGACAAATCAGCCCGATTGAGTACGGAAAAAAATTCCTGGTTATCTTGAGCCAGGAGAAGAAATTCTGGATTAGGAGTGACAATATGGCCGCGGCGACGATTAAGTAGTTGCAAAATCGAGCGTTTTAGCTCTGAAGAGCTTAAAATATCAATTGTGACTCCGAGAATATGGATCTTTTTCATAACAGCCGTAGAATTAAAATCAGCGTATTATTGCTTAATTTAATTATACTTTAGGCATACTTATAAGGCAATGTTGACACAAAAAGGCTAGATATTGTATATTAAATTAGCAATCTAGCAGTATGACTGCTAAGTTATTCAAAATTTACAACTATTACTATGCTCGACAAATTTACACATAAATCACAAGAAGCCATCATTAATGCTCAAGTCATTGCACAGGAATATGGCCAACAATATATAAATGCTTCACACATGCTTTTGTCTTTATTAGAACAAACTGAAGGCTTAGTTCGCCCCCTACTTGATAGTTTAAATATCAACACTGACAACCTACGCGAACGCATTGAGGTTGAAATTGAAAAATTACCAAAGATTGAAGTCACCGCCAATATCGGCATGGTTCAAGGCACAACTGAGATGGCAACGATTATTGAACGCTCTGTTAAAGAAGCTAAGCAAATGGAAGACGAATTTGTTTCAACTGAACATATTTTGCTAGCCATCTTAGAAACTAAATCAGATGTTCAAAAAATTCTTACTAGCCACGGTTTGTTAAGAAAAAATCTTTTAGAAGCTATTAAAACCTTGCGAGGCAATAAACGAGTTGATAGCCAAGAACCAGAAACTCGTTTTAGAGTTATTGAAAAATACACTACCAATTTAACAACCATGGCTCGAGAAAATAAACTTGATCCTGTTATTGGTCGTGACGAAGAAATTAAGCGTGTCATGCAAATTCTATCTCGCCGCTTAAAGAACAACCCAGTTCTTTTGGGTGAAGCCGGTACTGGTAAAACGGCTATTATTGAGGGCTTAGCTCAAAAGATTGTGGCTGGTGATGTACCAGAAAGTTTAAAAAATAGAGAATTGATTTCCTTAGATCTCGGAGCTTTAATTGCTGGAGCTAAATTCCGTGGTGAATTCGAAGATCGTCTAAAAGCTTTAATCAAAGAAGTTGAAGCTAATGAAGGTAGATTAATCTTATTTATCGATGAGTTACATACAATTGTTGGTATGGGTTCGGCTGATGGTTCGGCTGACGCGGCGAACATGTTAAAGCCAGCTTTAGCTCGCGGCACAATGCGTGCTATTGGCGCAACCACCACTAAGGAATATCAAAAATATATTGAAAAAGATACAGCTTTAGAACGACGTTTCCAGCCAGTTTTCGTTAGCGAACCTGATGAAGATGATGCAATTTCAATTTTGCGTGGTATTAAAAATAAGTATGAATTACATCACGGCGTTAAAATTGCTGATGAGGCGATTGTCGCCGCGGTTAAACTTTCTTCACGCTATATCAGTGATCGATTTTTACCTGATAAAGCCATTGATTTAATGGATGAAGCAACTTCTGCTCTACGTATGTCGATTGATTCTTCACCAGAAGAGCTTGATTTATTAAACAAAGAAATCCGTCGCCTAGAGATTACTAAAGCCAATTTAATTCGTGATAAACGCAATGATGCCAAACTGAAACTAGCTAGCAAGGATTTGTCAGATTTGAAAGAAAAAGCAGCTCAACTTGAATCACGTTGGCAAAATGAGAAAAATATTATTGGTCGTATTCGTTCCTACAAGAATAAAATAGACGAACTTAAAGCAGAGGCTGAGACGACAGAACGCCGCGGCGACGATTTAACTAAAGTGGCAGAAATTCGCTATGCTGGAATTCCTGATTTAGAAAAGAAAATTAAAAAAGAAGAAACCGAATTAAATCGCCTTAACAACACTGGCAAAAGAATCTTAAAAGAAGAAATTGATGAAGAAGATATTGCTCGCGTTGTGGCGCGTTGGACTGGAATTCCGGTCGCTAAGATGCTTGAATCAGAAGTTAAAAAACTCGCTCGCGCTGAAGCAGATTTGAGCACTCGTGTTGTTGGTCAAAGCGATGCTATTTCAGGTGTAGCTCATGCTATTAGACGCTCACGCGTAGGAATTAATGAAGAGAAAAAACCTATGGGCTCTTTCCTTTTTGTTGGTCCGACTGGTGTTGGTAAAACTGAATTAGCTAAAGCTTTAGCTGAGTTCATGTTTAATGATGAAAATTCTTTAATTAGATTAGACATGAGCGAATATATGGAAAAGCATAGCGTCAGCAAAATGATTGGCTCCCCTCCTGGCTATGTTGGTTATGAAGAAGGCGGACAATTAACTGATCGCGTGAGACGAAAACCTTATAGCGTAATTTTATTTGATGAAATTGAGAAAGCTCATCCAGAAGTTTTCAATGTCTTATTACAGATCTTAGATGACGGACGTTTAACTGATGCTAAAGGCCGCGTGGTTAACTTTAAGAATACAATTGTTATCATGACTTCAAATCTTGGTAATGAAGTTATTCGCCAATACTCAATTGGTTTCTCAGATCACTCAGATGCCGAAAAAGTAAAAACTGTTCAACAAACTGAAATGAAGGAAAAGATTGATAAAATTTTGCGTCAACACTTTAAGCTAGAATTCTTAAACCGTATTGATGAAATCGTTGTCTTTAAGAGTTTATTAAAAGAAGACTTAGCTCATATTGTTGATCTTGAATTAGCTAAAGTTGAAACCAGACTAAGAAACCAAGACATTAAGATTAAAATCGCCAAAAATGTTAAGCAACTGTTGGCAGATAAAAGTTTTGATCAAACTTTTGGCGCTCGTCCTCTAAAGCGTATTATTCAGAATATGATTCTAAATGAATTAGCTTCTAAGATTGTTGGCGGACAAGTTAAGCATGGCGACAAAGTAAATATTACGCTTGATTTAAAGAATAATATTTCATTGTCGGTAAAATAAAGTCAGAACCACAGATACCACAGATTTTCAGATAAAACACTGATACTTTGCAAAACTATCAGTGTTTATCTTTTTCATCAGCGCAATCTGTGGTTCAGACAATTAGCTTAAATAAAATCAACCCCACGAAAAGCTTATTGCTTTGCGCGGGGTGTTTTATTACTTAAGACAATGTCTTATTCTTTCTAATGCATTGGAAAGTGCATATCTAAAATCAGAATATTTACTGAAATTAAAACTATAGAATATATTCATACCATTAATATATCGTGGTATACCTGCATTGTACTGTAACATTAAGATGATTGGAACCTTAGCATCGTTGGCTAATTGAAGTATGGCTCCACCTTCCCATGAAAACGTAAAATCAACCGCAATCACAAGCGAAGTAGTATAACGAATTCTATCGCTTTCGTATTGATAAATTTCTTTAGACGTTAAGGCTGACTGCCAGTCTAATTGCTCATGTGGAAGATAAGCTCGTTCTCCTAGCATGGTTTTACAGATATCAGCAGCAGTAATATACAAAATTTTTGCTTCTTCTTTCTTATCTTGACTTAAGCCGTCTAATAGCCCAAGAACATAAGGTGTTTTATATCGCTTTACCAAAACTACTCCTTAATTTATTTTTCAAAAACTTTTTTAAGTAAATCCTTTCTGTTCTTTTCTCTTCCATCACCGAGCTCGAATATTTCTATTCCATCCTTTTTACGATCACTCTTGTAACCAGGACTGGACACTATTTTTAGAATCTCCTTGTCTGTGACGTAATGATGAAAATATTCCCAAAGATTAACACCTCTGTTCATAAACAGTTTGACATAAAACCATTTCTTACCGCCTTCAGTAAAAATCTTCAGTTGCTGATCCAGTTTTTCTGAGACCTTAAATGAACTCATTTTCGTAGTAAAACTATCCTTATGATGTTTCTTAACCGGGATTCTTCTCGATGTAAAATAATCCTTGACTGCTTCTAATTCAGTAGCCCAAAAACTTTCAAGCTCTAAATCATACTTACAAACTACTTTCATTCTTGGATTAAGAAACTTTTTATCGATGGTATCGATTGCGTGACACATACGTTCTTTACCACCTCTAAATTCATATACCAGATCAAGCTTACCGTTGTCTTTAATATGAATATAGATACTTTTGCCGGTCCGCAAACTTGAGACCGAAAATATATACAAATCTTCGCAATAATCAGCTGCGCCACACATATTTATAGTGACAAGCTTTTTATCAATGAGGTCCTTCATCGCCTTTTTTAGTTCCTCGAGGGCCTTTTTAGCAGCAAAATTAAACAGTCTTGTTAACGTATCTTTTGCTCCATTTAAGTTAATTAGTTTAACAATTTCCATGACTTTAATAATATTTAATTTAAAATAGGTTAATTGCTAAATTCGCTTAAATAAACGTGCTTAGCAATTAGCCTATATAAATGATTTTTTCAAAGATCTATTAATAGCCTATTAAATCATGTTTATCGGCCATGTGTCAACACTCAGACCATAAAATTAAATACGATGAAATATTGATAAATGAACCCTTTTACTGTATACTATTAAAACTAATATTCATAATTATATAATAGATAAATGACATATTTTAAACACGCTTTTACAGGAATAATAGCTTTAACCGCCTTCTTAATCTTCTCGCCAATCGCTAGGGCTGAATTCAACCCCGGTTATATAATTGGTGACCAAGAAATTCTTGACGATCAATCAATGACTCAAGAAGAAATTCAAAACCTCCTTGTTGCCCAAGGTGGCTTTTTAGCAACTTATCCGGTTGTTAATCCTGATGGTTTAACCATGACTGCAGCGCAAGCAATTTATGATCGTGCTAGAAATAACCACGTAAATCCAAAATTCATTATCGTGCTTTTACAAAAAGAACAAAGTTTAATTGAAGACAAATCCCCTTCTCAAGGCCAGCTTGATCGAGCAACTGGTTACGGCTGTCCTGATAGTGGCGGTTGTAATGATCGTTGGAAAGGATTCTGGAAACAAATAAATAGTGCGTCATTACAGTTTCGTGACTACATGGACAATCCTCAATATTATCATTTCGTGGCTGGACAAACTTATACAATTGCTAATACTGGGCGTGACCCAATGGTTGTCACAATTGTAAACCAAGCGACAGCAGCTTTATATAATTACACACCGCATGTTTATAATGGTAATTTTAATTTCTGGAAAATTTGGCAACGTTATTTTACTCGCGAATACTTAAACGGATCTTTACTGCAAGCCAAGGGTGATAAAAATATTTGGTTAATTCAAGATGGACAAAAAAGAGCTTTTTCTAACATTGGCGTCCTAGCGTCACGCTTCGATGTTTCTCGTATTCAAATCGTTAGCTTAGCTGACCTTGATAAATATCCAACTGGTGAAACTATAAAATTTGCTCAATACTCTATTGTTAGAGTTCCAAATGGACGTATCTATCTATTAGTTGATAACAACAAACGAAGAATTCTTAGCCCAGATGCATTTAAGAAACTAGGCTTTAACGCCGCTGAAATTATTCAAGCTGCCGACGCTGATTTAGCTTCCTACACAGAAAGTACACCTTTAACCGCTGCTTCTAACTATCCAACCGGCGCCTTATTGCAAGACAAAAAAACTGGTGGAATCTATTGGATTAGCGAAGGAACCAAATCTCCGCTCTGGGACGCTGTTTTGCTAAAGACTAAGTTTAAAGGCAAAAAGATTATTCGCACAACAACAGCTGAATTAGCAAACTATCAAACGATTGATCCAATCAGGTTAACAGATGGTGATATTGTTAAAACTAAAAACTCACCCGCAATCTATATTATAGAAAATGGCTTAAAACGAGCTGTTTGGTCAGCTGAAGCATTCATTAAATTAGGTTATAAATGGACTAACGTTATCACGGTATCAGATAAATTATTATCACTACACGCTGACGGCGATCCAATTATCTTAGAATAATATGGCACTTGTATTTGCGGCAGTCATGCCCCATAGTCCTCTTCTAGTTCCAAATATTGGCAAAGAACACACTGCTCAATTTAAAGCTACAATTGATGCTGGTGCGGGTTTGCTCAAAGAATTAGAAGCTAACAAAGTAGACTCAGTTATTGTTATAAGTTCTAAAGGACAAGTTTTTCCCAATGGAATAAGTATTAATATTGCTCCTAACTTCAAAGCTAATCTAGAAATATTTGGTGATTTGGTTACGCGCTGGGATTTTAACGGTGATATTGCTCTAGCCGGCAGACTAAGAGAAAATTTAGAAGAAAAACATAATATCATGTTAACAACAGAAACCGGACTTGATTATGGAACAGCGATCCCGCTTTATCTATTAAGTAATAATTTTCGTGAATCAATTGTACCTTTAACAGTTGATAATGCTATTGGCATTGAAGAAATTATAAAAACAGGCAAAGACATGCAGGCAACGATTATTAATGATCAATCAAGAATTGCTATTATTGCTTCAGCTGATTTGTCACATCGCCTAAATAAAAAATCGCCCACTGGCTATTCAGCCAAGGGCAAAAAATTTGATCAAAAAATAATCGAAGCTCTGAAAGAAAAAGATGAAGCAACTTTAATTGAATTATCAGCCATTAGTGAAGAGGTTGCTTGCGAAGATTTAGCAACACTGGCTTTATTTGTTGGCTTACTTAATGACGTTGGTCTTGAACCTCGTCTTTTGTCTTATGAATTTCCTTTTGGGGTTGGTCATGCAATGATTCAGTATTCTCAGTCTGGTGACTTGTCGCCAAAGTCTTAAAAAAATAACGCCACTGTTCTCCGCTCTTACAAAGTTCTTTAGTATCAGCTAAACAACGTTCGATTACTGAGCGCGGATAATCACGGCACGCTTTGAAAATAGAACTGCGCTTAAAAGGCGGAATGCGTAATTCTTTCTGAATGCGCAAAGCTAAATCCTGCCAAGCGTAAGCTGGTGGTTTTTTTCCGGCAGTCTTAGTTTTTAAGATGTCACCGAATGAGACTGGTTCTTCTTTTTTAACTTCATTTTCTTCCATATAAGAGCTATTCTAGCATGTAAAAGAGTCAACCGCTAGCTTGATTTTTTTGGCAATTTAATGTATATTAAGGAAAATATGACAACAAACCTAGCCCTAGTTATAAATCCAGATCCGCGCCTTAGACAGCGCTCTAAAGAGATTAATCCAAGTGAAATCTCTACTTTTGTTGATTTTGCCAAAGATATGGCTGAAGCAATGCTGGTTTATGACGGAGTTGGTCTAGCTGCCGTTCAGGTAGGCAAAAACATTAGATTAATCATTGTTAATAGCGAAGATGGCACACAAGCCATGTTCAATCCAGTTATAGAGAAGAAATCATTAATTAAAGTTTGGGGCGAAGAAGGTTGTTTGTCAGTTCCAGAAACTTTCGGGGACCTTAAACGTTATAAGAAAATTCGCTGTTCATTTATTGATATTAGTGGAAAGAAAAGAACAATTGATGCTAGTGGTTTAATGGCACGAGTTATTCAACATGAAATTGATCATCTAGATGGTATTCTTTTTATTGATAAAGCTAAAAATATACATAAGGTTGAAGCTGAAAACGTATGAGTAAATATAAACTAGCTTTTGTTGGAACTCCAAAATTTGCCGTCCCCTGTTTGACGGCTTTATTAAATGATTCACGTTTTGAAATCAAAGCGGTTATTAGCCAACCTGATATGCCATCAGGTAGAAGTATGGAATTTACACCAACACCAGTTAAAGTTGTAGCCGAGGCTAATAAAATTACAGTTTTCCAACCACAAAAAATATCACAAATTGTTGATGAGCTTCGCGCCATGGAACTTGATGCGATTGTAGTTGTAGCTTATGCGCAAATTATTCCTGAGTCAGTTTTAAGTTTACCTAAATTTGGTTGTATTAATGTGCATGGTTCATTATTGCCAAAATACCGCGGAGCCAGTGTTTTACAAGCTCCAATTTTAAACAATGAAACAGACAGCGGCGTTACAATAATGTTAATGGATAAAACACTTGATACTGGTCCAATTCTTAGACAAAGAAGTGTTAAGCTAAGCGCTGAAGAAACTGCCGAAACTTTGGGTGAGACACTATCGTCTTTAGGCGCCGAAATTTTACCAGATACAATTGTTAGTTATTTTAGTGGTGACATTAAAGCTGTTGAGCAAGATAATAGTTTAGCAAATTATGTTGGTCGCCTTGAGAAAAAAGATGGTATAATTGATTGGTCTCAAGACGCTAAAAAAATAGAATGTTTTACAAGAGCCATGGCACCTTGGCCTTCAGCTTGGACTTGGTTAGCTGGCAAACAATTGAAAATCTTAAAGGTTGATGCTTTAATGATTCCAATCAATAGCCAAAAGCCTGGTAAAACATTTATTTATAACAGCAATTTAGCAGTTCAATGCGGACACGATTCTTTAATTGTTAGAAAGCTGCAGTTAGAAGGCAAAAAACCAATGGCAGCCGAAGAGTTCTTAAGAGGTTATAATGATTTTATAGGAACGGTTTTAGGTTAAAAAATACTGTCATTCCAGCGCAAGCTGGAACCTAGGAGTAGTCGGTAGATTCGTGTTTTTACTTATTAACCCTGGATCCTAGCTTACGCTAGGATGACAAAAATAATACGGTCCCATCGTCTAACGGTTAGGACGCCAGGTTCTCATCCTGGTAATAGGGGTTCGATTCCCCTTGGGACTACTATCAAATAAAAGCTTTTATTTATTCTATACTCACAGGGTAATGAGTCTGAGCGGAAGCGAAGGCGAGGCGGAATTCCCCTTTGGAACTACAAATATATGTTTAAAGAAAATAAATTGTCAGAAATACCAATTAATGAAGACCTGCATAATGAAGATGTACGTCAAACTATTCTTGAATCTGGATCAAAAACAGAAATTTTAAGATTAAAAAAATTTCTAGGGAAAAATGTTTCTGATGAAAAATTCAGACTTCTCGAATATTTCGCTAAATTGAGAAAAACCACCATAGATAACATGGATAAAGAAATAGAAAATCGCAGAAAAACAAATCCAGTAGCCAATGAAAAAGAAATGAATATGGGAGCATACATCGAAAACATTGAACCTCAAGTTCGAGCAACTGTTTTAAACCTCAGACAAAAAGGTTATAACACCTATGAATCTGGTTTTGATATTGACAGACAAAAAATTAGTTTTGAAGATAAATACTCATTTCTTTCTAAAGACTTCTTTAGTGACTTATCCATCCCTGATATAAAGATAGAAAACTCTGACCAGTCAATCACGTTCGATTGTGAAGCTGAACTGTCATTAGAAGAGTTAAAAAATGCATGGGAAAAAATTGAGAAACATTTACCAAATCTTAATGAAACTGCGAAGCCAAGCCAATTATCTCAAGCAAGATTATTCAGAAGTAATCAAGCGGAATTAAATAAATAACACAAATTTATTTTTAACATATGTCAAACAATCAAGGATTTTTAGGCGGGGTTTATGGCTTAGCTTTTATTGGAGCTGTTATTTACTACATCCAACATTCAACTACTTTCTTGATGGGCGTGGTCGGCGTTCTTAAAGCAATCGTTTGGCCAGCGTTTTTAATCTACAAATTTTTAGAATATTTTAATATGTAATTTAGCTACTATGTGGCACGAAAAAAATAACCAACTAATCAAAGAATTTACTTTCAAGGATTTTAACGAAGCCTTTGCTTTTATGACACGTGCGGCGCTCGTCATCAACGAAGCAGATCATCACCCTGAATGGACTAACATCTATAACAAAGTCATTATAAAACTTTCCACGCATGATGCTGGAAATATCGTAACTGACAAAGATAGAGAATTGGCGAAAAAGATTGATGAACTAGTTTAGGTTTTAGTCGCGAACTCTACCCCCAACCCCTCCTCACGCTAACGCGTAAGGAGGGGTGACTTTTATTATCGAATATATCATTTACATGTCCTACATAAATAAACTTATTTTAGCTCGTGAATTCAGGAATAATCCAACTCAAGCTGAAAATAAATTATGGAGATTAATAAATAGAGATAAGATATTTGGTTATAGATTTAGACGACAATACGTCATGGCTGGATATATTTTAGATTTTTATTGCCCAGCCTTGAAGTTAGGCATAGAAGTAGATGGAAAAATTCATGATTTAAGAGATAATATAAATTATGATATAAAAAGAGAGCATATTATAAAACTCTATAATATTGATATTATCAGACTCACTAACAAAGAGATTGAAGATGATATCTTATCTGTGCTAAAAAAATTAACAAACTATATTAAGAATATAGAGAAAAAGTATTATCTCTAGTCACCCCTCCTTGTGCTTTGCACGAGGAGGGGTTGGGGGTAGAGTTTGTGAAAATAAAAAAACGTCATTCAACTGTTGGGCTGAATGACGTAATATTTTAAGCTATTGCGATATATAATGAACCAATCAAAAATGAAACTATACCGGCAAGCGTTCCGAATATGAAACTTTCTTTAGAAGGCCTTGTTCCTTTGAACAGAGGAACGATTAACCAATTACCAATTAGCACTCCTAATGCTAATACAAATAAAAATGATAAACTCATTTAAATTCCTTTCAATTTTTAATAACACTTTTTATAGGCTTGATAATAACATTATTTGATATTTTTGTCAACGGACCCTAAAATCACCCTATTTATCCCTCCACTCCTCCCCTTGTCTGGTTAACAATTCACTAGCTCTAGCCTGATCTTTCATTAAGCGTTTAACAACCTTTTCCATGCGCATTGATTGAGAACCTTTTATAAACAATAGATCACCAGCCTTAATTTCATGCTCTAAAAAGTCAGCGGCTTCTAGCGAATTATTAAAATGATAAACATCTTTCAAGCCAGCTTTTGAAGCGGAATCTAGAATGATTTTGGCTTGTTCACCAACCGCTACTAAACTGTCAGCCTTTTTAGCTACAGCCTTACCAACATCTTCATGCCCTTTATCACTTAAAGCGCCTAATTCTTTCATATCGCCTAATACTGCCCAAACTCTTTTACGTAATTCCATAGGAATTTCTGGTATAGCAGCTAAACCTTCTAAAACTGAGTCTGGCGAAGAATTATATGTATCATCAATAATTAAGGTGCCATTTTTACCATTGATTAATTGTAGGCGACCAGCTGGCTGGCGAACATTTTTCAATGCTTCTGATATTTCTAAACCATTTAAGCCATAGCTTAAAGCCACAGCCGCGGCGGCTAAAGCTGAATAAATCGGAGGACGACCAATCACGCCAGGCAAGAAGACTGGAATATTTGAACCGTCTAATTTCATCTTAAAAGAAATACCTGCTTCAGCCTGGTTGATCATACCTTGTGAAGTAGAAATATTTTCTGCCATAACATCAGCACCTTCTGAAAATCCATAACCAAGAGACTGGCGGGGTAATGTTTTAACGATGTTTCTTAAATTTTCATCATCATAATTATAAATAATCCAACCTGTCTCAGGTAAAGCACGAGCTAATTTCATTTTCTCAGCATGAAGTTGATCAAGAGAATTAAAAAATTCTAAATGCGCTTGACCAAGCTTGGTGATAACCGCGCGAGTCGGACGAATTATACTAAGCAAATAATCCATATCATTTGGTCGATCGATTCCCATTTCTAAAATCAAAAACTCTGGATAGTCTAATTTAGACTCTTTGTTCATTAAGGCAAAACTACGCTTAAATATTTTGAACCAGGCAAATATATTCTTGCCAGCTGAAACTGCACCAAGAACTGTCAATGGCAAGCCGATTTCATTATTATAATTTTTATAGGCGCCGCGAACTTGAAAGTTTTTTTCTAAAACTTTTGTGATTGCTTCTTTAGTACTGGTTTTTCCGACAGAGCCGGTTACGCCAATAATTTCTGGTTGACGAGCCAAAATTACTTTGCGAGCCAACATGGCTAATATCTTTTGTAGTAAACTTTTAAACATATTAAATGATTAATGATACTATCATTTTTTCTTAGGAGTTTCAATAGGGCGGTCTTGTTTAATCTGCCAATGATTTATCAAAAATTTACTGATATCATGAGCCAAAGGCACAGCCGTTGATTCAGCATACATGGCGGCAGGATTATCCAGTTCGGTCAATATAACAAACGAAGCATTATTAGCTGGCGCAAAGCCAACAAAGGTATGATCTAATTTGCCACCATATCCACCACCATTTTCTGATGCCACCTGAGCAGTACCGGTTTTACCAGCTACATAATAGCCTGGAAACTGCATGCCTTTGGAGTGACCGTTTTCCACTACATTAACCAACATACCTGATAAAATGGCCGCTGTACGCTCAGAAATGACCCTACGAGTGATTGAAGGCTGTGTTGTGAGGCGAGTACCATCAGGGGCAATAACTTCTTTAACGATATATGGTTTCATTAAATTTCCGCCGTTGGCAATAGCAGCGTACGACATTACCATTTGCAATGGTGTAACAGTAATACCTTGACCAAAGGATGCTGTAGCCGCAGCAATTTCTTTAGTAAATAAACCGGTAATACTCTTAATATTGCCTGAACTCTCCCCTTCTAATTCAATGCCGGTTTTTTCACCAAAACCGAAACGTTTAACATAATCAGCAAAGTCTTGATGGCCAACTTGTTCCATGGCAAAGATAGCGCCGGTATTAAGCGATTGCTCTAACACTGTTGTCATAGTAGTTTTACCGTGCCCACCGTGTGTAGCAAAGTCAGAGTTTTTGATTGGTTTTGGCCAACCTTTAATCATTATCTGTCCGTTGTCTTGATAAGTTGTATCTGGCGTTACTTTGTCAGAATCAAGCGCCGCTGCCATAGTAATGGCTTTGAAAACTGAGCCTGGTTCATATTGAGCAAAGACCGCTGGATTATTAAAAACTTTTATATTAGCGACGTCTTGATAATTATTAGGATCAAAATCCGGCGCCGAACACATTACAAGTATAGCCCCGGTTTTCGGATCAACGACGATAACACTACCTCCAGCAGCGCGATGTTTTTTTACAGATTCATCCAACAAACGACAAGCCGTAAATTGAGCGCTACGATCAATTGTTAAGACTAAACTTGAGCCATCTTCTTTTTTATTGTACTGACGATTGTTTACAATCATAGTTCCACCGGCGCCGCGCTCAGCCGTAACGCTACCATACTTACCAAATAACTCGTTATCAAAAAATCCTTCTAAGCCGTAACGACCATGTTGCTCATCATCTTCATAATTTGCAAAACCTAAAATATGAGCCCCAATATTATTTTCTGGATAGAATCGATAAGGCGCCATTGAATAAGCCAGACCTGGCAAAACTAATTCTTTGTTTTCTTCTTTCTTAATTAATATTTTTCCATCTTTAATATCTAAATCAACGTTTGTTAAATCAGTTCGGCCTGACATAAAAATATAAAAACTTTTAAGTTTTTCATCGTCAATCTTTTTTTCTAATGGAGCATAAATTGAGTCACTTCGATTTAGCGAATCTAAATATTTTTGAGTCAATTCATGTTGCTTTGATTTTATCATTTCTTCTCTCTTCTGATTTTGAGAATCAAGATAAACCGGATCGAGCATTAAGGCTGCATAAGCTGCTTCAATTTCTACTTTTTTTGCCGCTCTTTCAGCTTCTGGAACAGAATCTAAGATGGCCAACTCTTTCTTTAACCCATCTTCTTTCTCTTGTTTAAGCGCTAGATCAACTTCTTGTTTAACTTTTTCTTCCTGGAAAAATTTATATAACTTGTCAGCCGTATCTTCTGCATTTTCAATATTTTTAGGAATTGCGTAGATCAAAGCAAACTCTTTGTTAATTGCAATTGGATAAAGGCCTGAATTATTTACTAAAGAGTTTTCCTGAATAAAAATCTTGCCGCGATCAGGCAAAAGCTCATAAGAAGTATTATGCTGCCCTTCAGCTAAGGATGAATAATGCCCATGATCGATAATTTGCAGATAAGCAAGGCGACCAATCAAAGCAAGGGCTAATAAAAAAACCAACGTAGCAACTAATGCCACGCGGTTAGGGGAAGAAATTTCTTTGTTTTTAACTCTTGGCTGCTGGCCGAGTATCATCATATTTTGATCGGTTCATTATTTTCGGGCCACCATGTACTTATCCCAGCTTATATAATGAATATTATCAGCCGCAACTAAGTGCATTGACTGTATTCGAGGATTAATGTTTTGATAGGAGCTAATCGATGAAATACTGGTTTCCATGCCCTGACGATCAGTTAATAGCTGGTTAGCTTTTGATTTTAAATCCTTAAAGACAAAGCCGCGGGTAGATAAATCATTAACCACTAAAAAGTGTGCTCCAGCGACAGCAATAACAGCAACTAGTAAAAAAGTATTTATTTTTGTAAGTAGAATTGACTTTTGAACCTGAGGAGCGTTGGTCATATGAGTTTATTTGTTTTTATTTTGAAAAATAATTAAAGAGTAATAGCGGCTCGCAATTTAGCACTTCTTGATCTTGGGTTAGAAGAAATTTCTTCGGGTGATGCGCCAATTGCTTTCTTGGTTAAAATCTTTAGCCAAGCTTTGTGATCACAAACGCAGAGCGGAATACTTGGTGGGCAGATGCAATCACGTGATTCTGTTTTAAAAAATTGTTTAACAATTCTATCTTCAAGACTATGAAAAGAAATCGCCACGATTCGAGAACCGCTCGGCAGAATGTCTTTTAAACTATGAAGTAAAATTTTCAAACTTTCTAACTCTTCGTTCGTTGCGATTCTCAAGGCCTGAAAAGTTCTAGTGGCAAAATGCAAACGTGAGCGACGATATGAGCCTGGCACTGCTCGAGAAATTGCAGCCACTAGCTCTCCGGTAGTAGTAATTGGTTTATCGCGACGAACAAAAGCAATTGAGCGAGCAATCTGTAGAGCGAATCGCTCTTCCCCGTACTCCCTTAAAATACTAGCCAATTCTGAAACTGGTGTTGTATTAACAATCTCTTCTGTGCGACGTGAATCTATTAAAGAACCAAAAGCCATGTTTAACGGATCATCCGTCTGAAAAGAAAATCCTCTAGAGCTATCTTCGAGTTGAGCTGATGATAAACCCAAATCAAAGACAAGACCAGCCAAACGGCTGTTCGACGTTTGGCTAAAGTCTTCTTTAATAATTTTTTCAAGCTCTCGAAAATTAGCATGGTAAAACGATATATTGTCTAAGCCCAATTGGGCAGTCTTTAATTTGGCATTGTTAATAGCGGTTTCATCCAGGTCAATCGCAATCACCTGACCATTCTTCCCTACCCGCTTAGCTATCTCGCTCGTATATCCACCACCACCCAAAGTACAATCAGCAATTAGCTCTCCTGGCTTTGGATCAAGATATTCAATCGCTTCTTCAAGTAAGACTGGGATGTGGTTGTACATTACTGTAATTTTATAATTTTTAATTTTGTAATTTTATAATTAACTCTTGAATTTTTAATTTTTATATTAGAGCATTAAAAATTAACTAAAAATTAAAAAATACAAAATTATAAAATTATAAAATTAGTTTATCTCTCCCAAAGCTTCAGCAATCTGGTTACTCTGTTTTTCAGTTTTAGCTTTATAAGAATTCCAAGCTGTTTCATTCCAAATTTCTAAACGATTATACAAACCAGCAATCACGGCTTTCTTGTTTAGCGAACAAAACTTTCTTAGATGTTCTGGCAAGGTAATTCTTCCTTGATTATCAAAATCAGCTTCAGAAGCTCCAGCTAAAATAAAACGGGCTAAAGATCGATCGTTAGTTTTGTTAAATGGCAAAGAAGAAATCTTATCGGCTAATTTATCCCATTCTTTTTTTGGATAAATAACTAAACAATCATCTAGCCCTTTGGTTACAACAGATCCAGTCCGCAAAAGTTGGCGGAACTTGGCAGGAATAGCTAATCTTCCCTTGTCGTCTAAGCTATGGTTGTATTCACCAATAAACATTTATTTAAGCTTAATCGGGTACTTATCCACAATTCCCCACTTTTCCCCTTTACACTATAATTTTACACCATTTTTATACACTGGTCAATCAACAAATACATAGCTTCTAACAATTAATATTTATTAAGCTTTTCTCAATAAAAATAAAACATCTGGGCAATTATGCACAGATGATTTTTAGCTGTTTTGTCTAGAGCCTAAAGCTTATCCACAGTAAGTATTATTTCTTCAAAGTTATGCTAGGTGGACGCTCATATTCAGGCTTCGCAAACTTCACTCTCCCCTGTTTTGGGGTTTCCAAAATAGCACCTAAAGCATAAGCCAAAGCATTGGCAGTTGTAACTCCAATTCTTAACGATGTAAAGCCTTCGCCTTTGTTTTCTACAATAATATTTTTAATATCTGACAAGCTTTTTTTCTTAGCTTTAAGCAAAGAATCGACTAATGGAATTAGCTTCTCGGCCTGGCGATGCTTAGCCTCTATTTCCTTAGAAATAATGACCTTTTTAGCTTCTCTGAGCTCGACTAAAATTACTGAGTTTTTGGCTGTGTTTAAATATAGATTCATAAAATCAGTTTAGCATAAATCGAATGGATAAAAAAACAACCCCTTACCTAATGTATATTTTAGATAAGGGGTGTTCTCGTATGATTACGAGATTTAGAATGTACTGATTTACGCTACTTAGGCAACTTAATACTAATTGTCTTCTTTTGTCCCGGAATATATATGTTTAAGTTATCACCGATTGTCGTTGGAAGAAACTCCAACCAACTATTGATGGGATTCCACATATATGACATTGACATGTTTGCCAGGCCATTAGAGGTACCATAACGGTAGGTAAAAGGTGTGTTTGATGGCAATGCATTAATAGAAAACTTAATATACCACCAGTCGGGATAACCAGGGGTATCATAGACAACCTGATTAGTTCCCATGCCGTGAATGTTTTCAGTGCAATAAGCGTTGTTAACTCCAGAAGCTCTTAGCTTACAAAGATATACATATATCGTATCTCTTGTAGAATTAACCCCTACGCGTGTCGTGGCAACGCTTCCGCTATCACCAAATATGCCCGGCAACGAAGAGGGTGCTGGATTGTCCAAAGTATACGCTACGCCACCGTTAAATCTGGCGTAAAGTTTTTGACTATTACCATACATCCTAAAATATGCAGAAGTCCAAAATGGTAAATTAGGAGCTATCCAAGCGTAACAACCGTTTGAGTAGCTACCACCAAAGGTAAATGCATCAATTTCGTTGTCAGCGAATCGCTTAACAATCTTCAAATATCCATCACTCGTATCTGCCGGATTAGGGAAAGGAGTAATGTTCCAAGAATTATTTAGCGTATCTGCAAAGAATGGTATAGTCGGTGTGCATGCAACGATCGCTCTTCTTAAGAAACCAAGAGTGTAGTCTCGTAAGTTTGTGTTCGGAACTGGCACCGAAGATATCACCTTAAATACAGGTAATAAATTACCTTGATAAGCCAAAACATAAAAAGGTTTTGGGTTAGTGTGATAGTAAACATTATTCTGATCCCAGGCCTCTAAAAGGATATTATAGATTCCTGCAGAAAGATATTTATTACCGCCAACGGCTGTAAATCCAGTTCCATTAAAGATTGTACCATTACCAAATGAAATTCTCCATGTAACTGAAGTTGCATTTGGAATGTTAATCGTACCAACTACAATCAAAACCTGACCGACATAACCCGAGTCGCCTATAAGCTGAGTGTTGGTTAGCGAATCTTTTAAGCTTAAAGAAAGATAGCTGCTGCCCTGATTCTCAATACTGGTTGGCGATAAAGGTGCGTTGTCACCACATCCATATATATTCACCAACGAAACTGTTATTATGGCTAACAGAAAAACCATTATGGAAAGATTTCTGAATCTTTTCATTTTATCTCCTTGTTGTTTAGTTTATAAAATTATTTTAATAAATAACTTGTTTTTCAATACATCGTTTTATGATGTAACACTGGACTTTCAATCCATTACACTGTCCCGATTTTATATCGGGGCAGAAAATAGATTTAAAGTAACATGGAAAGTCTGGCAGCAATACTGCGGCGTTTAAAGTTCTGAGTTAAAGCAGAAGCTATAACCACGGCGTAAGTCTCCTCAGTAGCAGACACAATGTTTTCCCAATTATATTCACTAATTGCTCTTTGCTTAGCTTGTTCGCCTAGTAAGGCAACTCGAGCTGGATCAAGTAACAATTCATTAAGTCTAATAGCTAAATCAGTTGTATCTTTAGAACGAAAAGTAATACCAGCCTTAGCAATCGCCTCTTTGTTCTCAGCAATATCGCTTACTAGAGCAGTTTTGCCATAAGACATAGCTTCAAGCAAAGCAATTGATAAACCTTCAGATTCAGATGGTTGAACAAACAAATAGGCATTAGATAATAATTCTTTCAAGACATCACCATGCTGAGCGCCAGTAAATATAATGCGATCATCACCCTTAGCTAAAGCTTTTAATTCTTTAACATAGTCATCAGTAAAAGCGCCTTCACCAACAATAACTAATTTCTTGTCTGTTATAGTATTACGGAAAGCATTGATTAAATAATGTAAACCCTTATGACGAACAAAACGAGAAACAGTTAAGACATAAGAATCTTTGTTTAGATTCCAAAGCTTGGTAATTTCATTAGCCTCTTTAAGATCAGCTACTGGTACTCCGTTAGGAATATAATCAGTTGTTACACCATAGGCTTTCAAAGCGTAATCTTGTAAAGATTCGGAAACAGTAATTGTCATATCAGCTGCGTGACAAGACATCCATTCGCCAAACTTTAAATAAATACGACCAAAGAAGTTCCATTTCTGGTGATAATAATCCTGACAATGGAAAGTAGAAATAATTTTAGCGCTTGGCTTAATAATTCTAGCTAACCAAATCAAAGAAGATGGACCAATTGAATGGAAATGAATGATATCAGCTTTCTGACGGAACAAGTCTAAACAAGCTAAAAAAGTATGACTTATAGCATCAAGATTTTTTGTCTTTAAACTTGGCAGACTAACAAGCTCAACGCCTTTATAGTCAGTAAGTTTAGGGTCTGTATAATGAGGTCTGGTGTAGGCCATAACTTCATGACCACGTCCTGCTAAGCGTACAGCTAACTCTTCAACGTGTTTTTCAACGCCGCCGCTTAAAGAAGGAAGACCTTTTTGTCCAATAAATATAATTTTCATAATTTATATACGGTATATTGTAATCTCTTACAATACCACATATCTATTCTTCTGTCAATAGAAAGCAAATCGCTTTAATAATGGCTTATTCAACCCTAAAACCAATGCTATAAGTATAAGCTGTGCTCATGCCGGAAACCTTAATATCAGCAGTATTTACACCGGCTTTTAAAGTAGGAACTGTTAATTCTTTGGTAAAACGACCGTCTGGACCAGCATCAGCCATAAATTGAGTTCCAGCAAAATCAACCACCAATGATTCATCTTTACCAAAACCACCACCGCGTAACATTATTTTAGAACCAGCGGCTGCTCGGTTTTTATCAACGCCCAAGAATAAGGCTTCGGTAATTTCCGGGAAAGAATCTTCAATAGTAGCAGCTACGAAAGCTACGTTACCATTAGAGTTCTTAATTGGTTTTAAGTTTGAATCCAAAACAATAATTGAAGTGCTGTTAAAGACAACAACCTTTTCTCCGTTATCAGTTTGAACAGTTTGCAATCCCATGGCCCAACCATTACCAACACCTAACTCAGTTGTATAAGTATAGGCGGCAACGCTAAGGTCACTCTTGCGCAATTTAACAATACCAATACCATCAGAGAAATATACATAACCACCATCAGCTGATGGAAGAACGTCATAACCTAAAGGACCGGTATGGCGGAAACTTTTTACAATTTCGCCATTGAAGTTAATTTTTTTTAAAGATTCATCATCAACTACGTAAACTGAGTTATCAACCTTGTCATTATAAACTGAGCGCTTATACCAACCGCTTCCCCAATTAAAAGTTAGAGGAACAGTGGTTAAAGCAACGCGGGCTTCACGATCAAAAATATTAATTTTGTTATCAAAAACATTGAATAGGAATTTATCTGAACCTGCTGGACTAATATTGTAATTATTTGTGCTATTGCCTTTGTTGACTACTGAGAAAGAATCAACAACAGCCAAGTTGCTATTCCAAACTTTGATGCCACGAGATCCAACTGTAGCAACTTTTCCATTAATGCTTGTTAAAGCACCAAACCAATCCCAACTAGCATCTTCAACTACGCTAACGCGTAAAGCTTTGTTAAGATCACTAATGTCGTATTTATATAGAGAGCGTCCATCAACTGCATAAGCAAAGAGACGGCCACTTTCAACACGCAACATTACATCATAAAAATCCTGTTCAGTACCAAAGCGTTGGTTATAAGCTTTAAGACTGACAAATTTTTGTAGATTGCCGGATTGATTAATTTTAAATATTTCAAGCAAGCCACTGTTAGTGGTACCAACAACAACAAAATCGTTGTAGTAAGTTGCATTACCTGAACTATATGATTTAACACGACTTTGAGCTCCAGGTGTTGGAACTAAAGCGCCAGCTAACATAGCGGCTATGACTAAAGAAAAAATAATTTTTTTCATATGATTTTCAATTTTTTAAAATCAGACTGGTAGACTAAAAATATACTGACAAAATGCATAACGACCAAGCGTTGCAAATAGTACAAATTGCTAAAAGTCTTAATGTTTTAATTAATTTAATTTACTATGTTACCATAATTACAAAAAATAGTCAAGAGCAAGCTGCTCCTGACTATTCTTTATTTTACCCTTATTTTTATTACTCTAAAGGCTCAACCTTACCCTTACCAGTTGCTTTGCGGTCTTGCTCAATATTTGTTGTAATATTAGCCAAATTCTTAGATATAATATCATCGGTATATAAGTCTTTGGCGCTAAATTTGATGTTTGACAGCAAAATTGGCTCTGTTCCCAGGTCTTGACTGCGAGGCACTAGGCTAATAGCAAAGCTAACTCGATAATTGCCTCCAGTCTGTGCTATTTTGTCGGCTCGCCAGAGAATGCGGCGACTAACCGGCGAATAAGTCACATCACCGGCTACCACGCTCTTCTGGTCCAGCCAAACAACGTTAATTGGTAAGTCAGCCGAGACTTCAAAGTCTGATAAATCATTGCCAAGATTATTGGCTTCCCAGATTACCCAATAGGTCGTAGGAATATCAACTTTAGGCGGAAGTGGACCGATGCCGAGTTGATCACCCTGTGGTCCATAATAGTAGCCCGCAGAACTCACCGAAATATTTGAATTGATTTTTAACTTGGGCATTGGCACAGAATATTTGAAGGATTTATTATCCATTGTGTATGACACAACAATATTCAAGTTAACAAAATCATTTAGGCTCGTTCCATTATGCTGAAGCTTGATCATGGCATCAAATACTTTTCTATCTCCAGCCGTGATACTGCCATTGTGGTTCAAAGTATTATTTACCGAACTGAAGCTATTACTATTTGTAGTTACATTAACGACCGACAAAGTATTGCGTTTACTTTCAAAAGCCAGAGTTAAATTACTAATGTCCGATTGACTATTATTTGTATAGCTCAAACTAGCATTAGCGGTATCACCCAACAAAGCTTTAGATGTAAAATTCGAACTTAAATAAAGACTTGGTTCACTAATTGAAATATTTTTAGAAATCTCGACTTGTTTTAAAGTCTTATCCCCTATCAAAAATAATCCCTGAACTATAAATTGACTATTGTTTCCTTGATTGTTAATAGCTGAGAAAGTAATTTTAGTTGAAGCACCTGGATCTAAAGTAGGTATTGCAACGCGACCATTCTCTAGTGTCATGTCATCGGGACTAACTTGCCAATCTGTGCTCGGAAAAGCAATTGCCAGACTATCTAGCTTAGCTTGACTCGTATTTTTAATTTCAACCGATCCATCAAATGAGACATCTTTATAGGTTTCACTTGGCACCTCTAGGTTAAGCTCCATAGCTGAACCGTCAACAAAATAAACCACTGAATCAAGCAATTGTTTCCTGACCTGTCCAAATTGATAAGTTAAGTTCAAACCAATTGCTTGTCGATCCCCAACTTCTCCGCGCACTATGCCTTTTAATTGAATTTCGCCACGATAGTTTTTATTTAAATCACCAAGATTAAAAGTATTAGATTCAGCATCAAAAAAACCTTTTGGTTCAACTGATTCAAGAATAAAATTATCAGGTAAAACAAGTTTTAAACTAGTTCCACTAATAAAACCATCTTCTCCGTTTTGATAAGCAATCGTGAAATTTTCAGATTGACCGCTTAAAATGCGAGAACTAGCAAAGCTACCAGCCAAAGAAAACTCGGCTTTAGGTTGCCAAAAAACTAATAGAAAGACAATAACAACCAAGCCAAACAAAGTACTGGCTAATAGAACATCAGCCCAAAGGTGAAAACTATTATCACGATAATGCCTTTGATGCCGCGCTTTTAAAATCTCAATAAAACGATTAGATTTTTTGATTAGAAAATTACCTTCGTTTACAATTGGCGTAACGAAAGACTCTGACTTAAAACTTTTAGACACAATTTTTCTTGGCATAGGGGTTGTTTATAGTTCCGAAGCTTTCTTTTATTATCGATGCTCTAGCATAGAAGAAGGCGTAGGACTATTTATAATTTTAGCAAATATGTAATTGATTAGAAACTTGTTGTACCAGCCAGAATTTCATTTTTACCATCGCCATTAGTATCAGCAACCATAACCGTGATACCAGTGCCCGCTGCTGGGTCATAGGCCATAAATTGGCCCCACAAACGACCTAAATCATCAAATATCCTAAGGTGTGGCCCGCCACTAGCGGCGCCGGTCACCAAAACATTCTTTCCGTCATTATTAGCGTCGCCCAGGGCTAAATTAACACCACCGCGAAAATTCTTATCATAAGCTAAAAATGAATTAAGCAAAGAGCCTTTATCATTTAATATTTTAACCGTTGGTGGTAAACCTTTACCTGGTGCCACAACTATTTCTCCGTTACCGTCGTTATTGATATCGCCCAAAGCAACACTAACGCCGCCACGGAAATTTTTATCAAATACAAAAAATCCAGGATTCAAAACTTTACCAGTGATAGAATAAATTTTTACATGTGGGCCACCGCCAGACATTGGCGCCACAACAATTTCTTTACTTCCGTCTTTATTAAAATCATAAGCTGCAAAGCTAAGCTTACCTTTGAAGGCTGTGCCGAAAGGGGCTATTCTTGTGATCCCTTTGCTATTAATATTAACGACTAGAGTTCCGTTCTGATCACTTAAGCGATCTCTTAAGCCATCACCATTCAAATCATCAAGCAAGACTAAAGCATTTGGGTTAACGTCGCCGCGATAAGCAAAAAAACCATTTCTTTCTTGCGCGCCTTGATTATTAAAAATACGAACAAAGCTACCATTTGAAAAAACTGAACCAACAATATCTTGCTTTATCGTACGCATGACAATACCGTCATTAGGTAATAATCTTACATAGTTAACGTTAGAACCATCATTAGTATTTCTATCTTGCGTACCAGTAATTTTTTGAAACTGTTCGCGTTTGAAAATATATAATTGTGGTTTGTCAGTTGAGTTAACAATTGAAACACCATTTTCAAAATCGCGGCGCCATAAACCTGCGCGAACATAATCATCGGTTGGCGCTAAAAGATTATAATAAGATGATTCAGCACGACCTAAAGCAATATCATATTCGTCATACCACCATAATTGTTCGTGGCGTTGATCACCATAATCAAAAGAAAAATAACCATCACCCAACAAAGCACTAGTTAAACCAAAACGAACTTTTCGATAATCATCCATGCGGCCAGTATTATTAGTGCCGCCATTAATAACATAAATATTCGGCTGACGATTTTTTCCTGGTAAGCGTCTTAAATATTGATACATTGTAGCTTGCCAAGAACCATTACCTTCCCAAGGAGTTGGAAACATTTCAAAAATACGTCCATTAACATTTGGTTGATAAATGTCATTAGACTGACCATTAATGACAATAATTTTTGAACCAAGTCTTTGCCTGGTTTTGGCAAATAAATCAGCCATAGCGTTTTGCCACGCCGCATTATAAACAGCTGACGGCTCAGCTTGGCCATCACCATTAATATCAATTCCATTGCGACTATAGCGATCAATCGTAGTATCAACTGTGTCATACATTATTCCATCCCAAGCACCTTGGCTCATCTTGTCTGATACAAAATCAAGATTCATACTTTGCCAAGCTGGTTTAGTTAGATTAACCGCATATAGACCAGACCAAATCTGTAATAGATTGCCTGACTTATCTCTTAACCATAAATTTTCGGAATTAATTCGATTGTAAAGCGTGTGCGATAAAGTCAAAGACATGGCTGGATAAACATAGGCTAAGGCCATATTAGTCGGTCGTGCGGCCTTATAAGCTGTTAAAAAGCCGGGATTAGACATGCTTACTTCATTAGGTAAAATCAATAAATCCCACTTCATTAACTGATCATAGTCACTTTGATTTATTAACTGAAAATATTTTAAATAATAGTTAGACAATTTTGGATATGTGTCCTTAGCAAAAGAAACAGCTGGAATCAAAGCTGCCAAGATTATAAAACAATAAGTAATTAGCCTACGATTTAGACATTTCATAAATTTTCAGCAGGACATCAACATGCTTATCGATTCTTAAATCTTTAACTGTTTCCATGGCCGCCTGAGAAATCTTATCAAGATCAGCGTGCTCTAAGCTTTCTATTTTTTTAGCTAAGGAACTAATGTCATGAGCTGGATAAGAAAATCCATTGACGCCATCTTTAATTAACTCAGCTAAACCGCCAATATTTGAAACGATCGCAACCTTACCAAAAGCTAATGATTCTAAAAGAGAAAAAGGCATATTTTCTAACCAAACTGAAGGAATAATAATGGCTCTTGCTTTGATAATTAAATCAGAAATATCGCTGCCATTAAGATGTCCTAAAAATTCTACCTGCTTAGTTAATTTTAATTCTTTAGTTAAAGCTTTCAATTTTTCTTCATCAGGACCAGTGCCAGCAATTTTTAAAATAGTAGTTTTATCTAATCTGGCTAAAGCTCTTAATAAAACATCAATCCCCTTTTCGCCTGACAAACGACCAAAGTATAGCATATAATTTCCAGCTGTGTTTTCTAATTTAGGCGCTGCGTCAATAAAATTATACAAGACATTAATCATATCAGCCGGCACGCCAAAACGAACACAAGTATCTTTCATAAAATGGCTTGGTGCTATGTAGCGCTTTATATTTTTTTCATAAATTTTCAAAACCTTATGATGCCAAAACATTTCTAAAGCCACTAAAAAGCTAGCAGAGTATGAATCCTTAAAACATTTTTTACTAACACACTTAAAGTAGTTTGGCGCCGCGCCATCATAACAAACCTTATTATTTGAATAGAGCTGATAATTAGGTGAAATTAATTTATAATCATGCAAATGCATAATAACAGGAATATTATGCTTTCGTGCCACAGTTAAAATTGAAGGGGAAATATGATGATAAATATTATGAACATGAATAATATCAGGTTTAAAATCTTTAACTAATTTAGAAAATTTTCGTTTAGCTTCAAAGCTATATAAAGTTCGGCCAATGCCAATAATTTTATTCCATAAACCACCTTCATTAAAACTAACACGAGAAATAAAATACTTATCCCATGGTGAAGGAAGATTTTTTGGATGCTTCATTGAAAAAACTGCTACGTCGTGTCCGCGGCGCCTTAACTCGTCAGTTACAGCCAAAAAGTATTTTTCGGCTCCACCCCTTAAATAATTAAATTTATTGACTTGAATTATTTTCATAATTATTTACTGAGTAAAGATTTATATACCATTTCGTATTGTTTAACCATATCAAGCACATCAAACTGCTCATTAACTTTTTTAGCTAAATGATGACCAAAAGTACGAGCTAAATCTTTGTTATCTAGCAAATAACTAATTTTGTCTTTTAGGTCGCGGGCGTCATTAACTTTGAAAAGTAGACCATTAACTTGATCATCAATAATTTCTGGTAAACCATCAACTTTCGAAGCAACAACTGATAAACCACTAGCACCGGCTTCTAAGGCAGCAATTCCAAGACCTTCCCACAAAGACGGCAAAACAAAAATATCTAGAGTCTGCAAAAATTCAGGAATATCATTTCTTAAACCAACCAAATGAACCTTAGAACTTAAGCCCAGCGAATTTACTTTTTCTTTAAGCGCAGTCATAAGAACACCTGCACCAACAATCGTACAATCAAATTTTTTATCTTTCATTAAGCCTAAAGCTTCAACTAAAGTCATAAAACCTTTTTGTTCTACCAAGCGTCCGACGGCGCCAATTTTAACTGTTTCAGTTTTAAATGTTTCGACTGCTTTGAATCTTGTTAAATCGATTCCATTATGGATTACTTTAATTTTTTCTAATTTAATTCCGTAACGAAGTTTAGCGTCATGTGCTACGGCTCTTGAAACTGCAATAACCAAAGAAACATAAGGCGCTGTTAAACGCTTTAAAATAGAGGTTACAAAAGATTCATCTTTATTTAAATTATGTTCCGTTGAGACAACTCTTAAGCCCGCTAAACCAGCTAAGAAACGACCATAAATATCACCGCCCAAATGAGTGTGAACAATATCTGGTTCTTCGGCTAAAATTGCTTGACGAAGTTTTACTAAATTAGAAAAATCAAATTTACCTTTTTTGTGTAAGACAATAAGCTTAGCGCCGCTCTTAATAATTTCTTCTTCCCAAATTCCACCGCGCTTAAAACAAATAACCGTTAAAGAAAAAGTTTCTTTATCGGCGCGATTAACAATATCAAGCAAGAGACGTTCGGCGCCGCCCAAGTCTAGCGTAGGAATAACGTGGACAATTTTAATTTTTTTCTTTTCCATAAGAGGGTTCATTTTTCTTTTTGCTATAAAGATAAATTGCTGCCAAAGTTAAACCAATCGGTAGCCACATTTTGCCTTTGTAATAAGAAGTATTAAAAAACTGAAAAACAAAACCAGCTGTAGCACCAAGTGCTAATGGCAAAACTAATTTTAATTCACGTCTTGGACGAAGGAACATGATACCTTGGTGAATGCCATAAAATAAAACTAAGCAAAAAGCAGCAAAACTAATAACACCTAGTCCCCCGTTCTCAGCTAAAACTTTTTGCCAAATACCATGCGAATCAAGCGGTTCGCCATACTTAGCTCTAAAACGAATATTTTCTTCAACTAAACGATAGAAATCACCTGAACCTTTGCCAAAAAATGGTTCTTCCTTCCAGGCGCTAACCGCAATCTGACTTAGTAATAAACGGTTTTCGGTTGAGCTAACACCAATGTCAAATTGGCTTTGTAGTCTAACCATATAGAAAGCAAAAGGAACAATAAAAATAAGGGAGAGCAGGGCTGGAATAATATAACGGCGTTTAAACTCTTTTGATTGATAAATAAAATAAAAGAAAATTCCCATGGCTAAAACTATCCAAGCGGCACGCGAGAAAGTTCCTAAGGCCACCAATGCTAAAACAATCGATAAAATAGTGATTAGCTTATTACGGATAACCTTGCCGCGCCAATATTTTAGTGCCAAAACAGAAAAGACGGCTACTACTAAGAACTCAGCAATTAAATTCTGGTTGGAACCGATAGGATAAATGCCAAATAACAAAATTGGCTGAATGCGGACAAAAGTATTTTGCCAATCCTGAAAGAATAAAGACGCAATGCCCATCAAGGCAACAACCGAAGCAGAGGTTACTAATAAAGTTATAACGTAGCGCAAACGCTTCTCAGTGTTTATTATATTCACCGGAACCACAATATAGGCTAAGTAGAAAAATAAAATCCATCTAAAGCTGTACCAAATAGCTTCACCAGGATATTTACTAACAGCGCTAGATACTAAAGTGATAATAAAAAACACAAAGAAATACTTTGCGTAAGGTAAAATGATTTTTACTTTTTCTGTGGTTGAAAATAATTTGTCGGCCAAAGCACGGAATAAAAAAGCAAATAGTGAAATTACTGCCACGAGATCAACTGCAGGAATAATTAAACCTTTAACATAAAAGTTCCAGTTAATTAAAGGCAAGGCTAAAACTGTTAAATAAAGACCGAGCTGAGGAAATAAAGTAAAAGCCGCAAACAAACAAGCTATAGCCGATAAAAAGATTGCGCCTGGTTGACTAACAACTTGAGATAGGATTAATAAGGCAACACCAACCACAGACAAGCTAGCCACAACTACCATGCCTGGATCTATATATGATTGATTGTTTTTGACTCTTTTCATACTTATAATAAACCATAAAAATAGGCTAAAGTCAAAAAAAATAAGGGCCCGCACTGTTGTTGTTAAACAATGCGAAACCCTTAATGTTGCTTTGTCTTGACCGTAGAGCTACCCTTTCAAAACCTTAAAACCAATCCGTTGCTTACTCAGTAAAATTAAAGCGAATGTTATTATTAACTTTCACCTTAATGTTAAATGATTTTTCTTTACCGGTTAAACCATTATCCACCAAATCTGTTTCAGAAATTATATCGAAACTTTCTAAAGCAGCAGGCAACCAAGTTTCTTTATCAACCTGGGCATATATAATAACGGTTTTACCAACCTTCAGGTTTCTGCTTGTTCTTAGAACATAATAACCGGGGCCGCTTGGATTATTAGGATCGCCATAAAGTTTAGCTTCCTTTAATATCCAATTAGTAGGTGAACCACCAATTAAAATGCTTTGAACAGCTACTTTAGAACAAAGATCTACGACATCTTCTCTAAAGTAAACACCCTCAGGACAAGCTCCATATAATGAATCATATGGGGTCTGAGCTATACTCACCTTTACCATGGTAAGCATAATGCAACACAGTATAAAGAACATTATCTTTCTCACTTTTTCTCCTTGATTTAAATTTACAATTTGTTTTATCCTTCATACTACTATAAATAGCTATAATTGTCAATAGGTTGCAAAAAAGGGAAATACTGAAGTATTTCCCTTTATCTATAATCATCAAATCATAGAAACTATTCATTAAAGAGCATTGAACGATGGCTTATTTTAACTGGGAATAGTACTGATTTCCTCCGCCATAACGGTTAGCACCATAGCCTGATAAAGCCAAGCTTTCTTTAAGATGATCTCTCCAGTAGGAATCTTGCAAATATTTATCGTTTCCTCCCCTGTCGTCACCTAAGTATGTACACCATGCAATTATGTCGTAACTGTACCCTGCGAGAGGAACTCTTACAACATAATATTCTGCATTACCGACTTTTTCCTTATTCATTTCAACATTAACCCACTGGGTTAAGTCGCAACGCATTTGAACCGGAAATACCTTTGGATCTACACCGAATTTTGACCTATACTGGTCAACTTCTGATGCTAAATTGTAGAATGCAACATTGTCACCTTCTTTTACTGCACAGGAAATTCCTGAAACAGACTTGTCGAAAGGAGCAACTTTTTCATATGGAATACTGATTGTTTTGCCGTATGAGCCTTCTGCTATTTCCGATTTTGTTCTACCTGCACCCTGCTGGTTTGTTGATTGTGTATTTGACTGCTGAATTTTTTCAGTTGACTTACTGTCCGTCTTGTCTTTGCCCTGATTGCAGGAAGTTAAGACCATTGCTGATGCAATCATCATGAACGCAACAACTAATATTGAGATTATTCTTGTTCTCATTTTTTTCTCACTTTCTTTTTTGTGTGTTTTTAAAATTTTTGTTTAGTGACTTAGAAACTTACTTTAAAGCCGAACAATGATTCTGCTAATCTTATAACATCACCGGTAAATTTAAATTCGGTAACACTATATTTACTTGAACCACCATTAGCCCTGATGTTTTTCCCTACTACAAAATCGCAGATTTTACCGTTGGGCGAATACAATTCTACTCCGGCCCCTGGTTTATACCAATCCTGACTTCCATATACGAAATGCGTATAGTCAAAATTAAGAATAAAATGAATGCCTACATTGCCGTTGTAAATAAATTGCATTATCGTCTGTCTATAGCCTAAACCGATGGCTTCTTTTTCGTAGACTTCCGATTTTGCAGTCTGGCCATTATACAAGGCACTCCTGTCTGCAGAAATGACTTTTTTCCAATACCAACTAATGTTGCTGCGAGAAAAAAACGTATTCCTTGTTCTTGTTAGATCGGCCCATCCAGAAAAATCGAAGTATAGATTATTCTGTCTCCACTGGTATAATCCAGCGGTTCCATTTTCGATTTCTTGTGATACGCCAAAATTCATAACCAGGCCATTCCAGCCCGATCTTAAATTATTTGCCCAAGCATAGCTCAGGCCTCCACCAATTACATCGACCGTAATATCGGCTGCGGGTTTGTTATCCTCTACGGTTCCCTTATACTTACCACCCTGAATATAACCACCAAATGTTTTCACATTTCTAGTGGCACTTGAGGTCGTGTTTGGATTCTGTCTTACGACAACCCAAAAATTCGCTCCAGAAAATTTCATGGTTAGGTTTTTTAGAGACACGTATCCGATATATCCCTCTACCTGATTGATGACCGGATAGTAATCCGACATCCTCTTGTCTTTCTTCGAGTTCTTTACTGCAACTTCTTCACCATCCTGATTTTCGTCCTGATTTTCATCAGTCGACATATCAATGGTAACAGTTTTCTTCGTCTTATTATGGAAAAGTGAGGTTTCTTTAATTACTCCGACAAAAGTCGAGTTAACTGAATCACATCCCTTTTCTGTGCTCTCTGTCTTTACGACAGTTTTGTTTTCGACTTTCTTCTTTTCTGTATAATTCTGTGCATTCACAGTGACAGAAAGAGTAAAGACAAAAAACATCACTAATAACAATGTTCTTTTACTCAATTTTAATCTCCTTGTTTAAATTGCTGTTTTTGAATTAATTAATTATTTATTAAATGTTTAAATTTAATTTTTGTAAAATATCCTTCCGTTTCTCCCAAATATTCCAATTTCTTTAATCCACAATCCTACCATGAAGTTCGATACTTGTCAAGCTAAATGGCAGATTTGTAAACTATAGAGTGATTTATAAGCAAAAGCCCCGACATTTAGTCGAGACAAAGGCTTACCTAAGTATATTTCTCATGCTAGCCTGTCTGGCTAATTCTTCAGCTGAAGGGATATTCTCGATTTCATCGTTATAACCGCCTTCACCAATTAGATCATTATCGATTAATATATTGTCGAAAGCTTCGACTGGAAATTGTCCATGGCTTCTTACGCTAGCTAATTGATCAGCATGAACATGTTTTGCGTGCTCACCATAATAATGAGCGCTAGGTAGTTTTGTTAGTGGAGTTAAATATACGTAAACTAGACCAGCAATGAACCCTAGGGCTATTGCAATGCCAAGTGTTAAGAATATATTTGGCTTAACTGGATAACTTGAAGTGATTGGTTGGTCGATCAAACGGACCTTAACCGCATCACCGCTACCATGATAAGCCGTGTTCTGTGTCATTAAGACATAGTTAATCGCACGATCAATCTTTTCAGCTTGATCACGATTAGGATGATAAGCAGTGATAGCAATAATACCAGAGTCGTTGATACTCTTAGCACTTACCGTTTTCTGCCATTGTTTCATTTGGTCTTTTGGATTATCACCAAAATAACTAGCATCAATATCAAAACCTGATTCTAATACTTTAGTAAAGAAGGAGTTTGAACTCACAACGCTTGCTAAAACATTAGACAGATACTCGTTTGACTTAGAAGCAGTATAAGCATCAATATTCTGATTGTACTCTTGCACAACCAATAGCTGAGACTTAGAGCTGTACTTAAAACGTTGAACAGCGATGACGCCGATGCCTAATAAAATAAAAATGGCAACAATACCAAAGATAGTTTTTCGCTTTCGAGCGACAAGATTTATAAAATCATGTAGTTCCATAACAGTTTGTTTTTATGAATATGAACAATACTATAGCATATAATGAAAATAATGTCAATGGACTAGAAAAAACAGACTATTTGCCAGCTTTTATGACAATCTAAGATTAGACTGACAAAGCTAAAAAATGGCAAATATACGACTACTATTATATAATGTAGATCTATGGAGCAAACAAATATTCAACTAAACTTAGAAGATTTATTAAATAATCTAAAAAAATCTGACACTAAACTAGATTGTTTAAAACTAGCCTATAATATCATTTCGAAGCGATACCACGGCCAAAGGTTATACACTGTTACTCACCTTTTCAATATTTTCAACAATAATATTGAGCATCTATTGCAGTCTTCTGGTACAATGCACTGCACTAATATCAATCACTTGTTAAGATTTCTACTGATAAGCAGTGGCATATTTTCTAAAGAAGATATTAAAACCCGTTGGACCTTACTATGGTTCATCTCGCCACATCAATATTTGGAAGTAAAAACTGAAGACGGTTTAGTTAAGGTTGATATCTGGGCTAGAAACTTTGGAATTGAGTTTGGTGATTATGCCCATGGCTGGCATTTGAAGACAGAATAGTCTGAACCACAGATAGCACAGATTAAAAGATTAACACTGATAGTTTATACACTATCAGTGTTTTATCATAAAATCTGCGTAATCTGTGGTTCTGACAAAGGAAAAAATAAAAAAGTCTTTGTGCGATTAGATATCAACACAAAGACTAAAAAAATTTCCCACTAACTAGTGCTTAACTCGTATAGTTCGAGCCAAACTTTTACTTCCATATTGTTGAAAAATTTCTCCGTAAAATATTTTTCAAAATCTTTACGTAACTCCTCTTGTTTTTCTGCTCTCTCTTTAGATTTAGAAGCAATGATACTTATTTCAATAGGAGCTATCATAAGACCAGCTTCAATTTTTATAATTCGCAGACTGACTTCTTTGGGTAATATATATAAATCACTGCAACTTAATTTTTCCGCTACATATTGTTTTATATCCTAGAGAGCTTTTTTGGGATACAGGATAAAACTTCTAATATGCGGTTTGTCCACGATACTAGGATCAAAATAGATATTAATTATCGGCATTAATATTCTCCTTTTTTATTATTTCAACAAATATATTTTAAATAACATTCTTATGATTAATAAATCAAATTGCTTGAACTTTGTCAATATTATATACAAGATTATACGACCCCACCCCTAACCCCTCCCCATTCGCAAGCGAATAGGGAGGGGAAACTAGTTTTCATGTGAATATAAGTCACCCCTCCCTGCGCTATGCGCGGGGAGGGGTTGGGGGTAGGGCAAAATCAAAAACTTAACTCAACCTCATATAGCCGCGCTCATCAATTACTACAACTTTCTTACTTTCCAAAACACTGTACAAGAAAACGTCAGTTACTTGTTGACGGTAGCGGAATTCTTCTTCAGTTAGCACGGCGTAGTTAACTTCATTGACTAATTCTTCTTCTAAATCTTTCACCAACTTAGCTACTTTGTCTTTACTAAATTCACCAACTATCAACATATCAACCGGCGCTTGTTTATCATTTAAGAAAAGACCAGATAAAATCAAAAGTTTAATTGGGCCTAGCTTCTTGAGTTTATCAGTAAATTCTTTTTCGCAAAGAATCTGAGCTTTAATGATTAATTCCTTAATTTCATTAAAGAGAATAAAATCTTTGTTAGCTTGAAAAAACTTTTTATCGGTTCTCCCACCAACAAATTCATCATCAGTCCCCTGGTGGCTAGATAATAAACCCATGGTTTCTAAATTTTCTAACTCACGGCGGACAGCATTAAGCTGCAAATTAAGATGACGAGACACCTGACGAATATAATAGGAAGTCTCGGGATTTAATAAGAATAATTTAAGAATTTTCACCCTGGCCATTGAGCCAAAAAGTTTAGCTAGCATATAAATGGAGTAAAAGCTGAAGTTTTTTGATTTCTAATACTTTTCATAGTATACTAGTATAATATAGACGTCAAACAAGAAAAGACTTTTATGAGCTACAAAATAGCCCAACTAACAGTAAACCCTCAACAGAAATCAAGTGTCCTAAGTCGTATTTTTGTAAGCCAGCCATCAGCTGAAGAAGAAATGCTTATTGGCCGGCTTTTCGTTTTATTAGAACTTGATACTGAAAAAGCAGAAGATGAAAAAATAGCTGATTTTCTAATTGCTGATGCATATCAACAATATTATGAAAATGAAGCTCTTATTTTGCGTGACCGCTTAGCGAATCTTAAGCCTGACATAATCTTTGAAGCGGCGATTGCTAAAATAAACCGTAACTTATCAGCTTGGCTTGAACAAAGTAAATTACATCTTAAACCAGGTTCACTTAATGCCATTATTGGTATTATCCATAATAACAAATTATTCTTTGCCCAAACCGGTGTAGGTAAGGCAATTTTATTTTATAGACCAAAAAATAAGCGCGGCGAACTTCTCCTTGATTATAGTTTAGTTGATATTACGGAAAAAACTAATGACCCAACACAAGAAATAGTTCAACCAAATAAATTCTTTACCAATGTTGTAGCTGGCGCTGTTCCAGCTCATGGTTATTTCTTTTTTGCCAACGAATCATTGTTTGAATATTTAACTAAGAAACAAGTTACTGACATTATTACAACTTTGCCACCAGCCGGAGCCGCCGAGCAAATGAAGAATCTTTTAGAACAAACACGCGCCTTTGTCCCCTTCTTTGGTTTGATTGTTAAAAATACTGCTGGCGAACACGACGCCTTTGCTGCACCAGCTGCCTCAGTTTCTGTCCCCGGACAAACACCGGTTGGCTATGGCCGTTCATCGGTTAATCAACTTAATCTAACCCAAGAAAAAACCGAACAAATTTTAAGCCCATCAGGCATGGTCAATTTTAAGAAGTGGATGAACAAACTAAAACCAGTTGGCTCGGGCATGAAAAATTATACTTCTAGCACAGCCAGACAAATAAGTATTACTCGAGAGAAATTAAACCTTGGTCAGCACGGCGCAGCCATTATGAGAACAACTGTCGCCTTAACTGGTGCTGTTGTTTCTTTATCAGTCAGCGCAATTAAACAAACCGGTAAAGTGATAACTGATCCTGAAACACGACAAAAATTATCTAACAATAGTCGTTTGGCTGCCCAACACACAGCTCGCGCCGCTTTTAGCGCGGTTGATAACTTCCGTCGTTTAAGTTTACGCTACAAAATATTAGTAATAGTAATCGGCGTTTCTATTCTTGGCTTGTTAGGCAATATTGTTTATTCAACAATCAATGAAAGTCGCAAAAAGAGCGCTGAACAAATTGCTTTAGTTAATTCAAACTTTAGTCAGAAAGAAAACCAATTAGAAGCTGCCCTACTCTACAACAACCGCGATGGTGCCAAAGAAATAATTACTCAAATGGCAGACTTGGTTAATTCCTTGCCTTCAAAAACCGACAAAGAACAAGTAATTAAAGATGATTTCCAAAAGCGCTATGAAGACAAACTAGATAAGCTCTACAATATAACCAGACTAGCTGAAAGTTCGTTCTTACTAGAGCTACCGAATACTGCTAAATATTTAGTGGCTGATAATGGTACAATTTTTGCTATTTCAGAAGAAGTTAAAGATATTTTCAAAATTAACGCAGATTCTAAAACTGTTGAAACAAAGAATAACGAAACTATCCCCTCACCAATGCTAGGCGCGGTGATTGACGATCCAATTCAATATTATATTGGACAAAGTAATGTCGTAAGTTATAAATCAGACAGCGGCCAACTAGCTAGCTTCTCCATAGAAAATCCATCAGCTCAGATTGAGACAGCCGCAGTTTATAATAACCGTTTGTATGTCATTAGCGCTGGAGCTATTTCACGTTATACACTAGATCGTAAAACTAACGCCTTTACCCAAGGCCAAAGCTGGATTAAAGATAATAGTAGCTTGGGCGCGGTTCAATCAATGGCAATTGATGGTCGTATTTATTTGATTGAAAATAACACAGTTAGTAAATTCTCCAGTGGTAAAAAGGAAGTTCTAAGCTTAGACGAAATTTCACCAAAGCTAGAAGAACCAAAAGCAGTTTATGTTTCCTTTGACAATGATTATCTCTATGTCTTAGAGCCAAAAAATAAACGCCTATTAGTCTTTACCAAAAATGGTAAGTATTTAGCTCAATACTCCGGCGATATGTTAGATAACTTGACCGGCGCCGCAGTTGATCAGAAAAATAAATTTGTTTATTTGATGAACGGTAAAAAGATTTATCGAATTGAAGCTAAACATTTTGATTCAAAATAAATTTTATATATAAAAAAAGGGGTTGATATTTCAACCCCTTTCGTAAAATTTTTAGTTTGTCATTTTAATACCAAACTAATTTTAAATCCTTTGTTTCTAAAATAAACTCTTTTCCATCTTGAGTGATATCTACCTGCCCTTGCAGTATATACGCGTAGTAAGTTTTTACGCCAAATTTTATTTCTAATACTGCTTTTGTTACCTTAATAACCGGAACATCTTTATATAAAAGAGCTATATAAGATGTTGTTTTTTCAGTTTCTCTTAAACAAGCATCAAAGGTATATCCGCTAAAACTTCCCTGAATTATTGGGGAGCTAATTTTGTTTATTGAGATTCCGTTTCCGATTACTCTATAGCCAGCGTCGCCTTCAGTCATGCTTTTAACATTAATTTCAGTAGAAAAAACCGAAGCTGTTAAAATAACTGTTAAAACGAAAACGGCCAATACTTTAATTAAGTTCATTTTAATCCTTTCGTGGATTTTTAAGTTGCAAATTGTTTTATCTAATATCCACATAATAACACTTTTAATAAATTATGTCAATAGCTAATAAAAAGGCTAAAAAATAGAGATCTTCTGCTAAGGTATACATTTATTATGGTTTAATCATCTACTCTACCCCCATCCCCTCCTCATCCGCCAAGTCGGCGAATAAGGAGGGGTGACTTATATTTACATGAAAACTAATATAGATAAATTATATAGATTAAGAACTATTAAGTTGTTTAACGAGTCATGGGGTTTGGGGGCTGAATCGAGCGCCGTGATTGTTGATATAAAAGGCGAACAATGTAATAGCGAGTTGAAGCCCCCAAAGCTTTTGTTACTTTTGGCTACAAAAGTAAGCCCTAGCGGCAGCGTTAGAAATATATAAATATCAATTACATACTTAAGATATTTAGTAGCAAAAAACCCCGGGTCAATCGACCCGGGGTTTTTTAAAACATTTATTTCAATATTACCTTTGCACCAGCTTCTTCTAACTTCTTCTTAATAGCTTCGGCGTCTTCTTTCTTAACAGCTTCCTTAATCATTTTAGGAGCACCGTCAACAACGTCTTTAGCTTCTTTCAAGCCGAGTTCTGGAGAAACTTCGCGCATAGCTTTAATAACTGAAATCTTATTAGCACCTGAATCAGTTAATTCGATATCAAAGCTATCCTTCTCTTCAACCGCAGCGGCGGCTGGACCAGCGGCTGCCATCATCATAGCTGGAGCAGCAGCTGAAACACCAAACTTCTTTTCTAAAATTTTAACAAGTTCGGCTAAGTCCAAAACGGACATTTTTTCAATTGATTCAACAAGAGCTGTAAACTTTGCAGGTACAACTACTTCAGAATCCTTGTTTGTTTCTTCTGACATAGATTTATAATTATTTATTTAGTCTCTTGGATAGCTGAGAGAACATGCACTAGAGAGCGCAAGTTACCAGCTAACACATTTACAAAACCGGAAACTGGAGCATTAATTGAACCAACCAATTGAGCGTAAAGTTGTTCTTTGGAAGGCAAAGAAGCTAAGGCAGTGATACCAGCGGCATCAATGAACTTACCTTCTAAAACTCCGCCCAAGAATTTAACTCTACCATCAAAATCTTTAACAAATTTTGAAATAATTTTGGCTGGTGCAACTTCGTCAGCATAACCAAAAGTAATAGCTACCTGACCCTCGAGGTTACGAGCATCAACTTCGATGTTAGCATCCTTAAGAGCTCGATCAAGTAATGTTTTTTTAGTAGCATAGTACTCGCTCTGTTCTTTTCCTAATTCAATACGAATAAGTTCGTTTTCTTTAACAGTTAAAGCATTGAAACTTGTAAAAACAACAGATTTAGCTTTGGCTAGACGTTCTTTTAAATCGCGACCGATTTCCTGTTTTTGTTGCTTTGTTTTTGGCATAAAACTTAATGTAATCCCCTACTAATAAAACACTAAGGGATATAAAAAAACTGCGACCTTTATAGTCCCAGATTACAATCATAGCCGAATGGCTATCGTTATTGTCTCGGTAGGTCTTAGTGATTGCCTACTGTCTAGGACAAATACATATTAACATATAACTCTAATTTGTCAAATACTCATTAAGACTGTTATTTAGAAGCATCATATATAGCTTTTGCCTCAGCTAAAGACAAGGCTCTATTATATATACGAAGATCATCAATTAAACCTTCATAATAAGCAAAAGTATTCCCACCAATTTGCATATTAAACTGATTACCGATTGGCCCTATCCCCGATCCTAAAGAATAACTCTGCGTCCATCCAGCCGGAACAGCAGCTGCGCCGTTAGTGTAATCATAATATGTATTATCTTGCCGATTGATAACAATAACAATATGTTTCCAAACCAAGGCCGTAGCTGGATAAAATCCACCGCGCGCATCGAGAGAAGCCGTAACTCCGTCACCCAATCTTAGTCCGTATATTTGACCACTCTCTTCCCAGATATGAAACCCATTGCCAGTCAAACTCATATCTTTATTAGCTACTATATCACCACGTGATTTAGCAGCCATATTAACCCAAAAAGAAAGCGAAAAACTTTGGTTGGCAAAATTAGCTGAATAATTTGTTTGGACAAAATCATCTATTCCATTAAATTGTCCAGCGTAAGACCCTGTTTTACCAGTAGCATAATGGACACCGGCTCCGCTCCACGTACCAGTCCTATTATTTCCACTAGAATCAATTGCTGTTGCACCAGAACCTTCATCAAACTTATACCAAGTAACCAAGCCAGGGGCGGTGTTAAGGCCAGAATTAGAAGTAGAGTTAATACCAGCTGGAGTTGAAGCAACGTTATTACCAAGACAGAAGTTAAGACTATAGTTAGCATTATCTGAAGTCGCAGCATAAGTGTAGTTATTATTACCACAATTGTTGTCATTTCTAGGTGCAGGGTTATTAGGTATGGCTGCTATATAAATTCTAGTGCCATCCGGTGAAGTTAAAGCATTGCCCGGCGTAATAATAGTTGGATAAGAATTATAATCTGAATAATATAACTCTAAAGCTGTGCTTATCTGCTTTATATCGGCAACTCTTTTACTATCTCTGGCTTTAGCTCTGGCATTGCCTAAGGCAATGATTGCCATAGTTGAGAGTACACCAATAATAGCTATTACGACGAGTAGTTCGATGAGGGTGAAAGCGGATTTTAGTTTTTTATTTTGTCGCATTGTATAAAGCTAAAATTTCAGCAGCAGAGAGAGCGCGATTGTAAATTCTGACATCATCAATCACTCCGTTAAAAAAGCAACAATTAAAATAATTATATGTCCCTATAAAATTATTTCTACCAGATGGCATTAAATCACCAGTCGCCGCGGTTACCCCATCCTCTTTACCATTTAGCCAAACCTTAGCATATGACCCATCATAAGTGAAAGCAACATGATACCATTGACTGATCGATAAAGAGGTCGAGCCTATTACCGTGCCAGATGACCAACTAACATTAGTTGTAGCGAATCTTGCAGATAACCTACTACCATTTACATCAGAAGCTATAAGTCTATAAGAATTAGAGTTATCTAAAGCTATACCGCCTAAAGTAGTAAATTTAGCCCATCCAATTATTGTAGTGCGTGTACCATTTAAGGCTATTGAGTTTCCAAAATTAACATAGTCATCGCTACCATTAAATTGCCCAGCATAAGGACCTACTTTGCCAGCCACGTAGCGGGGGCTGCCAGTACCAGACCAAGTGCCAGTGCTATTACCGATAGAGTCAATTACAGTTGTACCGGAGCCTTCATCAAATTTCCACCAGCCAACTAAACCAGCATTACCAAGTCCAGTATCCACAGATGCTGTTTGTACACCAGCGTTTAAAGAGCTGACACTGTTACCTAAACAAAAACCAAGAGCATATTTATTAGTAGAAGTAACATAACCATAAGCATAGTTATTGTCCGGACAATTACCATCAGTTCTTGGGCTTGGATTAGATGGAATAACGCTCATATATACTTTAGTTCCGTCTGGCGAACTCAAGCTGTTACCTGGTGTGATAATAGTTGGATAAGAATTATAATCAGAATAATATAACTCCAAGGCCGTAGATATTTGTTTTATATCAGCAACTCTTTTTGCGTCTCTTGATTTAGCCCTAGCATTACCTAGAGCTATTATTGCCATGGTAGAGAGTGCACCAATAATTGCTATTACTACGAGTAGTTCAATTAAGGTGAAACCGGATTTTAGTTTTCTATTTTGTAGCATTATATAAGACTAAAATTTCGGCATCTGAAAGGGAACGATTATAAAATCGCACATCATCCATATAACCATTAAACCAGCCGGGAGCATCCATCCTGCAACAATCTACAATATATCTACCAATACCAAATCTATGTGTTATTCCATTAGGGTCGTAAGAGCCAATTCCAAAACCAACTAGAACCCCGTCCTCATATATAGCCGTTGAGTTATTTTGACTATTTCTAACCATTGAAACAAATTTCCATTGACCTGGGACGCTTGTGACTATTGATTGCGTCCAGCTAGCACCGGAGTAAGTAAAAGCAGTTAGTTTGCCGCCGCGATAGCCTAATAGACCAGTAAACCAGCCATTTGATTCTCCTGCATTATGAATTATTGTGCCACCAACTACAGATGGATTTACCCATAGAGTTATAGTGAAGCTTGAATAACTCTGAGCAAAATAAGTTTGTGAAGGAGGACTAACCCAATCATCTAACCCGTCAAAACTCAAACAACTCCCAATTTTACAGATATTACCAGATTGTCGAGTTGGCCCGCCTATTAAAGTGGCGTTATTACTTCCGCTCGAATCAATAGCAGTCAAACCAGATCCTTCATCAAATTTCCACCAACCAACTAATCCAGCATTACCAAGACCAGTATCAGTTGAAGCGGTTTGTACACCGGCAGTTAAAGAACTAACGCTACTGCCTAAACAAAAACCAAGAGCATATTTATTAGTAGAAGTAACATAGCCATAGCTATAGTCTTTATTAGGGCAATCACCATCATTCATTGGTGTAGGGTTGTTCGGTATTTTGCCCATATATGTTCTAGTACCATCTGGTGAGACTAAACTATTACCAGGGGTAATAGTAGTAGGATAAGTATTATAGTCACTATAATATAGTTCTAGTGCCGTAGATATTTGTTTTATATCGGCCACTCTTTTTGCGTCTCTTGATTTAGCTCTAGCATTACCCAGGGCAATAATTGCCATAGTAGATAAAACACCGATTATCGCGATGACAACCAGTAGCTCAATTAAAGTAAAGCCTTTATTTTTCACAAAAAATTATTACTTTAAATACTTAGCTTTAGCAGCATTATGTTCATCTAGAGTCTTACTAAAGACCGTCTCTCCTGTATCAGGGCGGCTAAGGAAATAATTATAATCAGTTTTAATCGGCAAAATTGCGGCGCCAATCGATTTCAATCCAGGATTTGAGATTGGACCCGGCGTTAAACCTGGATTTTTATAAGTATTATAAGTTGATTTAATTTGTGTATCTTCATAAGTATATTGAGCCTTATTAACACCTAAGACATAACCTAGAGTCGCACAAGATTGCAGCGCTTGACCAATTTTGATTCGATCCCAAAAAATTCCTGAAGCAATTTTCATATCTTGCTCACTTCTAACTTCTTTTTCTAAAATTGACGCCATAATAACAATATCATTTAATGATTTGCCGGAACTTGAAATAGAGTCTCTCATCTTTGAATCAACCTTATTGTCAAAATTAGCTAACATCTTTTTAATTAAATCACTAGCTGTGAAATCTTTATAAAGTCGGTAGGTATCAGGAAACAAATAACCCTCTAAATCATTATTCTGAGGAATTAAGCCAATAAAAGAAAAATTAGTTAAATCTTTTGGTAAATTTTTTACTGGCATTTGCGCTAAAGTTAAAAAGCTATCATCTTTTAAATAACCCTTAGTTTTAAGGTATTCGTTAATCTCTTTCGCGTTGAGTCCTTCGCGAATCAAAACTGAGAATTCTTTATCGCTTACCACGCCATTCTCTAATTGAGTAATAACATCTTTAATTTTCGAATTCTTCTCAAAAATATATTCTCCGGCCTGAATGCTCTTATCACTATTAAAATAGAAGTGAATTTTGAAAGCAAGACTAGAGTTAATAATTTTTTCTTTAAACAATTGATCAGCGATATTAGACTTGCTTGAGCCAGATTCAACTATAAAAGAAACGGCCTGATTATTAGAAGACCTAGCAGATAGTTTAAAGTTATACCACCAAACGCTTATAATGATTACTGCTATTAATAATATAATTGCAAACTTAAATATTTTTTTCATAGTTATTTTAATTGCTAGTTGATAGTTGTTGGTTGCTAGGGAGAAGCAAAAAAAAATCCATTCTCTAACCACTAACAACTAACAACCATCACATTTGTCTTTTAGTTATATTATCTTTATACTAACAGTATATCATAAAACTAATCTCTAAGGATTTTAACAAAATATGTCATATTCATTCATTATTGTCATAATCGCCTCTTTTTTAGTGGCACAATTAAGTAAATTCTTCATATCGAATAATCATCTAAAATTTACTATTGGTAATATTTTCTCCTATTCAGGCATGCCCTCAAGCCACGCTGCTGCGTCGATTGGACTAACTACGATAATAGGCTTGCGACTCGGTTTTGATTCGCCTTTCTTTGCTATTATTCTATTCTTCACTATTTTAGTTATTCGCGATGCTGTAGGCATTAGACGCTACATTGGAGCGCAAGGTGAGGTTATAAATGATTTAGTAAAAGATTTGGGGAATGATCAATATCTTAACCAATCTTATCCTAAAATGAAAGAACGCGTTGGTCACACCAAGAAACAAATCTTGGTTGGTTCTGTCATTGGCTTAATTGTTGCTATAGCGACATATTATTTAATGCCCTAATAAAAAAGCGCCTCATATATTATTACAATATAAGGCGCTCTTATTTAGACGATAAATTTCTGTAAATCATCATTGAAAGCCAAAACATCTAAGTCTTCTCCAATTATCTGCAAATTATTTTTTAAAGGTGATATCTCTTTTAATAATTCTTTTCCACTATTTTCATTTAACTCTGATAATTTCTTTTCCAGGCCTGCTATCTCGTCTTTAATACCTTTGATCGTAAGAGAGTTTCTTTCTACATTTTTGCGCGTAGCCTCTTTTATTTGCTTGCGAATAATATCGTTACTTTGTTTTAACCTTTCTACTAAAGAATCGTTAATCTCAGGATATTTTATATATATATCCTTATATATAGTTGATTTTTTAAATTCTTCAATAAATTCAATTACTGGCTTAAGTGAGTATTTTCTGAAAATCTTTTTTTCAAAAGGTGCATCATCAAAAACCAGGCCAATCCAAAATCTTGAGAGACAAATTACTATAAACCAAAAAATCATACTCTCTATCGGAGAGCCCTGGTCTTTCAGTAATAATACTCCTTCTGTGCCAATAGAAAACAAGACAGCAGAAGGAACTAGTACATACAAAATATGTCTGAACCAAAGAATTGCACGACTCAATCTCTTATAAGATAGATTGTAGGCCTCATCTCTTTTGAGTCTAAAACCGTCTAAACCATTTTTAACGAACAAGTCCACTTTTTTCTCCTTTATTGGTTTTTTAAAATTTTTTTTTATTTTATAATTTATTTTGATAAAATATCACTTTTTTTAACATTTGTCAAGGCAAGTCAAGTATTAAAATAACGCCCTATTCAGGGCGTTATTTTATCACTAATTAATTTTGAATTGTTCCATCAGCTCTGCATTGGAAATTCTGACAAATCTGACCGTTGGCACATGATCCACAAGATCCACCGCAACCATTATCACCACAATGCTTGTTAGCACAGCTCACATTACAACTTCTACCAGTCTGACACACTGGTGTTAAAGGAGCCTTGCCGTGAACATAGCCTGACTCAAATATTGCACAAAACTTATAACTGTTATCAACTGGTTTATACTGATAATAATAAGCACGACTATTAGCTGGCAAGGTCAATGGATCAGCCGTACCAGAAAATTCTTTAGCATTTTCATCCCAGCAACTAGTAACATCAAAGCGAGCATTATCACCTGAGTCTAGCTTACATTGACCTAATTTATTTACTGGATCATTCGGTATAGCCGAACCAATTGTTGAGCTAAAAGTAGCCGCCCAACTTGGCCAAGTCGAGATTGTGCGGTTTGTTAAATATGTACCAGTATCTAGTCTTGGATACCGATTAATAATTTTATTATAGCTTTCTAGTTTAGCTTTAACGTTAACTAAGTCAGCTAATCTTTTAGTATCGCGAATAATAGTTGATTTTTTACTATTGCAATATTCGCCTTGGGGACAATCACTATCAATGACACAAGTACTCTCAATTGTTTTGTTACAATAACCAGTTGAACCACAAACCTCGGGGCCATTCTCTGCCTTAGGACAATCTACATTCTCAACACAAGTCTGCGTAACAGTTCTACTGCAATTTTTTACATCAATATTAAATTTCCAATATTGAAGTAGCTGTCCAAAAATATCAGTGGTAGAGGTTTCAGGACTCTGATTATAAGAAATAACATAAATATTGGTATAGAGCTCAGGGATTGTCGAAGTAACACATTGTCCTGCCGCCCAAGCCGTAGCCATAAAATGTTTAGGTAAAGAAGTGTCTTCGATACTGCCAGATGTACACTGAGTATTATTCTGACAAATAATAGACGGATTATCTGAACAACGATTTACAGTTACTGTCTTAGAAGCGCTAACATAAACAGTTCTACCATCACGAACAGCCTCATAACCATCAACCAAGAGTGACTGAGGTGAGCCTTTAACTTTAATATTCTTGTAATACCATTCAATTGGAGCCAAATGTTCTGGATTTGGAACTAACCTAAGACCGATTGCATCGCGCGATACGACCTGATTATTGCCAGAAGGGCTACCAGGCGAATCTTTATTAACCGTCTGATCTTTAGCGGCAGTATCTTGAGCTGTAGCTTGAGTGCCATTAGCTTGAGTATCTAGAGTCTGAGCAAATGAAAATTTAAAAACTCCTAAGCTAAAAATTAGGACAAAAATGATAATAAAGCTCTTGTATGTCATATGATGATTTATTATCTATTATTATACTAATAAACGAAAAATTCGGCAAATAAAAACGACTACCCAAGGAGGAAGGCAGCCGTAAGAGGAGAAACCAAATTACTTAAGTAATTTGCACTAATCTATATAGTGAGAGGGAAAACAATTGGCATGAAATGTCATTGTTGTTCGACGCTTGATTCTAATAAGAATATAAAATGCCGTTGTTTATATGGCAGCTTATTTCTTAATAGCAAGGAGCACAAAAGTTTAATTTAATAAAGAACAAGTGTTAATAAACCATGTACTCTGTATACGTCTCAATGAGCTGGGCTTATTTCTTTCGGCCTTTTGCGCTCTTTCGGTTTTTTGACATTGATGGCATACATTTTTTCCCTCTCTTGAATTTTTTTAACAAGAAGCAGAATAAGAAGAGATTTATGGTAGAGAATAGTTGTCAAATCATTATACATATTATCTTACTAAACATAACAGTTTTACTTTGTTTTTTTAAATAAGATGGATTATTTTGCATAAGTATAGACTTACCTACTTTCTCCCTAGAAAAATGGGTTTAAATTTATAGATAATTATTTAAATTTTGAAAGTACAAATCAAAGCCAAATCTCTTCTTTCTGCTAATAGTCAGTAAAATTTCTTTTACTGACTTGGAGAATTGTATCGATGAATGTTTACTTCACTAAACAGTAATAGAAGACTACCACCTAAAAAAGATTTTGTAAATAGCGCAATTATTTCTGACAATTTGGGCAAAAATGAGTACCCCTACCAGCTAAACGTATCTTTTTAATTAGTTCACCACAACTCTTACAAGGCTGACCAGAGCGACCGTAAACTTTTAAGAAAGCGACAAAATTACCTTTTTGACCAGCTCCATCTCGAAAATTACTAAAAGTTGTCCCCCGCTTTAGAATCGCTTTCTTTAAAATAAGAGGAATAGCTAAATAAATTTTTTTCTTCTCAAGCAATGTCAAAGTCTTTACTAGACGTGTTGGTCTAAGGCCAGATTTGAATAAAACTTCGTCTACATAAATGTTACCTAAACCAACAACTAGCTTCTGATCTAGCAAGGCAGCTTTAATCGAAGTTCTTAAACGACGATTTATTAAACTTACAAATTTCTCAAAAGTCAAAGCCTTGTCAAAAGGTTCATGACCATAAGCATTGTCAATCACAGAAAACTCATCAGCTTTGACTGCTTTTACCCAGCCAAATTTTCTTATGTCATTAAAATATAAAGTGCCTCCATTATTTAAAGTGAAAACTAAGCGCGTGAATTTGTTAGGTACCGTTGTACCAGTTGAAACAATCGGGTGTCCGCCAGCAATTAATTTCTTATTCGATTGAAAAATAAGCTGACCCGTCATTTTTAGATGAACTACAAAAAAATGCTTACCAAAATCAATGATAAGCATCTTCGCCCGGCGACGGACATCAATAATTTTATTACCAAGCGCAGCGCGACGTAAACTCGGTAGACTAGAAACAAAAGTCTTTTTATCAAACGAAATAATTGATTTAATTGTTTTACCAACTAAAGCTTTATTAAGATCTCTTGCAACAGTTTCCACTTCTGGCAATTCTGGCATAAATTAAAAACCAATTTTCTCTCTCGACAACAAACCATTCTGAGCGCCCAATTTAGTTACGACTGAACCAGAATTTTTCATAGCTAATTTCAAAGCTCGGCTAATATTGTTGTGATAATCAAAGGCCGCTACAAAAGTTGAGCCAAAAGCATCACCCACACCGGTTGTGTCAATTGCCTTGTGAGTTGTGGCTTTTTCTTTATAAATCTTTTTACCGTCAAAGACAGAAGCGCCTCTGCGGCCTTCAGTGATAATGACAATCTTAGGACCTGACTTATAAAGTTTTTTTAGCATCATTGAAACAGGTAGAACTTTTTTTGTAAGTGGCATCAATAATTCGACTGCCTCATCTTTGTTCAAAATTAGAATATCTGTTAAAGCTAAAAAGTTTTTTAGACCATTATAGCCTACTGCCAACTGCTTACGCCCTGGATTCCAAGCGATCTTTGTTTTAGTAGAAAAAACTTCTTTAAGAATTTCTCGCCAAGCACCGCTTAATGAAGTTAGATATAAACGCTTAGCATTTTCCAATTTTTTAGAAAGCTTGTGATTTATTTTAAGAAGTCCGTTAGATGCGCGATAAGTAAATAACACATGGTCACCGGAAGCGGTTTTCAAAACCAAAGATCGGCCTGACTTACCAGCTTCGCGCTGTACGAAACGACAATCAACTTTATGCTTTAATAAATTATTTATCATGCGCTGGCCAGCATCATCATCGCCTACGCTAACAACAGCTGCCACCTTAAAGCCAAGTTTAGCTAAAGCAATAGCAGTATTAGAAGCTCCACCGCCAAAACTATAATGCATATCTTTAATACCTACCTTTGAACCGTATTCAAAACCTACCACTCTTTCATGGAGTTTTTGATCATTGAGCATTAAGTAATCATCGACTGTAAAAAATATATCTTCGGTTGCTCCACCGATAGTTATAAAATCGTATTTTCTCAACATATTATTTTAATTCATCAAGCGTCACAATTTTTGAAAATATTTGTGTGCCGCGTTGAACTTTAAGACCTAGCTTTTTGCCAGGGCCAAATTGGCTGATATAAGATAATAAAGGTAAGCGTTCATCAATTTTCTTACCATCAACTTCAAAAATAATATCATCAGCCGCTAGACCTGCCTTAGCTGCTGGCGAATCAACCGTAATTGCAGCTTCACCATTTTCACCTACTATAATCAAAGCTCCGGTTGAGCGAGGCAATTTTCTGGCCTCAGCAATTTCCGGCGTAATTATTAAATAACGAACACCAAGACGTGAACGAATAATACGACCATTGTCACGAGCACTTGTAACAACAGGTTTTGCTTCATTTACCGGAATAGCAAAACCAATACTCTCGCCACCATCATCTTTAGCCACGTTAATACCGACGACTTTACCGTCAAGATTAATTAATGGTCCGCCGGAATTTCCAAAATTTATTTGAGCGTCAGTCTGAATAACATTTTCTAAATTTTCTGTTGTTCCATTATTACCCGAAGCCATAAGACTTCTACCTAAACCAGATACGATTCCTTTAGTGGCGCTATTGTCATAGCGACCAAGAGCATTACCGATAGCAATAACACTGGAGCCAACCTGCAAGGCGTTGCTATCCCCCATTTCTAAAAATGGCAAGTTCTTATCAAAGATTTTTAAGATAGCTAAATCATTAACCGGGTCTTTCCCGATCAACTGCGCAAAATATTGCTTACCTGAATTAAGCGTAACTTTATATTCGCTCTTACCATCAGTTCCAGCTGAAGCAACATGCTTATTGGTTATAATTAATCCATCAGCTGAGATAAGGAAGCCGGAACCGGCGCCGCGACGAACTTTTCTTTGTTCGATTCTCGTGTTGCCAGTATTCATATCAAGCACTTCAGTATCAACATTTTCAGAAATAGTAATACTAACAACTCCAGGAGCAGCGCGATTTATAGCTCGAATAGTTGCCTCTTGCTCATCAAGACGCAAAGTACCAGCTTGAGCACCTAAGCTTATAAAATTCTCAGTTAAGGCGATGCCGGCGCCTAAAGTAGCGGCTACGATGATTAGCCAAATGGCAATGTATTTAGTAATTTTCATATGAACCTAATTATAACAAATTTGTAATAAAAAATCACCCTTTTTGCTATTAAACAAATCGGGTGAAATAAGCACAAATCTATCGCCAGACTTCGGCCATATATGCAAAATTGCAAATTGGATAAAATCTTACCTTAAATCCAAGTTGATCAATTATGCCTTTTATATACTTCTTAGAAAAAGCCTTAGACTCAAAACCACATTCATTGATTATCTTCGCTCCACTAACTCTTAACTTACTCCAAGCCTCTTCTTCATACATCTTCTTTCTGATAGCAATGACTGATCTTTTAGAAGAGTAAAAGTCAAAATAAAGTTTTTCGCCATAACTTAGAAGCTTTTCTACAACATAGGCAATATCATCAAAATTACAAATTGTTCCCATATTAAGAAGAATAGAATTAAAAGGCACGTTCAATTGATCCAACTTAAGAAAGTCTGAACAAATAAAGCTTACATTATTAATTTCTTTTTTAAGAGCTGTCGACCTAGCTTCATCAACTAGTGACTCGATAATATCAACTCCAATAACCCAGGAATTATTTTTAGCTAAAACAAAAACCTCGTGACCTAAGCCACAACCAGCGGCTAAGACTATTTCGTTTTTGATTCTACTATTCAAAAACTTATATTCTTCACGCAAAAACTTGGTTCTTATTTTTGCACGCCTGGGGTTATGAGCATTTACTAACATTTGCCTGACAAGTTTGTCAGACACATTTTCATACTCTAACATGATATTTAATTTTTAATTTACGAAAATTTGTTATTTTATAAATTTAATGACTGCTAGTTCCAAAATAAATCTCTTGCAATCTTTTGTCCTGTTGAATATTTTCTGGCGTATCTTCTAGATATTTTTGTCCATCAACCAACACCACAACTTTTTCAACTAAATCAAACAAAAACTTTAGGTCATGCTCAACCACCATAATTGTAAAACCATGGTCCTTGTTCAAAGTTTTTATTACTTGAGCTAGTTGCTTTCGTAAAGCCGGCGCTACGCCAGCCGTTGGTTCGTCAATCAACAATAATTTACCCTTAAATAATTTAAGGCGAGCTAATTCTAGAAGTCTGATTTGTCCGCCTGATAAAATTCCGGCTAACGAATCTTTATGAGCTAATAGATTCATTTCTTCTAAAGAAGCATCGATGATCTTTGACATTTTTTTGCGCCAACGAGGCATAAACATCCACCACCAAGGAAACTTCTCAGCTTTTTCAGCTCCAATGATAATATTGTCAGCTACAGTTAAATCCTTAAAAACTCCGGCGTGTTGAAAACTGCGCCCAATGCCCAAGAGAGCTCGTTTATTCGGCGCTAGATTCATAATATCCTTGCCGTCAAAACTTATAGTACCTGAATCAACTTGAGCAAAACCTGAGATGGCATTAAGCAAGGTTGTTTTACCGCAACCATTTGGTCCGATAATGCCGATAATTTCACCCGCCTTAACGCTTAATGAAACATCATGCAAAATAACTTGTTTACCAAATTTTACTTCTAGGTTCTCAATATTAATTATATTTGTTTCTTTGTTCATATGATTAAATAAATCTTTTCTGTGGCATAAGTGTTTTACTAATTCCTTTGATTATTACTATCAATAATAGTGAATATAATAAATTTCTTAAATTTCCAACAATGCTTGGCGGTAAGCTGAAAAATCTTAAAGTCTCTGGTAACAAAACAATGACAATCGTGGACCAAGACAACCAACGAACCTTAGGTTTAGCGGCGACGATCGCGATAGTTGCTAATTGAATCAATAACATCATGCCGCCAAAATTAGGATCAAGGAATCTAATACGCCAAATTGCAATTATGCCACCCAAAGCTGCAACAAAAGAAGAAATAACAATAACATAGGCGCCTAATCGTTTAGTTGAAAAACCAAATGACTCAACAATATATTTATTTTCTTTCATTGCTAAAAGAGCACGACCGAATTGAGTTTTCAAGATTATATATTCTAGTAAAATAATAAACAGCGTTAAAACAAATTGTAATAAAGCTAGTTGTCCTAAACTAGAAGCAAAGTCTGGTCGATTAATACCAGCAATGCCAAGCACGCCACCAGTTAAAGAATCCCAAGATTTTAATATTGCATCAAAAGCCAAGACGCTAGCTAGAGAAAAAACTGTAAAACTATCAGCTGATAATTTTAAGTAAGCTGTTACAAAAATTAAACTCGCCAGTACTACGATAAGCAAAGCAATTAAAACGGATAGCAGTAGAGATAAACCATGCACTTGAAGAATCACCATCGCGTAAGCACTCAAAGCAAACATGACCGGAATTCCTAGAAAGAAAATATTACTAACCACAATAGCTAAATGAGCGCCCATCGCAGGGATGGCAGTTTCAAATATTCTTGTTAATTGTGTTAACCAGTAACCCATATTAATCAACTCTTACTTTATTAGTAAACAAACCGTTTGGTCGCCAAGCCAAAATAATAATTGCTAACATAAATACAATTGCCATTTTCCAATTAGAACTTAAGCTTAAATTATCAGGCGACAAACTAATTATTAATTCAGGTACCAAGGTAACTAAATAAGATGAAATTACTAAACCTCTAATATCAAATACGCCACCAATAAACATTGCTACAAAAGCCAATATAACAAGAGGGAAACCTGCCTGCGGCGTTAAAGCCGTATTCATAACAGTCATGATGGCAACAAAGCCTGCTAGTAACCCTGCAATCACAAAAACACTTAAACGTACAAGCGAAGAATTTATTGTGATGCTGGATGATAACGAATTATTCTCAGCCACACTTCTTAGATCTCTGCCCCAAGGAGTTTTTTTAACTAGTAAAATAAAAAATACAGCTAAGAAAAATCCCACTACAATTGTAATTATTCCAGGAACAGTTATATAAAGATCGCCCAGAGCAATTGTTGGTAGAACTCCTCCAATAATTGATTTAGCATCAGTCTTAAATATAATCGCAATTAGAGACTCGAGTGTTATGCCAAAAGCTAGGCTTAACAATAGTCCAAACATAGCTTCTTTCTTTCTAGCCGAAGCTTCGAGTAAAAGATAAGAAGCTATGCTTAGGACCAAGGAAACTAATACACTGATCGCAATAGCGATGATTAATGGCAAATTATTTGATAGAGCAAAGTACAAACCATAAGCTGCAGCAATACCAACCGCTCCCAAAGCGAGGTGATAAATCTTACTTACGGAATAAACTAAGTACAAAGGAACTGCCAGTAACAATACTTGGGTTCCGAGGACTAAACTGTTTAATATAATCTGCCAAAAAAACATATGTTATTTAACTAATTCTGGTTGGTTATTCTTAATCACGTAAACAGCCGCATCAACATTAGTAAAGCTACTATTCTTGAAGTTAAAGCTTTTACTAATATAGCCGCTGAAGTCACGAGAGACCAAGGCTTTTCTAACCGCAATAGGGTCTTCACCTAATTCAACAATCAAACTAGACATAACATCTAAATTATCTGCTGTTGAAGCCGTAAAGTAATCTCCTAGATCACCTAAAGTACCCTTCTCTGACTCAATACTATTTTTCAAGCTCTTAAATTCCTCGCTAGAGATTTGAGGTGCATCTACTATAATCATGCCTTCAACTGTTTTAGGGGCTAAGGCTAAAGTAGATTTGTTCATATAAGCAATCTGTCCAAAAAGTTTGTAATTATTCCAATCCTTGATTTCGGATAACTGCTTAATCAAACTTTGACCAGGTGCGCCAGCATTAGGATTTAATAAAAGTGCATCTGGCTGAGCAGCTCTAACTTTTTCTAAAACATTTCTAAAATCATTTCCGCTCTTAGGATATTTTTCACTAGCTACAATTTTCACATCAGGATATTTTTTAAGAGACTCCATCCAAGCATTCTCTAGACCGATATTATAATCGTTCTGTTCACTGATGATTGCGACTTTCTTGTATTTACTCATTTCGTCGGCTAATTTTTCGCCAGTAAGGTTATCGCTATAGGCGAAGGAGAAAACATAATCATTAGCTTTCTCGATCTGCGGATTTGATGATCCAGGGCCAGCCAGTAAAACTTTGCCATCTTTAACCAAAGGAATCATGGCCAAAGTTTCTGAAGAACAAAAACCACCAATAATAAATTTAACACCATCAATTTCGGTTAGCTTCTGGAAAGCATTAACCGCGTCATTACCAGTACACTTACCGTCTTCATAAATTACCTCGAACTTAATTCCTTTATCTTTGTATTTCTCGTTTACTTTGACTAATTGATAATCAATAACATTCTGAACTTGCTCGCCATAAGCGCCGGCGTCGCCGCTCAAAGGAAGGATAGCTCCTAGCTTAATCACTTTCATGCTCTTGCCAGCTTCGCTTGTATCTTTATTAAAAGAACAGCCAGCTAGCACTAACACCAACAATAGTGGTAGTACATAAAGAATCCTTAGAAACTTAACTCGTTTACTCATATGTTTTAAATAAATTACGCCAACCGATATTTTGGTGAGCATAAAATTAATAAATAAATTATAAATTTTCTTTATTTAGCAAGAGCACAAGCAAAACTCTTTCTAAAAAATTAATTTATATTAAATTATTAAACGGCTTGACACTTATGTCAAGTATGTGTCATAAAATGCGTCACCATATTGAAAATCATGTTCAATTTTTTGGCTTATTTTAGAACATATTTGACAAATTTTACAGATATGCTATAATGATGACATAAATAACGTCAATTTTATCAAATATGGAAACTAATAAAATTTACTTCTCTTTAAGAGAAATTGGGTTAAATGATAAGGAAATAGACCTTTACCTAGCTACTCTAAAAAAAGGCGAGGCTGGTATGTCAGAATTGGCCCGTTTAGCGGGCATAAAGAGAACCAGTGCTTACCTGCTTTTCAGTAATCTCGAAAAAAAGGGTCTTTTAGGAAGCTTCAAGTCTAAAAGCGGCACAAAGTTTATTGCCAAAGATCCACGCTATTTAATTGAAAAAGCCAAGAAAGAAATCTCGGCGCTTGATGAAATCCTGCCTAGCTTAGAAGCTATGAGCAAAACTGGTATTAGTAAACCAAAGATAACCTATTATGAAGGGATTAATGACTATATAAGAGTAATAGAAGAATGTTTACTTAAACCACACACAACTATTAGACACATTGGATCCTTGTTTGAAGGACACAAATCACTCAGTAAGGATTATGATTTAAAGCACTTTGCACCAAAACGTATAAAGAGCCATATTTTCTTAAAAGCTATCTATACCCAAGAAATAAAACCACTATTTAAAAATGACTCCCCTTATGAATTAAGAGAAGTTAAATACTTACCTACTTCGATGAAAATGAAAACTCTAACTCTAATTCACGAAAATAAAGTTATCATTTCAACTAGTAATGAAAATCTTGGAATCATGGTAATCGAAAGCAAGGAGATTGCTGATGCTGAAAAAGAAAAATTTGACTTAATTTGGGAGGCTACAAAAAAATAAATGCGTTATCCACTTAGTGAATAACGCATTATAATTTTAAAGAGTTTATTCTCTTAAGCATTTTTTATACTTCTTAGATAACGATTAGTTTGAATCGCTGAGAGAGTCTGAAGTATTTGGTTTCTCTCTTCTGATGCCGGTAAAGACCTAATTAAGCTGCGTGCAATATTACGATACTGCTTTGCCAGCTTCATTGATTTTTCATAAGCTCCCGAACTCATAATATAAGATCTGATTTCAACTGAAGTTTTAGCTGACAGCTCCTCTACTCCACCACAGGCTTGTGCCATGTAATAAACAGGAGCCGTGGCTTTTAGGCTTTTCCAGTCAGATAAAGAATCTTTCTTTAATGAAGAGAAATCACCTATATCATTAACCACTTGTAACGCAGAGCCAATGTTATAGCCGATTTGATACATGATATCGCGATCGGCTTGTGTACCCTGAGAACTAACCATAGCACCCAGCCACATTGACCAGCCATACATGGTGCCGGAAAGCAACTCACATCTTTGTTTATAATTTTCAATAAACAAATCTTCAGGCATTAAGTTGTCTTCCAGTTTTTCCGAATCTTTCAGTTGCCCCTGATAAGATGAAGCATTGTCTGATGACAATTTTGAGATAACCGCAAGTCTTTTTTCCGAACTCACAGGTAAGCTACAGATCGCTTGAATTACAGCATCGGCAAATAACTCACCACCAACCGTCAAAGTACAAATTCTGTCTTCTTTTATATCTAAGCGTTTATTATCAAGCAGATAATTATGCGTATATAAATGAAGATTATTCAACTCTGAGATTGAGGCTGTCTCATAACCCAGACTTTTGTCCTCACCGCGAGCTACACGATAAGAAAGATAGGAAAGAAAAACTCTTAACTTTGGCTTCTCTTTTCGTTCGCTGTAAAGATTCTGCAAAGTAATTGGCCAAACAGAATAATCCTTTCGAGATAAAATATTATCTGCCTCTGAGCTAACTTCTTTCATTATCTCAAAGTAACTTTTTTTTGAGCTAACTGCTGCTAATCCAGCATAGATGAATTGTTCTTTTCTATATTCATCGATGTTTCTAATAACAACATAAACCTTCTTTTCAGCACGGCCAGTTGTTTGAACTCCATTCTTGAATTTATCATAGCCCCTAACACCGCTACCTACAGGAAACTCTCCATAAAGCATCCAGCTATCCATCACCGGAGAAACTGTTACTACTGAATCATAACCACTAATTGTCATAAACTCAGCATGGGGAGGAGTTATCGTATCGCCACTCGGCAAAATACAAACGAGATTTTTTGGGCCAGCGTATACTCCACCTTCATAATGAAAGCCGTAAAGCTGTATTTCCTTTTCAATGTTTAGTTGTAAAAACATCAATAGAAAAGGAACGATAGTTAGCAAACTAAAAATCTTGCTTCCAGTAAACTTTTTCATTTTCAAAGACCCCTATTTAAATTATTAAATTTTTTTATTTATTTTAATTAACCATATTATATAATAAATACTATATTTTGTCAATACTTAGTTTAACCACTGAAATCCCCTATTTTTTAATGTTTTTGACAAAAGGCCTAAAAATCTATAAACTACAGAAGAACTTACTGTTTTCCATACTTTCGGGGATCGTCTAATGGTAGGACTCCAGGTTTTGGTCCTGGCTATCGAGGTTCGAATCCTTGTCCCCGAGCATTATTCAAATCGTGTAATCTGACCTAACGCCCGTAGGTCTTCTATAACACACTATTTACCCTCTTGAATGTCAACCATCATTGATTCATTTTTGTCAATAGCTCAAAAGGATAAAAAACAAGGCTACCCATGGGATAGCCTCTTTAGAAGTTTATAAAATAACTAATTTAATTGGAATACTAATTTGTCATTGAGCTCAGGAATAACAATAGTAGTTTTCTTCCCTAACTCAGAAGGCAGGCTTTTACTTAAGTTTTTCTTTAAAGCAATAGCGTTAGAGCCTTCTCCATGAACGATGAATAAATGTTTATCCGTAATTGAATCTTTAGGAGATTCTAAATTAGATAAAACATGTTTGGCATACCTGATTAATTCCGGCTCATCAGCATGATCTGAATAGCACAGAATGTTAATCTCAGCCTTAACCTCGATTTCTTTGCCATGCATTTTAACAAAAGCTTCGCCATCAAAAAGTTTTCTGCCAAGAGTATTTTTTGTCATATAACCAACTAATAGAATTATAGCCTCTGAATTGTTTAAGTTATCTTCTAATAGTTTTCTAATTGGACCAGCGTGACACATACCAGCACCAGCTAAATATATGACTGTTTTACGCATGGCTTCATACTTTTCAATTTCAGCTTCGGTTTCAACAATTTTTAAGTACTTATTTTGACGCGGATCAAATGGATTAAAAGATATGTTGTCTGTATTCTTAAGCGTTCCAGTCTTGGCCCACAAATCAGCATATTCTTTTACAACTTTTGAACCCATCGGAGAATAAACGCAAATGGGAACTTCTGGAATCAACTTCTTCTCCATAAGCGCCGTTAAATCGTAGATCATTTTCGGCGTTCTTAAAGAAAAACACGGAACGATGATTTGTTGATTCTTAGAATGAGCCTTGCTAACAATGTCAACTAGTCTCTCTTCTTCAATCTTTCTCGGGGCGTGTATTTCCCCACCGTAAGTTGAATCCATAAACATGAAATCAATTTTTTCTTTTGGGTATTTAAGAGACAAAAGCTTATCGTCTTTTCTGCCCAAGTCACCACTAAAGCAGCAGTAGCGATACTTATTTTTGTCTTTTATTCTAATAATCACAATTCCTCCACCAAGAACATGACCTGATCTGTAAAACTTCAAGTCAATGTTATCATCGATTCTTGTCCATTGGTTATAATCAATGCCGCCATTTTTTATTAAACCACTTACCAAATTTACATGCTCCATGGTATAGAGAGGCTCAAAGTGACAATGATTATTTTTACGAGCAGCCTTGTCAATCATTCTATTCTTATCACGATTTCCGCGAGACGAGAATTTATAATGCTTTGTGTTTTTAGACGCAGCTTTTTCTTTTCTTGCTTTGTTTGCAAAACGAAGGCCTTCTTCCCGTTTTATTTTTGCGCCGTCAGTCAACATTACTTTAACGAGTAAATTCTTTGATTCTCTCGTACAGAATATATCTCCCCTGAATCCATATTTAATTAGCATAGGTATTATGCCAATGTGATCCATATGGATATGGGTCGCGACAACGGCTTTTATTTTTGCTGGATTAAAGTGTTTTAACAACTCCTGGGCTCTAATGGATGGATCCTTAGAACTACCAGTAATATCTCCGGCATCAATTAAGAACTGTGTTACTCTTCCGCGTTGCGTAATAGTAACTAAAGTACAAGATCCAGTGATATTGTCTTTCACACCGCCGAAAAAACCAAGTTCCATTTTGAACATTATTCGCTCCAGTTTTAGGTTTTTAACAGATTTTCAAAAATACTACTTTTATTTTTAGAACTTTATTTTTAGTTTTCCTCCTTTGTTTTAATTATTCTCTAAGATTGAATTAAACACAAGTTGATAACTTTAGATATTTAATATTTGGCTAATATAAAAGCACCCCGACATATTGTCGGAGTGCTTTTATAAGACTAAAGTCTTAAGCGCGTTGAACGTTGACGGCGTTTGGACCCTTATCAGACTGTTCTGTCTCATAAGTAACTTCATCACCTTCGTGAAGATCGCTGTATTGGACACCAACCAAGCTGTTGCTATGGAAGAATAAGTCCTTTTCTTGACCTTCTGAGGAAATGAATCCAAAACCCTTGTCAGTCAATTTTTTGATTGTACCTTTCATGGATTTATCAGAGTGAATAAAAGCGTAAGGTGATATATGTTTAATTGAGTCGACTAAGTCACAAACCTAATATGCGCATTACTATTATAGTATAACATAGATATTTTTAGCTGTCAATGATGAACAAAAAAGCGCTAACATTGACTTAATTATAATTATATGTCATTATTAGCATTATTAAACAGATTCGAGTCTTTATCAGCGTCATTGGAGTGGCCTTAAGAAAATCGGGTCACTCATTTTTATATGACAAACACAAAGATAACAGAGCTTCCAGCGGAAGCCAAACATAAATTTTCTGATTTAGGTATCAGCAAATCAATTCTAGAGATTCTTAAAAAGATGAATCTAGAAACACCAACCCCTATTCAACAAAAGACTATTCCAACTGCTTTGGCTGGTTTAGATTTAATTGGCGTTGCTCAAACCGGAACTGGCAAAACATTTGCTTTCGGTATTCCAATGCTACAAAGATTAGGTTCAAGCCAGGGTCAAGGTTTAGTTATAACGCCAACTCGTGAGTTGGCTTTACAAGTTGAAGAAAGTTTAAAAAGATTGGGTCAATCCTTAGGCTTGCGTACCGCTAGTTTAATTGGTGGCGAAGCAATTGATCGTCAACTTTATAATTTAAGAAAAAAACCACATATTGTTGTTGCCACACCAGGTAGATTAATTGATCATATTAAACGAAAAACTTTTAAACTTGATCAAGTGCATGTTTTAGTTTTAGACGAAGCTGACATGATGCTTGATTTGGGATTTGCTCCGCAGATTCAAGAAATATTAAAACAAGTTCCAAAAGAAAGACAGACAATGTTATTCTCGGCCACCATGCCAGCAGCAATTGTTAAGATTGCGGCTAACTACATGAAATTACCAGTCAGCATTGAAGTTGCTCCCCCAGGCACAACTGCTACACAAGTTGATCAAGAAATATTTATTATCAAAAATGAGGATAGAATTGAACACTTGAAAAAAATTCTTGTTAAATACGATGGTTCAGTTTTGGTTTTCACTAGAACTAAGCACGGCGCTAAAGCCCTTGCCCTTAAGTTACGTTCTTTCGGACAAAGAGCCATTGAAATTCATTCTAACCTCTCACTCAATCAACGCCGCGCTGCCCTCAGTGCTTTTAAGGCAAAGCGTGAGCGCATTCTAGTCGCGACCGACGTCGCCGCTCGTGGTCTTGATATAAATGGCATTGAATTAGTTGTTAACTATAATCTACCAGATAGTTCAGGCGATTATGTTCATCGTATTGGTCGTACTGGCCGTGCTGGAAAAGTTGGTAAAGCAATTAGCTTAGCTACACCAAATGAATATAAACAAATTAAAGCCATTGAGAAATTAATCAACAAAGCCATTAAGCGAACTGAATTTGTTAAACTAACAACTGAGCCTCAACGCAGCTCTAATGATCAAAGCCGAAAAAGACAATTTAGAAAAAGCTCACCTTATAATACGCACAGATCTAATCATCCGCGAAATAGTCGATCTACTGGTCAGAAATTTACACGCCGGGGAATGTCGCGCTAAATTTACTTTTTCGTCAGCAGATACTAATATTAGTATATTAGATTAAACTAAGTAATATATGAAAAAAGTATTCTTAATTCATGGATTTGAAGGAACTCCAAATGGAGGTTGGCGACCATGGTTAATGAGCGAGTTAGACAAGAAAAATATATACTGTTGCGCTCTGCCTATGCCCTCACCTAAAGATCCAATTTGTTCTGAGTGGATTGAGGAGATTGCTAGCAATGTTAAAAATAATTTTGAAGACACAATTCTTGTCGGACACAGCTTAGGATCTCCTGCTATTTTAAGATATTTAGAATCACAAGCTGATAATGCTTGCCTAGCTGGGGTTATACTTGTATCTGGACCATGTGAAAAGATTCTAGCAGATAAGCCGGATTCGAAGCTAAGGAAAATAGACGGATTCTTAGAATCATCATTTGATTTTAAAAAATTGAAACTAAAGGCAAAAAAATTCATTGTCATCCACGGAGACAATGATAATAAAGTTCCTCTAGACCAGGGCCAATTTGTATCAAGAGAACTTGACTGCGAACTAATAGCCATTAAAAATGGCGGACACTTAAGTGGTGATGACGGATACACCGCACTGCCCGAAGCTTTAGAAAAAATTCTTGAAATGATCTAAAGACATAATAAAAAGAGAGACGCCCGCCGATTCGGCGGACGTCTCTATTTTTTTATAAATCAATCATTAAAGGTATTTAGTCTTTGACGCAGCGAATAGACATGCCCAGGGATTTACTAGCTGCGTTACGATATATAGTAGAATATGCTCCCAGAATAAACCTAAACCAACTAGTAGTAGACCCACCACCCTTTGTTGCATTCCATAAATAAGCTTCACTTGTATAATTTAGATATGAACCAGTAACGTCGCGAATACCAGAAAGCAATATATTAACGTTAGACGTACCACCAACCTTTAATTGAGTAGCTTCGTTGTGCGTGCCTCGCCAATTAGCTCCGTCTGCCTCAGATTGACTCATCCCCAGATACATTTCCAAATTTTTAAACTCATTATCAGTCGGGATATGCCAACCAATGGGACAAACTCCTCTAACATTTGCGGATGGAACAGGGCTCCAATCAGTTGCATTGGTTGCTCCATTTATATACTGAATAGCTTCAGACCATTGGTAAAGACCGCCGTAAGTATTGCAGTTGCTGGAAAGATCGGCATAACAATATTTCTCTATAATACCATTATCTAATTGATCAACCGGCCCACCGCTTGGGCAACCAACACCAGACGAGCAAGAATTAATTCTAACTCCGGTGTTTAGATTTTGTTTCATCCAACATTGTGAACCAACTTGAACAGTATCATATTGATTACCATCAACATCAGATATCTTTTGTCCACAATTAAATAAACCATTTGGAGAATAGGAGGCTAGGCCAGCATTAATATTAGAACTAGCTGATCCTAAACAAACAGATACAGAGAAAAATGAATTATTGCTATCAATTGAATAAGAATAATCACCAGCACCGCAACTTCCATCATTTCTTGGTGTTGGATTAGATGGTATTTTAGCCATGTATGTTTTAGTACCATCAGGTGATACAAGACTATTACCTAGAGTAATAATAGTAGGGTAGCTATTATTATCGGCGTAATATAATTCTAGCGCAGTACTTATCTGTTTTATATCAGCAACTCTTTTAGCATCTCTTGATTTAGATCTAGCATTGCCCAAGGCAACAATTACCATGGTGGATAAAACTCCAATAATTGCTATTACTACGAGTAGTTCTATTAAAGTAAAACCTGATTTTAGTTTTTTATTTTGTGGCATTGTATAAAGCTAGAATTTCAGCAGCAGATAAAGCACGATTATACATGCGAGCATCATCAATTAACCCAGGGTAGATTGAATTAGCTGTAGCCATTGACCCAGTTCCAGGGTTGACTGTTCCAGGGTTTGGTCCAGTACCAGAACCAGTAAGCGCTCCATCATAATAAAACTTAGCAGAAGCAGTTGAACCATTATAGGAATAAGTAATTGCAACAAAATGCCAAGAGTTCTTTGTAAATTGCGTCCAAGAAGTCTGAACATAGCCACCACTAGTATAAAAAGTTCCCGCGATTGGATCACCAGAGCCATAATAATGAGAAAAAATCTGAATCCCAACACCACCATAACCAACCGCATATGTATAATAGCCACCTATATCACCCGTTACATTTATCCAACAAGAAAGCGTTATCTCATTTGAAGTCAAAATTGCAGGAAAATAATATGCATAATCATCAACACCATTAAAACTTCCAGCGTAACTACCTACCTTACCAGGCGCATAATGAGATCCGGTACCGTACCAAGTACCATCTTTTCCGCCTCCAGAATAATCTTTGACTTTAGAGCTGCCGACACCTTCATCAAACTTCCACCAACCCACAAGCCCCGGAGCAGTACCCACACCAGAGTTAGAGGTGGAATTGATACCAGCAGGAGTTGAGCTAACGTTATTACCAAGACAAAAGTTAAGACTGTAATTTGAATTGTCAGGCGTAGAAGCGTAAGTATAGTTATTATCACCGCAACCATTATCATTTCTAGGTGTAGGGTTATTAGGAATAGCAGCCATATAAACTTTAGTACCATCTGGTGAAGCTAGGCTATTACCCGGCGTAATGATTGTGGGGTATGAATTATAATCAGAGTAATATAATTCTAAGGCTGTAGATATTTGTTTTATATCAGCAACTCTTTTACTATCTCTAGCTTTAGCCCTGGCATTGCCCAAGGCAATGATTGCCATGGTAGAGAGTACGCCAATAATGGCTATTACTACGAGTAGCTCGATGAGAGTGAAACCTGATTTTCTATTGGAAAACATATAACTTTATTATACACCATTAAACCTTAGTGATAATAACATAAAAAATATGTAGGCTCGCATAATTATGCGAGCCTACATATTTTTTTATTTCTACCAGCCTCCCCCGCCTCCGCCGCCAAAGCCGCCGCCAGAAAATCCTCCACCGCCAGAACCAGAACTAGAAGGAGTTGAGGCCATGGTTGAAGATAGTGTATTAGAAAAACTATTTATATTATTAACAAACAAACTAGCATTAAACGCGCCATTGCCAATATACCAAGAAGCTGTTGGTGTTAAGCCCATCTCTTTCATGGCTTGAGCTAATTTATAAGTTACCCCGAAAATCATGGCATAAGGCAAAACTTCCATGAAGATATTTTCTTTTTCAAAAAATGGTTGACGGTATTTTTCAGTACCAGACACAAATAATTTATAACCCAGAGCTTGGCGATATAAATCTCTGCCATAAGCTGTTCGTTTCGGCATTAAGTATGAAAAGATCATAAACATGGCGCCGGTCACGATTATGCCGAAATCTAGACCTAAGGATCCCCAAACTATATTTATCGCTGATATTGGAACGGCTGATAAAATTAGTCCAAAGAAAAATGAATAAAGTATACCAGCTACAATAATAATAAAACCAGTCAATTTATACTTGCCTCTAATTTTTTCTGGATTATTATAAAATAACTTTTTAGTTTTAACTAATTCATAAAGCGAATCTTTAGCTGCTTGAAGTTTAGATGAAAAACTATCTTTTAAGTCAGACACATTAACTTCGTCCCTTGAATCAAACAAAGCATTAAATAAACTTAATTCATACTCCTGAAGTTCACTGGTCGCTTTATTGGTCTTCTTAAGTAAATAATCAGTTGAGCCGGGAATCATACCCTGCAACAAACTACTAACCTTATCTACTAAACCATTAGTTTCTATTTTTGTTTCAGTAATAGTTAAATAACCGCGCACCGCTAAATCAACAATCGTTGCACTAACATCAACCGTGTCAGCTTTCTCATCCATTAAAACACCTAACTCCCCTGGTCTTAAATTTGCTGGTGTTTCATATTCTGGCACAATTGCTTCATAAGAACCAAACAAAGGTAAAATAGTTTCTTTAGTTAAAGGATCATTTAAACTTTTTCTTTCATAGTATGAGTCTCTACCTTTTAACCACCATAATCTTAAGAAAACCATGATGGTTATAAACATTGCTGCCAAAAAACTGAAAAAAATATAAGTTAATGAGTTTTCATCAAATCTTTCAACTGGTCCAGCCACGCTGAGAATTGGCACAATACCTTTAGTGAAACCCGCGGCAACGGTCATGCCTTCTGATAAATCTAATTTAGCAATGCTTTCAAAGTTAGCCTGTTGATTTTTATAAGTTGTATTACATTTATCATTTGAGCCATAAGGACCTTGGTAACAAGAACTTTGTAGAATATCGCCGCTTGGAATTGTGACTGTGGCGCTCACCGAGTTAATCGGTACTTCCCAAGCATTGCCTGTTACATTCCAATAAATTTCATCATAAGTATCATAAGCTGAAACAACGCCAGCTACTGTATAATCAATTACATAGGTTTTTAGTCCTGAAACTAAAACATCAGCATCACCAATCTTTATCCTAAGATTATTGTCATTCTTTATAAGCGCAAAAGTAACTGGACTAGTTCCATCTGTCACTGATTCAACTTCGATTGAACTGTAATGTGAACTTCCATCACTATTTTGATAAGTTAATGGTAGATCACGATAAATTCCATGCAAAGAATCAGTAAAATTAACGACAATAGTTTCTTTAACACTTAGATGACCATCAGTCTCAAGTTTGAGATCACTTTTAAAACTATTTATAACAAAGCCATTACTGGCTTTTACAAATGAGCCGGGCAATAGAAAAATAAACGCCAAGGCAAAAAATGAAATGATTTTTTTCATAAATTTTATTATGCATTTATTATAGTATTTATTGACTGACTTTGGCTATACTTAAATTATTTCTCAAATAAACATTGACAAATGATAAATTATAGTGTATAATCAAGTTATAATATAGCTAATTAAGCTATTTTTAAATTATACAAATATGGGTTATGAATTTATGATTAATAAAACTGAAGTAAAAGAAAAAGCAGCCAAGCCCAATATAAATGAATCCGATGAAACACTCTTGACAAAGATGCAGGAAGTCTGTGGACCTGAACTAAAGGAATTAAACCCAACTGACTTGGAACATCTTAGAAAAGAAGGAAGAAAGGATGACCAAGAATGGTACGTAATGACTGGTGATAAATTCTTTGTTAAGCCGGACGGTAGTATGACTATAGGCGAAAAATCCAATGAGGAGACAAAGAAGAAATTCAGAGAAATCTACGGATAATTACATTTCATTAAAAACAGACCTATTTAGGTCTGTTTTTTGTTTAGTTACGTTTAGTAGTATAATTAAAATAATATACATACATGAAAAAACAAACTAAGAAACACAAAATCATAAAAGTTAATGATAAAATGCAAAGCGATTATCATTATGAATTAAGCGAAACTATTGGTAAAAATTTTCACCAAGATTTTAAGCCTGAGTTAACACCAAAACAAATGTTGGCTCTTGGTATCTTTGGGGGTAAGTACATGACTGATTGTAAAAAGGAATTTCCTAAAGACTGGTTTACTAAAGCTAAACTAAGTGAGACAGAGCATGATGCTAATTTAAATTATTTCAAAATTAACGCCAGCCAAAGTTTAGATATTTGGAAAAAGAAAGGCTGGCTTGATACTTATAATGATCCACGTGGTTGGTTTCAGTGGTATTGTCGCTATTATTATGGTCGTCGCTTACCGGGCGAAGATGAAAGACAAATCAAACGCTGGAAAGCAATTAACCGACACATTGCTCAGATTAAAAAAAATTGCCGCCCTGGCGACATAAATTGCCGTCGCAAACAACGACAAGCAGTTTTGCATTGGGCTTACGACAGCAGAAAAATATAAAAGGGTTGATTCAACATCAACCCTTACTCGTGTAAAACACGTGTAGCAGCGTACTGCCTTCCTAAATATTAATACATTTTCGGACGCCGCTTATTCTCCCTTTCGTCGTGCTTTGCAGGACGGAGTGGGACGCCGCGGCTGATTTTTATCATTTCATGATAATCAATGAGATTATCAATGATAATAGACAATGTCAATTATAGACTTGATTAGTATGATAAAATACGTTATCATACATAGTACTTTATAATATATAATAACATTGTTTTTATATGAAAAAAATATTTATTAGCTTAATGTCATTTGTAATTTGTTTATCAATTTTCAGTGTAAGTTTAGTGCCAAATTATGTTGGCGCTAAAACAACTAAAAAAATTACTACTGCAAGCAAGAAAAAAGCTGTGTCTAAAATAAAAACTAGTATGAAGTGGACACCAGCCGCCTTAAAAGACATTGGAAGTTTTGCCTCTTTTGATTACAACAATACTATCCGTAACGCTTACATTAAAAAAATTGAGCTATTTGCAAAAAAGAAGCACGCTACAACCGTTACCCCGGCAATCGTCTACTCTTTCAATGGTTAATAAATTTACTATTAAAAAACCGCCCCGTTATTTTACGGAGCGGTTTTTTTAATTACTTAGCTGGATTAGGACTTTGCGTACCGGTTGGAGCAGGAATATTCTGGCCATTAGCGCCAGCTGGTGGCGTAGCTAATAGAGGCATAATAGTAACACCTTCAGCTGTAATAGTGCCATCACTATTAGCTGTACCATTAACTGTTACTTGTGATCCGACAGCTAAATCGGTTTTCTGACCGGCCACTGATTTATTAATTTTTGTGCTGTCAGCTAATAAAACAATCTTCGAACTACCGTCTCGTAATTTAACAGTTATGTTTTTATCAGTTTGACTAAGTATTTCTCCGTTAGCAAAACCTCCGGCGCCGCGAGCGCCACCCATACGATTACCTTGACCTTGACCATTAGCGCCACGAGCAGAAGCAAAAATCTGCTGCCGTTGCGCAGCTGATAAACTTTGTAGAGCTTGAGGTGTCTGCCCATACTTCATTCCCCCATAAAAAGCTCCAGCAATTAAAACAACAGCTAGCACTATAAACCCAGTCATTTTATTTTTCATATAAAATATATTAATAATAAATTATTCAAACCTTAACGCCTCGATCGGATTTAATTTAGCCGCTCGACGCGCAGGATAATAACCAAAAATAAGACCGATGCCAGCAGAAACTCCGAAAGCTAGGGCAATTGAAGATAGTGACATGGTCGCAGTGAGGCTCATTAATTTGCCAACTATATTAGAAAGTATCCAACCAAGAATTATTCCGATAAAACCTCCTAAAAAAGTTAACATAACCGCTTCGGTTAAAAACTGAAAATTAATGTCATAAGACGAGGCACCGATCGCTTTGCGTAAACCAATTTCACGAGTACGCTCAGTTACAGTCGTCAGCATCATGTTCATGATACCAATTCCACCAACTACTAAAGATATTCCGGCAATCGCTGCTAATAACATTGTTAGCGTACCAGTAACACCCGAAGCAGCCGCAACAATGTCGGCTTGATTTAAAACCGTGAAATCAGCCGCTTTAGAACCTGAAATATTATGACGCTGAGTTAATAAATTTGTAACTTGCTGTTGAACAGTTGGCATAAGCTCCGGTGTTTGTGCCTGAATACTAACAGTCGTTAGATAGTCTGTTCCAGCTAAATAATGCTGCATGGTCGGCAACGGAATAAAGACTACGTCATCTTGGTTTGAAAAACCACTTCCACCTTTGCTTTTAGTTACACCAATAACTCTAAAATCTAATTGTTTGATTTTTATAATTTGACCTATTGGATTAATACCTACGCCAAATAAATCATCTCGTGTGGTTGGGCCAATTACGGCAACTTTGGCTGAATCACGAACTTGACTATCTGAAATAAAAACACCAATATCAATCGTTATGCTTCGTACCTGAACGTAATTTGGCACTGTTCCAATCACGCTAGTGTTAGTATTTTTACCTTTAACAATAAGTTGATAACGGCTACTTGATTCTGGTGCCACGGCTGAAGCTAAGGTTACCTGTTTAGTAATAGCGTCAGCATCTTCTTTAGTCAAAGTTTGAGCGCTACCACGGCCGCTAGAGGCTCCTGCACCAAAGCTACGCTGCGCACCTGGTGTAACAATAATTAAGTTCGAGCCAATCGATTGAATATTGGCTTGAATCGAGCTTTGTGCGCCTTGCCCAATAGCTACTAAAGCAATAACTGAGCCAATGCCAATAACAATGCCGAGAATAGTTAAACTAGACCGAACCTTATTAGAGACTAAGGCACTATAGCTTTCCTCAAATAGATCTTGAATTTTCATAAACTATTTACATGTTCTAATTTTAGTAATTTACAGCCCTTAGCTAAAGACGCCGAATACTTGTAGTCCGAAGCCTTGGCGTAGGACTATTCGTGCTTAGCAATTCGTTTATGATGATTTTTTTCATCACTCACAATAACTCCGTCTTTAATAATAATAATTCTGTCTGCATGCTCAGCCACATATGGCTCATGAGTAATCAGTACAACGGTTCTGCCTTCGGAATTAAGTTTTTGAAAAGTTCCTAAAACAACATCACCTGTTTTTGAGTCTAAGTTACCGGTTGGCTCGTCAGCCAAGATAATTGCTGGATCATTGACCAAAGAGCGAGCAATAGCAACGCGCTGCATTTGTCCACCAGATAATTGGTTTGATAAATGAGTAAAACGATCTTCTTCTAAACCAGCAAGCAACAAGGCTTGTCGAGCTTTTGCTTCGCGTTCCGGCTTAGAAACTTCGGCATAAATTAAAGGCAAAACAACATTACGAATAACTGTAGCGCGAGGCAATAAATTAAAAGCTTGAAAAACAAAACCAATTTTAGTTTTTCTTATAACAGCTAATTCATTATCTGATAATTTTGATAAATCTTTATCTTCTAATAGATAAGAGCCGCTGGTTGGTGTATCTAGTGCCCCAATAATGTGCATCAAAGTTGATTTACCAGAACCAGATGGACCCATAATAGCAATAAATTCTCCTTTAGCCACGTCAAAAGAAACATTTTTCAAAACTTCAGTAACAACGCCGCCGGTACTATAAGCTTTATAAATATTTTCTAGATTTATCATAAAAATATTAATTTCCTCTAAAACCACCGCCAGCTGCTGCTCCACCAGTTAAACCAGGAATTCTTATGCTGCTAGAAGATGAGTTTGTTGTTGCAGCGCTTGTACCGCTAGTTACAGTTTGTGTAACAACCTGATCACCTTCACTAAGACCACTGGTAATTTCCGTACTAGTATCATTAGCCAAACCAACTTCAACATCTTTTCTTTGTGGCTGTCCCTGAGCATCAAGCGATTGGACATAACTACCATTGTTATCACTCTTCATGGCCGAATTAGGAACCATTAAAATATCAGTTTTGGAAGCAATAATAATTGAAGCATTAACACTCATACCTGATTTAATAGCATCATTATTTGTGTCAAAAACAATTTTAACATTGTAGGTCACAACACCTTGAGCAACTGTTCCTAAAATATCAATCTCACCAACTTTACCTGTTAAAGTAAGATCTGGTAAAGCATCAAAAGTTAAAATAACCTGCTGACCAGTTCTAACTTTGGCGACGTCAGTTTCATTCAAAGGCACAATCGCTATTTTCTGCTGCGTTATTAAAGAAGCAATTACAGTTGAGGCACTGAGTTGGTCACCTTTTTGTACTGTCAGCGCAGCAATTTGTCCTTCGAACGGAGCTTTAATAATATTATTACTTATAGCTTCTTGCGCATTCTGAACTTGAGCTTCGGCACTGATCACCTGAGAACGAGCTGATTGAATGTCTGATGAAACCGCCGGGGCCTTAATCTTTGCTAAATTATTTTTAGCGGTTTGCAAAGCAATCGCTGATGAATCAACCTGGGCTTTTGCTGAAGAAATTTGCTGACTAGTTGATAAACGAGTTAAAACTAAGTTATTCTGAGCCGCAACAATAGCATCTTTCAAAGATTGTGAAGCACTTTGTACGCTATTAATAGCCGTGCTCATACCCGAGGCCTGTGAGCTGGCATTATTTTTGTAAGAATCAATCTGACTCTGCGTCACGTTATTATTAGGGACAGTCGCTTGCATAACAAGAAAACAAGCCTGCAGGGAACGTAGAGTTTTATTAAATAGAGTGATTGAATTATTTACCGAGCTTTCAATATTTACATCGCTCTTATATGCTTTAGCTGTGCTCAAGCTACTTTGTGCAGTACTAACATAAGAAACCGCATCAGAATATGCTTGGCGCATTGTGTTCAAAGACGAGCTATCTTTGACACTCAGCGTTGGTTTTAAATCACTGTCATTTAATATTTTATTTTCACTATCTAGCGCACTTTGAGCCGAAGAAATTTTATCTTCTATAGTGTTGAGAACAACGTCGCGCTTATTACTTGAGCTAATTGGATTAGTAAAAGATTGAAGATCGTCTAAAGTCTTTTGTGCTTGGTTAAGTGTTTCAGTAGCTGACTTAGTTGTATTATCAAGCTGCGTTAAAACATTTTGATAGGAATTTTGTGCTTGAGTTAGACTATCTTGACTGGCCTTAATGTCATAACTGGTCGCACCAGCCACAACTTTATTGAAATTAGCCTGCGCACTCGATAAAGAAGCACTAGCTTGACGCAAAGAATTCTGATTATTACGTTGATCTAAAACTGCAATGACTTGGTCAGCTTTGACTAAATCACCATTTTTTACATTAAGCTGAACTAAAGCACCAGAACCCATTGGCTTAAGGTCTACTTTATTTAGTTCTGAAACCTGCCCTGAGCCAGTTATAGTCACAGAAATAGTTCCATTTTCAACCGCAGCTGTAGTATACGAAGTTGAAGTTTTTTTAGCTTGTTGGGTGGTGTAAAAATAATAACCGCCAGCCGCTAAAACAATAACGATAAAAATAATTAACTTTTTTCTTTTTAAGATAGTTTGCCAAAACATATTAATTATTTTATTTGATTAGTAAAAGGTTGATTAATTTTTGGCATACCAGTAGGTGGCAAAGGTAGATTGCTATCACCTGGCATTGGTGGCGGTAGCTGATTAAAATCATTTCCATTAAAAATTCTAATCATTCTTGCGGTAACAGAGCCATCTTGCTCGGGTATCCCTAGAACAACAATACGTTCATCAGCTTTAAGATCTTTCAAAATAACATTATCACGACCATTCTTAATATCAGTCTGCTCATTTGTGTTAACAATCCTTTCAATGCCAGCTACATCTTTCATGACAATTGATTTATTATCAATTTTAATAATCATACCAGCAACACCATGGCCATTAATAAAATCGTCGCCGCGCACGCCAGGCAGAAAACCCTGACGAGGTCCACCAAAATTACGATGATAATTTTCTCCCCAACCAAATGAGAAACTGGCCTTACGAAAACCGATGAACAAACCAGCCTGAAAAACGAACAGCAAAATTGCTAATGCACCTGTAACATACAAAATTACCTGAAATGTTTTAGATTTAAAAAATTCTTGAAAATTCATAAAAATTAATTAATAGTTAAATGATTAAGCCGATAAAAGTTTTTGGCATTAGCTAAAACATTCTTCATAGAGACTAATAGGACCGCAGTGATTAAAAGCAGGGCTGCTAAACTTAAAGCTGGCAATGATTCTAAAATAGATAAAATTAATTCTTTGCCATAAGATGAAATTACAGAAAAATCAGAAAAAGCTAATTTTATGTACTCGCCAAGACCAGAGTAAGAAGCCTCTGAAATAAAAGATCGAAGTACTGGAAATATGAGGAGTAGGGCCAATAAGAAAGAAGAGGAAAAAATAAAGATCTTACGACGTAAAATATGTCGTTGTTTTTCTATAGCCACGGCGTCCATAATCTTAGTTAAAAGTAACTCAGATGGCTGACGCTCTAATATTAAAGGTGATTTTATAAAATCATGGTCCATATACTACTAATACGCAAAAAAGAATGCTTTTGGTGCATTCTAATAAAAAACCTAATATATTAAGTGATTTAGTCCTCTATTTTTCTCTTGATTAAATCAAGGGCGCGACGATAACGACTTTTGACCGTATTGATCGAAATCTTAGTTTTGTTGGCGATTTCTAAAAAGGTTAGTTGATCCTTGGTATATAATGAAAAAATGTTAGCTGAGATTGGCGACAAAGACTCAGTCGCCTGTTGCAATTCTTCTTGCAGACCACTTTTAATAATTTCTTTTTCTAATTCATTATTATCACTTAAATTATCAGCAAAAAATTCTCCCAGAGCTGCAAATGGTTTATCAGTCTTTTTCTTGAGCCAATCTAAGCTGGTGTTTTTAGTAATTTTATAAAGCCAAGGACTAAAGTTTTTAGATTCATCAAATTTTTTCAAATTCTTCCAAACTTTTATGAAAACTTCTTGGGTAATATCTTCTGCTTCAACAGAACTCTTAACATAACGAAATGAAAAATTATAAACCAAACTTAAATAGCGCTGAACCAAAGCAGAAAAAGCTTGTTCATCGCCTTTTTTGGCTAAAATTATTAACTTTTCATCATTAAATTGCTCCATATATTGCTAATTATGACCTTATAATTATGTATTGTCAAACAATAGGTTTTTATTTCTAAATATAGTATAATTCATTAACAAATAGTCTTATAGCTAAACATTAAACATGAAAATAACATTCTTCGGCGCCGCCCAAGGCGTTACTGGATCCAAGCATTTAATTGAATCCAATGGTTTCAAAATTTTATTAGACTGCGGTCTTCACCAAGGCAAAAGACAAGAAGCCTATGAGTTAAATAAAACCCTCCCCTTTGACGCCAAAACAATTGACGCTGTGATTTTATCGCACGCGCACGCTGATCATTGCGGTATGTTACCAATGCTGGTTAAAGCTGGTTATAAAAATAAAATTTTTACCACACCAACCACAGCCGATATTGCTCGTTTGATTATGCTAGATTCAGCCAAGATTCAAATGAGTGACTATTTACATCTTAAAAATAACGGCATTCCAGAGAAGGATTTATTACAACCACTTTATACAACCGATGATGTTGAAATAGCTTGTAAGCATTTTGCTGAAACACCATACGCTAGAGCAAAAGCTGGTTGGCATGAATTAACAAAAGGTATTCGTTTTAAGTTTTATGATGCAGGCCATATTCTTGGTTCAGCCGTCACGGTTATTCAAAGTGATGAAGCTAATGGTACAAAAACCTTAGCTTTTACTGGTGACCTCGGCAACGTTCACGTGCCAATCTTAAATGACCCTGAATTAATTGATGAGCAAGTTGATGCCATAATTTCAGAATGTACTTATGGTAATAGAATTCATCGTCCAGTTGGCGATGTTACTAAATTATTAATCGATGTTATCAATGAAGCTGTGCAACACAAAAAGAAAATTATTGTGCCGGCTTTTGCTTTAGGTCGTACTCAAGAATTAATTTATGTGCTACATAAATTATACGATGAGAAAAAAATTCCTGTTATTCCAATATATCTTGATAGCCCCTTAGGCTCTGACGTAACCGATGCTTTTACTGAACACTATGAAGATTTTGATCATGAAACATGGCAAGATTTTATTTCTCATCATGAATCACCTTTTGCTTTTAAAAATCTTCACACCATAACAACAACCGAAGAATCGAAAACACTTAATTCCATAACTGGACCATGCATGATTATTGCTTCGTCTGGTATGTGTGAAGGCGGCAGAATCTTACATCATCTTGAGCATAATGTCAGCAACCGTAATTCAATTATTATCATTACTGGTTATCAAGCTGAACATACTTTAGGTAGAAAGCTTTTAGAGGGCGTTAACCCAGTTAGAATTTATGATCGCTGGCATGAATTGAACGCTAAAGTCATGACGATTAATGAATTCAGCGCACACGCTGACCAAGCTGGCTTGTACAACTACATTTCCAAAATCAAAGAATTAAAAGATGTTTTCTTGGTTCACTCAGAAGAAATTCAAGCAACCACCTTTGAAAGAATTCTTAATGAACGCTTACCAAAACTAAAAGTAATAATTCCTAAAATCGCCGAGAGTTTTGAAATATAATTATGATCGGATTTTTATTGACTATTCTAGGGTCTTTTTTAAGTGAGACCTCTACTTCAATTGGCAAATCGGAAATAAAAAAGAAAAAAGAAAGCATCCTTTCTTTCATGTTTTTAAACCTATTTTTTGTTTTCATTTTGTTTCTTGGCATAGCTATTGTAAATCCAAGTAGCTTTGTTTTTTCTTTCAAATCATTACCAACTTTTACTTTGCGCATTGTTCTGGAACTAATTCAAACCTATATTGCCGTTAAGGCAATTGCCACAGCTGATCGTACGACTTTTAGTTTTATCAGAACGATAACCATTCCCCTGCTTTTATTAGTTGATGTTATATTAGGCTACGCCTTAAATCTAAATCAAATTATTGGCGTTGCAATTTTATTTATTGCTTTGCTCTTAAGTTTTGTTGATCATACAATAAATAAAAAAGGCTTAGGTTTAGTTATATTTACGGCAATTAATTCAGTTGCGACAATTTCACTTTATAAATATAACATTACTCATTTTAACTCCTTTGTCGCAGAACAATTGATTGTTACCTTTTTCGTAATTGGCGCGGCGCTCATCGCCTTAATAATTAAAGAAAAGAAAAATCCGTTTAAACTTTTATTAAAAAAACCATTCTTCTTTCAATCTTTTTTTATGGGTACCGCCGCGATCGTTGAAAGCATTGCTTATACTTTTTTGCCAGCTTCGATCGTCGTCGCGATTGTTCGCGCCTCTGGTATGATATGGTCAACGGTTTCGGGCCGTGTATATTTCAAAGAAAAACACATTCTTCATAAAGCCGCGATTGTATTAATTATTATCGTGGGCTTTGTCTTCTTGATTAAATAATAAGGTAAATGAAAAAGGTAACCGTTTTGTGGTTACCCTTTTTTAAATGTGCGTTTGAAAATAATTGTTAATTATCTTTTACAACCGACAGAATCATGCAGTTATCGATTGACTCGAGCAAGCTTATGGAAATAAAACCCTCTTCTTTTGAATAAGCCGGATAGCAATCCTTGCCATCGTAAACTTTAAAGAAGCCCGTTGTCATAATTCTACCCTTGTTCAATCCATCAATATCGTTCATTTTCTTTGCATAGTTGGCATACTCTAACAAAGTAGCAGGCCTGCAGACACCTCGGCAATTGTTAAAATCCTCAAAGGATTTATGCACCTTAAACCTTCTGAGCTTTTTTCCTGTCTCGCCTGATCCTGTACCGAGTCCGCCGGGATTAAATCCGTTAAGTCGTTCTTCCGACGAGGCATTCTTAAACGGAGGGGCAACTGATTTAAAATTAGCTGAATTAATCAAATCGATTTCATCAACATCGTAATTAATTAATATTTCAGTTTCGCCGAAATCAACCACATCACCTCTTTCTTCTTCTTTTACAACAATTGCCGGCACCTCAGTTTCATAGAAAGCCTTAAGCTTATCTAGGGGCAAGTCCCCGCTTCTCAATGCATCGATCACCTTTTCAGCAATTTCGCGCACTTGATCTTCATCGGGTATTATTTTTGGTCCTTTTACCATTTTTTTGTCTCCTACATTTTAGTTTGTATAAATGATTATAATTCAAAAACTCATTAAACGCTTCGTTTTTTTAAATCGCTTAATCGGCTATTGAATAATAATCATATTTCAAAGAACATAATCCGATAATCTATCACTTTTTAGTAATTTCGTCAAGGGTAAAATAAGAGGGATAGCCTTTTTTGACTACCCCACTTTTTTAAAAAAATCTACCTTTCTACGCCTAAAATCACAAATTCTTTCTCTGAGCCCATGCAAGTCATTGAAAACTTACCGTCTTTAGTTACTAAGTAGTAAATTTGATGATCAACTTTCTCGGATGATCCCATTGCTATCACGTTATTTTTACCATAAGCCTGCTTGAAATATGCACCTTCTAGCGATGTAGCATGCCTATATTTTAACTCATCAAAGCGACCTAAATCATCAAAGATTTTCATCTTTGCGTGTACTATGCCGCACTTGTTTTCAACTCCTTCGAACAAAGTTGAAAAACTATGAAACCCAGTATCTTGACGAACCTCTTGCGTCAATTCCGGGGCCAAACTGTAGTCAATTATGACGTCATAATGAGTTTTACTCATTATAAAATCATCAACAGATTCTTTGGTTATCGGGGAATCTTTTTGTGCTATGATCCCGATAAACTTAGCTATAACTTCAACCATACCTTCGTTCATGTCCGAAATTAATACTATCATCTTGACTATAGTATTAATTAAATTAATTACTTTTTGATTCAATTTTTTCTCCTTCAGATTTATAATTTAATAGTTAGCTAAAACACCGATCAGCCATCAGGGGCTTAATTAACTATTAAATTATATTTTCAAAGAACGCAATTAAACAATCTACCACCTTTTGTTAGTTTTGTAAAGACAAAGCTAATCTCTAACGAATCTAAGGCTTGATAAATTAAAAGGTTCAATCCCATCCATTCCGTCCTGCCTTTGTGCTATTAACAATCCGTTATTAGTCATATAGATTTCTGAAGAAAAATCACTCAAGTTGCCAAATAACATACAATCATTATTGGCTTTGTGATTTATCATTAAGCTATAAGTTTCTAAACCATCATGCTGAGTATATTGATTTCTTTCTACGGCACATAACTTATTTTTATTTAATTTATCCGCGATAGATTTAATTTGCGCTTCAACTGTTAAATTATTATCTCTTGTCCAAAAATATAGTTTTGACTGATAAATACTATCTTCCAGCGCACCATCAGCTAAAACTTTAAATGATAAATTATTATCTTTAACAACTGAATTTGGTTCACAACGATTATCAAGCAGATAAACCTTGCCTTTCTCGCCTGACTTAAGCGTTAAAGAGATTTCGTAATCTTTATTTTTACATTCCAATTTTTCAATCGGCTTAGCACTTTTAGACTGAATAAACAAAAAAATAAAAATACTAGTTAGCACAGCCAAAGATATTAAAAGATATTTATTTTTCTTTATCATATTGTTAGATTATCTTTTTAAAAATTGACTAACCCTATTCCAAAAATTTTTGAAAAAGGATGGCTGGTTCGCTTGTGCCTTGACGGCTGGAGCAGAGTTACTAACTTTCACTGCCTCATTAACTGACGTTGGGCTAAACCAACCAGCCATTGCTGTGCCATCACTTTTTAAAATTGAGTAACCGCTACTAGTTTTCTTAACATCAAAACTTCGAACTGCTTGCTTGCTGGCATTCTGATCAATAATTTCAACATAGCCTCTGTTAGTTTTATTATCAAATTTCGCTTCAGTTACAACCATAACATGACCATACTTACCTTCAGTCCAAAATAATAGATCACCTTCGCTTGGTAAGTTGAAACTTTTACCATTAACATGCTGTGTAAAAGTATAAGACGATTTGGCGCTAGCTAAACGATTATTAATCGTATTAACCATATTCCACATTGTTTTAGCGTCACCGACTGGTCCAATGTTTTTAATACCATAAACTTGCGACTGATACCTTTTAGCAAATTCAACGCAACTATAAGTCGTGCCAGAACTACCAACGCCATTATAATAAGCCACTACGCCATTAAACTCCCCCATTCTCTGTCCAAAACGCCAGCCGCCATTAGGAATAGAATTGTAAATCGCGGCTGATAAACCAAAAGGATCACTATAAACAATTGGATTATTTCTACTATAACTATAGCTATTTTGTTGCTGCGGATCAATTAAACATTCTTCGCCTAATTGCCAAAATTCTGGATCCTGACTAATAAATCTAGCGCTTAATGAATCATAATAACGCGCATTCAAATACTGTAAATTACTAAATTGGTCATACTCCTGACCAATAAATTTTCTTTTTTCGTCATGCTTAGCTAATTTATTATCAAAACGCAGTGATCCAAAAGCATAATAATCAGTCAGTTCATTAATTTTCTGCTGCCTATCTAAGACAAGACTGGAGCTATTAATATGATCTGGATAAATATAGTAAACCGTAGCTGAATTATCAGAGCCGTCAATCGTAGCGATAACTTGATTACCCAAAAAAATATGCTTAGTTGCTCCTTCAGGACCAATCGAATAATTTTTAGTGGGATAAATTATTGTTTCATTAGAAGAGGCAGAATAAACAATATTTACAGAAACAACAAAGTACAAAACAAACAAGAAAACTAAAATTAGTTTTCGAAAAAAATTATAAAAAAACATACCCTCCTTAAATTAACCCAGCCTCCACTCTGATAAATATCAGCGCTTCGGCGGGCAAGTTAATAAATGGAGGGTATGGAGAGAAAACTTCAAGCTCTATGAACCAAAAACCAAACCATATAAATCATGCTCTTGATTAATCGCTGTTTTTACTTCTTTAATAAATTTAAAATCTTTAAAATATAATTTTATATCTTGTGGCGTAACTGGATTAATCAAATCCATTAAACGCTTGTCGTGCGATGACATCAATTCTGTTGTTGGCTGCTGGAAAGGAAATTCTTCTAATAAAATTATCCTACCACCGTCTTCTAAAATACTCTTCCAACCAGCAATAGCTTTAACTCTATCCTGTAAATAATAAAAAAGATTACAACAAATAATCGTTTGAAATTTTTTATCTACTGCTATAGCCTCCGCGTTATTTTTAATAAATGAGCCTTCACTAAATGATTGCAAACTTTCTTTGCACAAATTAATCATTCTATCAGAAAAATCATTAAGCGTAACTTCCAAATTTTTCTGAAGTAAAATTTTAGACAAATAACCAGTACCAGCCGCTAAATCTATAACTGGAGATTTTATCTGGTCTTCTAATAAATTAATAACTTCGGCTTGAGCTTTATAATGCCCTGTTTGCAACATGTGTTCATTATAATCCAAAGCCGCTTCGTCCCAGAACTCTTTAATATCTTCCGACTTATTAGACATAATAATTAGAAATTAAAAAACCTGATCGCCGAGTCATCAGCCGAAACATCTAGGTGCAAAGCTTTTGTAATACCAAATGGAGCAAGATAAACTTCTTTGTTATATTTAGCTAAACCCTCGGATAATCTAATAAATAACGCTTGGGCTAACGTCGGCTCAATAACATTTTCATACAAATGCGCGAACGGAACAATAACAATCTTTAAAGACCCCGCTACATCTAATAATTTTAAAACAATTTTTTCGATTTTTTCTGAAGATTCTTCTTTATCAAAATGGCAAAAACAGACAAGCCCAGAATGAACCTCTTTATCTATATAACTATAGTCTCCCAGAAAAGTGAGGATTCTCATATTCTATAATTACTTTAAGCTAATCTTCTTCAGATCACCATTTAAGAAAATTGATTCTAGGCCGTAAACTTCTTCCTTAAAGCCTAGATTTTCAGAAATAGGGTTAAGAATATAAATAGGTTTTTTATAATGAAAAGCGATCACCATTTCGGCTAAAGTATTTCCGCCAATATAGCCGGCTAAACCATTCTTAGGATAATTCAAAACTAAAATCGCATCACTCTCTATTACTTTCTTAAAATGATTTTTTATTAGCCAAGTTTTCTTTTTATAGTTCTTGGCATCCTTAAACCAGGTCTTATATGTTTCGACTCTAAAGTCACCGTTATCCTTCATCTTCATGGCAGTATAAGGATATTTAACCTTAAAACCAAGTTTAACTAATTCTTCGCCAATTTCAAAACCTTGCTTAAAGAAAGCGGCGCTCGAGCACAAAGTAATTATTTTCTTGTTTGACATATTAAAAAATCTTTACTTTTTAGCGCTTAGCCACAACATCTCAAATAGCGCTTTCATCATATTAACATTTTCTTCTGATTTTATAAGCACTGTTTCTAATGTCTCGTTCCAGGTTGTAAAAGATACGTATTCTCCCCAAACCACAATTGTTAAATCTGGATTATATAATTTTTTAGATAGCAGTCTTGTTTCTCGATTAGCCTTGTTCTCATTCTTACTAACTTCAATACCTAATTTACTTTCTGGTAATAATAATCTTGTTTTAATACCTCTTTTATTTTTTTCTTTATAATAGTCTCTTAAAAATTCTGGATAAAATACAAACTTTTCTGCTTCAACACCGAATCTTAATATTTCTTGTCCTTTCTTAAGCTCTAATGTTCTATTATATAATTCTTTAAAACCAAGTTCACCTTTTAATATTTCAACTTGTGCTCCTTTGGCGCTTTGTAAAAAATGTAATTTTTGAATATCAGTCACTAAATTATTTAATTGCGCTTTGCGCGCCACAATTGTTCTTTCTTGATCTTCTACATAGCGTTCAATGGCTTTTGGTGAACTAATAACATAATTACTTCTTTTACCATGAACATATTCATCTATCACACCAAGCTTAGATAGCTTTTCAATTGCCACCACGGCTGTCGAACGAGGTAAGCCGCTATACTTAGCTATCTCATTAATTGTCATCGAGGGATGTGATAGTAAAATAACATATACCTCGGCTTCTGCCTTGCTTAGGCCAGAATTAACAAGTTTTTCTGTTAAATTTGTTGTTTGCATATACTTGTATTTAACACCAAAAGTTTTATTTTGGCAAGTAAACGCGCTATAATATGTATGAGCTTTATTTATAATAACATTATGAAATATAATTATCTGAAGCTGAGTTTCTATCTCAGCTTGGCCGGAACATTGTTTGCCGGCTATATGAGCGGCGTAAAACTATTTACCCACACCTGTGCTTTTAATGAGACCTGCCCTTATTTTATGGGTATCCCGGCTTGTTGGCCTGGCCTAGCTATGTTCTTCATAATGTTTATCATGACTATTTTAGGTTTAAGCAAAAAAGTTTCAGAATTTGCAGTACGTAAAACATTATCATTTGTTTCCCTACTAGGAGTAATCTTTGCTGGTCGCTACGTTGTTGAAGAAATGTTTTTACTAATTAAACAAGGTTATAGCCGCTATGCTCTTGGTCTGCCAACCTGTACCTATGGATTAATTTTCTATATTATCATTTTTTCCATTTCTATTTGTTGTTGTAAAGACTGCTGTAAAAAATAATATGATCAAAAAAATCTTTGAAAAAATCGAGCATAAAATTCGCGGCGTCCTAAGCCATTACCCTACCGTCTACGCTATTATTGGCGGCGTCGGTGTAGTTTTATTTTGGCGTGGTGTTTGGCATACTATGGATTACTTAATGCTAAATGTTAAGTCAATCAGCCTTAGCTCATCAAGTATTGATTTAGCAAATGAACTTTGGTGGGATGGTCCCCTGTCTTTATTAATTGGTTTAGCCATGCTTTTACTGACAGGCGTATTTGTCTCAAATTTTATTGGTAATGAAATCTTAATCAGCGGTTTACGCGGCGAGAAAAAACTATCAGAAAAGACAGAAGAAGAAATAGAAACCGAGGCTGATAAGATTGATGATATTGAAAAAGAATTAAAAAATATTTCAAAAAAATTAAAACAATAATCTCTAAACAAAAAAGCATCCCAACGTTTTGTCGGGATGCTTTTTTTAATACAAAGTTTATTTTCTATTCAGTTAAGTTTCCAATCAAGAAGGAAGCTAGAGCAGCCTTAGCTTTGTCGCTTGAGCCATGCTGGCGTGTAAAAGCTGCTGTTCCGTCAATTCCACAAAGACCAATAATAGCCTTATCTCCTCCTGGGTGCTTACTAATCCAAGAAGTTAAATCATAGATATTCTTATCAACTACTGCCCAACAATCAGTTGTGCTCTTGTGAGCTGACACTTCTGCAAGAGAAGCTTTTACTAACTTCTTTGATTCAACTACAGGCTCTTGAGCTGGAATCTTACTACCCTGCTCTTCAATGCCCCTTTGTTCAGAAACCTCACTCTTGTCGTCGGTAATTGGCGCAGATGATTTTGTTTGCCAAATATAAAAACCAGCAGCAACGATTACGATAACACCTAAAATTAGAGCGATTTGTTTTTTCATATTATATATTTTAAAACATATAAATTTATGTTTGTTACAATAGAGTATACACTATTTTTGTAACCTTGAAAAGCCTAAGCGCTCACTAAAAAAATATTTAAAAAACCCTAGCGAATTCGGCTATAAACAAAATATCGTGCTATAATTAAGTAAGCTAAATTATGAAAAAAACAGTCTTTACTCAAAGTGCCTCAATAATCATCGGAACAATAATTGGAGCCGGTATCTTAGGTTTGCCTTTTGCCTTTATGAAAGCTGGCTTTTTAACCGGCCTAATGGTTCTACTAATAATATCTTCTTGTGTTATTATCTTGGCTTTATTTTTAGGTGAAATAACATTACGTACTAATGGTAAACACCAAGTCAGTGGTTATGTTGGAGTTTATTTAGGCAAACATCTAAAAAATATTCAGGCTATTTTATTACTTTTCGGTATGTATGGCGCCTTATTAGCCTATACAATTGGTCAGGGCCAAATCTTATCAAATCTGTTTGGCGGCTCAAAGGTTTTATGGTCAATTATTGCCTATATATTTTTAAGTATTCTAGTTGTTAAAGGTTTGGCGCTAATTAAAAGAATAGAGTTCATAATTGGTCTTTTAATTTTAGGATTTATTTTTGTTATCGGAGTTTTATCGACGCCTCACATTAACATAGATTACTGGCACGGTTTTTCCTTGGCCAAGTTTTTTATACCTTATGGTGCAATTCTATTTGCTTGCTCTGGTTTAGTCGCTATTCCTGAAGCCAAAGAAATAATTAGTGCCAGCAAAGGCCAGGCACATCTTCGCTCAGCAATTTTAGTTGGTTATCTAATTCCAATTTTGATTTACATTAGCTTTACTGCAATAATCATTGCTGTAACAGGACCAGGCACCACAGAAATTGCTACAATTGGTCTAACTTCTGTTATTGGACCAGCTGCCCTACTTATTGGTAGTTTATTCTCAATTGTAGCCATGTCTTCAGGTTTTATGGCCCTAGGCAACGCTATTAAAGAAATCTATCAATACGATTATAAGCTTAAGCCTATTCTATCCATAACGCTTACTCTAGCCGTACCAATACTTATGTTTTTGCTTGGACTAAGAGATTTCTTTGGTGTTGTTAGTTTGGCCGGTGCTTTAAGCGTTGGCTTAACAGGCTTAATTGTAATAATTGTATTTTGGCGAGCTCGTAAAAATGGTAAAAGGAAACCCGAATATACCGTACCAAGTTGGCTAGCAATTCCAGCAAGTATAATTATTTCAATCATGCTAATTATTGGCTTAATCTATACTATATAAATTTTGTATTATAAAACCGCCCTAACATCTTGTCGGGGCGGTTTTTATTTAACTTGAATTAATCTTTAAGACATCTAACCGAAAAACCATAGTAGCGGTGACTCCACCCATAATCAAAGGTATCAAAATCGGAGATGATTTCTCTGCTATAAGAGAAATCATCAATGTAACGTTGAGTTGACCAATAAAGCTCACTGTAACCATGCCAAATAAAATTACCGCCGCCTCTTTGGCCTCCGGGTGTCGCAACAAATCCATAGTTATCGGTTCCATTCCAGGGAACTACTGACGTGGACTTCGCTTTTAGCTTCTTACCAGCCAAAGCATCTCCACCGGCAAAATCTGATAAAGTCTGCCAGTCAGTTTCATTTGGTATATGCCAACCAATTGGGCAAATACCCTGATGAACTAGACCAGGAGTACAAGCGTCAGTCTCGTTAGTAGGTGCGGTATCACAATCCTGAGGTAAAGCCATGGCTGTATGCCATTGATATAGCCCGCCTTCAGAAACGCAGTTAGAAGGCTCATCATCATAGCAATATTTTTGAATATCACCAGCATCAGCATTTCTTTGGTTCTCGCTACCATTAACCCTAGAACCAACTCTCAAATTTTGTTGCATCCAACACTGAGATCCAATTTTTACTGTATCGTACTGATTACCGTCCTTGTCAGTAATCTTACAACCGCAATCAGCAATACTCCCGTCTGGCGTTAACTTATTTATACCGGCCTTAGCTGAACCTGAATCCCCTGCTAAACAAAAACAAATATTGTAAGAAGTAGGCGAAGTTCGTTCATAGATATAATCACTATTAGCACAACTTGCTTCTTTTCTGGGCTCTGGATTTGATGGCACCTTTTCTAAATACACAATTGAATTACTAGGATTAACTATTTGATTGCCTGCCGTAATAACAGTTGGATAAAAACCCATGGAATTAAAATACATCTGAAGCCCCACTTGGATAGTCTTAACGTCTGCTAATCTTTTAGCATCCCTAGATTTTACTCGTGGATTGGATAAAGATATTACTGCGGTAGTAGCCAAAACACCTATAATTGCAATAACAACTAATAATTCTATAAGCGTAAATGCTGAATTGTTTTTAGATTTGAGTTTCATAATATAGTTAATTTTACTCCATAAACACCCAATCAAGCAATGGACTAATGAATTTACTAATGATATAAATATATTATGCGTTGCCTTATTCAGCGTGTTAATCACGCATCAGTTAAAATAAATGAATCAGAAATTAGCCATATAAATAATGGTCTTTTGGTTTTTGTTGCCATACATGTTAATGACGCTGAAGAATCAATCTCTAAAATGGCTGAGAAGATTATAAAGCTAAGAATTTTTGAAGACGAGACAGGAAAAATGAATAAATCAGTCTTGGATATAAACGGCGAGGTTTTAGTTGTTTCGCAATTTACTTTATACGGTGACTGCTCGAAAGGCAATCGACCAAGCTTCATTGAATCTGCGTCTCCGGATAAAGCTAAACAACACTATGACAAATTTATAAAATACTTATCAGAAAAAGATATTAAAATTCAAACTGGTCAATTCCAAGCACATATGAAAATTGAATTAACTAATGATGGACCAGTTACCGTAATAGTAGAAACTTAATAAAAATCAACTACCCTACCCCCAACCCCTCCCCACGCAGAGCGTAGGGAGGGGTGACTTGCATTGACGTAAACACTGAAAAAGATATTTATATAGACTAAAAGGCTCAAGGGGTTTGGGGGCTGAATTGAGCGTCGTGATTGGCGATATAAAAGGTGAATAGAAGCAATAGCGAATTGAAGCCCCCAAAACTTTTGTTAATTTGGCAATACAAAAGTAAGTCCTAGAGGCGGCTTTAAAAAATAAAACAAATAACCCTGAACCATATGGTTCAGGGTTATTTTAAGAATGCTAACTTAGCGTCTTATAGAACAGCGTCCTTAGCTGCTTTTGAAAGACGGAACTTAACAACAGTCTTAGCTGCGATCTGGATTGATTCACCAGTTGCTGGGTTGCGGCCCATACGAGCAGCACGCTTAACCTTAACTAATTTACCAAAGCCAGGCAAAACAAATTCACCAGCTTTTTTAACTTCTGAATAAGCCATAGTAGCTAATTCAGTCATCACGGTGGCAACATCCTTCTTGGACATGCCTGTCTTGGAAGCCAAAGCTTCCATGAATTGAGACTTTGTCATAGTGACTAATTAATTATTAAAAGGCGAAAGCCTCTTATATACTTATATTATACAGCAAATCAAAGAAAACAGCAATAAAATAAGGGGTTTTATATTTAGGGTTAAAAATGACCATATTTTAGAAGCTAATTATACTCCAAAAAGTTTCATTGCTAAAGCTAAAGATGCTATAATATTAGGGAAAAAAGAGCACTAAATTAACTTATGATTAAGAAAAATGGCTTCACTTTTGTTGAGGTAATAACAACCGTTGCTATCATTGGCGTTCTAGCAACTATTGCGGCGATTTCCATCCGAGCCTTACAAATGAACGGTCGTGATGCACGTCGAGTTAGCGATATAAATGAGATAAGAAACGCACTCAGCCTCTATTATTCAAAATATAATCAGTACCCAACTTCAATTACGCCGGGCCAACGCTTTCAATTGGGTAACACTATTTTTATGGAAAAGGTTCCATCAAATCCTACACCTAGAAATGATGGTAACTGCAATGACAGTGAATATATTTATGAAACTCAAAATAACAACATATCCTATACTATAAACTTTTGTTTAGGAGATAATTTTGCAGATATAAGATATGGTAATAATCAAGCTGTGCCAGAAGGCATTATCCCAAACTAAATCTTTTATGAACAATACTCATAAACAAAATGGCTTCACTTTTATAGAGCTAGTTACGGTTGTTGCGGTTGTAGCCGCACTTATGACCTTAGCGGTTGTTAGTTTTAATAGACCACGAATTCAAGGACGAGACAGCAAAAGAGTTAATGACATCAAAGCAATTCAAACAGCTTTAGAATTATATTACAATCGCAATAATTCTTACCCGACTTATATAATCCCTGGCCAACTACTTGGCAGTGGCAACAATGTTTATCTTAATCCTGTGCCGACAAACCAGGCACCAAGAAATGACGGAAATTGCGGAAATAATGAGTACACCTACTCTGCGTTAGATGATAATAAAGATTATGAAATAAATTTTTGCCTGGGTGGTGACACAGATAAAAATTCAAACGCCACAATGGGGTCCAATGTTGCTAGCAAAAACGGCATTAACGTTGCACCAGGCTTAGTTGCTTGGTGGAAATTGAATGAAAATACCGGCAATGATGCTTATGATACAACTGGAAACAATAATATTTGCCATCATAATCCTGCCCCTGAAATAAGCGGCTTCTTCTGGGGAGATTTACCTAGTTGTAAGACTGGTCTTTGCGCACAGTTTAACGGTATAGCTAATTCATACCTTGATTGCGGACAAAGCGATGCCTATCTTGTTAATAGTGGTTCAATTTCTTTGTGGTTCAAAGCTGATAATAGTATTTCTAATAGCGACAACCGTTTAGTTGAAATTGGTAGCGACATTAATCCAGAGCTTGATATGGTTAGCTTAATTTGGAATGGTGCAAATGTCTATCTTCAAGAAATCAAAGCTGCAGGAGAAATAGCAACCCTTAACTCTAATACGGATACCGATCTACAAACCGACACCTGGTATTACGTAGTCGGAACCTGGGATTCTACTGGAGCCAATATTTATGTCAAAGGCGATGGAGTAAACATTGTAAATAGCGCAAGCGGAGATAGTACATTAGCACTTCCTCAGGGCCACACTATATTGAGCATCGGAAATAATACTTATGGTGATTTTAACAACCCTTGGAATGGCAACATTGATGATGTCAGAATATATAACCGAGCCTTGTCGGCAACAGAAATACAAGCAATCTACAACTCACTTAAATAGCCTGATTATAAAACCCCGCACCATAAAGGTGCGGGGTTTTATAGTCCGAAAAATTAATGTAGGACTAGCGCTGAGCAACTAGCTTCTCTAGATCATAAACTTTACCAGCTGCGTCCCACTTCTTAAGAGTCTTGATAGCGGTTGTGCTTAAAGTAAGTTTTACCATCCGACCGGTCTTAGGATTTTTCACCCGCTTGGTCTGAAGATTTGGCTTAAACGTGCGCTTGGTACGACGATTTGAGTGGCTCTTATTAAAGCCGCTTTGTGTTCGTTTACCGGTTAACTGACAAGATGTCGCCATAAAAATTTAGTTAAAAACAATATGCCCATTATGAGCTAAAATAAGAAACATGTCAAGCTTTACTTTTTAAGAAAATAACTCTTCAGTACTCTACCAGCAGCAATGTCATAACATAGCGGCACGCCAGTTGGAATCTCAAAATTAACAATTTCCTTATCACTAATACCGTCCAAGTACTTAACCAAAGCTCTTAAGCTATTACCGTGAGCTACGACTAAGACTCTTTCCCCTCTTCTTAGGGCTGGTCTAATAGCTGACATCCAATAAGGGACTACACGTCGAACAGTATCTTTTAATGATTCTCCATTTGGCATCAAATTTGGCTTTAAACCGCAAACCGAGGCTGGAACTTGGCCCTTGCGGCTAAGTTCATCGCCCGCAGGTGGCTTCTCGTTGTATCCGCGGCGCCATGCCATAAATTGCTCATGTCCATATTTTTGCTCGGCTGTAGCCTTATTTTTGCCTTGTAGGCCACCGTAGTGACGTTCATTAAGCCTCCAAGAGTATTCAATAGGTAAAGACATCTGATCCATCTCCTCAAGCATTATCCAGAGCGTTTTAATAGAACGCCTTAAGACTGAGGCAAAAGTATGGTCAAAAACAAAACCATTCTTCTTAAGTATTTTACCAGCATTAGCTGCTTCGCGCCTACCTTTCTCCGACAAGCCAATATCAACCCAACCAGTAAAAACATTTTTACTGTTCCAAAGACTCTCGCCGTGGCGAACTAAAACAAGATTAGGTTGTTTCATAGGATTAACTTCAATTTCATTATAACACGCCTGGGCTAAATAAAAAAATTACTGGTTAATAGTATATTTATAATTTTTTGTCAAATAAAAAACCACCCCATTATAACTTTCGCTTAATGGGATGGAGTTTTTTTCAACTAGTTATTCTTGTAATCCTTTGTCCAGAACTGAATGCTACGCATAGCTTTATAAGCGTCGCCTGGATGGCCAAGGAAATATAGTTTTCCATCAGCCGGACCAACATACCAAGCATCTTTTCCACCAGTAATGTTAATCAAAATATTTCCTCTTTGCTGATCGGCGTATTTTTGATCGATTGGCAAACGTGCCTTAGCAACTAGTGGGTCAAAGCCAGTCAGCAATTCCTGCTTATCACTAAAGCCATCAGCATCAGTATCGGCCTTGTTAATATCAGTTCCAACTGCTTGCTCAATTTCATCAGACAATCCATCCTGATCAGTATCGGGACCATTAGCTAAATTAGCATCAGCTAAAGCGATTCTTCTTAGGTTACCAGAGGTTGCGCCGCTACCTAAAGTTAGAATCAAATTATAAATATTAGCATCAGATGAAGTTAGCTGTAATTTACATTGCTCAAGATCCTTAACTGAGCCAGCTTGTGTTTCAATATCTTTCTTATATTGTTCTGCTTTTACGTTAAGATCGTCCTGTACTTTTTTCAAGCTTTCATCAATCTGCTTAACCTCCGCTTCTTTCTTGGAAAGATTGTCAGTTACCTTTGTTAGTTGATCTTTGGTTTGAGTAATATCTAAAAGTAATTTTGTATTGTCATTATAAATTTTAATTATCAAGCCTACAGCGCCTAAGAATAATGCAACAATTAAAAAATAGAAGAACCAGCGTTGCCAGTGACGCTTACTAACTTCTTTGGCAACAGCTTCGTGATGCTCAGCTGGTGGAATACCGGCTGGAGTTGGCATAGTATTATTTCCAAACATAGAATTAGGATTTTTATTAGCTGTTGCTTGCACAGCCGTCGTCGATTGCCCACAATAAGGACAACGTGACGTATTATTTAAAATTAATTTTTGACAATTAGGACAACGCATATACAACTATTATATCACAGTTTAAAGTCTATAAAAACTATTTATGGTTCCGTAGCCCTCCTACGTTCGCCTCTGGTGTTACGGATAGCAAATCTTGGCGTAGGACTATTTATAATTCCGAAGCTTTAGCGAAGGACTATTTTATTAAAACTGTTGCTAAAACGCCAGCAGTTACCAATACTCCGCCTAGTATATTACCCAAGGCTGGTTTTTCACCTAAAAACATAAAAGCTAAAATTATAGTTAAGGCGACACTTAGTTTATCAATTGGTGCGACGCGTGAGGCTTCCCCTATTTGTAAGGCTTTGTAATAGAATAACCATGACAAACCAGTCGCTATGGCTGATAAGATAATAAAGATATATGAATATTTAGAAATTTTCATTACCTCATGAGCATTGCCTTGAATAAAGACAATTACCCAAGCAAAAACCACAATAATTACTGTGCGTATTGCAACTGCTAGGTTACTATCAACGCCTTTAATACCAATCTTGCCAAAGATGGCAACCAAAGAAGCAAAAAATGCTGATAAAATTGCATAGATAATCCAAGACATAAATTATTCAATTAAAGAATTAATTCTTTTTCTAAAATTAGTTCCGACTAACACACCAACCAAACTACCAAAAATCGCACCTGCCACAAATTCTGAAAACCAATGGATACTCGTAGAAACAGCTAAGCCAATATAAAATGCATAGATCAGCATAATATATTTTAACACTTTATTTTTAGGATATAAATAAATCAAAGTTAGAGCAGTAGCAAAGGCCACTGTGGTATGTGATGATGGCCAACCCCAAAAAACTCCGCCACGCATAAAGCCAAATCTAAAATTATGACTAACGTCAATTAAACTATTAACTAAATCTGGCTGCAAACGACCGGTGACTGATTTATAGGCAAAAGAAAACAATAGTCCAAGTATGCCAGCCTGGCCTAAAGCAAAGCCTAAATTTAACGATGATTTATTTTTTCTAATAAAACCAATTGCTAAATAAATTAGCGGAACAATAATAGGCAAAAGTCCGCCCAAAGCAGCCGCCGGCAACCAGGCAAAATGAGGAACAAAACGTGTGGCCGTAAAATACCACCAATCAAAACCTGATAAAACGAAAACCGAGGTTAAGATAATAGCACTAATTTGCCACAGTAAATTACGCCCTTTAAATAAAGCAGCGATATTGGCAAAAAATTTATAGAAAAGTAGAGACATTGAGATTACTTGTAGTTCCGAAGCCCCGACATTTTGTCGGGACGTAGGACTACTCAGTAGTAGTGCCATCAAATTCTTCTTCGCTCGCGAGCGCTTCTTCTTTAGTGGCGCGAACAATGCCGTCTTGGTGATGAGCTGGAGAATAAATGGTATATAATTTTAAGTCGTCAGTTGCAGAAGCATTTATAACATTATGTTGGGCACCGGCAGGAACTATAATCGCTGAGCCATCCATAACTTCGTATTCATTGCCATCAATAATAACTTTTCCAGTCCCCTTTTCAAAACGGAAAAATTGATCATTGTCAGAATGAACTTCCATGCCAATCTCTTCATTTGGTTTTAGTGACATCAAAACCAATTGACAATGCTTAGCCGTATAAACAACCTTACGAAAATTTGTATTTTCAATTGTTTCTTTTTCAATTGGAGCAAAATATCCTTTCATATGTTTAATTAAATTAATTAATAATTATATATTTCTTACCTAATTATAAGCATTTTTAAGACATTAAGCTAGTAACACTTTTTATTAGACCCAATCCTTTACAAAACCCCGACTTACTGCTTAAATAAGAGCAAAATAAAATAAACTTAAAATAACGCAAAGGAGAACCTTAACAAATGGGATTAGAGAAAAAACTCATAACAATAGGCGGAGTTGATTATGCTCTTACTATTCCTGCCTCTGAAATACAAAAAAAGGTCAAGGAAACAGGAATGGATATAATCAATAAATATCGTGAAAAAAAACACGCACCAATCATACTGGCTATTTCAAACGGTGGAGTACCCTTCGCAATAGATGCAATAAGATATCTAGACGGAGAAGGTTTTGCCAATGAATATGCAAGTATTGGTGTTGAAGGTTATGGCAAGACTGAAAAAGTTGGTAAAATATCAGTTTATAGCCACCCACGAGTACTATTGTTTGGTAGAGATGTAATAATACTAGAAGACTTGATAGACACGGGGCATAGTTTAAATTTTGTCTATAAATATGTCAAAGAAAAGCAAGCAAAAAGCGTTGCTGTTTATCCTGTCTGTAAAAAGCTAAAGCATTTTGAACTTGATTTTTATATATCAGGCGTGCCATTTGAGCTGCCAGACGGATGGGCAATTGGCTACGGCATGAATGACAAAAATGGATTTGGTAGGGGCCTGTCAGGGATATACGTAAGAGTAGAAAGCAACTAATGCTTATAAATAAAAACCACCAATCTGCTAACACAGAGATTGGTGGTTTTAAATTTGAAAAAAATTACCTTACTTTTTCATTGCCTTTGTTAGAGATTACTCTAATGTTTTATAAACCTTTAATAAATCATTCGTTAAGTCTCTAGCGCTAGGATAACGATCTTTTGGATCAACCGACATTGCTTTTTCTATAATTGGCCTAATAGCATCAGGAATAGAATCTGGAAATTCAATTTTTTCATTTTGCTGCAGCTCTCTATATTTTTCCTGTCTTTCTTCGTAAGTTGTCCCGTCCTCATTAATTTCATGAGGCCACTTACCAGATAGAAATTTATAAAGATTAACTCCTAGCTCATAAATATCAACGGTCTTGTCAAATTGGTCACCTTTCTTAAAAAATTCTGGTGGCATAATAAAACGATTAACTCCGTCTTTATTTTTTACAAAATTACTAACATACGCATCATCAAAGTCACTTAATTTAATTCCATTGTCATAAATAAGAATATTAAGGGGTGCAATATCTGCGTGAACTACATTAATCTGATGAAGCTTTTCTACTACATCACTTAAACTTATAGCGATCATTAGGGCTTCTTTAGGAGGTAGTTTAGAATTTTCTTTTAAATATTCCTCAAGATCGCCTTTCGCCCTGGGGTAAATTTTTATAAGTTGGCCGTCTTTTTCTATAATCTTTAAAGGTAAACAAGCTGCTGGATGAGAAAAATTAGAATCAAGTAAATATTTTTCCACTTCCGATCTCTCTTCTAAAGTTCGCGGTGCCAAAGGATTCTCATTAACTTCCTTTACTACTACCTCATCACCAGTGTCTTTATTATAGCCCACAAAAACCTTTGTATCTCCGTCACTATATATCTCTTCTTTATTGAGATTAATATCCCCTCCTATAATACCAGCCACATCCTCATGACCATCTTTGACATTTAAAGATAAGATATTATTTTTATAAAACTGGCTGAGCTTGTCTTCATAATTTTCAACAGGAAATTCCAAATTATCCATAGGTCTTAATTTTGAGATGATGATTTATTACTATAATTTCACTTTTTAAAGACTAGTTTTGTATTTAGCTTTAGCAAGATCTATTTTGTCTTTAGCTTTCAAAATCTCCTTGCTCTCTCTAGAAAAATCTTTAACCTTTTCATAACTTAGAAAATCGTCAACCTGCCTATCTCCGAAAACAGCGCTATTCTTTTTTGCAAGATCAATGTAATCAACAAAGAGCTTCAGTCTTTCTTTATCAAGCTTAATTCTCTTGTTCTCCCAGCCTTTTAATATTAGAGGTTCTTTTTTGTCAGCCCTACCAGATAACATTTCATACAATTTATCAAAAGTTAGTTTTGACAAATCAACTTCTTCTTTTTTAAGAGGAGCCTTTTCTGGTTTTGGCTTAACCTCAGGCTTTGGTTTTGTTTCAGGTTCTGGCTTAGCCTCAGGCTTTGGCGTGGATTCTGGCTTCTTTTCTAGCGCTGGCTTTATTTCTGGTTCCGGTTTTTTTTCTACTGTTGATTTAAATTTGAACTTAGGCGATTTCTTTTCTGGCTCTGATTTACTAAATTCTTCCTTACTAATCTTACTAGACTTATAGTCTCTTAACTTAACACCCATTTTCTGATACTTTTGCAAATTTTTCACCAAACGACTCATATTTTCTATGACAACATCTCCCTTATCGGAAACCTTATAATTGATACCTAAGTATCGAAGATTTTTTTTATAATACTTATTATCCTTTCCTTTATCAAGTTGCTCCCCTCTTTCATAAACATCTAATGTGCGATTAATAACATATTCTAATTCTTTTTTTAATCTGGCTACGTCCTTTTCATCTTCAAAATTATAAGCAGACTTATCTTTATCTAAATCAAAGGCTCTAATTTCATTATCAAAAGCACTAAAACCCTTATCCCATTGCTCAACCGGAGCTAAACCACTTTTCCAAGCATCAATGGCCCGACGAGTTGAAGTATATAAACGAGACACTTTAGCACCAGCAAACTGTATGGCTTTAACAGCTTCATCATCACCACCACGCGCTGATACGATAGCTTGACCCACGGCAACATCTTCACCACCGACTTTTTCTTTAAGATAACCTCCAATAGCTGAGTAAATACTAGAACGAAAAGCAAAATTAGCTCCGCTAGAAGTCATTCTATTAGTATTAATTCTTCCTTCGGTATTTAAAAATTGAAACAAGCGAGTACCAATATGAATAGCGGGGTATTTAACATAAGCCGCCGGATCCCAATCAAGCTGCCCCAACATACCATCAATTTTATTGTTGGCTTCGAACTTATCAATAAAGTTTTTGATATATTCTGGTGCAATACCTTCGTTATCAGCGTCATTACTAACCATAATAAGATCAGGCGCAGCTTTACCGCGCTGATGATTTCGATATAATGTAGCATCACTCAAAAGCTTACGGGCATTGCCAATCTTAGCTTCAGCAAAAGGTAATACCTTTTCTATTATTTTAATTCTTAAATTAGGGTAATTTTTTTGAAAACGCTTTATTTCAGCTAAGGTTTCATCTGGCTTAACCTCCTTGCCTTCAACGTCTTTATCGGGGCGATTTACTAAAATACAAATTTCATATTCTTTTGGATCAGCCGTCTGTTTAGTATAATTTTCTAATGATTTATAAATATTTTTACCTTCTTGATGACCAGCTGCTGGAATACAAATTGTTAATTTAGTTGTTTTTTCCATCGGGCCAGCTTGTTTAGCCAGTTCCTCTATTTCTTGCTCATACTCTTCGCTAAACTTACTCATATAAGCCTCGGCCTCATTATAATGATCTAATTGAGCATCAGGATCTTTAATCAAGGTTTCGGAACGATTTTTAATAAATAGTTTTTGATCTTCTTTGCTACTACCTTTTTGATTATAACCATAAGGCAAACTATTATAAGCTTTTTCCAATGGCGTTCTAGGCATAATAGGCAAAACAATTGGCAAATCAATTGGCGCGTCAACTGGAACGTCTAAATTAGTTATAACAGTCTTTACTTCATTAACAACATGTTCTGGAGAAGTACCCTTAAAGCCTTCGCCAACATGAGTTGCTAACATTCTTATTTTTTCTGAACCATCTGGATTTTGGCCAGTTGATTGAACAACCTCGGCATATTTTCCTAAAAATCTAGCTTTACCATCCTCATTAGCAAACAATAATTTACCAATCTCACTATCCTTATCTATAAGCGCGTTACCATTAGCGTCAATTGGCACTTCACAAGCCGTGTTTTGTGTTTCGCTTGACAAGGAGAAGATCATCTTAAGACCACCGGACTTAATAAGTTCTTGAGCATTAACGGATTGATTGCCATGATAAGATCCCTTAGGCATCATATGCTTAACATTAAAGACATAATTACCTTTGCTATCAATACCAGAATTACTATCACCGCCCCACCAAAGCTTTAATTCGTTTTTATCAAAAGCTTTAGTGTTATTATCAAGCCACAAAGCTCTCTTAACCTGATGAAACAAACCAGGATTTTTATTTATTATATCTTCTGGCTGAGTACCAGGCGTAGTCGTCTCAACAGCAGTGCTAACAATATTTTCTGACATGATAACATTATTATTAGCTAAAATAATCTTAGCTTCTTCCGTCAAGCTGCCATCAGGATTAAATTCAATATCACCCGCTACTATCTCATCACCATTCATTAAATTATAAGCACCACCAGACCCAGCTACTAAACTAGCTCCTTCAGGTAATTTAAAATGTCCGCCATTAATTATTTCTTCATGAATTGGCCCGTTTAGACGAGGGCTGTCTCCGCCTGCTATCCAGCGGCGTAAACCCTCAAACACCGTAGCACTTTTGCCTTCACTTTTACCATCAAAAAAGCGTTCGGTTATACCCTGTAGATTACCGTCAAACCAAGATTTAATCTCCTGAACCCCAGCGCCAATCGTTAAGCCAGCCAAAACTGCCCATCCGGCTCGAATCGCCATTTTTTTAGTTTTCATCTTCTTAAATGATCTATTTTTTTCTTCAATCCCGCCTCCATCTTGAAAGAACATCTTAGTTTTAAGACCAATTAACTTAGCTAAACTGTCATCAAAATTATCACCGCTTGGTAAATTTAAATCACTCCTTTTATCTAAAGTATTCCTTAGATCAACTTTAGCCTTAGCGCGAGTAAGATTTAAATCATATCTTTCTTGTTCAACTTTTTTAATATTAGAAAAACTAATCAAATCAATTCTTTGCGTGTCTGATATCCTAATACGGGCTTCAATCTCGGCTAAATTAGCTAAAACAAGATTTAAATCTTCTTGCGACATCTCTTTTAAACTACCATCTGCCTCATACAAAGAAGCTTCTAAATTTTCTTTAAGATTATTAGCTAATTCAGTGTTATATCTTAATTCCTCTAGTTCAGCTCGCCTTGGCGCCATATCTTTATTAAATTTTTTACCCTGGGCTAAATCTCTATTATGTTGGCGACGTTCATCTTCTAAGCGCTTACTTTCTTTAAGCGCGGCAACCCCACCAGATAAAAGCGTAGCCGCCCCGAAAGAACCCAAAGCAAATAATTTACTACGAAGCAATCTTTGAGAAACCGCAGTAGCTATACAATAAGCTGTACCAACAGCCACGGCCACAGTAGTTTCATTAACTAAACTACCAATTTTTGTAGAAGAAATTTTATCAACTATTCTATCAATTTTATTATAATTAGCCTCAGTTCTCACGCCGGCTTTAGCCTTACCAACGATAACGTCAAACTCCAGATCCATTTCCTCAAGCTTTTGACCATGCTCAACATTAGCTTTAATTTGCTTAGCAATAATTAATAAATTATCAGCATACATACCGCCCTTACCCAAAACTGACCCCTTATTAGTCGAAGATTCCTGAAATAAACGAATTTTTTCTTCCTGAAAAGTGCTGTCATTTAGGTTGCCTGCAGCATAATCTTTTATTAAATTAGTAATGTCATCTTTTAACTCCTTTTCTTCTGCGTTATTTTCATCTAACACCTCTTTCTTTTCACCTGCTTCAGTATGTATCATTTCGTCATACTCTGAAACAAAGCGATCAACGATTGCAGACATAGCTTCGTCGTGCTCTTCCTGGCTACCCTGCTCGGTTGCATAAATATTGCCTGATTCAAAAATTAATTTTTTAGTTCTAGCAATTTCTTCTTGACGATATTTCTCTTTAAATAGATTATGCTTAAATATTTTTTTAGAAAAATTAACAACTCCTTCTTTGGTGAATATACTTTTAAATTTCTCAAGCACACCCGACCCCTTGAGCTCTAATTCGCCAGCTGCTGCCGAAAGAGAATCTTCAGCTGCGTCAATCGCAGCTGCCTTAGCCCCCTCTTCGTTATCGACAATAACTACCTTAATTTTTTCATTCATACAATTAAGCTAGGCTAAATATAATTTCCTAAAATTAAATAACTCCAGTGCTACCACGGCTTCTAAGTCAGGCACAACACTATTTAAAAATTCTTGCATTTTATCTTCATCTGGCGCATCAAGCAACTGTTCAAATTCATCTAATTTATCTTCTGGAATATTGCCTAAAATAGCGGCGTTGATTCTATCTTCTAGTCTAGTTTGCAAGTCACTTTTTAATTGCTCAACTACCTCGGGAGCGAGAATACTTAAGTCTTTCTCTTTAAGCAACTCAATAATAAAGTCATCTAAGCTTTTATTGGCTAACATAGTGAGTATTTTAATATTAATAATTAATTAATACCACTAAAAGCCTGAAAAGTAAAGCATAAACCACTAATCTGGTGTTATGCAAATTGATGGTTTTTTAATAGTATTATGACAAGGCCTTAGTCCCCTCTTTTTTAACCATACCTGACAAAGGGAAAGAAACATAGAAAGTAGTTTCTTTGTCTTTAACGGATTCAAACCAAATTTTTCCGCCACCATTCTCAACAATTTTTTTAACCAGATACAAACCAATACCATTACCATCAGGATCTATATCTTGAGCATTACTAGCCCTAAAGAGTTTAGAAAATATCTTAGTCTTATCTTTTTCTGGCACTCCGGCGCCGTTGTTACATACACTAATAACAATATCATTAGCTTTCTTCTCGATAGCAATTTTAATCTTACCTTTTTCAGGTGTATATTTTATAGCATTAGAAATAAAATTTTGGAAAATAATACGCAACAAGTTTTTATCAGCCGGCACGATTGGCAAATCTTTAGAATATTTTTTTACGATCTCATGACCCTTGGCAATTATTCTTGGCTTCATTTCATCCAAAACATCTTCGCAAACTTCAGTAAATTTAACCGGCGTAGGATCAATTACAAACACACCCATTTCAATACGAGAAACATTCAACAAACTATTAATAAGCTCGTTCATTCTCTGGTTCATACCATACATTTCTGCTACAATTTCTTTTTGTTCACTAGACAATGGGCCATAGTCACCATTTTGTAACATTTCAAGATTCCAAGAAATAGAACCAACCGGAGTTTTTAATTGATGTGAAGCTAGGGAAACAAACTCAGTTTTTTCTTGATCAATTTCCTTTTGCTGCGTAATATCACGCTCTAGGCCAACAAAAAACAAAATTTGTCCTGCCTTATCTAAAACTGGTGAAACACTAATAGCCGCAATATACTCTTCACCATTTTTACGACGATTCTTTATTTCTCCATTAAAATTCTGTTTTTTATTTTTTATAATATCCCAAAACTTTTTATAATAAGCCTCAGTCATTGGTAGATGCCACAAAGAACCAGCTTTTTTACCAATAGATTCAGCCACAGTATAGCCAGTTATTTTTTCAACCATTTTATTGCCATACAAAACAATGCCATCAATATCAGTAATAACCACTTGGTCAGAAGCATTTTCAACAGCCAATTTAAACTTTTCCAAATCATTAACCAATAATTCAATTTTTGATTTTTCTTTTTCAACATCTTCTAAAATATTTAAAACAGCTTGTTTCTGACCTTCTAACTCTTGAGATTTATTATTTATGTCTCTGGTTTGTTCTTTAACCTTCTTATCAACCTCAGACCTAGATTGCTTAACGGCTGACAACATTGTATTAAAACCTTTAGCCAAATCTTCGATCTCATCATTGGTTTTAACTTCTACTTTTTGATTAAAATCACCTTGCTTAACTTTAGCAACTGCAAGCTGCAAATACTTTATTGGTTTAACAATCTTTCTTGAGATTAAAATACCAATAAATAAAAACACCAATAAGGCAACAATAAAAATAGAGGATAAAAATAAAATTAAGTTGAATCTGTAATCTAAAATATCTTTTTGATCTACTTTGGTAATAAGGCACCAATTAGTTTCTGGTATATAAGAATGAACAGCCACTACATCAATGTTACGATAATCTTTAGTAGCAACTATCTGAGAACCAAAGGTTTGCAAAAACCCTGAATAACCATTTTTAGTTACGTAATCCATTTCTTTTGGATCAAAACAAGCCGCACTATTAGTTGTCTCAACTTTCTGTTTTAGAATAACACTCTCGCCTAAAAATCGAGAAGGCGTAATAAAAAATTTATCTTTATTAATTAAAAAGTTTTCTTCTGTATTACCTAAGCCATTTTCACTTTTAAATATAGAAAAAAAATCAGATGGTAAATATCTTAAAATAGAAACACCAAGTAAAGCACCATTATCATCCAGTACTGGAGCAGAAATTGTATAAGAAAATATCTTAAGAATGTTGGAAAAATAAACATCTTTAAAATAAACACCGGTCTTCCCGTTAGTAAAATAATCTGCCGAGGCATCAATAGAACCTTCTTGAGCTTTGTCAGATGAAGCCACTATCTTACCGCTATTATCCATTATAAAAACTTCGTATATGTTAGAATCAGCTTCCTTGGTTCTAACTAAACGCTTATCTATTTTATTTTTTATAGCCTTATATTGACTAGTGGTAGTTGGCTCTTTTAAAAAATCTCTATAGACCGAAGCGGCCGCTAAAATAACCGAAGTATTTTCTTGGTCTTGAATAAATGTTCTAATATGTTCTGCTCTAGCTCGACCGCTAGCATGAAGATAAGAATAAATATTGTTCTTAATAACACTACTAGAATACAAATCGGCCACCAGACAGATCAACGCCGCAGTAAAGATAAAAACGGCTATGAAGCTAAAATTTATTTTATTTCTAATTTTCATTTTAGATTGTTAGATAAAAATTATTGATATATTTCCCAATACCCGTAAACGCCAGATTCTTCTGACTCAACTCGTAAATTTAAAGCAGAAACAACACTAGCTAACTCTTCTTTAAAAACCTCAAGCTGGCTCTCAATATCAGTCTCAGCTTTATACTTATCTAAAAAAGCCATTATTACTACACCAATTTCTTTCATTTGGTTAATAAAGTCCTCTGTCTTGGCTGTATCGATATTTCTTTCTTTCATTTTGCTTATTAGATTAGGATAAAATACTCCGTTTTCTAATTGTAGATGTTCTGGTAAATCAATTGAAAATTTTTCTAAATTATTAATAATATTCTTGATATCAGAAGCCTCACTGGTTACTAATTCTAAGGCAGCTCCAAGATCTTTTTGTAAAACCCTATGTTGACCAATCATGGTTGGGACAATATTTTCTAAATTTTCCATATAAGCTATTTGTTATTTCTAAGCTCTATAATTTCTTTTTTTAACTTAACCATTTCCAGTTCTCGACCAACCATTAATTTATTTAATTTTTCTGATTCAACTAAAGCTTTCTTAGAAACAGCTTCGGATTGTTCTAGTTTTTTAGTTTTTTCCTTAAACTTTTTTTCTAGATTATCTGCCATTGAGTTAAAGGCTGTGGCTAAATCACCGAAAATATCTTTTGATTTTATATCTATTTTTTTAGAAAAATCCCCGGCTGAGATATCCGTAGCAAATGATTTTAGTTTCCATAAAGGAGAAATAGAAAATATAATTAACCTATAGATCATTAAGGCGTTTATAGCTATAGCTAAAATAATTAAAGCCAACAGGATGGCTAAAATATTTAATACTGTAGCACTAATTGTTTCCATGCCATTTTCTGTCACTAAATAAAAAGGGTATTGGCCTAATTTATTAATATTAACAATTTCGGTTTCTCCGTCCTGTTTATCATCTATCTTAAAGCCTTGTACAGGGGTTTCTTTCCTAATAAATTCCTGAACTGGATCATATTGCAATGATGAAATTTCTTTATCAAGGAATTTTTTAGAATCTTTAAGCGTTAAACTTTCTTCAGGAGTAAGTTTGCCTAGACTCTTTAAAAACCTATCTGGTCTATTTGAAGCAATAACAATACCATATTCATCAACTAGCATTAGTGAACCCTGTTGAGCGGCTTGACTATCAACAATCGAGGTATCAATTTCTTCGCCACTAATTTTTACAACAAAAACTCCTAAAATATTACTAAGATCGTCAAAAACTGGATAAGAAAAATAATAACCAAGTTGCTTACTGGTTTTACCTAAAAGTAAATCAACTTCCGGCACGCCCTTAATACCCTCTTTATAGTAATCACGAAAACTATAATCTTGACCAACAAAACTTTTATCGGTTGAAACTAAGGCAACACCATTTTTATCTAAAAGATAAAGTGATAAATACTTATTGTCTTCCTTGGCATAATCAGAAAGAATATTTAATAACTCAAGTCTTTTTTCTTCGCTTGGCTTTAGAAGATAATTTTTTACTGCCGCGCTGCTACTAAGAATTTTAGAAAAGTTTTGATTTTTTTCAAATATTTGTACGCTCTCATGCACCTGCTCTATGCTAAGTCGATTAGTGTCCTTTATTTTTTCATTAACCAAAACACTATTTAAATAAAAATAAACTACAGCTGATACTAAAAGAGCTAAAACAATGGCTGATAATAAAATTGAACCTAGTATTTTTTTCTTTAACTTTAAATCTTTGAACATAAAAAATAATTTATTTTAAACCATGAGAGCTAAAACATTCTTTATATTTTTGATCGACTACTAATAAATGATTTATCAGCCAATCTTCTAAAAAGTCTACTAGCTCAAAGGCAAATTCTATACTGTAATCTGAGTATTTTTCTTTTAAGGCAGTTAACTTGTCATTAAACTCCTGGTGCTTCTTAATATGTTCTTCAGCCCCATCATAATTAAACTCCTTAAAATATTTTTCTTCTGTGCTAAAATGAAATATTTTATATTTTACAAGCGACTCAATAATATTACCAAGATGATCTTTCGGTGTATTGGTGTTAATCGCTTCTAGCAATTCATTAATAACAACAAACATTCGCTTGTGCTGATTATCAAGCTCTTCAACGCCTACACTATAAATCTCCTCCCACTCTAATTTATTAGTGGCCATATTTTTAATTATAAAAATAAGTAAAGCAAAAAACCTTTAGGCTACGCCTAGAATACCCTTAACCTTGCTAATTACTTCAGCTAAAGTAATATTAGATTTTGGTAAAAAATCGATAGCGCCTAAAGCTCGGGCTTTTTTCTCATCATCAGCCTGGCTAAGATTTGATAAAACAATTACCGGTAAATCAAGCTTTTGTTTTTTTATTTCTTCAATTACTTCAAAGCCATTTACTTTAGGCATGACTAAATCACACAACAATAAATCAAAGTGGTTATTTTTAATAGCTTCTAAAGCAGCTTCGCCGTCTGGCGCGCTTTCAGCCTCAAAACCACTATTTTTTAATTTCAAAACCAAAGCCCGAGAATAGGCTTTTTCATCTTCAGCAATCAATATTCGCTTGAGTTTTTGCTCTGTCATATATGACTATATTCTAACATATCCGACCTCTCAACAACACTGTTTTAGAGAAAAGTCTAGATTATAAGGCTACATTCGTAAAAATCCACCGGCCTGTAACTCCCATAAATGTCTATATAAACCCTTATCTTTTTTCAATAAATCTTCATGAGTTCCCTCTTCGGTTATACTGCCTTCATCAAGCACAATAATGCGATCCATCTTACGAATGGTTGAAAGTCGATGGGCAATAACAATGGTGGTTTTATTTTTCATTAATTCATCAAGCGCATCTTGAATTAATAACTCTGAGTGAGAATCAAGGCTTGATGTAGCTTCATCAAGAATAAGCACTGGTGCATTCTTTAGGATGGCGCGAGCAATGGCAACACGTTGACGTTCACCGCCAGAAAGTTTAATGCCGCGCTCCCCAACTAAGGTTTCATACTTCAACGGTAACTGTTCTATAAACTCATCACAGTGCGCTAAACGAGCAGCCGCTACAACCTCTTCATTAGTCGCCTCGCGTCTCCCATAACGAATGTTTTCTAACAATGACCGATGGAATAAAACCGGATCTTGCGGAACAATGCTAATAGCACTGCGCAAACTAGCTAAAGTAACTTTTTGTATATCTTGCCCATCGATTGTGATTGTGCCCTGTTTCAAGTTGTACAAACGCATAATAAGTCGAACAATAGTTGATTTTCCTGCGCCTGATGGTCCAACTAAAGCAATTTTCTCTCCGCCCGTGATACTTAATGAAATGCTTTTTAAGATTGGTCGCTCTTTAGAAAAAGCAAATGAAACATTATCAAATATTATATTACTTTTTTTTACAACTAAGGATTTAGCATTTTTAGTATCTTTAACTTCATGAGGCAAATTAAGAGTAAGGACCATCTCGCTTGAGTCAGCGTATCCTTCATAAACATTTCTGATAATTCTACCAAAGTCCCAAAGACGCTGGGCTAGGCCAATAATATAAATTTGAACCAGAACGAATGTTCCAACACTAATTAAATTCATTTGCCAAAAACGAATAGCAAAATAAAACACAAAGAATTCCACTGCCACCCAAAGAGCACCTTGAACTGCATCCATAGCATTTGATAATTGCCAAGACAAAGCTGTTGCATCAGCTTGTTTGTTTGAAACCTCTTTAAAAGAAACAGCTTCATAATCTGAGCCGACAAAAGACGACACTGCATACTGATTAGTCATAGAGTCGGCTAATAAAGCCGTCGTGGCTGAATCTGCAGCGGCTGAAGCTATATCGTATTTAACTTTCCAGCGTGAAAAGAAATAATTGCATAGCATGGTTACTACGACCCAGATAACAATAATAAAGGCAATAATTTTTTCCTGAAAATAAACAATTATAATTGTGCCGATAACTTGAACCAGTAACGGTATAAAATTAAATACAAACGTATCATAGAGTCTTTCAAAAGCTCGACTAAAACGATTGATGCGCTGAACTAGTGAGCCAGTAAAAGTATTAGAGAAAAATCCGTAAGAATGGTGTATAACATGTTCAAAGGCCATTTGCTTTAAACGCGCCATTACCTTGGACTCAAATTGGCTTAGAATCACCATACCAAAACGAAATAACAGCCAATACGCTGAATGTATTATCAAAATAGATATAATAATGCTTATTAGAGTTGGGGCTAAATCAGTTTTCACGCCACCAGATGTAAGTGCGTCAAAAAAACGCTTATCATAAAGCGGTATAAAAACAGACAAAACAGCTGAAATAGTAAAACAAAAAACCGTGGTATAAAATCCCAACTTTTGTAAGCGAATAGCTCTCCAAAAAGCTTTCGCCACCTCTCGGACCTTTGATCTTTCTATATCTTTGTCTATTGTATGCATATTTATTCAGTATAAAATATTTTATTATATTTAGCTAACTTTTAATAAAAAAGCCAGTCCCGCCAAAGCAGGACTGGCTTTATACTTTAAACAATAACTATTCAACTAACAAAACACCAATCTGACCTTTTTGGCGATGGTAACCATTACCGATACTGCAATAGAACTCAAAGGTGCCTTTTTTACTAGCTGTAAATTCAATAGTTTCACTTTCACCGGTCTTAAGGTCCTTAGTCTTAACATTGTAAGCTTCCAAAATTAAGTTGTGCATTCCACCTGAGTTAGTGAAAACAAACTTAACTTTATCACCTTGCTTAACTTTAATTTCATTTGGCGTGTAATAAAAACTACCACCAGTGATATTAAAGGTTAGCTCAGCTGCTTTATGATCAGCAACTCCAGCTTTTAACTGAACCAATTGATCAGCAGTTAACTCAGCTGGTACAACGGCTTGCATACCATTGCCTTTAGCTGGCATGTCTGACTTTGCTTGCTCGCCAGACTGGCCGCCCTTGTCTTCTCCCCATCTATTAGCAATAGATGAAGCATCACCTGATCTACGATCGTTGTTGAGGCGCATTATTGAAAAGCCCACAAAAACAATCGCTAGAACAGCAACCACAACAATTAAAATGTTGTTTTTCTTGCTATCCATATGTTTAAAAAATTAATAATTAGTAAAGTCAATCCGTAAAAGATATTTTCATAATTATACAGTTAATTAAGAACCTAGTCAACGCTCTAAGCAAATATCTATATTTTCTGCACAACTATTTTTGCTAAACCGTGTTGATGCGGCATTTCAAAACCTTTATGCGCCTTGTCATCAAGCGTGCCTTCAAAGCAAAATATAATATCAAAACCATTGAACATTCTAGATAATTCTTTTGGCTCAAAATAACAAGCAAATTTCTTTTCATTTTTAAAACTTGGATCATCAGTTGTAAAAACCTGCAGCAAAATATAGCCACCAACTTTAAGTTTAGTTTTAATATCTTTAATTAAATTGATGGCCTCGTCTTTATTAAAAAAATTTAAAACATTTTGACAAATTATGACATCAAATTCATCTTGCTCAATAACATAATCTCTAATATTGATTTTTTCGACTCTAGCTTTAAAAAATTTTAATTCTTCAATTTTATTTTTAACATGATCTAACGCTTCATCTGATTTATCAATCCCTAAGATAGAAAAGCCATTTTGCGCTAAAAATAAAAGATCCTTGCCCTGGCCACAGCCAAGATCAAGGATTTTACTGTCAGGCGAAAATTTGTCGTACATTAAATTAATCATATAGAACGGCTTCTAAATTAAATTCGGGATACAATCTAATCTTACCAGACAAAATATCTTTGATAGGCAGCCAGGTCGCTTCAAAATTAGTTGTATCAATTACATGTATTTTTTCTTTTTGATACAAACTCTTATCAACCAAATCGCCTTTGTATAAAAAAGTAATCTGATGTCCTTGCTCTCCTTTGTGAGTAAATGAATTTACTATTACTTCAATAAACGACAAGTTTTCTAAATCACTATTAAACTCTTCTCTGATTTCTCTCCGTACGGCATCCTCGGTCTTTTCCTGAAATTCAACTCCTCCACCGACGATTCTGCCAAAAGCCTGGTTTCTAATATCATCAAAACCCATGCCAACTAAAATATCTTGATTATTTCTAATAATAAGACACATGGCTTTTACTTCGGTTTGTCCTGGTTTCATAGGTGAATAGTATGATTAATAGCTTGAGCCGTTTGAGTAATCAGCGCACGTAATTCATTTTGAATACTTGTTTCATCTATAGCCTTAGCTGCTCTTATGCTTTTTTCATCAACCGTATCAAAAGTAAGATTAAATTGTGTAAATATATTTTGAACCTTAACTGAAAAATCTTCCCAAATATTTTTCAGCTGCTCTTGAGATTTATCCGGTTTATCTGCTTCAGAAGAAAACAAAGCCGCCGCCAAAACCTGAGCCTCTGGTACAAGTCTATACAAAGTAGCATCTCTAACTTCTAGACTTCGTATCTCAAGTCTACCCGAAGAAACGATATCACTATTATATTCGTCTAAATTAGGAGCTTCAGTAATTTTTTTACCAGCCTTATTAGCAGTCTTATCAAGATTCATTCTACTACTAGTTTTTCGATTAACTAAACGCTTAGGAGAAACAAAAGCATAAGTTAAAGCATTTACTAATACGTCGGCCTTAAGTTTAAAACGACTTTTAAAATCATAGTCATCACTAATTTTCTCGGCTAAATCAAGCGGAAAGCCGAGGTTTAGATGCATAGAAAAGTCGCCGTCGCCACGAATCTTTCTTGACTGATCAGCTCCCTCAGTCTCAATAAAATCGCCGCGTATTAATTCATGAGCAATTAAAGTCTGAGTTTTAGCGCTATAGGAAAAATCAGAAGCAAACTCCCAAGTTTCGTTAGTACCACCAGTTCCAGCCTGAGGAATGCCCAAATCTTTAGTTGCTTCACATAACTCCTTATCAACCTTAAAACCGTACGGAACTTCTATTTCCAAACCAACCGTAGGTAAATACATATTTTCTTCGGCTTGCTTCTCGACTTTAGCATATTGCCCTAGAATATATTTTTCTTGAGTTCCGTTAAGGAGATTAGCGCCATTACCTTTTTCTATAGCAATTAGATTATTAAAATAGTGCAACTGTAAGGCTGGTTTTATTTTTTCAGGCACATTATTAAAAGCGTTTGCCAAATCAACGGCTTCTTTAACTTTTGCCTTAACAAAATCTTCGGAAAACTGACTAGGCTTATACACTTCTCTCTTGTTTTGAATATGCTGATCAGAGTCAAGAGGATCACTTGGCCAGTCAGTGTCGTCGGTCTCGGTTGCAATGATTTGCGTTGCTGAGCCAACTAAGCTATCCGGATAATCAAACATCCTTTGCTTAGCCATTAGAGCCAACTCAATATCTTCTACACATTGTCTTCGAGAATTTACACGAGACTTTTTAACATTATTAATAAAATCATCCAGCTGCTTATTTATCTCAGCCTTCTCTTTGTAGGGTAAATTTTCCAAATCATAAAAACCCAAAATATCAAAAATACGACATCTATTAGCTCCATTCGGACTATGCCAAATTAAATCCTGTCCTAAAATTTTAGATATGGAAGCAGCGGCCCCTTTTGGAAAACAATCATCTTTATCAAAAAAATGAACTTGATCATAAAAATCTTTTAGAGTGCCTATTAAATTAAAAAGCTTCTCACTAGAACTAATGTTAGCCAGTCTTACATACTCGATTAGAGCCCCTGCCAAACTTGAGTTATCATCATACATTGCCTGAGTCTTCATCTTGTCTATAAAAGAATCTCGATGATCTCTTGTGACATCATGCTCCAAGAACTCAGCATTAAAATAATTTACAAAATCAGAAAGAAGAGCCCTGTCTTCTGAACTTAAGTCAGGAAATTTTCTAACAGCGCTTTCCAAAGCAATTTCTTTTTTAGGTTTTTCTAAGACGAGGGTGTCTTCTGCAAGATGCTCCATATATTAATATTATTTTTTAGCCTCAAATCTTTTAACAAATTCAGCCAGCTCGTTATTAGACATTAGTTTCACGTCCAATTTTTGTGCAAGTTCTTTTATCTTAAATTCTGCCTCTTCTCTCTCGCTTTCATTTTTAACCATAATTTCAAGTTCAAGATGATAACCCCAATCTTTACTATATTTCAAAGATAGCTCAACTCCGTCTAATAAATAGTTATGGCGCTGCTGAAAAGATTCTATAACATGAGTATATCCAAGTTGTTTAAATAGCTCTATAGCCACCGGGACCGAAGCTTTATCAACCGGAAACTCTATTTCTTTAAAAGCACTTCCCTGACCTATTTTTTCAAGTTTCAAAGTAATTTTAGCAGATTTTTTTGAAATATTATCAGAAACTTTTAAAAGCTTATCAGATAAAATAAAAAAATAAACATTTTTATTGTCCTCACCTAAATCTTTAGCTTGGGCCTTAAGAATTTCTTCAAGCTCTTTGTATTTATTTTCATCAAACATTGACCTAAACTCAATTTCAATATTTTTTTCTAAATTATCCATATAATATTATTTTTTAGCTAACAACTTAATTTTGCCAATATACCATTCGGCGGCTAAAGCATGATTTGGCACATGCCAAGTAGCAACAGCTTGTCCTGCTGCACGAGCTGCAAAACGCGCTGCGTCAGTTTTTGCTGCTCGAGCTGCGGCGTGAGCATCAAGTGATAATTTTCTCACGTCCGCCATACCTAAGTCCATTTTCCCCTGTCCCCAGGCTCTAATTGCCTCAATCGCCAAACGAGGACGTTTATCTTTTGAATTTTCCATTTCAAATAAATTTAAAACTCTTTCTGTTAAACGTGCTATTTTTATTGCCAGTAACTTATGTTCGCGAGAATTACGGACAACTGATTTGTAGCCTTCGAGTTCGGAAATTTCTTTAGCTTTCATAGTCATGCTTGGATTAAATCTTTATTCAACCGTCACTGATTTAGCTAAATTACGCGGCTTATCCACATCGCAGCCTCTTAAAACCGCAACCTGATAAGATAAAAGCTGCAAAGGAATAGCAGCTAAAAACGGAACTAATATTTCATCAATCTTAGGTATTTCGATAATGGTTTCGGAAACTGACTCTAATAAAGACTTAGTCCCCTCGCTCGCAATCGCAATTATCCTTGCGCCGCGTGCTTTCATTTCTTCCATGTTGCTAATCACTTTATCAAATGATTTACCTTCAGTCGCAATAAAAATAACTGGCATGCCTTCATCAATCAAAGCAATTGGTCCGTGTTTCATTTCTGCGGCTGGATAAGCTTCAGCATGAATGTATGAGATTTCTTTGAGTTTTAAAGCACCTTCTAAAGCTGTTGGAAAAGCAAAGCCGCGACCAAGATAAAAAACATCTTTAGCGGTAATAAAAGTTTTAGCTAATTCAAAAATATTACTTTTTTCTGCCAAAACTTTTTCCATCAAGTCCGGCACTGACATAAGCGACTTAAGTAAATCATTACTTCTTTTATCGTCTAATTGTTTATTTAACTTGCCCAATCGAACAGCTAGCAAAAGCAAAACTGATAACTGGGTTGTAAAAGCTTTGGTTGAAGCTACGCCAATTTCTTGACCAGCGTGAGTGTAAATCCCAGCATCTGCTTGACGCGCAATTGATGAACCAATTACATTACAGATACCAAGCACTGTGGCGCCCTTCTCCTTTGCTATCTCAATCGCGGCTAAAGTGTCGGCCGTTTCTCCAGATTGAGAAATTGCAATCACAATGTCATTTTCGTTAATCACCGGATTACGATATCTGAACTCTGAAGCATATTCAACTTCTGCTGGAATGCGAGCTAGTTCTTCAACAAAATATTCACCAGTTAAAGCAGCGTGCCAAGAAGTTCCGCAAGCTACTAAGATTATTCGTTTAGCTTTAAGAAATTTTTCTTCATACTGACTTATACCACCAAGGATTACATCAGCTGCAGCTAAATTTATTCTCCCGCGAATACTGTCGGTAATTGCTCGTGGTTGTTCAAATATTTCTTTTAACATGAAATGATCAAAATCACCTTTTTCAATGGCTGTAATATCTAATTCCAAACTTTTAACTTCAGGATGCTTTATTTCATTGGCCATGCTGGTAACAGTGTAAACTCCATTTCTTTGTAAAATTGCTACATCGCCATCATCGAGATATATGACTTGCTTTGTATGTTCGATGATCGGCGCCGCATCAGAAGCCACAAAAAATTCTTTCTCGCCGATACCAATCACGATTGGCGAACCTTTACGCGCCACAATTAATTGGTCAGGTTCATCTTGACTGATAATCGCTAAACCATAAGCGCCGGTAACTTGAGTTAAAGCTAAACGCACGGCCTCAACAGTAGAAATATTTTCTTTTTTAATACTTTCAATTAAATTGCTGATTACTTCTGTGTCGGTTTCGGATTTAAAAACATAACCGCGAGCTTCCAAAGCCTGTTTTAAAGCAGCATAATTTTCAATGATGCCGTTGTGGACTAAAACAATATTGCCACTTTGCGAAGCATGAGGATGAGAATTAACATCGCTTGGCGCACCGTGCGTTGCCCAACGCGTATGACCAATACCCAGATTATGATTAGTTCTATTTTCTTCGTCGACTAATTTTTTAAGATTCTCAACTTTACCACTTTTTTTGTAAACTAAAATATTTTCATTATTATGCAAAGCCACCCCAGCGCTATCATAGCCGCGGTATTCTAATCGTTCTAAGCCTTTAAGAATAATTGGCCAAGCTTGTTTTTCTCCAATGTAACCGACAATGCCGCACATAAATTATTTATTTAAATATTTTTTAATCGCTTCAATATCAATTGACTGATGCTCTCCGCCTAGCTCTTGTTTGTATGATAATAAATCACGTGGATCCATAATAGAAACCATAAGGCCATTAATATTAGTCACAACAGCGTCATACAAACGTCTTTCTTTAACTTTTAGCCACTGAGTCTGATCTAAATTACTCATTAACAATGTATCAACATCAGTCATATCAATCTCTTGTCCATTATAATTAACAGACAAAGTATTACAATCCCACTTCTCGTTTAAGTAATGTTTTGGCCCGGCTGTAATAAAATCTGAGGCTTCGGCAATAATAGCATCAAAATATTTTCCAGACAAAGAAATATCTATGTCATTTACTTCTCGCTCTGATCCATAAACTTTAGCCGCCAAGCCACCACCAATTTTATAAGGCACATTATTCCTCTCAAGAATATCAACTATCCAACGTAAACCTTCTATTTTTTTTTCTTCCAACTTTATTTCCATAAACAATTATAACTTAGCTCTCTTTAGCGAAAAGATTGATAACTGATAATAAAACCTAATTAACAAAATCAAGTATAGTCTTAAAAGCAATTTCGTAATTTTCTTTTCGAATTGACTGTCGCTGCGTTCCTAGCAGCTCAAAAGACTCATCAGTAACCAATTGATTTTCAACCAGATTTTCAGCGGCAAACAATAGTGCGGCCGATGGAACATTAAAATGATTGGACACTGCAAAAATTGTTGAAGACTCCATATCAACCCCTACATAACCTTGCTCTGACCAATCATCAACATCCTCTTTGGTTTCAGCTAGCATGGCTTGAACAGTCATTAGCTTTCCTTCGTGAATCTTTTCTCGATGTTTAATCTTTTCTTTAATAGCATTAGATAAAACTATATCTGATTCATAAACAAAAGAATCATTGTCACGATTATACATTCGAGTTGAACTTTCATTACCATAACTTGCTGTAGGAATAATTGTGTCAGTTGTGACTATACCTTTTTGCAAAGCACCGCAACTGCCTATCAGAATATTAGCATCTGAGCCAAGCAAACAGGCAACATGAACTAATTCGCTTAAATAAGCTGTGCCATAAGCCACGTCAAACCAAATACGTTTACCGTTAATTATGAAACATTTTATTTCATTAAAAAATTCATCATTAATTTTTTCTTCGCTGTAAGCTAGCCCTAATTTATCAAGCGCTTCGTGCAAATGACGATACCCTTTGGCTTTAGGATTTGTGCCTGAAACAATAAGACCGTCAACTCTATAAGTCGATTCAACTTTAAGAATTCTTTGAATATCTTGTCTAGTTAAACTCTTGTACATATTAAACAATTTATGCAAATAAATTTTCCGATATTGTTAAAAAATAACTTAGACGTCGTCTTCCTCTAATACATTATTTAGATCGGCAATACATTGCTCGGAGTTATTAAACAATACACTATTTATACCAAGAGAAAGTGCGCCCTCAACATTTTCTTTTAAATCATCAATAAAGACTGTCTCCTGCGGACTTACTTTGAGTTTCTCTAAGGTGTGTTGATAGATGCGCGGATCAGGTTTTCTCATTTTTACATCATAAGAACTGACAACAACATCGAACAAGCTAGAAATATTAAAAACTTCTTGTAAATACTTTTCTAGTCCTGAAGTGAAATTTGACAGCAAGCCAATTTGATATTTTTTTTTCAATTCAACAATATATTTTTCTATTTCTGGACGAAGACTCATTAGTGAGTTAGCCTCATCGTAAATCATATTAAGTTCATCAAGGTTTAGACTAATAGCAGGCTTTGTTTTCTCAAAAAAGTCTGTTACTGAACTAAAATCACCCACCATAGCGCCTCGCGTATATGATTCAAATAAATTATGTATAGCCCCGCTCTCTAGGCCTTTAAGTTCTTCGTATTTACTGTAAGTCTTTTCAAAGCCTTCTCTCCATTCCACGATAGGCCCACCAAAATCAAATATAATAGCTTTTATCATAAACATTCATTATATGCGGGTTATTTTAACTCAATTTATAGGTCCTGTAAAGTTATCCACAGACAACGCTTGACGCTAAATTAAAACAAAGGTATATTAAATGTAATATATTTTTTACGTATAAAATATATTACTATTATTAAGTAAACTATATGTTAGGAAAACCATCATGGTTCATGCGCCGAAAATATACAGGTTGGGGCTTTACGCCTAGAACCTGGCAAGGTTGGGTTTATATTTTAGTCATGATTCTCCCCTTTATTCTAATTACCAAGCTTGGTGATTTTGGTAAACTCGGATTAACCTTCATGATTATTTGGGCCCTAATTTTTGCTTTTGATTTCATCCATATCTTATTAAACTTAAAAATGGACGAAAGAGAAAAAATTCATGAAGCTATTTCTGAGCGTAATGCACTTTGGATAATCATTCTTGTTTTGATCGCTGGACTTGGCTATCAGACTGCTATTGGTGTTGCCGCACAAAATACTTTGACTGCTGATCCAGTAATTTTAGCAGCCCTAGTTGCGGGAACGATTGCAAAAATTATTTCTAACATTTATCTTGATAGAAAAGATTAAATAAATAACATGGAAACTAATATCGCCTATTATCGCGAGAAGCTGGGTCTAACACAGGAAAAGTTAGCAGAAATTATTGGCGCAACTCGTCAAACTATTATTTCCTTAGAACAAGGACGCTATAATCCTTCCCTGCTTCTGGCTCATAAAATTACCAAAGCCTTACAAAGAAAAAATATAGAAGAGGTTTTTATCATAAAATAATAATTTCTATAAAATAAAACGCCGCAAACCACGAAGGGTTTACGGCGTTTTATTGTTTTTTAATTATTTTAGCAATCTCTCACCTGACTGATCTATTATTATTACTTCTCCATCGCTTAATGTTTTATACGGAATATTATTTTCTTGATAATATTCCACTTCTTTATCCGTACTAGCTGATTCAGGATGATCTGATTTATAATGCACAGCCACGTTATAATCAATTAAGCCAAGTCCATCCCAACTAAATTCTTTTTCGTAAGACAGAGGAACAACATTAGGGTCATCTACAATATCAACACCAAGCAGGGTCGGCGCCGCAAGACAAACAGCGGCGCTAAAACCAGCGTACACTATTTGATTATTCATAACAGCTTCTTTTATAGCTTTACCAAAACCACTCTGTTTAAAAGCGCGCTGAAGAATAAAAGCATTGCCACCATGAATCCAAACAAGACCAAAATTTTTAAGATGCCTTTCTATTTACTCTGGCTTACTAAAATAATCACGCAAATCTAGCTCGCTAGCTTCAATTCCGAGTTCTAATAATTTTTCAATCTGATTTTGTGTGCTTAAGCTCCGACGCTCAGGGTCACCATAATCAACCGCATTCATAATAACAGCCGCTTTTTTATTTTCGCCCAGCAATTTAACTAACTCTTCAGGATGATTACCAAATTTATATGATGATAAATAAAGTTTCATAATCTTTGTATGCTAATTTATTTTTCTATAACAATAAAGTCGCCTTCCTCTAGTGCATAAATAGGTAAAGATTTGTCACCATAAGATTCAAGCTCCTTATAAGCTTTTTCCCATTCAATTACCCCGCGGGGATCGTCGTCTCCATAATTAGATTTATAATGAGAAATAAATTTAATTGGTAGAATTCCTAGACCATCCATATTTTTTCTCCAATCACAAGTCCAAAAATGCTTGACCATTACGTTTGATCCAGCTGAGTTTGTAACAATAACTTTATCCTTAAAAACCTCAGATAAATTAAACTGTTTTAACCAATATTGGATAAGATGATCGTCGCCGCCTTTAATATTTATTACATCTGCATTTTTCACCTGTTCTTCAAAAGTATCCGGCAAAGCCATCTGAAAGACAGGATTAATATCACTCGGAAATGAATTTTTAAAAGTAATCATATCATCTGTAAATTTCATTTCCCAGACCTCTCTGGCTTGAGCAAAATAACAAACAAGAAAACGCGGATTTTTATCTATCCCCTTAAAGACTTCTGAATAAAGAATTTTCGCCTTTTCAGGGTAGTTCCTTACTCCGCTAGAACTTAAGACATATTTGTCATCTGATTATTATCTTATTTATAAATATTTATACATTTTGTCTAATAAAAGCAGCTGGCTCTTCTAATGGTCTCTTCTCGTTGTCCCACAAAAAAGTCTTGATTCCAACTGAGCGAGCACTCTCAACCGCTTCAGGACTATGCTCGAAATAAACAACATCATCTGCTTTTAATTCAAAATGCCCTAGCATCTTCTTATAATATTCTGAATCTATTTTATCTGGATTATGTTTTAAGGTAAAAAATTCATACGGCATATTATTCAAACCATATTCTTCAAACTTTTCATCACTAGCGTTAGTAAGAATTATTTTCTTATTTGGAAACTCGTCCAACATTTGCCGCATAGGCTCAAAAATCTTAAAACCATCTTGGCTCTCGATAATAAAGGCAAATACTGCATCAACTAATATTGTTTTCATAATTTCTTTATTAAAATATTTTAATTTAAAATAATCTCCGGTCCACCGATAAAAGTTTCTTTACCGTCTTCTAAGAGGATAGCTTGTTCATCTGTTAGCAAACGAATCTTTTTACCTGTTTCTTCTATAATTTTTTTCAAATCATCATCCATAGTTTTTACATAATGCGGACGGACTAAATAAGGTACATAAGCGAATGCCGTAAAATCCGACACGCCATACCAATTTCTCCCCTTTTTCAAAGATGCAAGAACGATACTCGGCGACATCAGATGTGAACCACTACTACAACCTACATAGATTAAACCTTTAGCCAATAAATCTTTTAAAATTTTTTCAAAGCCAGTTTCTCGGGCGTACTTAATTAAATAGAATGGATTTCCTCCCTCAACTTGAATTACATTCTTATCTTCAAAAAATTTATAGATCTCTTCCGTGGATTTATCTTTAATATCCATTTCTTCAAAATAAATGCCTGCTTTTATCATCTCTTGCCTATACTCTTCCATATAGGCTTTGAAATTTTCATCCTGTGCGCCTTTAATAGCAGTAGTAATTCTGCCGATACGAAGCTTATCTTTAGGAATGCCTAAATGATTATATCCTTCTTTAATTAGAAATTTCTCCTTTGAAGCTAGCAATATTTTCATAGGTCTTCAATAGATTTAGGGCCAATTTATGACTATTTTTATACTAGCATAACAGGGCTTTTTAGACACTAGATAATATAAGCCAAATAGTTGACAAAAATCAATATTTATGATATTTTATTAAATCGCTTCTTTGAAAAAATGGTCATTAAGTTGATTGTCTGTTGCCTCTTAAAGCAAGCGACTTCGGACAATCAACTTAATTTAAAACCAAAATAAAAAACATGAAAAAAATCATTGTTGTGTTACTTTGCGTTATTTGCATCGGTCTAAGCGGACAATTATTCGCTCAACCTGACTGTTCGAAACTTCCTTCTAAACATGTTCCGCCCTTGGCGGTTAATGATTTAGCAGGAATCATAGATCAGAACGTGCAACAATCTCTTGAAAAACAATTGTGTGACTATTTTAATCAAACCACAATTGCCTTAGTGGTTGTTACGGTAACAAGTCTTAATGGTCAAGATATAGAATCCTACACTCAAGATTTATTTGACTGTTGGGGACCTGGCGGTAAAAACAACGCCGGAATTATTTTTCTAATTTCTTTAAAAGACCGTAAAGTAAGAATCCATACTGGTTATGGAATTGAAGGGACACTGACAGATGCGGCTTGTAAAAAAGTTATCAGCGATATAACTCCCTTGCTTACAAAGGGAGATTATAGCTCAGGGACTGCTAAGTGCGTTAATGAGATACTCGCTATTACCGGTCCGCAAAGTTGGGAACAGCGAATGGAAGCAGAAAAAATTAGAAAAGAAGAAAGAGAAAAAATGCTTGCTCAAAGTAAGGATACGGTTATCTTCGTATCCGTGATCTTAGTCTTAACTGTTATTATTTTCTTCGGCGTCAGAATGTTACTCAGGAAAATTAAAGTCAGTAAATTGCGCCAAGGAATCAAGCAAGGAATAAAAGAGCAAGAGAAAGAAATACAGAATGCTCACAAATTAATCAATGAGCTAAAAAATGATTATGAAAAAGCACCTTCATGGGCAAGAAATGAAGCTAATGAGCATATGAATAGTGCTAACAATAACCTTGAAATAGCTGAAAGATTACTAGTCGACGCTCAGTCTCTCATTATCGAAAATATTAACATGGCTGATGACAGACTAATAGAAGCGCGCAGCCTAATTGATAAGGCTGAATATAATTTCAGTAAAACCAACGAGAGCCTGCGTCAAAAAATTGTAACCTTATCTAAGAAAGCCCCGGTAGTAGCTCAAGATGCTAAAAATGTTTTGTTAAAAAATATTGAGCATACTCAAATCTTAATTAGCCAGGGCTATCTATTTAACGAATTTCTAATAAGACAAGCCGAGCTTAATATATCTCTTAAAAAGAACATGGAGCATCTTGGCGATATAGAATATGCTCCTGTCATCTGCAGGGAAAGTGAGATTATTATGAGAAAGTCGGATGAAATAATTAAGGCAATCGATAAAACTGTACAAATGCAGAAAGAAATCGATAGCAATCTTACAGGTAAAATTAAACAAGCGACTGAGTTGCATAAAAAATCGAACGACTTAGAAAAAATTCTTAACAGCTATAAAGAAAAGTATCCTAAGAATGTCTGGCGAGAAACAGCTAATGCTTTCTCTATTCTTAAAGAAGCTAGTACACCAGAAAAATTGAACTCGCTACTCGATAGTGTTGCCGAACTTAACAGCATGAAGAATCAGAGATTCAGCTTAGCGGCTAAAAACTACACCGATTTAACAGAGATGATAGATAGCACCAAGCTTATCTATAGTAAAATAAGCGAAATACAAAATTTACAAGAACGGTCCAGGAAAAACTACAATGCAAAATATTCCGAGACCGAAAGCATGGTGGTTAAAGCATTAAACAAAATAAAAGACTCTGATGTTAGTAGCCGAACAAAAAGCGCAGCTAAAAACAGCTCTGTACTATTAAGCAAAATTAAAATAGAAGCCGAGGCTTGTCTGGTTGATTGGCTATCACTGGTAAACGAACTCGATACTATTTACCAGCAAGCTGAAGACGCCTATAACCAAGCGGAGAATGAAATAGAAAAAGCGGAAAAAGAAAGAAAAAAAGAGGCCAAGAAAAAAGCAAAAGAAAGAGAATCTTCTTATTACGCAAGCTCAAACTATTCATCTACCAATTCCGACTCTGGCGGCCTTAGCGGCGGCTTCGGTGGCTTTGGTGGCGGCATGAGCGGCGGCGGCGGAGCTTCTGGCGGTTTCTAAAAGAACATTAAACAAAAGCACATGAATAAACCCCTGAGATAAACTTCAGGGGTTTTTAATTTTTTCAGGAAAATATACATTTTTAATTTTACATTTTTCTACTACCTAAAATATAATCTTTATCAACAGAGCCCTTTATCTGAAATTCCGGCTTAAATGGCATGACAATATTATTGTCTAACAACTTCTTAATCCACTGAGGGAAGGGTTCTAAATCTACTAAGTGTTCAAAATTATAAATTCCATTATTAACACACTCCTCAATCGCAGCTTCATAATCCCCTTCGTATTTATTAGCTAATAATAAAGCACTAGAATAATCAATGAAGTATTCAACATAGTCATTAAACTCTAAAACATGACGAGCATAAAAACTTCTATTACTTATCGTGCTTACTGCATTATCATATAAGGCCACTCTAGTCTGAGACTGAATTTCGGGATTTTTCATGTCAAATTCATAAACAAAATCTCGTCCTGCTAGGAAACTATCTGATTTTTTATTATGAGAGCTAAAAGCAAAAACTCGATTAAGCTTACCTAGCTCTTTATCGTTATTAAGGTGAGCTGAATTAACTTCGGAATTATTATTACTAAGCTCTGCTTGAGTAGACTGAGGGTTTATTTTATCAATTTGAGATCCTCCAAAATGATAAACTGTTTCAAAAAATTTATGAGCAAAACTGCGAATAGTCTTGCGCATAGTTTCAAAATCATCCAGCGATATTTTCTCGTTCTTTAAAAAAACTAATATTACTTCACGTAATAAATCTAGGTTTTCTTTTGATACTTCAGGCGAGCCTTGCTCTAAATATGAATCAAGAGTTTTAACTTCATCTATTTTTGAAAAACTTCCGCCTAAGGCTGTACATATTTCCTCGATATTTAAATTGAGCGCTTCGGCATCATTATATAACCACATCTTGCCGCGAATAATTTTACCCTGAAATTTACTACCTAAGGTGGCTTTAATTTCCTGCTCAGCTAAATCTTTATCTTTCAAAGTAACGGCAAAACTTTTTTGAGGAGTAAAATTTATTATTCCATCATGCCTAACATAAGCTGCCGACGAACCTGTTTTTAGCTCATTATTCTGGTTAATAAGAACGCTACCATACTTAGTTTCAACTACCTTACCTTCCTTTTCCATCTTATCAAGCACAGCCATTGATTCATCAACTATTCCCTGTTGTTTCTTGGCCGCGTCTACTAAATCATATTGAGCAAACTCTTCCAGAGAAAGCTCGTCTGTTGCAGACTCATGATCTTTAAAATACTTTAAGATTGTTTCAAAAGTTAAGTCTCTTTGCAGGCCTAATATAGTTTTACCACTTTTTAAAAATTCAACTGCCGGCAATCTTCTGTTATCTATATCAGTTACAAATTTAACTAGACGATCCATTGCCTCGGTCTTTTCAATAATTCCTAAATCAGACATCGCGCTATAAACTACTTCGGTTATTGAAGTCACATCTTTAGTATTCGGATCATGATGATCAAAAAAAGCAGTGTCAGTTGCTTCGTCATAAACTGCACCAAATTTATCACCGGTATCAAGATTGATTGCTCCTGCCAAGAATTCACCTGGTTTAACATATTTTAGATTACTTACATCTACTCCGCAGGAATCTAGCAAGCTTAAAGCTGAGCGACCATCTAAATCAGTAAATGGTCTTAAAACTTGTTTCCCTTCTTTAGGGTCAAATTGCAAAACACCTGAAACAGCAAACTCTTTCCAAAGTTCTTTGGTTTTTTGGCTGAACTTTTCATTACCCTCTGCTTCAGTCATGGCATTCAATTCTTCCCAGGAAGATATCTTGCCTAAAGTAATTTCAGCAGCAGATCTGGAATATTCTAAATTACTCTTCATATTTTTATAAACTAAATCAATTTAGCTACGGCTGAATCTAATTCCATTAATTAATTTTTCAATATTATCAATCAATTCCTTGCCGTTTTCCATCTCAATAATTTTGTTTTCATATTCCTTTAAAAGCTCGGGTGTAATAACTTGTCCTTTTACTTCAAGTGGTTTTGATAAATCAATTTGATCAAACACCTTCTTAAAAGACGCCGGGGTTCTATCAGAATCTCTAAGCGAGGTAACTACTTTTAATTCTTCTTTCATGCCTATAACTTTTTTATGATTATTATTTGCATAGTCTGATAAATCTTTTCCAAACCGAGGATCCTCACCGGAGCTTGCATCAATTAATCCTCCAATCACTGCTGTTTCAAAACTTTTACTTATCATATTGGCGCCTGAAAAAGTTGTTTTCAACAAACCCGATTCTATCTTTCCTTTCTTTAAACTTCGATTAAAAAGTTCCCATTTTTTAAGCATAAGAAAGCGATTGATTTTCTCTTGTTGCTCTAATTTTTTATCAGGATCTTTTAAGTCTAAATCAACCTCATATACGAGCCCGCCAGCAATTCCAATAACATCTGGTGATTCTTTAAAAATGTTTTGCACTTTTATCAAATAGTCTGGATCATCAAAATGCGTATCAGCATCCGTCTGAATTAAAATTCCGTTTTTATTGTTTTCGTAGAATCGTTTACTAGCTTCCGCAACTCCTCTATTACGAGCCTTTCCGACATTACAATCTTCTATTTCATGACCTTTTGAACTTTTATCAATAACATAAACCGGAAGATCTTCAATCGAGCGCAGCATGTTTATAGTTTCCAAATTTTTTGCACGTATTAATTCATCGCCTAGATCTTCAGAAATTAAATCATTATTAACAACATAAAGAATTTCATACTTTGTTGAATCTATTGATTGTTTTCTAAAAGAATCAATTTGTTTTTCTAATCGTTCATTATCTTCATTATAAACTGGTACAACGATAGAAAACTCACAATCTTGATTTTGAGGCGAGCTGATTCTTTCTTCGTTATTTAATTTAGAGTCCCAATATTCATTTGATTTCTTCAATTTTTCAATATCAGAAAATTCTTTATTCTCGTTATTTAGACTGATGATAATTTCTTTCATAGTATACGCTAAGGCTACTTAATGTTATCGAAAATAATTTAGCTAATAACACCCCTTCTCTTTAAATCACCTTCTGACTCAAATTCAAGATAATTCTGAGTTAATTCCTCTCCTGCTTTTACATCTTTAACTGCGACCAAATATGCATCACTATGGTTAGGATCCTGAGCGACTGTTCTATTGGTAGAATGATTAATAAAATGCGACACATCAAAATCTACATGCCATTTTTGAGTTGGTTCATCAAAAAAACCCCACCATCTGATTTCTGCTTTTTCTTTTTCGTCTAGAGAATCAAATTGTTCCTGAGTAATATTTACATCCAGCGCGGGACTAGGCGTATATATAAGCGCTCCTTTAATAATATCTTCGGCCGCAAAAAGACCTATGCCATGCAGACTAGATTTATCAAGTCTATATTTAATATGTATCATAAATTTATTTGCTGACTACCCTGAGCAAGAACCATAATCGGTAAAGCCCAGCAAGGCTATTAATAAAACTTTTGCCTTATTATTTTGATGATCCTTGGGCACTAATGAATCTTTCTTTAAGTAAATCAAATCTTCTTAACGTATCCGGGTAATTCAATATTGAATCGCGAGAAGATATGGTTCCTGTTAAATCTTTGTAAGATAAATCATCGTACTGCTCTGCGGTAAAATCTATATCCTTATTATCAATTTTGTTCCAAATATGAGATTTAATATATGGATATTTAGTATTACCACTTATTGAACCTTTTACTAATTCTCCTCCAAATATTTCTTGTGCTAAAAGAGAAACAACTGCACAATGACCCCATAGTGGGTTATCCAAATTCCATCCATTGGGATCAAAAGATGTTTCATCACTTGCCACTTCTTTTATAATTCTTAAAAATTCTTCTTGGTTCATATTTAATGACGTATCTCGTGCTAACTCAACTTGACTTGCAAATCCGGAGCCCGCCCTGAGCGGGCGAAAGATTGCTGACCACCCTGAGCAAGAACCATAATCGGTCAGGCCCATTAAGGTATTTTTTAATATTTATATTCTACCATAACGACGCCTTTTGAGCTTATTATTGATTTTTAAGATTAGTACGCTCTCCTATTTCCCTGAGATAATCAAGAACTTTCTCTTGTTGTCTCCCTATTGCATCACTTAACTTTAAATATTCACTAAGTATCATTAAAAAAAATTCCTGACCCTCGTCTCCAAAAACAATATCACTTTCTTTTATATTTAATGGTTTGGTTACAATAAAATATGCTTCTTTGGTTGGATCTATGAAACTCATATACTGCTTGCCATATTCAATATCATTTTGATCAACTACCAATCCAAACTCCTCCTTCACTTCTCTACTGAAAGTATCAAAAGGAGATTCATTATTTTCCTTACCGCCTCCGGGCAAATCAATACATAATGGGAAATTACTCGTCTTATTGTCTCTTCTGTATACAAGTATTTTTTTACCAATAAAAACAAGTCCTTTAACACCATGGAAATTTATATTAATATCAAAAATTCTTTGATCAATCATGGTTTTATTAAATACTTTTTGTGCTAGCTCAACTTGACTTGCAATTCCGGAGCACGCCCTGAGCGGGCGAAAGATTGCTGAACACCTCGGTTTAGAACCGAGATTATATTAACATTATAAGGGGTTTTTGAAAGCTTGGCAAATAGGTTGTTTAACCCTCCTCAGACGAAGCAAAATTAGACAAATTAGACACTGCCTATGTTATAAGTTTAAAACTCATAAAACACAGCTTCTTCAGATGGTTTCTTGCCATTAATAATAGCCCCCGAATGACCAGGTATTATAATATCAAAATTATACACAATCTCTTTTTTCGTTTTAATTAATGCGGAAACACTGAACGGCACAACATCAAAAGATGTAATATTTTTGTAATCTTTATAGGTTTTGATTGCGTCTCCTGCCACTATACAATGTTTATTCTTCATTTTAAAAATTAAAGAAGAATGCCCTGAAGTGTGGCCTATGGTCTCTATGGCAGAAACATTTTTTGAAATATTAAATTCACCATTAAATAAAACTAAATTTTTTGAGGAAACTATGTTTTTAAAATATTTGAATGTATATACATCTTCCTTCTTAATTTTATCTAAACATAGGAATTCTTTTTCATTAAGATATATCTTAATACCCTTCTTTACAAATAAATCAATATTCAAACAATGATCATAATGTAAATGCGAGATAAAAACCTTATTTATTTTATATTTTTTTAACGTGTCAATAATTTTTTCTCTTACTGCATAGTGTCCAACATCAAAAAGAATAACATCCTTACCATCCTTAATTAAAGAAATTGAGCAGTAACCAATTCCACCAAATTTTGTTTTTAACGGAATGCCAGGAATAATAACTTTTACTATAGGTTGTGACATATCATTAATTCTTTGTTGATTTATACAGAGCGTTAATAAAATTAGTTCGAGAATAGGCTTCATCGAATCGAACCAAGTTATGATCTGCCCTTCCAGTTAAAATATATTTAGTAAGCTTATCTAACAGCATCTTATGACCATATAAGAATCCTGCTTCTTCGTTATACCGTAGCTCTACCTTAGATGATCCCATTATTTCAGTCGTTAGTGACTCATTGAAAGCCATACCACCTATAACAGCTCTCCCTTTCTCAAAGATAAATAAGATATTACACCCCATATTGCTTGGGACTGAAGCCATTGTTACTTCAAGATTAAATAAAGTATTTTCAGATTTAAAATGCGCAAGAACTGTGTCTTCAGTGTCTAATGCTTTATGATAAATTTTATCTTTATAAGAATTAATAATTTTGAAGCTTCTATCAACACTAAAATATTTCATAATAATATCAATCAAATGTATGCCTTGGTTAAATAAAATTCCGCCCTCATATTTCTTTTTACCCTGCCAAGAACCCAAATAATAGTCTTTATCCCTAAACCATCTCATACTTGCGGCCACATATAATAATTTTCCTACTTTATTTTTTTTAATCCATTCTTCTAAATCCAATAACGGTTTATTAAAACGATTTTGATATACAATAAAGAGTTTGGACTGATAATTCTTATGCTTTTTTATCTTCTCCATCCCGTCTACAGACATAACTCCAGGCTTCTCGCAAAGACATATTTTATTATTTTTTAGAACATGATCAATCATATCAGCATGAGTATAATGTGGCGTACAAATAATCATAGCATCAACATCTTCTATTAAGGTGTCTAGATTCTGATATACTGGACAATCATATTTAGCAGTAATCCGCTCTAGTTGTTTTTTACTGGTATCAAAAATCCCAGCTAACTCTGCATTTTGATTATTCTTAATTGAAATTAAGTGTTTTCTCACGCCCTTGCCACAACCAACCACGCCATACTTAACTCTTTTACTAGATAAAATATTCCTTAACTCTTTAAGAGAGGCTAATGTGTTTTGCTCAGAGTCGCCACCTTTAACATGAGTTTCGAGCGAAAGATATGATGGTTTTACATAATGATTCAACCATGAGATGAGATTTTTATAATTAATATCTCCGGCACCAAGAATTTCATATTTTTTATTGACGAGAGAATAATCTTTAAGATGAACATATAAGATATCCTTCGCAATACCCCGCAAACTATTAAAATCTAGACTTTCTCCCTGAAAATATAAATTACCAGGATCAAGTAAAATCTTAACTCTTTCATTTTTAAACTTTTTTTTAAATTTCACTAAATCTTTTATAGTCCGTATATTACATACAGGTTCATTTTCAAGCAAAATAATTTTCTTATACCTTTCAGCTAAATCAACTAAAGCGTTTATATCTTTAGACAAATCCGAAAAAGAAAAGTTTTTGTACCTTAGATATGAAAATATTCTAATATTTGGTGCCTTAAAAATTTCCGCTATTTTAAAAACCTTTTCAAATTCTTCGCTTTTATTTTTAAAATCAAAGGAATCAACTTTTAATTTTCCTTTATTTTTTTCCACTATATCTTCCGGATACCACTTAAGAATCGGAGAGGCTATACACGAAACTTTAACATTATTTTTAGAAAGATATGCCGCGTATTTTTTTAAATCAGATAACTTAATATTAAAAATATTTTCTCCATTAATCGACCTGAGTTCAATAAATTTGATTGAATTTTTTTTCAAAAAACGAACGGCCTCCTTCAAATCTCGATTAATCTCATCATTAATGATTGAAATGTTGTTCATATTAAGCAATCTTATTAATAAGCTCTCTATTGATTCTTTCTACATTAACATTCTTAAGTGAAACACCTGTCCATAATTTAAAAGCTTCAATCCCTTGAAAAATCATCATATACATTCCCGAACAAACCTTTCCACCTCTTTTCTCTGCATTAATTAAGAAATTGGTTTTATAAGGATTAAAAATTGCATCAAAAAAATATTTACCCCTAGCTGAATTCTTAACAAATATATCCTTGCTAACTATTTCCTGCTTATTGTTTGGGTGCATCCCTACTGGCGTTGCGTTAACAATAATATTACTATCCTTAAAATATACGCTAATATTTTTGACACTTAAGTTCTCAACTTGAATCTTTCCCCCACTAACATCTAATGATAGCTTCTTAGCTTCTCCAATGTTTTTATTAAGAATAACAATGTTTCTAGTTTTTGAGTATAAAGCATAAACAATAGCTCGAGCTGCACCCCCTGCTCCCAAGATAAGAACCTTATCATTCTTATTCAATTTTTTTAGTTTTGTCTCAATCGCACGTAACGCTCCTATGGCATCGGTATTATAACCTACAATTGTATGATTTCTAAAAACCACGGTATTTACTGCACCTATTTTTGCAGCGCTAGGACTTATGACATCTAAACATCTAATAATATCTAATTTATAAGGCAATGTAACATTGACACCGCAAAAACCCAAAAACCGTAATTGATAAAGTGTATTTTTTAAATCACGTTTTGATTTTACTCTAATTTTAAGGTGACTATACTCTATGCGAGCATAATCAGCCAAAAGATAAAACAGAGTAGGAGAAACACTATGTTCAACTGGATCTCCGATAAGTGCTGAATATTGCATAAATTTATATTTTCATTTTAACTATGAATTTTTTTCGAGTTAATTTCGCTTGCCTTCGAATAATTTTTTCTATTACCAGTGGATTTCCCCCGATAACTTGTTCCCAAAAACTAATTGCTCTAATTACGAATATAGGTAACAACTCTTCGGAGAGCTTAGAACTATTATGCTTTTTGCCTCTATTCGAAAGAGCGTAGCTGAGCCAAGAGGATAAAATATCGGCCCAAACAATTTCATTAATAGGTTTTTTGCTGTTAACAATAACGGATAATTTTGTTTTTAATTCTTTTTCTAGCCAACGGAATCTATCTAAATTATCACTTACATATAAAAATTTTTCCATTAGCAACTTTTGTGCTAATTTTCTATGCACGAATTTTTGACTCTTTGTAATACTTACAAAATTAATAGAATAAACCTTTGAAGATAATACTAATTTTTTCATTCTAGTAGCATCTAATACGGCAGATGCTGGCTGAGGAAGTATCTCAAGATTAGAGAAACTTGGCTTATGAATCTTTTTTCCTAATTTAATTTGAGTTAATTGTGAAAAATGTAAAACCGCCTGAAGAGATAAAAAAATATCAATACCATAATAATACGCTCCTTTTGGTTTTGATAAATGAGATATTTTTTTTACGAACTTTTTACTAAAAGCAAAATCACCAGCAATTGGTTGCCGTATATCCCTGCCACTTAGTGTATAAATAATTGGATAAGCAAAGTGATTTGTAGTGCTACCTTCAAAGCGACTGCGCTCATACAAAGGCCAAACAAAATCACATTTTCTGCGAATAATCGGACTGATAAGTTTTTCTATCCAGTCAACTTTAATACTTTTTAAATCCGCATCTAACATAACAAAAATATCAAATTGTTCTTGATATTTTTTTAAAAAAAATAGTATGTTTTTCCCTTTACCTGGTTTACCCTTGGTGATAAATGATATTTTACTATTTTTAGTTTTTACTTTTCTGAAAATTTCACTGGTTTTATCGGGACTTGAACTATCTATATTAGCAATCACTACTTTTTTAATTTCAGGAAACTTAACTTGAACCGCCATTAAGCCCTTGTCAATTATTTTAGTAACAAATGCAATGTTATTTGCTTCCTGATATGACGGTAGAATAACAGCGATATTCATAAAAACTTTTTTGGGTTAATTTTTACTCAAACTGAATTCTGCTTTCCTCAACCTTAGAACTTTCATACAAATCTTTCCAAACAGGTTCTGATCCTATTTGATCTTTCGAAAATTCTAAAAAATATTCTAATTTCTTTACTAAACTAATCTGTATTTCATTGCCCTCGGCAAACTTAATGTAATGACTATTAATATACAAGTCAGCACATTTAACAATTAAAGCTTCAAAGCCAAATTTCTTAGTTCGATTAAACATCTCCCGATATCGATCTTCTTTGTTCTTAATAGAAACATCAAAAGAAACTGAATCAACTAACTCAGCAATTTTATTACCGAAAACAGAATCTATATCATTCTTTGTTACGTCACTATCCTCTATTAAATCATGCAAAATTGCACCCATAATAATGTCTAAGTTGTAATTATAAGAGAATAAATAGTACGCAACCTGTAAACTATGAAAAATTACCGGCTTATCATTATGACCGGATTTCTCATAGTTATTAACAAGAAAAACAATTGCTTCATGCAAAGCATGTCCCTCTTTAGGTGTAATATCTTTAAACATATATTCTAGTTTTAGCATAAAACTAGAAATAAAAAAAGGTCGACACATGATATGCGCCGACCATTTAACTATTTAACAATATAGTCTGTTATCTGATTTACGGGTCCAGAAATATAGTTAAGTCCCGATATTATCCTGTTAGCCAGATCTTTCCTAAACGTATGGAAAGAAATCTGATCATAAGAAGGGATAAATCCTAACTCCTCAAACCGTTCGCCGCCTAATACATTGATACAGCTACCTCTTATATATCTTGAAAAATTTTCAATCAAGAATAATTTAGTTGATAGATTGTTATCTTTCTTAACATAAATTGAAGATAGATTGTTATCAACGTGAACCAGAAAAGAACTATAAATTTTCACCGAAGAATTTTCTTTGTTGATTAATAATTCATCGGGGTTAATCTTTTTTTTGCATAACCAGGTTTCTTCGGGGTTATCAGGAAAAAACTTTAGTAAATCAGGAAGACCTCTTTTAATAGATTCATAACGCAGATAAAAAAACTTTGTACCTGCTTTTGCATATATACCATCTTTCTGTATCCCCAAAATAACTAAATCATTTCCAATAATTTTTGCTTTATACCTAATGCACATATCCAAGGCAACCGAGGTTTTACCTGCACCAGATTTACCAAGAAGCAATATACCTCTTCCATCCAAAGATACGGCTGCCGAATAGGCTGTTAGCCAACTGTGCACCTGACGTTGAGCTTCTAAGAATGGGTATGCTGCGTAAAGTAGTGTTTCACCGTTATTCATCAACTTCCAAGGATATTTTATATAACAAACATTCTCAGTGTAAACAATAGACTTAACAGTAGAATCAGAATACTCTACTCGGAATTGAGACGAAGGAGTTGTCTTAGAAATGCTAAAAGCAATATGATCTCTTAATAAAGACGGAGATTCTAAGCAACTCATTAGGTTTGCTTTGTCGCTAAAAAAATCGACCGTCTCACCTGCTGACGATAATGAACATATATAATTCATTTTAATGCCCTCCTAACGAACCTGCTTATCTCTCAATAAACCGGCAACGTAATCTATTTCTAAAATATTTTTAGTAACTAATCTTTCTATGTCTTTCTTATCTACGGTAATCCCCGTGCTAATTGACAAAAGATATGGAGGAATTAATGTACTACCATTCTTTGTCATTGCTATCACGCTGTTTTTCACACCAAGTTCATCATAAATTGCTTTTGATAAAATTGTCACCAGATAGTTCATAACTCTACCTGTATGATATTTTGGATTTTTACCTGACGGAGCTTCTGTAGAATGAGGTCTAAACATAGAGATAAGACCACTAGATGAATTTCCTCTTCCAACAACACCCTCTTCACCGCACTCAATACAACTTCCGATACCCAACATATATGGTTTATTAGCATTTACTTCAAGATTAATCCTGTATTTATCACCAACAAGTTCATTGGCAAATAAAGATAGATCTTTTTGAGCCTGAGCCACTATATCATTATATGCATTTTTATCAGGAGCAAATGTAGAAATAACAGGAACACGAACGCCAATATTAACAGCATTACCATTACGGTAAGCCATGACTTTTATGTCCTGTCCAAAACACTTAAATCGTGGACTAGGAAAAAACTCTTCCTTGTTCCAGAAATACTCTTCGAGAGAATAAACTAAATCTTCACAGGTAGTAAGTGGATAGCTTGCAACGCAAACCGCATTATCATTAGCTGTTAACTTTGAATATTCTGGAAGATCTTCAATCCCACGCGGTTGAAACCAGTATGGGATCTGAGAATTCTGAGTAACATTAGAATTGATAACTACATCTGTACTAGCGAGGTTAGGTAATACAGCCTGCAAATAACTTAATATAGTTTTTCTTTGAAGAACATCTACGTTAATCTGATGCCCACCGAATGAGTCGCTCATGCGCCCATTAATAAATACTTGTACCGGTTTAATTTTTTCAACAAATCCGAACCCTGACTTGAAGAAACCGGCACCGATATAGAACTTGTCTACATTATGATGCAATACATATCCGAAATTATCTATACAATATTTAGAATATTCCATAGAAATTAGTTCGGCTAAAGCATCTGCTAATGTGTCAGGGTGTCCCAACCCTTTTCTTTCAACAATTTCTGTGTCCATGTTTTCAGGATCCAGAAAGTTGGTCTTCAAATCCAAGAAGTTCATGATAGCCTCCATTAAAATAAAATATTTGTAATTTTTGATTTATTACTTTTAGAATATACTGCACCTCGTATTAGAACCACCGGAACCCCCTCATTAGCTTGCCCCATAAGAATAGATCCAGCAGCGGCCATTTCATCAATTAAAGCGATTCTACTTTGTGAAAGATTAGAATAAAGATCACTCTGACTTCTTATTTCCAAAGCAGAGATCCCCGCTATACCAATAGCCATACCGACTGAACCATCGCGATCCTTTCGACCGCACGAATCATTGATAATAACTGCAACGTTTTTACCACTAAGTCTTTTAAGACTATTTTTTATTCTTCGTGCACTTAAATCAGGATTTTTAGGCAATAAAACCACTACCTCTCTTGAATGTGGCGCTATATTAGAACGGTCAACACCTGAGCTGGACATAATAAATCCGAGTCTGTGCCTTGTAATCACCATCCTGCCTTTAATATAAAGTAATTCCGACGCTTCATTAAGATATACTTGTACAAGTCGTGGATCACGACCTGTTTTTTTCGCAATTCTAGAAGCTTTTACTGTTGGCGTTATTGTTTTCAAATCAACTACCGCCCCTTCTGCCTTAGAAATAATCTTTTGGGCAATAACAAAGATGTCATTATCCTGTAAAAAAACATTATTTCTCTCACAGTACCCCATAATAAGATTGGCTATCTTACTTCCTCTTTCCACTAACGGCAAGCCTACTAAAGGCATTAATTTTATTGTTTTCATTTTTGTTTTTTATTTGTTTTTTGATAAATTTTTTATGTACATTTAACTATTTAATCTAATACAATATTAACAATTTGTCAAGATAATAAAAATAACTACATTTCACGGTAGCTATTATAGCTATCTAAATTATAAGTTAATATGAATATTATCCTAAATTCCTATCCTTTCGTTTTGTCATATTTTATTTTATAGGTTCCTCGGTCACCAGAACCTATCTCAAGGATGCTGCGGGACCTGGATTCGAACCAAGATACTCGCCTCCAGAGGGCGATGTCCTACCATTAGACGATCCCGCAAGAACAATTTCAAATTATAAATTTTAAATTTCAAAATAAATAAAACAAATTTTTAATTCTTAAAAGCTGTCGCAGACAGCTACATGCATTTGAAATTTAGAATTTGAAATTTGAAATTAACTAACTACTCTCCCCCCAAAAGTCTTCAATAAATTATCGATGACTGACGAATCTATCTCAGCAGCGGCTACCGCGGCGCCCGCCACGCTGGCGGCTGAAGGGGCCGTGGCATCAACTGCCACCGAGGCTATATTTTCTACTAAAACTAGATTTGGGTCAAGCGTTGTTTCCACAACAATCCTACGACCCATAATTTCACCCAATAAATTCTCAACTAATTGGCGTATTGCCGGTTCATTAATCCGGTCATGATGAAACTTATGCTTAAAGGCCAATTTTAGCCCAGAACCCTCTATGCCCATAAATTGACAGGATTTAAGCACAAAAGACAAGGAATGGTTATGTTGCTTAACTCGCACTAAAAGCTCTTGCCAGGCGCCTTTTATGGCCTCTGGGTCAGCATTAACAGCAATAGGCTCTTCTGGCCCGGCTTTTGGTCTAGAAACAGGGGCGGCAGCGATATTAGCAGTCGGACGGCGCAAAGGCGCGGCCACTGGGTTGGGGCGTGGGGCTAAAGGCGCAATAACTGAGTCGCTGGAAAATAAACGCCCATAACACAAATCGACAATCGCCAACTCTAAAGGCAGCTGAGCAAAAGGCGCATCTTTAATTTCTTTACCAGCGTTTATAAAGCGTTCAATTGAAGCCGATAAAAAGTCAGGTTCTAATTTTGAAAGTAAAGGCTCAATTCGATTCTGAATTGCTTCTCCAAGTTCTTGGCCTAAATTAGCGCCAAGCTCTGGACTAATTTTTGTAATCAATAAACGTCTAATCAAAGTAACAAGTTCAGCTGAAAAAACTTTTAGATCAGCTCCATTATCAGATAAACGATTAACATAAGTCACGGCCGCACCAGCTTCTTTATTAGCAAGATATTCCAGCATTTCAACAGCTTCAGTTACATAGCTACGAGGAATAATTAATTCTGCTTCATCTAAAGTAATTTCTTTGCCTTTGAGAGAGTTCTCACTACCAGCCAAAGAAATAACTTGTCCCATCAAACTTTCAGCATCACGCATATGTCCATTAGCATGACGTGCGATAGCTTCTAAAACGCCTGGACCAACTTTAATTTTTTCTTCGCGTACGATACGTGATAATTTTGTAATTATTTCAACCACGCCAATTTTTTTAAAATCAAAACGCTGACAACGAGAAATAATTGTTGGCGGAACTTTATGCGCTTCAGTTGTACAAAGAATAAAAATAACATGCGCTGGTGGTTCTTCCATTGTCTTAAGCAAAGCATTCCAAGCGCTAGTTGATAACATATGCGCTTCATCAATTATGAAAATTTTATAACGACCAGCTGATGGTGCTAAGCGAGCTGAGGCAATAATCGCTTCACGAACATTATCAACGCTAGTGTTAGAAGCGGCGTCGATCTCGGCTACATCCATCGAACGGCTCTCAGTTATTTCTGAACATGACTGACATTTGTTACAAGGATCGGCGCTATCTTCTTTGCGGTTCGGACAGTTCATGGCCTTCGCAAGTAAACGAGCCACCGTAGTTTTACCAATCGCGCGTGGACCACAAAACAAATAGGCATGAGCAACTTGCTTAGCCTTAATTTCGTAAGACAAAGTTAATTTAACATGTTCCTGTCCAGCAATTTCACTAAAAGTTTGTGGGCGATATTTACGGTAGAGGGTAGGCATTTTTAGGAATTAAAGTATATTAAGACGGCTTTATTTTAGACAAATATTAACAATAAAGCAAATGGCAAAAAATTTCTGATTATTGGTTAGAAGCTATCGTCAATTAACAAACAAAAGAGATCTATTTTATGAATTCAAAAGTTTTAATAATGCTGGAAATTTCTTTCATTCTAGCAACAATCTCATCATTAGCCGCATCCTGAGCTCCAGAATAAGCAAAAACATATTTACTATTTTCTGCTATATAATTTGGTTTTGGACCTTGATCAGCTTGAACATTTTGCCATTGCTTTTTAGTATGGATACTAATATTAAACAATGAGTCTTGACCACCATAAGCGAAATCAATTGAATCACCAGTTCCATTAGTCCCCCAGTTTAGCTTTCTACTAGCCACAGAATATCCTTTCCAAGTAGCAGGTAGTGTTAGTTTAAAACCATAAACAGAATTATTATAAACAATTGAATCTTCTACAACTGTTTCAGTTTCCTGCATCTCAAAAGTGCTCTCTACCTGAGAATCTTTATTAACAGTATCTAATTTGTCCTGAAGTCTAGTAAATTGTGACTGCATTGTAGCCAATCTATAATCTAGTGAGCTAATTTGTTTATTACTGCTGTTTTGTTGAATATAAAAAGCTCCGCCTAATAAAATTATTACAAGACAAGCTCCAACAACTACCTGCATGTTTATAGAATTATTTTTATCACTCATATTATTAAGTTAGATTAAGTTTTTTTAAAAATATGTTCAACGGCTGCCCAGCGAGATTGCCCTGTCTTTGGAACTAAAATTATAACTTCATCGCCCATCTCGCCCTTAAAGTAAGTTACGCTAGCGCCTAATATCTTAAAACGTTTACCATTAACCGTAACTGTCCAATCCCCCGTATCTGATTGTTCAAGATTACCAGTTAAACGTAAACGATCAATTGGTTGAATCTGTTTATAAATCATTGTGCCTTGATCAGTCACTGATAATTTTAATAAATCACCTTCAACTAATTTTGACTTAGAAGCATAGTTGACCGGCACTGCATACTGTTTACCGTCGGAGCCAATCATCTTTTCGCCATCAAAAACACCTTCGATAGTTTTTTCAATATGAGCTGCCGAGCTCATGGCAGCCGGCGTAAAAGCGCCTTCAAAGCCTGACATGCCAGAAATAAAATCACTCAAAGCTTCACTAGCTTGATGTAGATTAGCAACTAATGAGCGCAGAGCCATTAATTTCTGTTTTGAAACAACAACAGCTTCTGTTTTTGAATCATCCTCCTCGTTTAAATTTTTGTTTTCTTCCATATTTTTATTTTGTCATCCCCGCGAAGGCGGGGATTATTTTTAAATTTTTAATTAAGCTTCTTCTAAAACATAGTCCGGGAAAGCTTCTTTTATTATTTGCTTACAGTATTCTCTTGGAGCCTGTCCAAATTTTTGACTAGTTCCAAATATTTTTATTGTCTTATTGGCTTGATCTAAGCTTAACCAACCTCCTCCACTAACTTTTAAATTATATTTTTGAGCCATATCATTATGCTCTCCTAATGTTGCATCGAAGACAAGATTTTTTTCTGCCTTATTATCTTCACCCAGAACAAACTTACCCTTACAAATAGCATCTTTTATCTGACCGATAATTAACAACCTCACTTTCTCGCCATTGATATCAATATTTTTCTCTGTTTCTATTCTCTCATCTTTAGGAATATTTAAATAATCAAGATAGTTCATTTTTATAACATCAGCGTAAGTTATTTTTGAACCATGTTCCTTAGCTAATTCAAAAGATTTTCCCCTAGCCATATCGGCGTGTCCGGCACCAGTATTATGTATTAGGTCTATATATATTTTCTCAGTATCAATTTCTACGTCACTCTTTTTTGCTAATTCACTAATTCGATTAAACTCACTATTACTAGCAGATCCATCATCTATACACTTACGAAGGTAGATATTTTCAAAAAGCTCTTTTCGAATATTATATTCAGCATCTTTAATATCTAGCTCCACTCCTCTCTCTGTAGCGTAATCAACTAAATCAAAAGAAATATTCCCGCTCGCCAATCCTTGTTTATAAGCTTTTTTCAATAAACTCTCGTCTGGCTCACCCAGTCTAATGCCCTCTGCCCCTGCTTGCTCTTCAATATATTTTAAACTTTTTATCGACTGTCTAAATAACAGCGATGTGTTAAATGCTTGTTCAAAAACACTAGCATCTACTTGTATTTCAAAGCCTTTTTCTTTAGCTTGAGCCTTTGCGGTATCATAAGTGCCCGTACCAATAGAATTTTCGCATTTATTCTTTAAAAATTCTAGACTAGGATCGATTTTATTGTTAATCTCCTCTTTTTTTATTTCTTCAATTTTTTTATTTATATCATCATCTTTATCTAATTCTATATTCTCTTTTTTTACGTAATTTTCGAATACTGTTAATGTTTGTATACTCTTCTTTTCTAACAATGCCTCATAAATATCTTGATAAATATTTTTATCAACAACGAGCTTAATCCTATCTATTTTAGCTCGCATCTTTAAAGCGTCAATATTATCTTCAATATGCAAAAATCGAAGAGGCATAAAGAACATACTCTTGAAGTCTTCTTGAAGTTCTTTTTCGGCTAGCTCTTTTCTTTATTTAGATTCATCTATATTTAATTTTTCAAATTCATTTTCTGACATATTTAATATAAAGCGGACTAAACTTAATTAAATACTTGGTCTTAACGGCGGCTTTGGCGTAACTGGCAGTATCTTAGTTCTTTCTAAAATAGCTGCCTCCACGTCAGCTCTATCTTGACCATATTTTAAGCGACTTAAGTGTTTTAACTTGCCCGGCATATCTTCCCTCTTCTCGCCACACAAAGGCCAAGGTGTGGCCATTGAAAACGGACGACTAGTTGTATTATCAATTAATAGCTTAACATAAGCTGTGTATTTTTCAACATTGATTAAATCATATTCATTAAAGACTGGGGCAAATTCTTTTTTCAAATATTCGGCGTCTTCCGAACCAATCTTAAAAGTAACCATTGTACCGACGTTACCAAAAACCGCATCTTTAATTGTTGTGTCATTATTTTTTGATAACTGACCAATATATTGGTGAGCAATAACCAAACCTAAACCATATTTACGAGCTTCAGATAAAATCTGAGCGATTGAATCAGTCGTAAAATTTTGGAACTCGTCAATGTACAAATAAAAATCTTTTCTTGACTTAGCCTCAGAATCGGCGCGCGATAAAGCGGCCATTAAAATTTTACCAACAATAATCATACCCAAAAGATAGGCGTTCATTTCACCAACAATACCTTTTGGTAAATTAATCAACAAAATTTTTCCCTCATCCATGACATCACGTAAATTGAAAGAACTTTTTTGCTGACCAATAATTGGTCGCATCATGTCATTGGAAATAAATGAAGTTAACTTAGAAGTAATATAAGGCACAACGTTGGCGAGCGCCGCATCACCACCAGCTTTTTCAGCTTCTTTACGCCAGAAATCAACTACCGTTGGATCACTACAACGTGATAACTTAAGATTTCTAAAAGCCGTATCTGATAAGACTTTAGGAATTTCCATCAAGGTTGAACCAGACGCTGGATCGCTCATGATTAACAGCATGGCGTTACGCATATACTGTTCAAAGATTGGTCCACCAGTGGCTTTCAAATCATACAACTTATCAAAGATACCGATCATTTCGTTGATCACGAAAGTTTTTTGTTCTGGATAACGCGGATCAAATTCTAATAAGTTGATTGACATTGGTCGTTCAATATCAGATGGCGAGAAAATAACAACATCATCAGCGCGTTCTGGTGGAACATGCGTCAAAACATCTTCAATCAAATCGCCGTGTGGATCAATCATGCAAATACCATGACCATTGATAACATCTTGGATTGCCATATTGGCGAGTAGAACAGATTTACCAACACCGGATTTACCAATAATATAAGTGTGTCGCAAACGATCGGCCTGTTTTATTCGGACATCTTTTTTAACGCCGCGATAAGTATTGGTACCTAGCAATAAACCTTCAGCTGGCAAATTAACTGGCGCAGCTGATTGACGAGCGGTTAACCATAAAATATTTGGCGTCTCAGCATTTTTTAATGGGAAATGGAAAAGACTTGCTAATTCTTCTGTATTCAAAATTGAAGCAGCCTTATGATAAAAACGGCGGAAAATAAAATCACGCACATTTTTATTGTGGTAAAAAAATTCCTTTATCATTTTCTTATAACGACGTTGAGTTACTTGGGTAAAAGAATTACCATATTCGTAATAGTTATAACGACTAAAGCTGCCACCTAGATGCCATAAATTAGCGTCGGCCCGGTCTTTAGTTGGCGCACTAGCAATTAACCTGATATTAACTTCCATTCCGGCTTTAGAGTTTTTTTCTTCAATACCTTTAACCGCTTCCTCTTCTTTAGGTGATAAACGCTTAAAACCTTTTTGCTGTTCTTGGTGTTGTGATTTCGGACCACTAACGGCGTCCCCGGCGTCGCCCGCGAATTTCATTAGCTCCTTAGAAAATGAACTGCCCGACAAACCTTCAGATAAAGAATAAGTTTCATTGGCTTTCTTAACAACGCGACGAGAAGTTTTATGCCAATCTTTTTCTGCACTTCTAACAATATACTGAATCGCCATGCCTTCGTCAGGCCCAATTTTTGACATGACGTTAATCAAAGAATTTAATGGATCAGTATCTTCTTTTAAATAAGTCTTTATCGGCAAAACAAAACTTAGCTTAGTCTTGATCGTCGCCGCGGCGACTTTCCCGGCTGGGCTGAAAATATTATAGTCAATCACTTCTTCAATTAATGACTCAGGATAGTTAGCCTGAATTTGTTCTTGAATATAATCAGCGTGCTGACGCGGCACAGCAATGTAGAAAGAAATTAATTTATTATAAGCTACAATCTCAAAAGAATAATGGTCGGTTCGTCCGAAGAACCAACGCTTTAAACCATGCTGCGCTTTAAAACCACCGATTGAAGAAAAGACAGCTTCCATTTTAGCAATTTCTTCACGTAGCTGTTGCACAGTAAATTCTTTTGACTGATCCTCTGGTCTTTCTTTCGGTAATTTAATTAAATAAACCACGTGCTGAATTAGCGCGCGGTTAACTAAAATTCTTCTTAAAATCATTAAGGCAACCACAGCAATAACAACCAGGCCTAAAATAATTATATAGCCAAAATCAAAAGTCGGTGTAGTGATTGGAATTTGTGTACTAAAATCAGTTGTCTGATATTGATTAATTTGGTTCTGCCCGTAGTCCATACTAGAAATTATCTTTTATTTTTATAATTTCGTCAGTTTTTAATTTTGCTTCTTGCTCTAAGAAAAAACGATTAACGCCAGGAATGAGTAAAAGCCAATTTCTAATAAGCTTTATAATTTTCTGGACTTTAATTTTAGTAGATGACAATAGCGTATTTATTTCTATAGCAGTTTCTTCGCCCTGAAGTCTAAACTTTTCCTTTTCTACTTCTGGTAAATTAAAATATACATTAGATAAGTCATCTTCAAGGATTCTTTCAATCTCTGCTACGCGCTCAACTTCCGGTGTCAGTGCATTAGCCGTTTGAGTTTGGGCAGCGGGAGTAGCCAAAAAATCGCCTGCTTTTTCATCAGTTGCCTTATTGCCGCTTTCTATTTTTTGTTCTGGCGCACTTGGAGCCTCTGGTCTAATTGGTTGATTAGCTAAAGGCTTTTCAATACTTGGCTCCAGTATTTTTTCTTTTTCACTCATAAGTCAAAAATTCCGTAGGTAAACGGATAATAATATACTCTTATTATAGTAAAATATAGGCTAAAACACAACATAAACTAACCGACCTCACCCCTGCCCCCTCTCCATTCGCAAGCGAACAGAGAGGGGAACTAAATTAAGACGTGAATACAAGCCACCCCTCTCTACGCTTTAGCGTGGAGAGGGGCTGGGGGTGAGTAATGTTTAAGTAAAATTATTTCTTAAAACGAATCATAGTACCTGCCGTTGCATCTTCAACAATAAAGCCTAGGGCTTCAATATCATTTCGTAATTTGTCAGAAGCTGCCCAATCCTTGTTCATTCTGGCTTGTTCTCGCTCGGCAGCTAAGGCCTGAATCTCTAAGGGTAATTCTTCTGGAATAAGACCTAAACCTAGAACATGATCAAAATCTGCTACAGTCGCATACTTAACATTCGACTCAAGCTCTGACTTTAATAATCCCTGTAAAACCGCAATAGCTTGTGGCATGTTCAAATCATCATTTATAGCTTCCATAAACTTCGTTTTATAATCCTGATCTACCGCAGCAGCTGCTTTATCTAAAACTGAGACAGCGCGTTTAATGGCTTCTAGACCGTTTTGCGCCTGTTCTAGAGCTTCTGGTTTATAGTTTATGGCTTTGCGATAATGAGTCATAAAGCACAAATACCTAAAAGCTAAAGGATCAATCCCCTTTTTAGTAGTTTCTAAATCAAGCGTTAAAAAATTGCCAGTACTCTTTGCCATTTTTTCGCCCTCACCTAAATTAAGATGTTCGCCGTGTAACCAATAATTAAAAAATGGTTTCCCAGTTGAGGCTTCAGATTGCGCTATCTCATTAGTGTGATGAATATTAATATGGTCAACGCCACCGCAATGAATATCTAAGTTATCTTTCAAAAATTCAAGACTCATGGCTGAGCACTCAATATGCCAGCCAGGAAAACCAATACCCCAAGGCGATTCCCATTCCATTTGTCGTTTAGCCGGGGACTTGCCCTCCGAAGCTCCGTCAGGAGCGTAGGATGGGGAAAATTTCCACAAAGCAAAATCAGTTGAATTTTTCTTTTCATCATTTTTCTCAACTCGAGCGCCTTCTTTGAGTTCATCTAACTTAAGATGGCTTAGTTTATTATAATCAGGGAATTTTGCAGTATCAAAATAAAGCCCGTCCGATGTTTTATAAACAAATCCTTTTTTATCTAAATCAGCAATCAAATCAATTTGTTCTTTAATATGATCTGTTGCCTTACACCAAATTTTCGGTTCAATGATATTTAATTCAACTAAGCTCTTTTTAAAAGCTTCTAAATAAAATTCGGCAATTTCCCAGGCAGTTTTATTTTCTAAAGCTGCTTCTTTTTCAATCTTGTCTTCGCCCATGTCTCTGTCCCCTGTTAAATGGCCGACATCAGTTACATTCATAACATGTTTCACTTCAAAACCATTATAAACTAAAACACGTTTGAGAATATCTTCAAAAACATAAGTACGAAGATTACCTATATGAGCATAATGATAAACCGTTGGGCCACAAGTATAAAGACCAACAGCGGCGCTGCTGATTGGCTTAAAAATCTCCTTGGTACGAGTTAAAGTATTATAAAGCAATATATCCATACATCATTAGTATAAAGCAGTGCCGCTGAATTTTCAATTTCAAATTTCAAATTTTCAAATAATGCTTTAATTTTCAATGTTTTAAAATTACAACATTTAAAATTGTTTTGAAATTTATAATTTAAAATCTGAAATTGTGTATTGGAGCCGCCTTAGGGATTCGGACCCTAGACCTACGGTTTACAAAACCGTTGCTCTACCAGCTGAGCTAAGGCGGCTTAAATAGTAAAAAGTTATAAAGCCTAAGCTTTACAACCTTTGACTATATATTTAATATCATTATTTAGATAAAAAATCAAGACTTCAGGCGATTTATAAACTTTCTTGTATCTTTTTAACTAAATCTTCTATTGTAGTATCGGTTTTAACAATATATTCAAAGCTGTTATGTAACATAGCATCAGCGATCTTCTCGGTTCCACTTAGGTTAGTTAACATAATAACTCTAACGTCTTTGCCCCATGAATCTTCGCGTAATTTTTCTAACATAGCCAAACCATCCATCTTAGGCATGACAATATCCAACAAAATCAAATCGGGATGATGTTCTAACGCCATAGCAAGACCTTCTTCGCCATCATGAGCTGAAAGTACCTCATAGCCAAACTGGGCTAACTTAACAGACAAAATTCTTTGGTATTCAGCCGTATCCTCTACGACTAAAATAATTTTTTTCTTTTCCATATAAATTTTATTAAATAATTAGGTTAATTTTTTCTCACCCTCTTTCTTAATCATACCAGAAATCGGGAAAGAAATATAAAAAATTGTATCTTTGCCTTCTTCAGATTCAAACCAGACTTTGCCTCCGCCGTTCTCTACAATGGCTTTAACTAAGTATAATCCCAAGCCCGTACCATCAGTATCTTGTTTTTGAGCATTACTGGCTCTAAAAAGCTTAGAGAATATCTTGTTTTGCTCATCTTTAGGGATTGGCTCTCCGTTATTAGCCACGGAAATAATAATATCATTATACTCTATTTTAATGCCAATCGTCACCCTACCATGGTCAGGGGTGTATTTTATGGCATTTGATATAAAATTCTGGAAAATAATGCGCAATAGATTAGGATCAGCTGGAACTAGCGGCAGATCTTTGCCATAATTCTTGATTATTTCATGGCCCTTAGCAATTATCCTAGGCTTCATCTCATTCAAAACATCTTCACAGACTTTAGTAAAATCAATTGGTGTCGGATCAATAATAAAGACGCCCAAATCAATACGTGAAACATTTAATAAGCCATCAATTAGTTCTTTCATTCTTCTATTGGACTGATAAATCTCACTAATAACTTCTTTTTGCTTTGGATCAACTGCGCCATAGTCACCGCTAAGTAACATTTCAGCATTCCAGCTAATAGAACCGATTGGTGTTTTTAATTGATGTGAGGCCAAAGAAACAAACTCAGTTTTTTCTTGGTCAACTATTTTTTCTTTTGTTATATCTCTGGCGACGCCCACCATACGAACAACTTCACCGGCTTCGTTTAAAATAAGTTCTTTCTTATCGAAGATCCATAAAATCTCATTATCTTTTCTCACAATACGATATTCTTCTTCGTAAGAAGTTTTATTAATAACAAAATTATTAAATGCTTCAAGAACTCTGGCGGCATCATCTTTATGGATACAATCTAACCAAGCTCTTGGGTTATCGTAAAGAGTTTTCTCTTCAAGCCCCCAGAGTTTATTAAAAGCCGGACTAACATAAGTAACTTTCTCAATCGGTTCCATTTCAATAGTTAAAAACACTTCAGAAATATTATTAGCTAGCTCAATAAAACGCTGTTCATTATTCTTAGCTTTACTTTCAGAAGATCTAATATAAGTAATATCTTCTTCTGTACCAATAAAGCCAACAACAGTTCCAGTCTCGTTTTTTATTGGCGCTATGTGAGCCATAACAGTATAAAGCGCGTCATCCTTGCGACGATTAACTATCTCTTCATTCACAGTACCACCAGACATTTTAATCTCCCAAGTTTTTTCATAAAAATCTTGAGGCATCATTCCGCCCCACAAGCGAGGAGTTTGTCCTTCCATTTCGTCAAAGGTATAGCCAGTGGTTTCTTGCGCAGCCTTGTTAGCAAAAACAATATTACCGTTAATATCAGTCACGACTATATGTTGCGAAGAGCTTTCAATTGTTAAAAGTAAAATATCATGATCGTTTTGATAAAACTCGAGATCTGAGTCTTCTTTATTTTCGCCCGATGAAAAAACTTTTTTAAGATAAGCCGAAGACGGATCAGTTGGATAAAAATTTTCAAATCTTAGCTGATGCTTGAAGATTCCGTTCTTAGATAAAATTTCATTAACACTATCAACAAAACCTTGACTGCCAGAAATATAAAATAAAGCTTTGTCCAAATTCTTAATTGACTTAAGCAAATCAAAAGAAAATTTTTCATAAAAAACCGAACCTGAACAATTGCTTTGCTGAGAACAAAAATTATTTATTTCATCGACATAAACTGACATTTCCGCTGACTCATCAAAATAAAGCAAATTAATAGGGGCTTTTATTTTTTTAGCTACATAATGGCGAGTAATACTTAAGAATGGAGCAATACCAACTCCGCCGCCAAGTAAAACTAAAGGTGTTTTTGGATTTTCAGGCAAACAGAAAGATGTGCCAAAAGGACCAATAACTTTAAGCTCTTGGCCTTCTTCTAGTTCAAGTAAAGTCTTATTAAAACCACTTTCGCTCTTTCTAAGTAAAATGCAAATCTCGCCTTTATCATTAGGAATGTTGGTAATAGAAAAAGCTCGACGGTCGCCGCGCTTATCAGGGTAACTTAAATTATATAACCTTAGCCAAACATATTGTCCTGACTCAAAATCTAGATGATCTTCAGTCTTAAAACAAAACTCAAAAGTGTTTTTGGCAACTTCGGTCTTTTTAGATAGCTTGGCTAGATGAACTCTATTATCAGTAATTGTATCCATAAAAATCATTATAAAGCTAATAACATTATAGCAAAAACGCCAATAAGGCGTAAGCTTTTAACTCACGCCTTACATAATTCATCTAATATAAGTAATTATCTTGTAGCAGTAATAATAACACCTTGTTCAGCACTACCAGCCGAAACAGTAACTCGATTATTAGCACTCTTATTTATTTGATAGCCAGTTCCGTTAGTTGAAGCTCCGTTTGGATCAAATGGCATGCTTGTTAAATATTTCTCATTATCAGTTAAGACACTAAGATCAACAAATACTGAGCAGTTAGCTCCGGTTTTACAAATTTCACCTTGGCTAGTACCAATGCTTGATGGAAGATGACCAGTATCAATCGAATATTGATAAACTGCGTTCAAAATAGTATTTACATCAGCGTGACGTTGTGCGTTACGTGTGTCACCTAATTGCTTATTTGGGTTTATGGCCAAAATAACAATGCCAGCTAAAATCGCAATTGCTGCAACAACCAAAAGAATTTCAATCAAAGTAAATCCTTTTTTTGAAAACTTAAGATATTTCATAAAATTATTATAAATTAATATTTTAATTATCTGGTTACAGTAATAGTTGCACTTTGCTCGGCGCTAGGAGAGCAAACCGTAACACGACCATTAGCACTCTTTGCAATATAATAGCCAGTACCATCAGTTGATGAAGTAGTAGGATCAATTGGCAAGCTAGTTACATATTTTTCACTAGCCGTAAGAACAGACAAGGCAACACCAGTCGAACATGTTCCAGTGGCGGCGGCTTTACAAATTTGATTAGCAGCCACTAGAGCACAAGAACCGGTTGGAATAGTTGGTAAAGTACCATTATTATCAATCGCATATTGATAGACTGCATTCAAGATTGTATTAACATCAGCACGGCGTTGTGCGTTACGTGTCTCACCTAACTGTTTAGTTGGGTTGATGGCGAAAATAACAATGCCGGCTAAAATAGCAATCGCAGCGACGACCAAGAGGATTTCGATTAATGTAAATCCTTTTTTTGAAGACTTTAGGTACTTCATAAAATTAAGATAAAGTTAATAATGTTACCTCGTTAGACGGGGTTATATATTCATATTATAGCAAGTAATCAAAAAAGACGTAAGGTTATTATTCCCTACGTCTTTTACATACAAAATCAACTTATCTAGTAGCGCTAATCGTTGCGCTTTGTTCAGCACCTGGTGCTACAACAGTAATTCTATTATTAGCCGTCTTTTTTATTTCATAGCCAGTTGAGTTGACGGTTGAAGTACTCGGGTCAAAAGGCATGCTGGTTAAATACTTCTCAGAAGCAGTCAAAACCGAAAGGTCAATTAAGCCAGTGCAGGTTCCGCCAGTCTTACAAATTCCAGTTTGAGTGGTGGTTATGCTTGCTGGGACAGTTCCATTATTATCAATTGCATATTGATAAACTGCATTCAAGATTGTGTTAACATCAGCGCGGCGTTGTGCGTTGCGTGTCTCGCCAAGTTGTTTAGTTGGGTTAATGGCGAAAATAACAATACCGGCTAAAATAGCAATCGCAGCGACGACCAAGAGGATTTCAATTAACGTGAATCCTTTTTTTGAAGATTTAAAAAATCTCATAAAATTATAATAAAATTAGTAACTAATTATAAATAATTATAACATTGAAAAAACTAGTTAGCAACTTCCTGCCAAGAGCTAATAACTAGTTTAGGATTTAAAGCTGTAATACTGATAGCTGACCGACGAATCATTGTGCCGACTGTACCCGAAGCTGTAACAGAGCGAGTTGTTCCGCCTGTATTAGTTACTGTGTAAGAACATGTCCCCTGGCCTAATGTTAGATTACCTGTTCCGGTATAAGCGCTAGAACTACGAATTTGCTGCAGAGCCTCTTCGGCGCAAGCATTAGCTAGACCCCAGGCTTGATCAGACTGTTCATCAGCGAAGCTTGAACGTGAAGAACCAATACCTAACCAAATCACCGATATAACTACAGCTGTTCCTATTGCACCAATAACTAAAACACTAATCAAGGTAATATAACCATTGAAATTATTTTTATTTTTACCGGTCAATTGTTTTATAAAATTAAATTTCATAACTATGGGAATCTAAGTGTAGCGCTCGTATAAAAAGTTTTACTATAATTATATTGGTTTTGACCGCTAGGATTATTATAAGTAACTGTAAATTGGATACGAACAGTTCCTGGCGAGCTAACAGCTGACAAATTAGTAAAAGTTAAACCAGAAACTGTTACTCTACTATTAGTTAAATTAACTGCTGGGTTAGCTGCCTCTGTGATTTGCAAAATACCTGAACTTAAATTAAAAACTGTTGGGCTATTAGGCGAAGCTACAACTAAAGATAGGCTTGAAGCACTGGAACCAGCAGTTGGTGAAGTCACTGAGTCAGCATTACGAATAGTTTGCGAAATAACCTGCATAACCCTTAACCCCTGCTGCTCAACATCAGAAATTGTTTGATTCTTAATACGTACTTCTACTAAAGTTGTAGCAAAAAATGAAACTGTCATCATCATAATCGACATTAAACTAACGTAAAGCAAAAGCTCGATTAGAGTAAAGCCCTGATTGTAATTATTGTTTCGATTTAGTATGTTCATAAATTAATTTCTCCAGAAAGCAAACCCGAATGGACTGCTGATATTTTGTGGCAAAGTTACTTCTAATGGTGCCCCATCAGAATTTGTCCAGGTAAAAACTGGAGTAGCGGTCATTACTAGACGCTTAGCAAATAAATCCAAAGAAGCATCAGCCAAAACAAACATCAACTGATCTCTAGCAAGAGCATCCATTTGTATATCGTAATAACCATTAGGATTATTTGGTAGCGGAGAGACAACCATATCAGCTTGCTTTGTAAAAACTCCTAAATTACCTACATACCAGTCAATATTGTTTGAATTCTGGTCAGCATAAGTAATAACTGAACGAGCTGTAGCTCCAGAAATAAGCCAGCCAGTGCTAACTAACTTTGACCCTGCAAATGGAGTGTTACAAGAAGTGTCAGCGTTGGCTGTATTGGTCCAAGTTGAACCACTCCAGTAGCCAAGTTGAAGGTCGCTTTGATTAGCGCCAATTGAAGCAAAAACCATTTCATCAGTGCTAGGGTTAGCTGATATATCTAGCGTTGTAGCGTCATCATTAAAAGTTGGCGGAGTTATTACGGAAGACCAAGTACAGCTGGCTATGCCACCATTGCAGGTACGGTATCTAACACCATTTGCGTTATTGCCGACTGTAGAGCCCCAGATCATCATCACGTCTCCAGACAATGATTCATATTCGATGTCCATATCTTCTAAGTCATGAGATATACTAACCATCTCAACGTTAGTGTCAGAAACAGTTGAGGGTTCATTAGTCCAAGCAGAGCCATTCCAAATAGCCCCTGATAAATCATCGTTTATATCTACCCAGGTAGCAGCAATTAAGTTTTGTCCTGTACGCCTATCCCAGGCTAGACGAATATAGTTAATTATATTAGAGGTTCTAAGAGCGTCTAAATTCGCCGGGGCTGCCCAGTTAGCAGAGCCACAACCGGATCCACCTAATTTAGTTCTGTAAGCTAACTCATTTGTTGTAGCTGTATTAGTGCTGTATAAAACCATAACATCGCCAGAAGCAGTTTCGTAAGCAATATCAAACCTGCGACCAGCTCCTGTGCCTCCAACCGTAGCTGTCCATTCTTGAGACCAAGTTGATCCGTTATAACACATAACATTTAAAACTCCGGCAGCAGTATAGAAGCCAGCAATTGCTTCTGACTTATTAGGTGAAGTTCTTATAATAAAGTTTGGGGCAACGGAATTTGTCAGAGCACTAGTTTCGGCACTAAAAACATTAGTCGCTGAATCATAGGTTCTATATTTAGGAATATTTGTTCCGTCACCGTATATAATCAAAGCACCGCTAACGCTAGAGGCAACCGTCGCAATCCAATTCGTTAAACGAGTCACCAAAGAAACTGAGCCAGCCCTCTGAGTATTTTGTTGCCAGTTAACAGTTGAGACAACATTTTTTCTATTAGCATCAACTGTTGAAATAGTTACTGAGCGAGTAAAATTATCTAGTACGTCTTGCGTACCAGATAAAATCCATTTACCACCAGAAATAGCCAAGCCATAAGTTCCATCAGTTAAATTAGCAAAAGCTGAATCGCGCATATTTTGCACAGCCTCTAAACCTTCCTGAGCCAGTAAATCAGCCCGCGTCCTACCACCCGCCATAGCCGATGCTTCTTGGCCATACAAATAAACACCGCTAAAAGCCGTGACTAATAAAGCAAAAATAGCGACTGCTAATAATATTTCAACAATAGTAAAAGCTGACTTATTTTTAGTAGCTGATTGTACCTTTCGCGTTAATTGCGATAGTCCTAGTTTCATTGTTAGTTGAAGTTAAAATAGTGCTTCCAGTTGCGACTGGATAGCCAGTAAATTTTGAAAAAATATATTCCTGGGTGCCTGTTACAGTAATACCGTTTGTTGTATCAAAAAATTCGTCAAACGTAGTATCACGAGCAGCATAACTGGCGCCTTTAAAAATTGTAATATTTGACGCCGCCACATAAACTCCCCAAGTAGAATCGCCATCAACGCCGCGCGCTAAAACTTCGGCGCGATAAAGACTATTAACTAATACCACCGCGGCGACATCCAAGCTATTTCTATTTTGAAAAGACTGGTAAATTGGTACACCAATACCAGCCAACAAAGCAATCAAAGCGACTGACAATAAAACTTCAATCAAAGTAAAGCCCAAGCTTTTTTTCATGATCATAATTAATAACCTGTTTGTAGACCACCAATCAAACTATAAATTGGCAAAATAACAGCTAGGGCAACGGCGACAACACCCAACCAAACAATAACCAACAAAATTGGTTCTAAAACAACCATTAAATCCTTGGTTGAAGAATCGGTTTTAGCTTCATACTCCTCACCAATCCTTGATAATGTTTCAGGTAAATTACCAGACTGTTCTCCGGCAATAATAAGTTGTTGAACCGTAACCGGCAAAAGACTATTAGTTTTTTTATATAAAGCAAAACTTTTCTTAAATGAATTTCCTTCAGTAACACTATCACTTAAAAAAGTATAAAACCTTCTATAACGAGAAAACATGCTGGCTTTAGCCAAAGAGTCTAGCGATTCCATTGGTGACAAACCAGTAGAGATAAGAGCGCCTAATAGATAGCCTAAACGAGCGATCTCAGATTGTTTAACGAGGTCTTTTAAGCCAGGAAATCTAAAAATAATAAACTCACCAATTAATTTAGTTTTAGAGAATGAAAAAATTAAATAAATCAAAAGCACAAAAACGATAATAAATATCGGCACAGCATAAATACCGTATTGACCCAAGAACAAACCAAAATCAATCAAAATTTTTGTGACAACTGGCAACTTTACTTTTAGCTGCGAGAAAACAGTAGCTAATTTAGGCAAAATAAACCAAGCAATCCCAATACCAATAAAAAGTGTTAACACTAAAACAAACAAAGGATACATGGCCGCGGAACGAAGTTTTGATTTTAGAACACGTTCTTTTTTTTCTTCACTCGCAATAACCTTAAGATTCTCAACTAAACGCCCTGACTTTTCTCCAATTCTAATCAAAGAATAAACGTGAGGTGAAAACAGACCTGTTCTTTCTAGTGATTCTGACAAAGAACGACCAGAATCAATATCTTGAGCTAAGTTATTAGTAATACGCTTCAAACGTCGAGAACGCATTTCTTCGTTAATCGCATTAATCGCACTAACAATCGGAATGCCCGAAGACAATAATGAACTAAGATTTTCTATAAAAAAATCTCTTTCTTCGCCTAAACCAAAATTATATAGAAAAGCTAGCTTCTCTTTTCGGTCATTATTATTGGCCTGTTTCATAAAAACTATTTATTTGGTTCAGCTACACGCAAAAGTTCTTCCATGGTAGTTTCACCACTCATAACTTTTTCAATTCCATCTTCGAATAAAGTTTTAGCACCTTGCTCCATGGCTAATTTCCAAATTTCTTGAGTGGCTGGATTTTTCAAAATAAGCTCTTCCATCTCTGGTGTAATATTAATTATTTCAAAAATAGCGGTTCGACCATGATAACCAGAGTTAGCACAAACAGTGCAACCCTTACCTTCATAAAGTGTATATTCATCTTCAGTGAAAAATTTCTTTAATTCAACTCTCTTACCAATAATTTCTTTAGAAGATTTAATAATACTAGCACGACAGTGAGTACAAATTCTTCTAACCAAACGCTGAGCTACAACCAGTTCTAAAGTCGAGGCCAATAAGAATGGTTCAATGCCCATATCGAGAAGACGAGGAATAACAGTCGCGGCGTCGTTCGCGTGGAATGTTGATAATAGCAAATGACCGGTTAATGCCGCGTTAACAGAAATTTCAGCAGTTTCTTCGTCACGAATTTCTCCGACTAAAATAATATCAGGGTCCTGACGAACGATTGAACGTAAACCTTTAGCAAAACTTAAATTAGTAGCAGCGTTTACTTGAATTTGATTTACGCCACGCATCTTATATTCAACTGGATCTTCAATTGTCGTAATGTTAATGCCTGAATCATTAAGCAACTTAAGCAAAGCATATAAAGTAGTGGTTTTACCCGAACCAGTTGGTCCAGCAACCAAAATCATACCGAATGGTTTATCAGCTGAATTATTAATCTTCTCTTGGTTAGCTTCTGATAAGCCTAATTCACTAAGCTGCAAACCTTGGACATAAGAACCAAGAATACGTAAAACAACTTTTTCACCTTCAACTGTTGGAACAATTGAAGTACGTAAATCTACTACTACAGATTCTTTTCTAAATTGCATGGCTCCGTCTTGAGCTGAATAGTGTTCATCTAGACGAATGCCGCTTTGTACCTTTATTCTATTTAAAATGTTTTCATAATATTCAGTCGGAATATGACCGGCATCTCTTAAAACGCCATCAATACGAAAACGCAGCAAAACGTCATCGGCGCCGGGTTCAAAGTGAATATCACTAGCATGCAAATCAATAGCATCAACAAAAATAGTATCTAATATTTCTGGAGCAATACGTGCGCCAGATTCAATAATCTTAGAAAAACGAGTTTCTAGATTTTTCTGATAACTAGTCAAAATAACATTAATATCTTCAGGCAAAGAAAAGGCTATTAGAACTTTTCTATCAGTGAACAGTTTACTCAATTCTAATAAAAGATTTGCCTGTGCTGGATCATCAGTACAAACCATAACTGAAGTTTTTTTAACAGAGAAAACTACAGCCCTGAATTTTTTGGCTAATTCTTCTGGAATAAGCAGAACCTGCTCCTTACTCGGAGGGTTAGAACCTAAATCAGCAAAGGGTACCTTCATTGATTCAGCAATCGCCTGGCCTAAAGTTTCTTTATTGATTAAACCTTCAGTCAATAAATAATCTACTAAACCAATACGGTGAGTTTTAGAAAATTCTTCAGCTGTTTTAATATCATCCTCAGAAACGTAGCTTCCTGATAATAATATTTTTTTTATAAATACTTCGTCGAGTTTCATAGGATGAAATTATTATTTTAAAATGGAGTTAACTAAATTGATAACTTCGGCAATCGAGACACTGGATTTGCCAAGAAATTCTTTAGCGCCTAACTCACGAACTCTTTTTTCATCATCCGCTTGACTGAGGTTAGATAGAACAATAACCGGAACATTCAAACCCTGTGTTTTGATTGCCTCTAGAACAGCGAAACCATCCATTTTCGGCATAATCAAATCCAACAATAAGAGATCAAACTTATCTCTATTCAGAGCAGCTATAGCTTCCTCACCGTTTTCAACACTACTAGCTTCATAACCGTTATGTTGTAATTTTAGAACCAGAGCTTTGGAATATGGCTTTTCATCTTCTGCAATCAGTATCTTTTTCATAGTTTCATTAACTGTAAAATATGCTCTTATTATACCAAACATTTATGGTTCATGAAAGATTTTATGATTTTATAAACAAAAAAGCAGGTCAAAGACCTGCTTATAATAGTGCGCCGTGTTTACCCCGCCCCTTTTGGGCGGGGCAGGATTCGAACCCCGCAGAGCGGGGCAAGCCTGCGACCATCTCCTTAAGAGGAGAACAGCGCTAAAACTTTTGCCTAAAGACAATTTCGATTTAAATTGACGGCTCTTCTTCTTTAACCATTTCTCATGTTTTCTTGCCTGAATGTAGTTACAATATTTTTTATAATACACCAAATGATAAGGTCTGTGACTAATGATTATTTTTGATTTACCACTATTGTGTTCTTCGAGCCTTTTGTCAACATCTTTTGTTATTCCCGTATAATAACTACCATCAAAACTTTGTATAAGATATACAAAAATTCCCTCCATATGATTTAGTTATAGTATCTCAGTTTGTGCGCCGTGTTTACCCCGCACCTTGTGGGCGGGGCAGGATTCGAACCCCGCATAGCGGGGCAAGCCTGCGACCATTCGATATTTTGTGCGCCGTGCAGGATTCGAACCTGCGACCATCTCCTTAAAAGGGAGCTGCTCTACCGGGCTGAGCTAACAGCGCATTATTATTCTGTTTTAAAATTTTAGCTGCTTTACTTTACCCCGCCCCTTGTGGGCGGGGCGGGCTGACCCCGCCGGCAGGCGGGGTAAAGCTAACAGCGCATATTTTAAAAGCTATAAAGAGAATCAAGTATCTGCTTTATAACTTTACAGCCTAAATATTATTAACATTTTTTCGAGAAATAATCAAGCACTTACCTATTCTATCCTCCTGTTGCTGTCTTTATAACGAAGGTAACCAAGGCGTAAGACATGAAAATAACAACTAAACCTAGTGATGCCCAGATTAAAGTTGTTTTACCTTTTTCAACCATTTTCTCATTACCAGCCGACAACATCCACATAAAGCCACCGTAAACAAACATTAACAAAGCAAGCGATCCTACTATACCCAAAACGCCCGTAATAACGTTACCAATTAGCTGAGGCACGCTTGTAACTCCCTTAAGTGGATTATCAAGGACGGTTGATGAAGCAGGCTCACTCTCGGCAGATACATAAGATAGAGGCAGAAGAATAAATGCCAATAAATACCAAAGATTTATTTTCTTAAACATATATTAAAAATTATATGCTTTTATTATACCACTAAAAGAAATATGGGTAAATAAAAAGGGGCAGCCGTAAGTTTTACGACTACCCCATGAGTATGTTTATTATTAAGCACGAGTTCTACGGATTGTCACATTACCGTATTCTTTAGCTTTTATTCTCACGCCTTTTTTACCGGTGTATCTATGATCAGCGTAGCCTGATATAGGATACCACTGAGACAAGCCCTCTGTGTAGAATGTTGCAGTAGGATTAATGTATTCAATCCTATCACCTTCTTTAAAGTCTAGAGGAACTTTTTTTGGAGAACCTGGACCAAATGCAAACGGTATTTCTTCAACGTTTGAGACAAACTGTTTAACATGGTCATCATGATAAATACCTGTTCTTTCTTTTGTGTCGTTTCCATCATAATTTTTAATGAAACGAACAGAAACCAGAACTTCTTCTCCATACAAATACATGTTGTTGTTATCTGGAAGAATTAGCTTATTGAAATCTTCCTTTGTCTTGTCATAACATTCATAACTCATGTACTTAGCAATTATATCCGAATTTACTGTCCTTATAGGTTTGAAGTCTTTGGTGTATAAAGTTGCACCAGACATAATAACTTTAAGACTGTTTGTCTGACCAGCCTGATTGATACTAGAAGACACCATTTCACTAAACGACCTACCCCAACCTGTTACAGGACGAACCTGATTCGGAAGAACAACGTTCTCAACTAATAACCAGGCTACAATTATTGCCATCCAAAGCTCTAGTTTATTTGTTCTTGATTTACGAACAAAGGTATAGAAGATGGTATAGAAGGTTCCTGCAGCAAGCGAGATAGCAATTAGCTTCAGAGTTATGAACTCAGTTCCATTCATCATAACCACGCAAGCTATGAAAGAAAAAATTAAAGATATCACTATTAGCGGATTTAACACTTTTTCTATTCCGTCAATTACCAAGGTAGTCACTTTCCTTCTACCTAATAGCACTATATCAGCTATGGCTGCTAAGGCAGCTAAGGCTGCCTCTGAAGACACATAGCAGAATATAATTATTACTGAAGAAAGAAAAGCTATCAAGAAAGAGCCTGCAACCCAGTTAAACATTACCATCGCAAAGGTTAAGACTGAGAACAGGATAACCAGACAGTACTCAATAACTATTACTCCAGTTATTTTATCAGCAGCTGAACTACTAATGTCAGAAATTCTTGCCCAAATAGAAACAAGAAAGTTTTCAATATTTCTATAAATATTCATTTACAACTCCTTTTGTTTTGGTTTTAGAAAAGTTTTAGCACTTTTGTGTTAACAAAGTGCCCGATTTTTTCAACGAAACCTTTTTTTTCTCTTGGTTTAGGCTTTATTACATCGTTGAAAAAATTGTTAATCTTTGTATCAAGTGCTGTACCTGGTGCAAGCTTATCGTCAAGCGACTTAAGACTTGAACCAATCTTAGTCAGATTCTCCATAATAGCGGCTAAAGACGATTGCTCTTTGCCCGGAGCTCCGATGATAAGAAGAATAAATTTATCTCTGTGAGGCTTATCCATTCTAAGCAGAGACAAAAGTGCCTCTGGCCTTAAGGAATTGATAAACTCGATCAGGTTGTGATGTTGATGATGTGTTGTTGCCAAAGAAAAGACATCAACGTAGTTATCAAGTATCACATTCTTGTCAGCCTCGTTACTCAATATATCAAGTAAGCTGGCGCGAATTTCACGCTCAGTTTTTGAGGTTAACTCGCCAGATTCTCTACGTACAATTTCTTGATTAACTTCTTGAAAGAAGTCAGTCATCATTTGATCGTAAACAGGTTTAAATTTTGTCAGACGCCTGATAGCAAAGGGAATCGCAACCGTGGCTGCTTCCCATAGCTTTTTTTGGTCTGATACAACTGACTGCCACTTATCTCTTGGGATTACATTCAAGAAAATTTTTGCCACGAAAGGCATAACGAACTGAATTATAATCTCAATCAAGTCATCACCCATACTCTTATTTAGAGTTTCGCCCTGATCTTTGTTATTTTTATTGTTCTTTTCCATTTTCTGTATTTTTATTTTATAAGTTTGTTATTTAAGCAAAATCTCGTATTTCTCAAGTATCTTGCTTAAATAACAGACTCTTTTTCAAGGTTCTAGCAATATATTATTATATCACACTAGTGTTGTATTGTCAATAGTAAGACAAAATAACAAAAAAGCCCTAAAACAGGGCTTATATTAGCTAAAACTTGTAGTCCTACGCCTTGGCGTAGGACTAATTTATAGTTCCGAAGCCTTGGCGTAGGACTAATTTATAGTTCCGAAGCCTTGGCGTAGGACTATTCTAGGTGAGCGCGCTCTTCCCAGTCTCCTAATTCTTGCTTAAGCGCCGGCAAATTAGACAGCTTTTCGTCTTCTTTTAGCACTAAAATAGCCGCTTCTCTAGCTTTCTTAATCAAATCAGTGTCGTAAAAATTAGCCATTTTTAGTTCTGGAAAGCCCTTTTGCACTAAACCATAAACTTCACCTGGACCTCGAAAGGCAAGATCAGCCTTAGCTAAATCAAAACCATTATCAAACTTAGTCATTGCTTCTAAACGATGATTCGTTGCTTCAGTCGGATTATTGGACATTAAAAAACAAAAACCTTGATCATTGCGGCGCCCAACACGGCCGCGGTATTGATGCAGTTGCGCCAAACCAAAACGATCAGCCTCCTCAACCATCATCACAGTAGCAGAAGGAATATCAATACCAATTTCAATAATTGAAGTTGCGACTAAAATATTTATTTTATTATCCGTTAAGTCAGCTAAAATCTTTTCTCGCTCCGCACTTTTAAGTCGACCGTGTAACAAAGCAATCTTGTAATCTTTAAATACTCCATTGCTCAATCTTTCGTATTCAGCTTTAACTGATTTAATTCCTAGTTTGTCAGACTCATCGATTAAGGGACAAATGACAAAAGCTTGATGACCTTGATTTAATTCTTTAATTATAAAATCATAAGCTGCCTGCCGCTTATCTTCAGCAACAACTTTAGTTAAAACTTTTTTACGACCCAGCGGCATTTCTCTAATTTGGGAAACGTCTAAATCACCGTAGATCGCCAAGGCTAGACTACGCGGGATCGGCGTCGCGGTCATAGACAAAAGATGCGGCGCTGTTCCTGTTTTTACTTTTTGTGTTAGGAGCTGGCGTTGTTCAACACCAAAACGGTGCTGCTCATCAACCACAGCTAAGGCTAAATTATCAAATTCAATATTTTTTTGAATCAAAGCTTGTGTGCCAATGATAATATCAATTTCACCACTGGCCAATAATTTAAGAATTTCTTTTTTATTACTAACCATAGCTTCGCTCCCCTCTCTTGTAATTAGGAATTGGTAACCACTGGTCAATAAAGCCAAACTAATTTTTTCTTTCGCAAACAAGGCTGTTAAAGTCTTAAAATGCTGTAATGCTAAAATCTCAGTTGGCGCCATAAAGGCTGACTGCTTTTTAGCTAAGGCCACATTAAGCATTGCTAGACAAGCCACTACGGTCTTACCAGAACCAACGTCACCCTGCAACAAACGAAGCATTGGCTTATTTGTTGCCATGGCTTGAATAATTTCCCAGGCCGAGCTTTTCTGGCTGGCTGTTAAATCAAAAGGTAAATTAGTAACAAACTTTTTAGTCGCCTGCTCATTAAACTTTATTGGCTCAGCCATTAATTTCTCTGAGGCTTTTTTCTGCTGCTGTGCCCGCAATTGCATTAAAAACAATTCATTAAAACCAAGGCGTTGCTTAGCTTGATCTAAGCTTAATTTATCTTTAGGAAAATGAATCTCCCTAACAGCTTTTTTAAGCGGCGCTAATTTATAGTCATAAACAATCTTAGTCGGCAACCAATCATTAATTGTTTCGGCAAAATTTATTACACGAGAAATGTTGGAACGTAAAACCTTTTGCGTTAAAGTTGAAGTTAAATGATAAATCGGCACTATACCCTCAGTATGAATAGCCTGCAATGTAACTTTTTCATACTGCGGCGAACTCATAAGCAAGCCGAGATAATCTTCGGTTATTCTACCGGCCAAAGATATTTGGTCACCACTTCTTAGGTTGTGTGTTAGAAAAGGCTGATTAAACCACAAAACTCTTAATGTATCAGTGCCGTCATTCACTAAACATTCAGTTATATACATTCGTCGCTTTGGACTACGCTTGTTTTGAATCAATTCAATTTGACCATTTAGATGAACAACTTCACCAACTTTTAATTCAGAAATTTTCGAAGTCTTACTAAAATCATCATAACGGAAAGGAAAATAATACAATAAATCCTGGATAGTTTTAATATCCAGTTGCTTAAAATTTCTTGTTGTAATGCTGCCAACACCTTTGAGATCAGAAATTGGTGTTGATAATAACATAAGTAAAGATTTTTATCTGTGCTCTCGCTAGGAATCGAACCTAGATTTAGAGATCCGCAATCTCTCGTCCTATCCATTGAACGACGAAAGCCAATTGTATAAAATACTTGTAAACTCAAACAACGATTTAAATCAATCTCTCGCTAGCCCGCCGACTCGGCGGGGAACCTAGATTTAGAGATCCGCAATTTCTCGTCCTATCCATTGAACGACGAAAGCAATTTAGCTAGTATAACGATTTACTATAAAAAAAGCAAGACAGTAAAAGACTATTAAAAGTAGCTATTTAGCTAACCCAGTACAGCGCCAATTAATCTCTCCTAGTCTAGTTTCTTCGCTAACGACACAGGCAGGATTACAGCCATTACGTGTTGAATTTAAGTTAGCATCAAACCACCAAGTCTTCGAGCTTGAATTATATATTCCAGGCTCCAGGGCTTCACCTCCCTTTACACAATACTTAACTGCGATAGCTTCGGCTTCAGCTTCGGTCATTTTATCACCAGCTTTAGGACATTGTGCAAAAGCACAATCCGGACCAGATCTACCCACAGAGGAACCGTCCGGGCAAAGTTTGGCCTCCATTGTGCAAGCATAGTGAATGTCATCATTAGTAAAATTAAACTTATAAACACCCAAGGCAATAACACACAAAAGACCAAGGGTGATTAAAATAAAAAATCCTATAATGACTTTTTTCATATTAACGATTTAAATATGTTACCGTTAACTGAAGAGTTGTCGCAAAGCAGACCCACAATAAATATGGAATTTGCATATAGGTTACCCACTTAACGTAAGGGTAGATAGCGACCATGCCCCAAATTATTGTCACTAAAACCAATATAATATCTATCGCTGCTAAAAAATTATTTTTAAGACCAAACTGTAAATATGTAAAAATGAAATTAAAAAACAAGTTTAGGATAAAAGGTAGCGCTACTAAAAAAGGCAATCTCTTTTGCCAAAGCATAATAAATACCTTAGAGAAAGAAATAGCAATCAAGGCGTAAAGAAAGGTCCAAGCAGGCCCAAATAACCAGGAAGGAGGAGCCCAGCTTGGTTTTATTAATTGTGAATACCAATTATCAGCAGTCATAAATTTAATGATTAAAAGTTTTAATAAAATAGCCACTTAAACTCTTGGCTGGCAATACTTGACTACTTGTAGACCGAAGCCGCTGCCTGCCGGCAGGCAGGTTGGCGTAGGTCTAAATTATTGTTTGATCATTTAAGGTTTCAAGCTCTGGAGCGAAGTTATTTTGTGCCTTTCTATTATAATACAAAATTATAAAAGCAACGAAAGACAAAATACTGCTAATGATAAATGGCCATTTATCGTGTGTAACAAATAATGCGCCGGCCATTAGTGGGCCAATAATCATAGCCAAAGACATCATTGAGGCCATGGCGCCAAGCACTTCGCCTTTTCTATCTAAGTTGTTTCCAACAATATTAGAAGTCAGCAGGACTCGCAAAATAGATTGGCCAAAAGTCAGACCAATTAAACCAGCAATAAAGATCCCTAAAATCGAAGTACTTAAGAGAATAAAACCAATAACAAAAACAGCCATCATAAAAATTTCTAAATTACGTTCCTTAAACTTCTTTAACCAAAATTTTGGTAAAAGAAAACCTTGATTCAATACAATAAGTACGCCAACACCTGTCATGAATAAACCAGCTGCAAAAGAACCAAAGGAAAAAACTTTACCTAAATAAAGAGCAAATACGGCTTGCTGAATTGCCACTGCTAGACCAAATAAAAACCAAACTGAAAATCCGGGTAGCATTTTCTTATCTTTAAATATTCTTAGGATAGGAGTTAAGGGGTTAAAAGAAATTTTACGATCTTTATGTTTATTAAGATGCGACTCTGGTAAATAAAAATAAGCATTAATAACATTTAATACCGCCAAAAATCCTACACACCAAAAAGGAAAGGTTGGAGAAACGCGAGTTAATAGACCACCTATACCAGGTCCAATCACGAAAGCAATACCGAAGACAGCACCAATTATTCCTAAATTTTTAGTACGCTCAGCCTCATCTTTAGCAATGTCAGTTAAATAACTTTGCGCAGTTGAAAAGTTGCCGGCCGCGAGACCATCGATAATGCGACCTAAAAATAAAAACCAAATACTAGTTGCGCTAGCAAAAACTAACCAACCAATAGCAGTACTCAGTATACTAACGAGCATTATTGGACGGCGACCAATTTTATCAGACAATGAACCTAAAAATGGTGCGGAGAAAAATGAGAAAAATGCAAAAATACCAAACAACAAAGTAACAACAAAAGCAGAAACTCCGAAAGACTGAACGTAAAAAGGCAAAGTTGGAATAATAATACCCATGCCAAGAACATCAATAAAAACCGTGGCAATAATAACAAATTTTTTGTTCATAACTATGCTAGTTATATTATAAAAACTCTACCTTACCTAGAATAGTTTTTTTGCGGCTAAAAAATTAAGTTAATCTTTAATACAGCGAACATTTAACCCATAAGATTTTATCCCTCTATCACGAGTTATAGTGCTACTGTCTAGTGTCCATTCTCTCGTCCAAGCATAAAATGGATCACCTGAAAAATAAGTTTGTTCACTGGCCCATATATCAGCGATATTGTTCTTACCAAAAATCACTCCATTGTCCCATCTACGATAACCATTTAATAATAAACTAAAACCAACTAAATCATCCCCGGCGCCGTTACCAGATCCTTGACCAACTGCCTTTAATGACTTACCAGCACCGTGAGATCCTCCTTGTTGAGTGCCATTATCATCAGCACAGCGTTTATGCCAGTAGGTATCATAATTGCTGAATGCACCACAAGGATATTGAGTATTCGGACTCGCTATCTTTTCTACCGTTCGCTGCTCAAGAGTTGATAATTCAGCATCAGTTGGAATATGCCAACCTGTCGGACAAATTCCTTGATGAGGACTAGTAATCTGAGCCGAACAATCACTATTCACACAACTAGCCGGCAAAGCCATGGCTTCTTGCCATTCATACAAGCCTCCGTCCGTAGCACAATTAGCTACATTATTACCAAAACAATATTTTTCAATTTTTGTATCATCATTTTGACAAGACCAATAATGGGTCAAGGGATCTCCAGGAGATTGATAATCAGTACAAGGAGCTGTAACTTTACTTTGAACAAAAGTACCAATCTTCAAGTTTTCTTTCATCCAACACTGGGAACCAATTTTTACAACATTATAAAGGTTGTCTTCCGTATCATTAACAGTTGTCGCGCCACAAGTCATGACTTCATTGCCATAAGTCGTACCGGCAGAGTTCGTAGCATAAGATCTAACATAGTAAATAGCTTCAGGATCTGAGACTGTAACACTGCTAGTAAACTCAGCCTTGCCTCCACCTTCATTACTGCAGCTATCATTTAAAGTTGGATTATTAGATGTGCTCCAACAAATACCTTTTGAAGTTATTTGACCAAAACCATCATTGCTAATAATTCCACCAGAGGATAATGAGCTGACTCCGGTTATTGATAACGCAGCAGTACTAACACTAGGTAAAACAACAGTGGGAGCTGATCCTCCGGCAGCTGGTTTATACATTATGAATTTCTCTTCATTGCCGTAAAATGTTTTACCTTCCGCTAAAGCATATGCTTTAACATAGTAGGTTGCATCCGCCTTTATGTCATCAATATTAGCTACAAAATTATTTCCCTCATCCAAAGATTTGATGACACCAATATTTTCTTCTAAGCTTGGATTAGGAGATAAGCCCCAAACAAAACCTTTCTCACTAATAATTAAATTATTTTCATTAGTAATAGTAGCAGCGACTTCTTTAATCTTAGAAAATCCATCACTTTTTTTAATAGGCTGAGTCGTAATAGTTAAATTATTTAAAATTATGTCTTTTATTTCAACAACAGACTTATTATCTTCAACCACAACAGCGTTGTCTTGCGGTGTTGTTTTCTGTCGTTCTTCTGCTAAAGGATTATTTAACTTAATATTTGATTTATCTTTACTGAGCCTAAAACCATTTTCTCTAAAAACTAATAAAGCAAAATTAGGCTGTCCTAAAAAATGACCGCTTAAATCTAGAGCTGAAACATAATAGGCCTGACCCCTGGCTTCAACATCCAGTAAAACCTTGCCGGCTAAATTTTTAGGGAAGCCGCTTTTTAAATATTTATGCAATGTCGAATGCTTAATACCAACACCAAACTTTTTCATAACCCTTAATGCACTAAGTGGTTCAGTCAAGACGATCTTCTCTTTAGTTCCCGGGTTAATATACCAGGCTGGTTCGTAGTCATTGACTGGGACCATCACGCCAATATTAGGATTCTTATTAACCCCAACAGCACTAGCATAAGTCGCAGCAAAGGCAAAAAGAGCTAATAAAATTACTAGGCCTTTTTTACTATTTAAAAATTGTATATATTTACTTAATTTCATCTATACTATGGTATTTATATTAATATTATAGCAAAATTTATCAAAAGCGTCGACTTTCTATGTAAAAGTAATATTCCCTCTTTTTAGCTCACTTCTTAAGGCCGCAAAATCTGGAACTATTTCAGAAACTAAATTCCAGAACTTTTTAGAGTGATTAAATTCCTTTAAATGACAAAATTCGTGAACAATTATATAATCAGCTAATCTTTTCGGCAAAATAGCGATTTTATAGTTAAAATTTAAATTACCTTTTCTAGAACAGCTGCCCCAGCGAGTTGCCTGATTCTTGATACTAATTTTGTTAAATTTAAAGCCATGTAGACTACTGAGTTGATCAACTCGCCTTTGCGCTAAAACTAAAGCTGAGTCTTTATATTTTAGATAATCATGCTTATCTCCCTTGGCGTAAATATTGCCTGGATTATTTTTGAAGTGTTCTAATCTATCGATTATCCATCGAGCCTTACTGGTAATAAAGTTTTCGATAACGTCTAGAGCAATATATCTTGGCGCGCTAACTAATAAACTACCATCATGACGAATAGATAAACAAACCCTTCTGGATCGCTTAATGATCCTTAAATCATATTCAACGGTTTGTGTATTTAATATTATTTGTTTTTTCATTTTAATATCTTTTCTTAGATTAAGAATAACATAAGAAACGACTTTAGATAGGCATGCGCCAGTTCATTGATATACTATTATAAAATAAAACGCCCAAAATGGGTATTTTATTTTATATACAGAGATAAGGATTTCCGCGCTCGCTTGCCCAGGGTTGCAGATGAACGCCCCCTTGAATCGCGTTCATCTTCGCTCGATTATTCGTCGTCGCTTCCGCTACTCCTCATATCTCGCTCGCAACCAGTTCGAATCCCTTTACAAATCAATAATAACAAAAAATAGCCCTATGGGCTACTTTTTGTTATTAGCGGAGAGAGAGGGATTCGAACCCTCGAGGCTCGTTAAAGCCTAACACCTTAGCAGGGTGCCCCTTTCAACCACTCAGGCATCTCTCCAATAAACAATTTTAAATTTCAAATTATAAATTTCAAAATAATTTTTAATACTTTAATTTTCAAAGATGCCACAGGCATCTACAAACATTTATCATTTAAAATTTAAAACTTGAAATTGTACGTGCGGAGAGGGCGAGATTCGAACTCGCGAGCCGCTTTCACGGCTGACAGTTTTCAAGACTGTTCCATTCAACCACTCTGGCACCTCTCCATTAAAATCAAGTGAATTAGCCCATAAAAAAGGGCTATCTAAATAAATGGCCTTCAGGGGTTTTTACTACTTGCTTGTTTTATGATAAAATAAATATACAAGAAAGATAGCTAAGTGTCAATTATGGACAACCAGGAACTAGAACAAGAGAATACTCCGATAATGGAGATAATAAGCTGGGAAATACCAGAGTACCAAAAGCATTCTCGCAGCAAACTGTGGTACATATTGGCTAGCGTTGTTGCGATCGCTATGTTAATTTATGCTGTTTCAACAGTTAATTTTCTTTTTGCAGCCATTATTATAATAAGCGGGCTAATCTTGATAATCAATGATGCCAGAAACCCTCAAGGAGTATTGGTCACAATTGCCAATGAAGGAGTTATGGTTGGCAGAAGATTTTATGACTATGATGAATTAAGCACCTTCTCCATTGTCTATAAGCCCAATATTGGTGTAAAAAAAATCTACTTTTCTTTTAAGAGTAAAACTAAACACCATCTAGCGATACCCTTACTCGATGTTAATCCTCTATTTTTGAGAGATAACTTAAATAACTATCTCGAAGAAGATCTTGAAAGAACTGACGAAACTGCTACTGAGTCTATTTCCAAGATGCTTAAGCTCTAATTACTAAACTCTCCGCCGCTTGGGTCAAATGACTCGAGCGGTTTTTATTTAACCTTTAGCGATTGCTAAAACCAAAATCTCTTCTGCGCCTTGAGCCCGTAAAACCTTAGCACATTCATTAACTGTTGCAGCGGTTGTAATTACATCGTCAACCAAAATAACTTTAGCCGGTGCCGTGCCATTAAAATTAAAACAACCTTGCAAGTTGTTTAGGCGCTTCGCTTCGCTTAACTTAGCCTGAGGTTTTTTGTGAATCAAGCGTCTAAGATCAGAATTAAAATTGAGACCAAAATATTGTGCTACAACTTTTGCTATAACTTCTGCTTGATTAAAGCCTCGCCATTTTTGCCTACGTTTGCTTAAAGGTACGGCGATAACAGTGGCATCGAAGAAGTTGTTAAAAAAAATATTTTTAGAAACCATTAATTCTTTTTCTAAATGTTTGGCAATAAATAAACCAAGAATTTGCGCTAACTCTTTAACAAAATGATATTTATAAGCCTGAATCAAAGAGCTAATAATTCTATCCTCATAGTCACTGGCACATAATAAACCATCAAAAAAATATAGGGACTTACAATCTTCACACAAACTTAAATCCGCTACATTATTGTGACATTTAAAACAATTTTTATCCCAAGTTAAAATATCTTTAGTCTGACAAACTTCGCAAAAATAGCTCCCCTCTTTCTCACAAATAACACAATATTTAGGAAAAATAATATCAAAAAAACATTGCTTAATATTACAAACAATGTTTTTTGCCCCTCCAAGCATAAAGAATTAATTTCAAATTATAAATTTCAAATTTTAAAAAATTTGATTTTTTCCATTATTTCCAGGTAACTGAATCAACTTTCCATTCAGTGCCAACTTTCTTAAGGCTAATTGCTAGATTCTGATCATAAGAACTAGTTTTGCCATCAGTCTCAGTTTTAAGGCGCTTTGTCTTAACCACTCCCTCGGCTGTCCCAGCGGTCTCATTATAGCTCGTAAAGTCAACTACGGCAGCTTTGGTCACGATTGACTTATATGACCCGTCAGTGGCCTTATTTCTCTCTGTAGCAATGAATTTGCTAGTTGCAGAAGCAAGGCTGTCAGTCATAAACACCTGAGAATCAGTTAAATTACTAAAATCAGCCTGACTTGAAGAAGTGCCGTAACGTTCGGCAAAAAAGATGGCTAGCTGAGTAGCGTTATCTCGGCTCTGGTCAGCTTCAGTTCGTTTTTCAGCTGTCCTAGTTACTGGTGCGCTTTTAGTAACGACGGGCGTTGCTGGACCATTCTGTTGCGTAGAAGTTGTGTCAGTTGGAGTTTGATTTTTTTGTCCAGAAAAATCATAAATAAAAATAAAGTAAAAAATGGCAACTAGAATAACTAGACCACCAACGATTAAAGCTAGAGCTTTTTTATTCATATAAATAAAATATTAGTTGTTAGTTGTTAGTTGTTAGTGACCTAACAACCAGCAACCAGCAACAAACTACTACATCGGCTTTCCGCTTGCCAGCTGATCAGCCATTTGTTTTTTAGCTTCTTCAATTTCGATTAGCTGACGAGGATCAGATGTAATCAATTGATCTTCAACGTATGAAGCAACGATCTTGATCGCCGCGTGCTTATTGCCGGCAAAGAAAATACCTTCACCGACGCCGCACTCCAAAAGCAAGTACTTTTCACTTTCTGTTAAAATAAAGGTTTTCTGAATAAGATCAATCGCAGCCGGAGATTGTTTCAAAAGAATTTGCAAAGATGAGTTGGTTACAATCGCCTGACCATAAGGTGAGCGCAAAAAGTCGTTAACGTCCTGCGTGATTGTTGTAACGCCTAAATAATATTTACGGCAACGTTTTACTAAAGCGTAAATAAATTTAGCACTATCTTCTTGCTGCATCATCCACCAGGCTTCATCAATAACCAAAATACGTTTTCTAACTTGCGAGCGAACGTCATTCCAGATGTAGTTAATAATAGTATAAATCGCCATTGGTCTTAACTCATCTTCTAGGTCACGAACCGAGAAACAAATCAATTGATTGTCCATCTGCACATTAGTCGGACTATTAAATAGACCGGCAAAAGTTCCTTCGGTATATTTCTTCATACGCGTCGATAGCGTAGCGCCGCCATCCATACCTTCAAGAATTTCTTGAAAATCTTGCATGATCGGTGGCTCAACGGTGGCTAAATCAGCGTCAGGCGTAATATCTTTACGAGCGTAGGTTTCTAGTAAGGCGCGGTCAACAACAGAGTCTTCTTCATAAGTTAATTGACCAATCATTAATCTAACCAAGCCTTTTAAAGTAATAACAGCCGAGCGAATAATGTCTTCAATCTTTGTTTGATCACCAACCGCTTTAGGCAAATCAAATGGATTGATTTTACTTTGTGAAGCAAGAGAAATACTAATATAGGTTCCACCAACCGCTTCGGCTAAATGCTTATATTCATATTCTGGGTCAATAACAATAACTTCAGTGCCCATCATTAAACTACGCAGAATTTCTAATTTAATGGCATAACTTTTACCAGCACCAGAAGTAGCAAACACAACGCTGTTAGCATTCTGTAAACTAAAGCGATCAAATAGAATCAAGCTGTTATTATGACGGTTGATACCGTATAAAATACCATTATCTGAGGTTAATTCACTGGAAACAAATGGAAATGATGAAGCAACCGGAGATGAATTCATGTTAAAAGCAATGTAAAGTTCATCATTATTTAATGGCAAAGTAGAATTAAAACCTTGTTCAGCTTGGTAATAAACACGTTTAGAATAAACCAAACGAGCACCAAACATATCCTCAATTGTATCCGATAAACGATCTAGCTCCTCTAAAGTATCAGTGTAGAGAGTAACGTAAAGAGCAAATTGGAAGAATTTCTCAGTACCTTGAGTTAAGGAGTCACGCAAAGATTCAATGTCACGCAAAGCTGTTTCACGTAAAGGATCGCGCGGTGAACCTTTTTCAGCGTCGGAAATAATTTGTGCCTCAAGTGCACCAACTTTCTTTTTTAATTGCTTTAGAATTATGGCGCTCTTTACGGGATAAAAATACATGGCAATATCAAAAGTGGAGTTCAGGTTAATAACCGGAGCAAACCAACCAACGCTAATATAACGTGGATATGACACTACAAAAATAGTTCGTAAAAACTTACCACCCAATCTTAGATGATGAGGTGAAATCTCCATGCTTTCCGGAGCAATCAACTCGTTAATAGAAATAAGACCACGACGGAAAGTTTTTTCTTCGCTAACAATTTCTTCGGCAACCTTTGTTTCTTTTTCAAACTGTTCTATTTTTTCTAGCCCTGGAATATTTTGTTTACCTTCTTGACCCGGCGTAGTTAAAACAGCCTCCTCTATATCGGTTGCCTCTGGTGTTTTTTTATTCAAAAATAAATCAAATAACTTAGACATATCAATTATTATCTTCTAAGCGCAATTTCTCAACTTCAACTAGATGCTCATTAGCGGCCGTAACCGGGTTATAAGTATTATAATATAGTTCAATTAAACTTTGCGTATCTAACTCAATTGTATTAAGACCAATTGAACTTAGACCAGAAATAACTGTATCAACGCGGCGTGTTAATTCTTTACGCAAGTTAAAAAATTTCTCTTCTTTCATCTTAACCAAAGAAGCTGGACTAAATGTTTCAGTTAAACGTGTAAAAAAGTTTTTCTTCTTATCAGATAGTGGGTTATAAGGTACAATAACATAAAAACGTTTATTCATGATCTTACTCAAAGATATTAGCTCTTTAATATAGCTAATATATTCTGTAATTTGCATCTTTAGCAGCTCATTGGTTTGTTCTTTTTCTTTTTGCTTGAGTTGATTCAAATAAGCTTCGATATTAAGTTCACGCGATTGAATAACAATTTGTACCGGAAAGCTAATATTGTTCAGGAAGCTAACATAAGCAGAGATAATAGCATTCTGTTCGTCTTCATTTTTCAAAGCAAAGTTAATACTAGATACCATAATAACTGACCGCAAATCGCCGTCTTTCATAATGACAGTATCTTGACGAATACCAGCAATATCAAGAAATTTCAGAGTCGAAGGATGAATTGGAGTTGGTTTTTTAGCCATAAACAATTATGAAAAATCAGCGGGAATATCCTTGTGCAGTTGAATTACAACGTCATCAGATGATTCACCTTGATAAGAACCTTGAGTGTCAACAATTAAGGATAATTCATTAAGGCGACTTTGAGAATATTGCCTGCCTGAAGCAACAACTGGCGCCAAAACAGGAAGAGTATCAAACTCCACGCCTGTTCTTAGTGTATCATCTTTATACCAAACACGTAAGCCAGGTTTTTTTAAAGTCTCGATTAAATTAAGCACAAAGTAATGAAATGGAGCGCCATTAATCCTAACAAAAGCAAAAATTGTACCGACTGAAAATAAAAATAGTCCTAGAACAATAAACAAACTAAAATCAAATAAACGATAGCAAAGCGCGATTAAAAGAGCGGTAACTAATTCAATCACAAATTGGCGGACAGTGATTGGACCAAAAATTTTATCTTCAACATCAATAAATTGTGGAACTGTAAACTGCATCATAAACTAAAACTTCAAAACATGGTTAAGAGAAATAATTGCCGATAATTCTTCTGGTTTTAGCGAACTAGGTTCGTTACTTAATTCTTCTTGGAGAATATCGGTTACTGGCTTGCCGACTTCTAGGGCGCGGCGACAAACCGTTAAATACATTTTATTTAGCGGGCTTTCTTGCCAAGCCACAATCCCCTGAATTTTTTTAGAATAGTCATCACGGCCCAAAAATTCTAGTTTCTCTTTTATTTTATCAGTTGCTTTAATTGGATCTGGATTTAAACGACGAAAAGTTTTCAAAGACATATAACGCAACTCATCAACCGGGCTTAAAACTTGAGGCGTAAAACGTATGTCATCCATTTTAACTTTACCACTGGAAGATAACTTTAAATTAACGACTGGGGCCTTAGTTTTAGTTTGATCAGCCAAGCGACGCAAATCGGGCTTATCAATCGGCTTATTATTAACTAAAGCATCCTTGATAATTTTTCTTGCCACTGGCGTTACTGGTGCAATCGAATCTTCAACCTTTACTTTAGGTTGTTCAATAATTACTGGCACTGGCGGTGCTAATTCATGACTAGCGTCCATAATAGGCTCTGGCGCTTTATTTATCTTAAGTTTACCCTCTGCCTTAAGACTAGCTTCTAAATTATACTCGGCTTCTCTGGTAATTCGATTAAATGGATTGGCTAGCTCGGATTTAGGTGGCACTACGTGCTTATCTTCAGGTACAGGAATTTTAAGCTTAGGCGTGCTTGATATTTTTTTAAGTTCATTAAGCTCGGCATCAGCTATAGACATTGCTCTATCAACCGCGTCGCGGCTTAAAGCTACGCCGCCTAACTCACTTGCCTTGCTTAAAGCTTCAACTGTAGCAATTTTGTCACGTGTTAAACGCAAATAAGTTTTAATAACCTGACGGAATTTAGCATTCATAATAGGATCAGTTAGACTAATCCTAGATTTCTGCAAAACTCGGACAACCGCCTCTTCAATCGCAGCATCAAAATCAACAGTTTTGACAGGCTGAGCATTCTCTTTAACTTCTTTTTCGTCTGCTTCGGAGAAGACTAACTTTGGACCAGCACTAGCACCTAACAAATAATCGATTACTGTGTTAAAAATATATTTTCTTAAATCCTTTTCTAGCAAACGTGCTTTTTCAAGTGGTAGATTATTTTGATTAACAAAATAAGCACCTAAGCCATCTAAAGTAATTTCCTTGACCATTACTTTCATTATAGTCGTAGCTAAATCAAGACCATACTGCTGACCAATAGTAGCAATACGAGCCGCTGCTTCATTCGATGCAACGGCCGCTTTAATTTCTTTAGGCAAATCATTAAATTTTTGTAAGTAGGACAGCATGGGAAAGTAGTTGTTAGTAGTTGGTAACTAGGTGTTAGTTGACCATTATCAATATTTTAATTGTTTAGTTGTTCTAATAATAGCATTCAGCCTTATCGGTAAACTCATAAGCGACAGATACATTTTAACATAATCAGATTTATTTATAATATCGCGCCGATAGCACTTTTCTAACCAATCCAATGATTCATACACAGAGCCTCTAGCATAAATATAAAAACGAATTTTTTCTTTTTTCGTGCTCCTTCCAAAACCTTCAGCTATATTAGCTGATATCGAGTCAACTGATCTTATAAATTGTGGGCCAATAGTTTGTTTAATTAAATAATTATGTTGATTAATTATTTTCCAAACATGATTCGATAAAGAAAAACTTTCGTTATAAATTTTTAAATTACCTAATTTTAAACTTTTTCCCTCCATAAAGTTTATTAGTTAATTGTTAGTTACTGGAATTTAGTTGTCAGAGCTTTTCTAACAACTGTCAACCAACAACTAACCACTTTTCTTCTTTATTTCCTCTTCGATTGCAGCTCTTTCTAGACTACCAGCAGGATATTGCAATAACATATTTCTAAGTTCAACTAAGTCCTCTTCATCCCCTGTTTCAGCTAAAGGCTTAACTGGCTCAACAATCTTTGCAGGAACCGGAGCTGGAGCTAGAGGTGGAAGCGATGGACTAATAGTTTTTAGCTCGGTTTTATTCGCGGGTTTATTCGGTAAAGGCACTTCATGTAAAATTACTTTTAGCTTCTCCTCAGCTAATTCAGTAGTCTCTTCACTAAAATCCCTCTCTGAGTCTGGCATCACTTCAATCTCATAAGGAATTATTTGCCAGTCTTCACCATTATCCGAAGGCATACTATCAGGGAAAAATTTAATGTTAGTATAAATTTTTATAACATCGGCTAATTTAGCTCTATCTTCAGCAGATAGTTTTTTACCATTATCAGAGTTTACCAAAAACGAAGAAACACTAACACTGTTATAACTTTGACTACCATAATGAGCAATAAAATCTTTTAGCCAATTACTAATAGTGGCAGGCTGTTCTCTACCGTCAATCATAATTGACTGACTTGTTAAAAGCTCAACATTGTCATACATTGATTGTTCTAATCTTCTTCTATAATCAGCATCACGCGCTAAAATAAAGAACAAACGACGATTAACAGCATCTTTAACAATTGGATCATAATTCAATTCAGCTAAGATTCCTTTTTTAAATATATTTTCTACATAATACTTTTCCTGCTCAAGCGTCATTTCTTTTTCTGGATGATCATTCAAAAAGTTTATACGATCAAAGAGAGGCTTAAAAATTTTATCTTGAATTTCCGATGCTAAAACAGCAGCTTTCTTTTCTTCGAAAGAAAATTCATTTTCAATATAGGTTATCAAATCATCACCAACCACCTCACCTAATACAAAAAGTATTAGTAAGGGTGATAAGGTAATACCATATCGCTCTTCTATTTCTTCCAAAGGTTTTAAGACAAAATCAGCCTCACAGCTTAATTGAACTTCTTCGGGTATTTCGCGATTAAATTTTTCAATGGCTTCGTCAATGGTAAGCATATATTAAATTAGGTTTTCTTTTTTGGACCAAAATCTTCAACTCTTATCCAGCCCTTATCATGACCCGTATCAAAATTATTTAATTCACTCATAATGGATTGTAAAGCAGCTGCCTCACCAGGTTTTTCAGCCTGGAAATAAGCAAAGCCTTTTTTCATATCATGAATCATTCCTTTTTGAGCCGATGATAGATTGGCGGAATTTGCTTTCATATCCTTAAGGCCTTTAACCATGTTATTTATGGCTTTCTTAGCATCTTCACCCGCACCAGATAATTCCTTAAACATCTTCGTTTGCTCAGAGGTTAGGCCCTTACCAGTAGCAAAGTCGTTTCCCTTGAAACTACCCACATCACTCACACCTAGCTGGTAAACCGTATCCTTAGCGTTCTTTAATTCCTTAGCTCCGGCTTCAGCCGCTTTGATACTTACTCTATTAGGCTGATATTTTTCAACATAGTTACCAGTGGCATCTAGGCCCCTGCTAATACGTCTCTTTAACTGCGAGGCTTCGGCTGGTACATCTTTATAACGGAAATTAAGATCTTCCATTTTTTTCTGATGACTCTCGTTAATCTTAGTTTCATTTTCACCAAAAGTATTTTTAACCTTAGCTACTTCCATATTCTTAGCTAAAGTAGATCCCTTAAAGTTCTTATTAACTGCTTCAATTTCCGCTTCCATTAACTCTTTATTTTTTGCAATAGCAATAGCTTTTTCGTCATTTAGAGTCTTTGTTTTATTATCACGATCAATAACCTCCTTGGAGGCTTCGTAATACTGTTGTTTATCACTTATTTTTCCTTTATATCGAGGATCTGCTCTTAGATTTTGGTCTAAAGTATCAACGTCTTCATCGTGCTTATCTTTCGACGCCTCTCTTAATGAAGCGTATTTATTTTTAACTTTTTCTTTATCTTTCTCCCATGTTTTCTCAGCCTCAGCCGCGTCTTCAGGATTTTGAGCTATATAATTTTCCTTCTCCTTTTCTCTTCTATCCAGCTCGTCTTCTTCTCGAGAATTTATTTTCTCAACCCTCTGGCTATGCGCTAGCGCCAGATTATCTAAACCTTTCTGCTTGTCATCAGTCATGCTATGTTCATCCGAATTAGTTTGTTTTTTTAATTCTTCCAAATTCTTATTCTTTTCTCTATTGGCAGCCCAATTTTTGATTCCACCTGCCAATTTTTTACTACCCAAAGAATAACCAGTCATACCAGCACCGGCTATGACACCACCAGCCATCATTAATGGATTACCAGTCAAAACTCCGGCGCCAGCCATAGCTACCCCCTTAGCACTACGTGCCAAGGTTGTCTTTTGGAATTCACCATAAGAAGCCATGCTGGTTTCTTTCATGCCAAGTTTTTCCAAAGTTTGTTTCATCTTAGTTTCTTTGGCCTTTTTCCTTGTCTCTTTCATGTCAGTACGCCAGTCTTTCATAAACTGCCCACCCTTTTGCAAAGAATCACCTGCTTTACCGCCAAAAACCTTATTTGTTAGCTTACCCGCTTTACCAGCAGCAAAACCAGCCATACCAATACCTGTTCTGGCAGCAGCTTTACTTGTATCAATCGCCGCTGTTTTTGCTCTACCAATAGTATTTTTGCTAGCCCAATCCCTTGCGCCTTTAGCGGCGTTCGTAATCTTAGATAGACCACCACCGGCAATACCACCAATCGCACCACCGGCTTGTTTAGTAACCATTAATCCACCCATTAATAAACCGATTGAAATAACAAATTTCAACATTGAATCAGGCGTACCATTTTCTGAGTTTCCAGCACAAGGATCACCAACATTATTTAAACCCTTGTCAATATAACCAGCCTCATTAGCAGCGGCCGACGGCTTAGGCGTGTTAGGCATAATTTCTGTTCCCTTCATACCAACCGTTACGCTTGCAAAAGATAACCAAATGAAAAAAGCTAAAATCGGGCCAGTTGAAACTGCTTCAGCAAACTGCTGCCACCATTGATTAGCATATTTTTGCGTGGCTGGTAAAACTGACAAAAGCCAAGCCATTGGTGATAGAACCACGTAAATCCAAATCATCACCATTCTCATAACTAGCACAAACAAAATTACTGTTATAACCACTGTTGCAACCAGCACGTATAATAAAGCCAAAACAAAAGTTCCCATGATTGTCCAGCTGGTTATGTCTTTGGCACATTGACTATTCTGGTCCATGCCCAACATACTTGTGATGCCCAACATATCAGCTAGGTTACCACCTCCAATATCACGAAAACCATTTACAAAAGTAAGCATTATAACTTGCGCAAAATCGATAATAACGCCGCAAATTAATTTTGAGAAATTGATTAAGATAGCTGCGATAATAAACTTTGGCAGCAAAGCCTTCATAGCATAGCTCTCACGATTTAGAGTTGTAGCAAAAGCAATTACCAATAAAATCAAGACAAAAAACATGTTACAAAGATCGCGCAAAATAACCCAACCATTTGACACGGCTTTAGCATTAATAAAATCATTGTAAGTCGCCACCCAAATAACCAAGTTAATTAAAACAATCAAGATTTTTCCCAAAATCCAGACAAAAGCGTAAACAATCAAACCAACAACAGATGTTACACCGTTCATTAAGTCAACTGCGTGGGTTGCCCGAGGAAAGAAAACGAAAAGAACCACCAATAATATAATCGGAAAAAGACTCGATGATAATTTATGATTAGCTAAAAATTTTAAAAAATTTCCTCTCATAATGTAGCTCTAAGACGTAAAAAAAGTCCAAATAGTACCTAAGAAATCCCAAATTGTATCCATGCTTCCTGACATGATTAAAATAATAATTACCCAAAATGATAGCTGGAGCAAAACAACAAACAGTATTATAAGATCTACTAAACCAAGTAAAGCTCCCTCTGCTAAGCCAAGCGCGGCAAAAGGCAGTCCAAAAAGGCTTTCCGCAGATGAACCAACCGATGATTTGCCGGCACCCTTACTAGCACTTTGACCAACACTGGCTGTTTTGCCTCCAGACTTACCGCCGGTCCATTCATGACCTAGTTTACAAAATAATTTTGGTCCAAAAACGAAGCGACAAAAGACATGGAAATTAATATAAAAAAGAACAGTCAAACCCCAGCTATCTATCGCATTCAACCAAGACTTCTGTAACAACTCACTAGTAGCCATGCTTATAGCATTCTGCCCTGCAGCCACAGCTTCATCCTTAACTTTACCTAAAGCACCATTTTTCTTTTCAGCCTTAGCTTTTCTAAACACATCACCCATCAAACTCTTCATACTACCAGCAGAATTAACACCAAACTTTTCTTTTCTGGCTTTCGGATCATTTATGTCAATCGAGGACATACCATCCTTAGTCATACCCAAACGACCAGTATATTTATCTGATTCTTTCTTAGCTTCTTTTAATTTACTTGGCACCTGCTTAACATTATTCAACAATCCTTTCAAGGAAGTACCCTGACTTTGAGCTACGGTTTCAGCCTGACTTGCAGTTGGAATCTTACTTATATCATCAAAATTTCTTCCATCAGCACCCTGATCAGTTTTATTTGCCAAATCTCCTGCAAATTTATTCTTTTTTTGCTCTTGATTGGCATGAAATACTCTGGCTTGATCTTCGGGGCTAACAAAGGGCTGATTATTTAACCCGTCATTTAAAGAGTTAGCTATCGGAGAATAAGCCATAGTGAATATCTATAATATAGCTATATTATACCACAGCATTACAGCAAATGCCAAAACTTTTTCATGCTCTAAACAACTTTATTATAACATAATTTGACAAATATTAAAAAAGCAACTAAAAACTACTTTTAGCATAAAAAGTAGCTTTTAATTTTGTCTTCTTTGAATCGATAAAATTGTCTTAGTCAGGCCATTTTTCGCTAACTAGCAAAGTCTTAGTATCAAGTAAGCTCCAAATATACTCAGTAATAAATGGCATAAATGGATGTAGGATCTTCAATGAAGTCTTTAGACAGTACATTGATATTATTTTCGTATTCAAAGCCAAGGTTTCGTCTCGTAATTGTTCCTTGCTGGCTTCAATGTATTTATCAGCAAATTCATGCCAAACAAATTGATAAATTGCTTGAGCGGCTTCATTAAATCTAAATGTTTCAATGTAATTAGTTACTTCATTTCTAACTGTTTCTAATTTTTCCATTATCTGTTTATCAGCTTCGGTTAAAGTAGTTGGCTTTTCAGCGCTTGAAAAATCTTCAGTCTTGTTATCCCCTGTCAAAGTATTGGACACAACAAATCTTGAAATGTTCCAAAGCTTATTAGCAAAATGTTTCATGCCCTTAACGCGATCTTCCATGAATGCCATATCGGTTCCACCAGCGTTGGCATACACAAGCGAAAATCTTAGAGCGTCGGTTCCGTACTTCTTCATTATATCAAGTGGATCAATTACATTACCGCTACTCTTACTCATTTTTTGTCTTTCAGAGTCTCTAACTAAACCATGCAAATAAATTGTTTTAAAAGGAATTTGTCCTAAAAGACTACCTGACATTAAAATCATGCGTGCAACCCAGAAGAATAAAATATCATAACCTGTTTCGATAAGAGTGTTGGGATGAAACATTTTTAAGTCAGCAGTTTTTTCTGGCCAACCTAAAGTTGAAAAAGTCCAAAGCCCAGATGAGAACCAAGTATCGAGCGTATCTGAATCTTGTTCCCAATCATCACCGTCCGGTCTACTTAAGCCGACAAACATTTCTCTATCAGACTTGCCCGCCGAAGCTTCAGCGGAGGCGCGGTACCAGACAGGAATTTGATGACCAAAAATAATTTGTCTAGAAATACACCAATCATGTAAGTTATCAATCCAGTGGAAATAGGTTTTTGAAAAATAACCAGGAATAATTTTTATTTGTTCAGATTCTATTACCTGGCGCATAAGTTGCTTTAAAGTAACCGAAGAACCAGAGGCAATTCCGTCTATTTCTGAGTGTTCTAGAACAAAAGGCTTATCAACCGCCATAAACCATTGTTCACGAATTTGGGGTTCAATTGTTCCGCCGCCGCGACTATTAATCGCAATGCGGTGAACATAGTTTGTTTCAACTTTCTCTAGCAAGCCTTTTTGCTCTAATTTTTCAATAATTAATGGCCTAACTTTATTTATATGTTGACCAGCGAATTCACTAGCAATCGGCAATAAGCAACCGCGTAAATCAATGACTGGTTCAATATCTAAATCGTATTTTTTTGCCAAGTCATAGTCGACAGCATCATGCGCTGGAGTAATTGTCATAACACCAGTACCAAATTCCATGTCAACAATTTCATCCTTTATAATCGTGGCTGTAACCGGACCGTTAATCCATTCAACTTCAATTTTTTGTCCATGCTCATAGGCTGCATAACGTTTGTCTTTGGGATTCATTACAACATACTTATCACCAAACTTTGTTTCGGGACGAGCGGTGCTAATTGTGAATGGACCGTACTTAAGATAATAAAAATTTGTTGTTTCTTCTTTCCAATCTATTTCATCATCGGACACGTTGGTTTGTAATTTTGGATCCCAGTTTACTAAACGTGAACCACGATAAATCAAACCTTGATCAAACAGTCTTTTAAAGGCTGTGCGTACTGCAATAGTTCTTGTTTCATCAAGCGTATAAGCTAAGCGACTCCAATCAACACTGGCGCCGAGTTGCTTAAGCTGACTAAGAATTGTGGTTTGCGAATTAGCCGCAAATTGTTCAACTAATTTTAAAAAGTCTTCACGTGAAAAATCACGACGAGTTTTTTTCTCTTTCTTATAAAGTTCGGCTTCAACTTTAGCTTGGGTGGCAATCGCCGCGTGATCAGTGCCGGGAATATATAAAGTATTAAAACCTTTCATTCGATGAAAGCGAACCATGATATCTTGAATAGCAACTGTTAAAGCATGACCTAAATGAAGTACACCGGTTACATTGGCCGGTGGAAATAAAATACAAAATGGTTCTTTTGATTCATCCTGATTTGGCTTAAAAGCATTAGCTTTTTCCCACTTATCGCTAATATCACCCTCAACTAAAGAATGATCATAAGCCTTTGGTAGATCTATCATAATTTTCTAAATTTATAAGTTTTTAGCTAATCTATTGTCTTGTTTAAACAAAATTACTGTTTGTTAGCCATAGAAATCATAGTATAAGAAAAACCCTAAAAAAACAAGACTTATTGCAAAGCGCTAAAACAACACAGTCCACCAAAAGCGGAACTCACCCCTAGCCCCTCTTTGCCCTCCGAGTCGGAGGGCAAAGAGGGGAAATTTAAATACCAAATTTTTAAACTGAAATACCTTTAGCTTTGACATAAACTTTTATGTATAAGTGCATATTAGATAAATCCAAAGCTAAATATTATAACAGCACAGTCCCGAGCCGGAGACTATGCCGAGACCAAGAAGCTAAACATAATGGTGTTTAGGTAAATAACAGTCACCCCTCCCCATCCTAAAAGGATGGGGAGGGGTTGGGGGTAGGGCAAAACAAACGACACAGTCAATAAGAAACGACTGTGCCGAAAACAAAATTAATTTAAAAACTAGTTAAGGCCTTTAGAAGAAAGAAGTTGGGCTGATTCATGAACAGAAATAACTTCCTTGTCTCTTAATAAACCAACCAAATTAACTACATTATTCTCTATCTTATTACAGCGACCCTCAATCCTATTAAGCCAAGTTTCATGATAATCTAGTCTTTAGTCAACCTCAATAAACTTTTGGTTTACCTCAGCTCTAAAATCATCAATCTTTTGATTAAGTTTTTCAAATTGACGATCCATTTTTTCAGAAAAGTCTTTAAGGACTTCAATGATATCCATATTAGTTAGTTCTTTGCTCATAAAACCTCTAAATTAGCCCCGGCTAACGGGTGTTAATAAAATAGAGGGTTAGGCTATAAATATAGCAAAAAAATATGTTGGCAACAAGAGTCTAGAATTAAGTAAATCTTGGTTGTTTCCATTGAATTATAATTACACTGTGATAGCTTACTCACCCCTAGCCCCTCTCTGCCCTCCGACTCGGCGGGCAAAGAGGGGAAATTTATATATCATCTTTTAAATTTATATGTCCTTGGTAATGGCCTTAGATGCTGTGTATTAATAAACTGAAGTTTTAATAACTAGAACAAAGCAAAACTATTATCCATAATTTCCCCTCTCTGCCCGCTTTAGCGGGATAGAGAGGGGCTAGGGGTGAGTTCACTAAATTAAAAAGGCCCGACTCAAATTCATGAATCGGGACCTTGCTCTATCTTGGGAGAATAGAGGTTTATTTTATCAGTACCATTTTTTTAGTACTAACGAAATCATTTGCTTGCAAGCGATAGAAATAAGTACCGCTTGATAGATTTGATGCATTATAATCAACTTTATACTTCCCGATGGAAAGAACTTGGTTAACTAAGATTGCAACTTCTTTACCCGAGATATCAAACACGGTTAGTTTTACTGCTCCATTTTTTGGAATAGAAAACTCGATGTTTGTTACTGGGTTAAAAGGATTAGGATAGTTCTGCGACAAAATATATTTGTCGGGAACTGTTGAGCCGATTTGATTTATACCGACTGGAAGTGCAGCTTTATAAATAAAGCCACCATCACCAACGATATAAACATCGGTCGAAGTTGTTGTTACGCCAGTTAATATTTGGTTGGAGTTCCAGACTTCACTAATCCAGCTAACTCCGCCGTTTGTCGAATGCATAATCAAGCCCTTGTTTCCATTAACCGAATCATTGTAATAATTACCTACAGCAAAAACTATATTTGGATTGGATTGACAAATATCAACCGAGGCCAGAAAAGCTTTTTTATCAGCCACTAAGTGCTCAACCCAGTTTTGACCATTATTACTGGTCATAAAGATAAGTGGTCTAACAACGTTATTGACTAAATTTTCTGAACCAACGGTGACACCGAAATTTCCGACAAAGCTAATATCCAGGCTACTGATACCACCTGCTCTAATTTTATTATCGACCCAGTTGGTTCCACCGTTAGTAGTCGTTAATAAATTAGTACCACTGATAGATACACCAATAAACCCTTTACCATTATTAAAGGTAACTGATACAAGTAAACCGTTGCTAAGTGGAACCTGCTGCATTGTCCAGTTGACTCCTGAGTTAGTGGTCTTTAGGCAAGTTGAAAAATCACCAACAATCCAACCAGTTTGGGCATTTAAAAAATAAATGTCAAACAGCTGATCTGATCCCGGATAACTTATTGTCCAATTCGCTCCTGCATTAGTAGTCTTGAGCATAAGCCCAGACGTTCCCACTGCATAACCAGTATTGGCGTCAACAAAAGTAATCCCGAATAAACCCTCAGTACTACTAGTGAAGAGTGTTGTCCAGCTGGCGCCGGCGTTAGTTGTTTTAACTATTGCGCCCGGAGAGCAGATTGCATAGCCTGTTGTTGTATTAATAAACACAACTTTTTTTACGTTGCTTGTAGTGCCTAAATTAAGCGGCACCCAATTCATTGCGTAAACCGAACTATATAAAAATAGCCCGACTAATATAATAATTAGCTTTTTCATTTTTAACTCCTTCTTTTATAAAATTTTCAAATATCTACCCCTAACAGCTGATAGACTAGTTTTCTTTAGTTACCTAAAGCATACTACTTTTAATAGCTTTTGTCAATACTATCTATATTTATAGGTATTTATTGAGGTTTATAAACCCAAACCTCTCTAAAATCAGTATCAGTACCAGTCTTACCAAAGTATTTTTCAGTACTATATTTCCAGTTATCAGTGATCACTATCTTTATCTTAAGGTGACAATAATCATCATTACACACAGTCGGATAATTACCTGGTCGTATTTTGTAATATTCAAGTCGCTTAGTTATAATCCTAGGATTAGCATCAGCCAAATTTGGTCCTAGGTGGGTTATTTCGTCTCCCCCTAATGAGTTCTTGTATCCCCAATAAATATCAATACTCTTAATTGGCAATTGTTCTGGATCGGTCTTAGTATTGAAACTAAGAACAGCATAAGGCGAATTAGAATGAATACTTTCGTTTTCATCTAAGCCTTTATTTCCATTAATAGTGAAATTACTTATAACAGGATCAATATAGCAATAATCAGTATTGCCGACAGGGTCGACCGTTGCGGGACGAACACCTCCGGCGCAAGGAACAGGCTTGTCTACAGAATTCATTGCGGTCACTTTGCTATAGTTATTACCAACTAATTCATAAAGCAACCATGGATTATCATTTGGCTTAGTAATAAAGATTCTCTTTAGAGCTGCCTGTGCCTTAGTAAAGCTTTCAGCAACCGAGTACTTGCCGGTACTATTCCAGCAGTAACCAACACAGAACCCATCATCCCCTAAGTTATTACCATTAACGTTCAATGTCCAACCAGATACATTGTCTCCCCCAATAGAACATGTTTTATTTCGAGAACTGTCCCATACAGTACAAGAACCTGAATTGCATTCTATAAAATTATGAACATCTTTTATCGAGCCTGGTTTGCATCCCCCATCATTGCATGCACCACTTTCGAGATCTCCAATAGCAGCATACTTAATGTTGCAGTGATCCCAGCTGCCCATATTAGGATTATTTGTAGACGGACCATCTCCCGTGGTTCCATTAAAGTAATCTTCATAAGGATATCGACCAGCCTCAGTATAAGGACTGCCATAACTAAATTGAAAATTAGGAAGCGTCGTACAACGAGAGCCAAGGCTATTGTTATCTCCATAGTAAGGGAAAAATTTATTGAAGGCAGGAGAAAGTATTTCTTTTGAACTATTTATATCCATAGCTGATGTAAATGCCCCAAAGAAACCTGGAGATGTATTTCTCTTAATTGATTCAATCGGCATTGGCTGCACCACATTTAAACCAGCCTTCTTACCAAAATCAATTGCACGAACACTCGTAGGCGTAGGTGAATAAGGCCTAAAGAAAAGCGGATCTTCAGGGAACTTTACCTTGCCGACACAGGTTTGAGCAGCGTCAGGACAGTATGTCCTAGGCGGGTTACCAGTTACCGGACAGGGAGTTAGACCAGTAATGCTGCAGGCAGTATTACTTACACAAGTCTGAGGAAGATTAGGACACTCAGTATCATTCGTACAGCTTTTCCCGTCTATACTGCACTTCTTATCTGACGAACTGTCTGGCATCTTAAAGTTAGAACCATCTGCCATTCTTTGATACCAGTAGTAACTATCGCTACTTACTTTAATAAACTGATTGCAATAGAATTGTGGCGTGTCAGAGCTAGTAGCAGAGCACTCATCTTTAACGTCCATACAATAGCTAACATTTGAACCATTAAAATTAATAGGTGGCATTTCTTCATTTTGATCACCAGCAATGCGATTTGTCGGATACCAGAGCAAACAAGTTGCAGGATTTTTTGGATCTGCTTCTAAACAGTAACCATAAACACCCTTGTGGCGAATATTTTGGGCATCAATATAATTACAAGCCAATGAATTTTCTCTAGCATAAAGCCTACAAGAAGAGCCAATATAGCTAGGCTTCTTAGTGGCCGACATTGGGTCATTACATTTTGATAACTGAGATTCAATATTGGCTGGATCTGAACAACGATTATTAAGACCTGGCGCTATTCTAAGATCATCTAAGTAAGCCTCGCCCGCCGTTGCTGATGTGTTACTAAACTTAATTTTATAAGACGTGGCTGATGCCTTAAAGCCAAGAGAATGCTTCACCCATTTGTTCTTAGTGCTATCAGCTCCAAAGGTAGCTAAATCAAAACTGCCTTCACCATTAGGCGTTGTGCTAACAAAGCTAACCTTAAAACCATCACCCTTATTATAAGCGTAAAAAGTTAAGACGTAATTTGAATTTAAGCTCAAGTTAATTGAACTTGCTTGAGAGAAAGTTGTTCCTGCTGCCATCTTAAGTATTCCCTTACCCTCCGGCACGAGATAGTTAGAAGTTTGCAGAGATTTATCTTGAACCGACTTAATTGGGGCTAAGCTCAAAGCATCAATTTGATCTGGCTGAGTTAAAATTGTCGCAGCCTTATTGCTCGAATCAACCCAATCACCACCTGCTTCAAAGTTACCGTTAGCAATAGAAACAGTATCACCCACCTGGGTCATTGAAGCAATATTATAGTAGTCATTTAGAGTTAAAGACCCCTTAGCACTGTCAACATAACCAACCTTGCTATAACCACTTAAGTTAGCAATTTTACCTTGTTGTTGATTCTGCTTAGGAATATTGTCTACAAAGTTAGCGCAAACTCCGCCGTCCCCCATCTTATCGCACAAACCAACGTCAAGGCAGATTTTTTTATTGCTGTCGTTAGGATCAGGAATATAAGTCAAACAAGACAACCATTTAGCACAACTTCGATCAGCTTTTACCTTAAGAATAACGTTGGCATTTTTTGGCGTAGAGATAGAATCTGGTGTGTTGCCATCAACACTAGTGTCAAAAGTTGTATCAGCGTTATATACTAAAGCTTTTTTATTCGAACCACTTTGGGCTCTTTCGTTAAAGAGGATTTGCCCACTATCAAACTTAACAACACCATTAGCTGACGTCTTGTCTAAATTCTGCGCGAGTTGATAGCTAACGATAGCTTGTCGCAAATAAACCGGCTGACCGTCCGTGCGGTTGTTTCGCGTTACAGTACACTGAACTGAGACAGGATTAGTGCTCTGATAATAGAATTCTAAGCTCTCGTTTTTACTGCCATTAGAACCAGTAGTTCCGGCAATATAGTCCGTTTCATATTTTGGCTGATTTGTATTTGAATCAATCAGAACAGAAAAATTATTACTGGAGTCTAATACTCTTAACCTGTCGTCCGTGCCAACTTTTGGACAATTAATTTTAACTTTAGCAGAGCCATCATCGCCCATGCCTTTTATAATATAAACTGTTTGCGGTGAGATAGTGACAGATTGCTTAGCTTCACTTGCCCCAACATTTGTCCAATATTCGCCTGACTTTAAATAGCTTGGGTTACTTATTATATTTTCATTAAACTTAGATGTTGGATCAATATATTCTGTACAACCAGCTTGAGTATTGTTACAAATTCCTGCCCAAGTTGCTGGTTGAGATGTGCGATTACCGATTCCACCAATACCAATTGTTTTATCATAACTTGTAATACAATCTTCATCGCTAATTAACTTACAGCTAACTCCTGCATCACAGTCACTATCAGTTGAACATAAATTCTTAGCTGCATCACCGTTACAAGTTTTTACCGACTTCTTTAGCCATTCATATTCGCCTGTTTTAGAGCCAACTCTTTGACGCCATTCGCAAGCCATATTACCTGGATCTTTGAAATATGTTGTTCCACCATTACCATCAGACCATTGACTACAACCTACTGCCGCTGCAGTACAGCTTGTTGTTTCATAACTATCTGGATCATTATTCTTATAAATATCTGAATAAGTTGTAATGGTGTTGTAAGTTGTTGCTAGACCCAATCTCTGACAGCCTTTGTTTTCTTGGTTACATTGCTTATTAGGATCATAAACCACATTAATAATGCTATCAGCGGCTACGGCTGCTCCATTATTACTGGCTTTATAATCATTCGAATTCTGAGTATCAATCATTTGTTCGCAACCAGCGGCCGAGTCCTGACACAAGCTACTAAAACTATGCAAATTTATAGTAGCGCTAGCACTATCCTGATATTGGCTACAACCTAACATATAGCGCGGAGAATAAGCACCAGTAACGGTTTGATCACATTCTTCAGGTGTTGACCAAGAATCTTTAATCAAGAAGTAACGATCAGGAATCTCATTTAAACTAATATTATCAATATAAACTGGGCCGGAAAAATTAATTCTTATTTTCTCTCCAGTTATATCTCTGCCGCCATTAGCTTCTATAATTGGAGAGACCTCGTGATTTAATTTATCAAGATTAAAGGTATATAGCTTCCATTCAGCACCAACCCTTGTTCCGCTAGTTATAAAAGCAGCTGAATCTGGATTTGGCGATTTTGCATTTATTAAATCAATGCCTTGAATATCAACACCACTACCAGCTTGAGATTTTGCTAAGAAAGAAATTGTATAAGATTCATCTTTTTTAACACCTAAAGTAGCCGGAGTAATAGACATGTCATACTTACCCACTAGTTTAGAAATATTCGTTCCCAACAAGGAGTGCTTTCCGAGCTGAAGCGAAGTGCTACTAGAAACTCCACCATCCCAACCATCCGTTGGCTCAGTCTCACTTTCAAAATCGTAAGTTTTATTATTAACAATTCTAACGTTGTTAGCAATATTACCAGTGTATTCACGACAACCAACTTCGGATGCACTACAACTTGTTCCCTCGCCTGGTACTGAGTAATAAAGACAACGTGATTGAGCTGCTTCCCAAATACCACCACCAGAAGTACATTCATTTTGAGTGGCTTCACGACGATAAGGATGACAATCATCCGAACAACTTATTGTTCGAGTATACAAATGATAAGTTACGGTTCCATCGCGACCATAAAATTCTCTACAATCATAATTATATCCAGGATCGGACGGAAGTTTTTTGAAAATTTCTTCATTACAGAGCGAAGCTTCATTGGTTGAACTTAAGGTACTGGCTGGCTCACTATTATTTTTCTTTAAGGAATAAACTTTCAACTGATAACCAGATTCATCAGAACCTTCCCAAGTATAAAATTCACCACAGCTATTCACATCAGGTTTAATACAGGTTCTTAAATAACTATAATACTCTGTTGCCTCTCCCCCCTGATCTAACTTATCAAGATTAGTAAAGGCCGTACAACCAGCTGACTGTGAGCTACATTGTCTAGCTGAACTTGGAATAAAGTAGGCTGATTGGATAGCTGAGAAATAAGTTGGTTGAGCGACAAAAACGTCATAACCAACACAAGATGCAGGACAAATATCTTTTGGTTTTACTTTAGCTGTTACCGCAATGCCAGTATTATTTGATGTATATTCTCTACAGCCAACCTCTTCGGCATTACATTTTCTAACAAATTCCCTACATTTAGCAGGTGCATCATCTTTTAATTCATAGTTAGAACCAACTGCTTTATAGCAGCTAGCTTCTAAATAGCTTGGCAAAAGCTTCTCGTAGACAAGGTTATTATCAAGATAATCGCTATAAGATGTATCGGTTGAGCCAACAGATAACTTGAGATCATCAATATAAAATTCAGTTGTATCGTAACCTTGGATATAAAAGCCTGTAGCTGCAGCACCTGGTGAGCGATAATAAGTAACAGTAACTGATTGCCAAGCATTAGTTGTAGTTGTCTCAGCTTTCTGAGTACCAAGACTAACTCCAACTTTGTCTTTTGCAGGATTATTATTATTAACTACAAAAATATTTGCGCTCAAGGTGTAAAAACGATCATCTTCAAAGCGGAAACCAGTCGGTAAAATACTATTAGTGTTTGTATCACCAGCCCAAATACCTCCACCGCCAGTCGAGCTTTTTACATATAAACTTTGTCCGCCAGTGCTAGCCTTATCATTAACAATACCAGCCTGCAACTCACCTGGGTTAGGTACATCAATAAACCAACGGTTATCTAAGTAACCACCGCGTGGTGAATTAGAAAAAGTTGTTAGCTGACAAGGTTCGGCAGCAGCTTGTGCATTAGCTTGTTTTACAAGCTTATTGTCTTTTAAATTACTTGGTAATAAGGTGCTGCCGCTATCTCTAAGACATTTAGATTTTTCAAAACTACCGTCAGCAATTAAGTTAGTATCTAGGTTATCAGCTATTCTAATAAACTGATGACAACTTTCTTGGCTGGCGTCACAATCAGATGATTTATTATTAAAATAAATATGATTGCCATTTGGATCCCAGCTAATCTTATCGGCTCCCCCGTTTGTTCCTAGGGTGTAGGTTTTAACAGCTGTGGCATATTTTTTACAACCAACCTTATTAATATCACAATTTGAATAATCTAGCGTATTTTCTAAATAAGCTGTAGCTACGCCTGCGTCACTCGTAAAGTTTTGGCAAGTGTTATTTACCGACTCACAAGCATTATCATCTGGTTGACCAAAGCTCCAACGACGTTGCTCTTCAGTACAATAGCCATAATTAGAGCAAGAACCATTTGAGTTTTCTTTAATGCAAGACTGCTCATCAGCGCAGTAATTATTATCACGCACGATAGAAACATCTTTAGCAATAGTAAAGTTACATTGATAATCAGTATTTTTTGTGCAGTCATCATCTTTTGTACATTCTTGCCAGTCAGTAGAACAATCGTTAGTCAAAGCCCTGCTTGAACAATCGACGTCCGATTTCACGGCACAAAAACCAGTGTTAGAAGGCACAATTTGACTATTTACAATCTGAGAACCATAGCCTTTCATACCACAATAAAGCTTAGGCAATTTCAAAACCCAATTCGGATCAATCAAACCATGACACCAAGTCTCATTGTAGCCAGTGTAGATTAAATCTGCTGGGTCATAACATTCTAAAAGTTTTTGTAAAGTAACAATTTTTGTTCCTTCTGGATTTGCCTTAATATATTGAGCCGCTACTTCCCAGCCAACCGGCAGAACACGATACTTTCTTAAAATAATAAGCGAGCGGTATGGATAGCCATCTTTATAACTCAAATCATCCCCTTGTTCATTATAACCAACTCTTTTATTAGCATTGATTAAACCTAATTTAATCGCCTCAGCGATTGTTATTTGACTCTCTATAGCCTGACCAAACTGCTGATTAATCACACAGTCTGTTGGGCCTGGGTTACTTTCATTAATACAATTAGTTAACTGACTAAGCACGTCATAATCGGCTTGTTCACCAAATTGAGCCTGCAGTAATTTACTGGCAACACGATTAACCTCGGTTACGCCACCTACACCATTTGACGAATAGGGACTAGCTAAACTAGAGCTATTACTATTATCTGAACCTAATGTGCGCATTAGCTTATTGAAAGCAGTCATTGCTAACTGGTTAAGAAAGATATTGGCCGCATCAACTAAAACATCTCCGGTATATTTACCAATTTTCATGGCCTGGAGCTCATTAGCCATCTGCAACTCTCTTTCAGCGCTACCAGGAGGACCCTTGGGCTTGTCGCTAATAAGACCAGTTAATGACTTCCAGCCTTTTTGTTCTAGTCGGGTTAGTTGAGAAGCACCTATGTCTTTCGCCTGCTTTTCATATGAAAAATTAAAAAGACTAAAAGCGACCGCTACGTCGCTGTTACCTGGATCAAGTGTCTGGCTGAGTCTTTTACCAAAGTTTCCGTCCTTTAATATAAATTTAATTTTCGCGTCATATTCTCCCTGCCAAGCTTCTTTTAGGCTACTGTAATTACAAGCGCCAGCTTCTAAGTCTGGTGGAGTATTTACACCCGCAATACCAAGAGAAATGTTTTTAATAATGTCTAAATCAGGCGCACAAAGATTTATTCCGAGACCAGCAATACTTGAGTCCAATTTTTTATTACCATTCTTATCCGTTTTTGGAGCTCTAGATATGATTTCAAGCGTTTGTCCTAGGGCGCTATTTCCAACATCAGCCAAAAAATCTCCAAAGTTTTTTTTAAAGAATAAAGGTTCTTGACCCTTACTACCAGAACCTAAATAAGTTGCGGTTTCATAAGCATACTTATTAATTGTTCTTGTTAGAATGATATTAAAAATTGTTGAGCCAGATTTCTGAGCCATTTCTTTAAGAAAGTTTAAAACTGATGCACCAATGTCTTTTACAGGAATTCCTCCAGGGGCTGCTAGTCCCGCTCCGGAAAGAGCGGCGTCAGCGATAGCACTAGCTGGCTTAGATTGAAATAAAAAAAATCCTGCGCTAAAAAATATAATTAGTAAAATAATTGAACCTGAAGAAAAAATATTTTTTTTCATAAACTATTTCAAAATTTCGTTAATCACTTTTTGTAAATCTTGATCCTTGAGCGAATCAACGTAAGACTGTTCCGCTCCACTCGCTACTAAAAATTCTCTTAACACTTTAGGATCATTACTTGAACCAAGAATCTGTTTAAGAGCATTTTTTTCTTCAGCACTTAAATCAGTTGTGGTATTTGTTTGTGGAGTGACTGTATTAGTTATAGTTTGTGGAGAGACCGTGTTAGTTATAGTTGATGAATCTTGCGTGGCCGAAACAGCGCTACAGTCTTTTCCGGCTGCACAGTTTGGATCAGTTCCATTTTTAATTTCTTGCATATCAGAAATCCCATCACTATCAGAGTCAGATAAATAAGCTGATGTTTTATAAATATTTATTTCGTCGTAGTCGCTTAAACCATCACTGTCAGTATCTTTATTTTTTAATTCATTATCAGCTACAGCTGAGAGTACAGAAGTTTGACTAGCTTCTTGTTTTAATTTATTTGGATTAAGACCCCCGTAAAGCGGATCAATAATATTATTATTTAGTTGGAAGAACCATAAAACTAAAATCAAAACTGTTACACAACCTAAAGCAACAAACGCCGTCCTATGACGTTTGTCAAAATCATCGAGTTCTAATCGCCTAGCTAACCTGTCGAAAAAAGACATGGGATTTATAGTTGCTGGTTGTTGGTAGTTAGTTGTCAGTGGGCGCTAATTACTACATGTTAGTGTTAATAAGTGATGGTCGTGTAACAACCAAGCACTAACTACTAACAACTAGCTATTAGCCGAACCACATCTCACTATTAAATCAACGCCTAATGTTAATGACTAACACTAAATTATATTATTATTATAACATTTCAACTAATTAACGGCAATAGATTTATCCATTGTTTTAAATCTAGCTCTTGAGCACGAGCCATTGGGCTAATTTTAGCCTTCTCTAGACACAAAGCAACCGCTTGCGCCGAGACGTGATAACCATTGGCAATATTGGCTTTTAGCATTTTTCTACGCGCACTAAAGCCAATTTTCATTAAGCGCAGTAAATCTTTTTCAGTGCCGCCATTCGCCTTCAGCATTTTCAACCATTGATCATTGCGGCGTAATAAAATTATGGCGCTGTCGACAGCGGGAGCTGGCCAAAAAGATTTTCGAGAAACGATATGAATAATACTAGGCTCTGAATAAAGCTGAACTGACAAAGCTAGCAAACTCATCTCCCCTGCTTTAGCAATAATTCTTTCAGCAACTTCTTTTTGTAACATTAAAATAAAACGAGTGGGTAAAATATTTGCAACATTGCCGCCAACAAAAAATCTTAAAAAAATTGAAGTAATTGTGTAAGGTAAATTTGCTACGACAGCGATTTTTTTATTATCAATTTTCTCAAAACTTTTTACCCACTTCGCCATCAGGTTCATCACGTCTTCGTTAAAGACGTCAACATTTTTTACTTCTTCTAATTCCAAACGATTAGTTAAAGCTTCGGCTAAATTTTTATCTAGTTCAACGGCTACAACTTTTTTTGCTGAACTAGCAATTCGCATTGTTAAAAAACCAAGACCAGGTCCTACTTCTAAAATTGTTTCATCTGATTTTATTTCAGCCGTATCAATAATTTTTTCATAAACCGTTTCGTCAATTAAAAAATTCTGCCCACGATTTTTCGTTGGTTTAACTCCGTATAATTTAGAAAGATTTATTGTCTCGTTTAGTAGATTCATTTTGTGTTTTACCCTACCCCCAGCCCCTCCCCACGCAGAGCGTAGGGAGGGGTGACTTGTATTCATGTGAAAACTAGCTTCCCCTCCCTATTCGCTTGCGAATGGGGAGGGGTTAGGGGTGGGGTGATTTAAATTACAATGTTAATTACTTTTCCTTTCACGATAATTATTTTTTTAATTTCTTTTTGCTCAATCCATTTTTGTGTACTTGGTCGATCTAGCGCTGTCTGTTTAATTTCCTCTTCACTGGAAGATGAACTGATTTCAAAAGTATCACGCATCTTACCGTTAACTTGCACGACAATTGTAGTCAGCTCACTAACTAATAATTTTTCATCATACTTTGGCCAGCTAGATTTAAAGATTGATTCTTTATTACCATGTGATTGCCACAGCTCTTCCGTGATGTGCGGCGCCAATGGCGCTAGGAGTTGAAGTAAAATACTGTAGCTTTTTACATCGATTGATTCACAATCTGCTAAAGCGTTGCTCAAAATCATTAAAGCCGACACGGCAGTATTAAATTTGAAATTATTAATATCATCGCCGACTTTTTTTATCGTCTGATTTAATAAGGTAATTGTCTCGTTGTTTAGTTCAGCATTATCAGCAATCTTATCTTTTAAGATGAAGACTCGATTCAAAAATGACTTGGCCGCGGCAACGCCCGACTCTAGAAAGCTAGCCGACTGAGTAAATGGGCTTAAAAACATTTCATAAACTCTAAAGGCATCAGCCCCGTATTTAGCAATAATATCATCAGGATTAATCACATTTCCCCAGCGTTTGCTCATTTTTCTACCATCGGCGGCTAAAATTAGCCCTAAATTGGTATAACGCTTAAAAGGTTCGTCATGTGACACAGCTTCTATATCATATAGGAATTTATGCCAAAAACGAGCATAAATTAAGTGTCGCGTCGCGTGCTCTGCTCCACCAACGTACATATCAACCGGTGACCAGTATTTTTCCTTCTTTTTATCAACTAAAGCTTCATTATTATTTGGATCAATATAACGCAAATAATACCAACTTGAACCAGCCCATTGCGGCATAGTATTAGTTTCCCTTTTTCCGTCTTGGCCACATTTTGGACATTTAACATTAACCCAGTCAGTAATATTAGCCAGTGGTGATTCCCCTGTTCCGCTTGGTTCATAGAATTCTACTTCTGGCAAAGCGACGGGCAAATCTTTTTCTGGCACTGGAACAGCGCCGCACTTTTCACAATGAATAATCGGAATTGGTTCGCCCCAATAACGCTGACGAGAGAAAACCCAATCACGTAATTTATATCTAATAACAGCCTTGCCTAAATCTTTAGTAATTTTAGTTCGAGCTTCAGCAGTCGTTAAATCATCGTACTTACTAGAAGCCAATAAATATCCTTCGCCAGTATAAAGATTTTCATTACTTAAAAATAATTCCCATAAATAAATTGATGACTCAACATTAAGGAAAGTTGCGACCTCGTCACGCTTCAACCATTTTATTTTATGATTAGCTTGCTCTTTCTCGGCAACTTCTTCTTTTTTATCAGTCACTAAATCAAACAATAAACCGACGTTACTTGAAAATCTATTTTCTTTTTTATGTGTAGCATAGCCACCACCAAAACAAGTTCCAAAAGATTTTACAAATTTAACATTAAGATAACCTGACTCTTCACGAATTTCTCTTAAACCAGCCGTAACCACATCTTCATCAGCTTCGATGCCGCCGCCAATTAAAGTTGTCCAACCAAAATCTTCGCGCCACTTCAAACAAGCGTATTCATCAGTTTTTGGATTTCTTAAAATACAATTTATCATTTTGCGCGGCACAATTTTTATACCCTCACGCACTGGCGACATAGTACTGGCACAGTAAGGACCAATAACTTGTTTAATTTCTAAATTATATTTTTTAGCAAATTGATAATCTCTTTCGTCGTGCGCGGGAACTGCCATTACGGCACCGGTGCCGTAATCATTTAAAACATAATCTGCTACCCAAACAGCTACTTCTTCTTTGGTCGCTGGATTAATAACTGTTAAGCCTTTTAATTCTACGCCGGTTTTTTCTCTGCCTTCAGCCGTACGATCAATTTCGGTTTTTTTAGCAGCTGCTTCAATATATTTTTTAACTTCACTAAAATTAGAAACTTTACTTTCTAATTTGTTAATTAAGTCATTTTCCGGTGCTAAAACCAAGTAAGTTACACCGAACAACGTATCGGGTCTAGTGGTAAATACTTTAATTACATCAGAGCTATCAGGAGCCCCATCAGTCTCATCTGTGGAATCTGTGGTTCTGACAGGAAAGCTTATTTCAGCCCCAACTGAGCGGCCAATCCAATTACGTTGTGACTCTTTAATTGATTCTGGCCAATCCAGTTTTTCTAAATCATCTAGCAAGCGTTCAGCATAATCAGTGATTTTCAAAACCCATTGTCGCATTGGTTTTTTTTCAACTAGAGTTCCGCAACGCTCGCAATGACCATCTTCTAAATCTTCATTTGCTAAACCAGTTTTACAAGACGGACACCAATTAATAGGTTCGAAAGATTCATAAGCTAAGCCTTTCTTAAACATTTGAATAAATGTCCACTGTGTCCATTTATAATAACTTGGGTCAGTCGTTTTCACTTCCCTACTCCAATCATATGTAAAACCAATTTTTTCTAATTGCTCTTTAAAGCGAATAATATTTTTCTTAACTGCGGCGTCGGGATGAATTTTATTTTTAATAGCATAATTTTCTGCAGGAAGACCAAAAGCATCCCAGCCCATAGGATGCAAAACATTTTTACCTTCCATCATTTTTTGTCGCGCCATAATATCAGTCGCGATATAACCTTTAGGATGACCGACGTGTAAACCATCACCCGATGGATAAGGGAACATGTCTAAGACATAATATTTTTCACGCTTAAAGTCATCTTTTGTTTCATAAAGATTTTCGTCGCGCCAAATCGAACGCCATTTTTCTTCAATTGTTTTTGGGTCGTAAATCATGGTTATTAGTTGATGGTTGTTAGTTGATGGTTGTTAGACGGCAATTATTCATTGGTAGTAGGACTAGTTTTTACCGACTAACAACCAACGACTAGCAACTAACCGCTAATTCTAATAACTATATCCCATAACAAAGCCAAACCAGAGACAACAAAAATTACAATATAGTTCCATTGCGCCATGGATGATTCTAAGCTCTTCAGAGTTTTAACTAAAGCAGCGCGATCGTCGTCGCTTAAAGCACTATTATTAATAACTTTATTTTCTAAGTCTCGTTCTTTAATAATCAGCGAACGACGTTTTTCGATATTATAACGATGAGCAAAATACCAAATAAAACCTAAAGTACCGATATACCAAGCCAAGTCTGTCCAAAGATGATTAGGTAAACGGTTAAGAAAAATTATAATACGATAAAGCACTGTGGCGATTACGCCAACCACAAAAACTAAATTTCGATAAAACTTATGGTGCATTTTGAACTCAGTCATAGTAATTTGTTGTTAGTTGCTAGTAGTTAGGTGTTCGTCGTCTAACAACCAACAACCAGCTACTAATTACCAATTAATCTCTATTCCCACCGGACAATGATCAGAACCCTTAACCTTATCTAATATAAAAGCCTGCTTAACATTACCCATTATCTTAGCCGAAACCAGGAAATAGTCAATTCTCCAGCCAACATTACGTTCACGAGCCATAGCGCGATACGACCACCATGAATACTGCTTTGTATCAGGCTGCAGTGACCTAAAAGTATCGACCAAGCCGGCCTTCAAGAATTCTCTGCCCCAATAGCGTTCTTCATTGGAAAAACCTGGACTACCAATATTCTCTTTTGGTCGCGCTAAGTCAATTTCTTCCATAGCCACATTAAAATCTCCAGTAATAATCACCGGCTTTTTCTTCTCCAACTTCTTAACGTGCTTCAGAATTGCCTCATTAAAGGCTTCTTTATAATCTAAACGAACTAATTCTGGTTGAGCATTAGGAAAATAAGCGTTAATAAAGTAAAACTTCTTAAATTCGGTTGTTTGTATTCTGCCTTCATTATCAAATTTCTCGATGCCAATACCAGCTTTATATGACAAAGGAGCTTCTTTGCTTAAGGTAGCAGTACCGCTATAACCAGGCTTTTTGGCTGGATTCCAGACTTCTTTATAATCTCTAAAATCAAAATCATGAGCCGCTCGACTAACATCATCAATCTTTATCTCTTGCAAGCCCATTATATCTGGCTTGTAGCTATGCAAAAAATCCGTAAATCCATTACGGACACAAGCACGTATTCCATTGACGTTCCAAGATATAAGCTTCATAAGAGACCTTGGTTATTGCTTATTAATATATTGAAGAAAAGTTAGTTGTTGGTTGTTGGTCACTAAAAAATATTATTCCATTGCAAACTAGCAAGTCGCTACCAACAACCATTTACTAGCAACTAGTTACTAAACATTGTATAATAAAGTATATCTCACTAAGCTCCTTATCGGCAAACCAAATGGAAAATCAAGTAACAGTACGCTATCACCGCAGAATAAAAATCATTACTGGAATTATTGCAATTCCGATCGCACTTATTGTTATAGCAATAATTTTTGTGTTTGTTTCTAGTGTTTTTTATCGAAGCGAAAAGATAAAGCAAGGAGACTACACTGCAATTACCCAAACAAATAATTCAATCACTGAAAATGTTACACCAAACACCAATATTGAAAATTTGTATGACACAACAAAACAGAAGCTAATTGAAGGCCTTGGTAACCAATCTTTTGGCTCAGAAAATCCAAAATTAACGATTGTTGAATTCGCTGATTTTGCTTGCCCTTACTGCAAAGCCTCTTACCCAGGTCTTCGAGAATTAGCAACAGTCTATAAGGATAAGGTTAAAGTAGTTTTTAGAGATTGGCCGGGCCATACTAATTCCCTCTCCTTGGCCTTAGCCGCTCACTGCAGCGGAGAACAAGGTAAGTTCTGGGAAATGCATGACAAATTATATGCCAGCCAGAGCACCAGCTTTGGAGCTGACAAAAACGACCTAGCAACATTAGTAGCAGAACTAGGAATATATAATGAGCAATTTCAAAGCTGCTTTGATAATCAAAAATATCTATTTCGTGTGCAAAAAAATATTGCTGACGGACAAGATCTTGGCATCAAAGGAACTCCGACCTGGTTCTTTAATGGCAATAAAGTCGAGGGCGAATTAAGCCAACAAGATCTAGAAAAAATTATTAAACAATATGTTGCGCAGTAGTAAAATACATTTACTTGTTTTTTGTTTAATAACTCTAGGATTATCTTATGAGGTAGCATTTGCTGCCAGTGAACCAATCGGTTGTTGCACAATGCAAAATATAAAGACCACTGACATAACAAGAACCTCTAATACAACTGATAAAAACTGTCCGACCGACAAATTTGTTTACAAAAGACTAAACTGGGAAGCTGATAAAACCAGCAAGGACCCAAAAAGTAAATGTTCTGAAAAAACCGCGCCAACAAAAACTAAAAAAGGAGAGGAAACGACTTTCACGCCGCAAGTCTCGATTCCTGGCGGAAATTTTAATGCCGGCACAGCTATAACCTTGCCTAGTAACGTCTCAGCCATCGCTGACTATATAATTACTGTATTTAAGTACTCTGTTGGTGTCATGGGGATAATAGCCGCTATTGTCCTAATGTTTGGCGGAATACGCTGGTTAACAGCGGCTGGTAATCAAGCTATTATTGGCGAGGCTAAGAAATATATTATTTCTAGCTTAAGCGGGCTTGCTTTAACACTTGGTGCATTTCTATTACTTACAACAATTAATACCAGTCTAACTAAATTTAAAGTTCCGGATGTTTCTAGACTAGAATATATCAGCCTTAGCACTGGTTGTTGTGAAAAAATCGACAACAATGACGTAAAAACAACCATGAACAGCGCTAAGGACACATGCAACTCTGAGCAAATGCCTGGTTTTAAAAGTGTAACTTTCAAAGGACCTAATTATACAGCCGACGCTAATGAATGCGTTTTAAATATTGGTTGCTGTATTGTAGAGTCGTCAGAGACATCGGTTTGGATTCGATATGATACTCAACGAATGTGCATTGAGAATGTTAAAAAAGAAAACTGTGACAAACAAAGTAGTAACTGGATTAAAAGATATATTACATCCTTCTTTCATTCTACTTCATGGAGCTCAAGTATTAATTTAGGAAAGAAGTGCGTAGAACTACCGAACTGTAAAGATCAACTAATATGTCAAAATGAAAGTGAGTGCGAGAAAAAGCTAAAATAGTAGCTTGCAATTTAAAGACTATGAATAATTATCATAAAAAAATTTTACTAACAATTATTATTTCTTCTATAATAATATTTTTTGGCAATTCTGCCAGAGCTGAGGAAATCGGCTGCTGTGAAATTAATCCTTCGCCCGGATTTCCACGCGTTGAAAATTTAACAAAAAGTAAATGCATGGCCAATAAAGTTACTGGCGCTGATTTTAATTCTACGGCAGTTTTCAAGGCAAACCAAAAAGTTTCTGATGATGGTAAAAGCTGTGTTGACGCTAATATCAGTAAACCATATGAAGGCCCAAGTAAAATAACTGCGCCTGTTTTAAGCGTCTCTATTCCTGGCTTTGTTAAATTCAGTAATGTTAACTGCGACAACCCGGATGTACCATGTCAAATTCCATGGCTAGCAGAATATATTAAAGCCCTCTACCAGTATAGCGTTATAATAATCGGTATTTTAGCCGTTATTGTTGTAATGTTAGGCGGAGTCTTATGGCTAACCGCGGCTGGCAACAAAGAAAGAATAGGCTCAGCTACTAACTTTATTAAAGGTGGAATCATGGGTCTGATAATTGCCTTAGGATCCTATGCGTTGCTTTTCATTCTTAACCCTAATCTAGTTATTTTAAGCTCTATAAATATTGCATATGTAGGGAAAAACGATTTAAATGAACCAGAAGCACCTATTCTAAATGGCAGCGAATCAGATTACGATGAGCAGCCAGATGGGTGTCCGAAAGATAATGAGCTTGCAAAAGTAGAAGGAGTTAAATGTATTGCTGGAGACTGTAGGGCTAGAATAAAAACTGTTGAAGGAATCAAAAAAGCAGAAGAGGTGGCCAGTAAAAAAAAGGCTAACCTAGAAATTCATTCGGCTCTGCGAGATATGAAAACGCAGGAAGCACTATGGGAAAAATATCATCACAACAGAGCATTGGTCGCTAAACCAAGCTGTGGAGCTCCTCATGTGCGCGGGATTGCGATTGATGTATGCTTAAAAGGAACCGGCTCTTGCAAAAAAATGGGGGGTGAACCGCCATCTAATGCTTACTATAAAGATGAAGACACTGACAAACTTCAAGCTATTATGAAAGAGGCTGGATGGATACGATACTGTGGGGAGTGGTGGCATTTTCAATATCAAGCACAACCTGCGAAACCTTGTTCACCTTGATATATATAACTATGATAAAAAATAAAAGAATATTTTTAAACACATTTCTTATTAGCTTTATTTTTTGCTATGGAATATTTTTTGTTTCAATTGCTAGAGCTGAAAGTGGTTGTTGTTGTTATGGTTTCGGTGAATACAAAAGATGCCAAACACTAGACAGTCTTACATGTAAAAAATGCGATAAGGAGGGAAACTGCGGAGAATTTGAAGCTGGTAAAGTACCATCCAGCGACAAAACTAAATGTGTTAATAGCCCAACCACAACAACTAATAATTTACCAAACCTAAAGCTGGACGCACCTGATCTTAAAGTTTCAATTCCAGGGATGGACAAACTTCAGCCAGTTACTTGCACTGAAAGCGGATGCTCAATCCCCTGGCTAGCTCAATATATCGGTGGCTTACAAAAATATGCTATTGGAGTTATTGGTATTATAGCGGCTATTACTATTATGCTTGGCGGAATAATCTGGTTAACCGCTGCCGGTAGCTCGCAGAAAATTGCTGATGCTAAAAAATGGATTATTGGCGGCTTAAGTGGCCTGGCCTTAGTGCTGGGATCTTACCTATTGCTATATTCCATAAACCCTAAATTAACAGTGCTTAATAACTTAGAAATAACAAGAATAACAAAATACGATCTATCAGAATTAGTATTTGAAGGTCACGAACCAATGTTTGATCCTAAAAATGCTAAACCCATAACCGACACAACCTACGATGAAACATTCAAAAATTTTGCTGCTTGTATAGGCATAGACTGGCGTATCTTTAAAAGTATCGCCTACAAAGAGTCCGGGCTCAATCCTAAAATTGTAAATAAATTTGGTTTTACGGGTCTTTTCCAAACTAAAAAGAAATACTGCCCTGAAACACTAAGGGAGCTCGGGTTAGATGTAAAATTATGTGACAATCCCGGCATTACAGACCCCTTTGTTAATACCGCTATTGCTACGGCCATGATGAAATCTCATAAAAAAACCATTGAATCAAAATGTAGCTCATCATCAGACAATACAAAAATGTATATGACATACTTTGGCAACGCTAATGGAGGAGGTGCCTTGAAAAGTGCTATCAACAAGTATGGTTGTGGTGTTGGATCTTGGCCAGAAAGTATTCATAAAGGAGCTACGCTGGACTACAACAAACAAGTTGTCGAAACCATGCTAGCTCAAGGTGTGACTAAATACACAGATACAGCTGGCAATGGTAAATGTCCTGATAAAAAATAAAATTATGAAAATCATCGTGAGTATAATCATAATATATTTATTTGCTAACATATCTCTTGCTAATGCTGAATACTGTCAATTAACGACCATACAGCCGGGAATGTATTGCAGCACAGAATTAAAAGATATAAACTGGCAAGAAAAAGATAAGAAAATCTGTTCAGACCAAATCTCAAATAATAAAAACGAGAAATGCTGTTGCATTGCTGAAAAACCCAAAGAAGCAAAAAAAATGTCACCAAAATATATTATCATCGGATCACTGTTAATTGTTTTCGGAATATTAACTACGTATTTCTTAGTAACGAAAAATAGCCAAATAAGCTAACACTCTATGAAAAAATATTTACCAGTCGGGATCAAATCAACGTTTTTATTAAGTGTATTTTTCTGGGCTTTTATTTTATCAACTTCGAGTGCTAAAGCTGAAGATACTGTTTGCTGTAAAATTGATCATATTCAAAATTTTGGCTACACAGAATACAAGGATTTATTAGAGGCTGAATGTAACGGTAAAAACAGCAACGACCCAAAGGTAACCGCTACTCCATATAAAGGTAAAAAAGTAGGCCGTGCACCTGGCGCTAGTACGGACAGCTGCATCGATAAACCAGCCAGTACAACTGATTCATTAGGTAGCTCATTGCCGAAATTTACCAACCCGCTCGGTAATCCTGTTTTATCAGTCAGGCTTCCAGGCTTTGCTGGTTTTAGTAAGATAGAATGCAAAGAAGTTGATGGTGCACAAGAATGTACTATCCCCTGGATTGCCGAATACCTAACCGCGCTTTATAAATACGGCATTGCAGCTATAATTATATTTGCCGTTATTGTAATGATGATTGGCGGCGTCGTCTGGCTAACTTCAGCCGGCAATGAGCAAAGAGTTAGTGACGCTAAAAATTGGATTAGCGGAAGTCTCTTTGGTATTTTAATTGCTTTAAGTTCATTCATGATTTTAACAATCATAAACCCAGCCCTAACCAAGCTGTCACCAATAAAAATAGCTACAACGGAAAAACAAGACTTAGATGAGTATGAAATTGACGTAGATTCTCCTGGAAACAGAGACACCACCGATTGCCCTAGCGGGGTAACATCGATAGATGCATTAGCAACCTACTTCACTAAAACAAAGAAGCTAGCCTACAGTCAACCAAAAAGAGGAACCTGCGAAGGGGATACTTGTTATTGCGATTGCTCTTGGTTTAGCGAGCATCTAGGTCGCTGCTCTAATTTACCCGAAGTAGATGGAGAGGGCACAAGCGCTAGCTTGATGACAAATTCAAAAAAAGTAAAAATAACTAAAAGCGATTGTGACAATCCAACCTTAAAAGCAGGCGACATAATAGTATATCGCAATCCAGCAAACACCAAAGGTCACGTTATAACTTACATAGGAAATAATAAGGTAATTGAGTGCGGTGGAGGTGGCTTGAGTAAATCAGCCCTTGAAACAAGCGGCAGAGTTACTATTAGTGACTGGAAATTAAGGTGCAATGGACACGTATTAAAAAATAAAGCTGGAGCTTATTATATAAAAAGATGATATCAAAAGTTATAAAAATTTTACTAATTATAATACTTGGTTATTTAGTATTTTTAATCTCTACTGAGGATGGGGCTTACTGGACTAAATTCAAGCTCTATCGCCTACTCCTGACTAAGCCAATTGAAAAAATACGAGAAGACTATTCATTACAAAGTTGTAAGGAATTTTCCGCAGAAGAAGAGACGAAGGGTTACTTCGAAGCATTTATTACCGGCTACTGTAAACCTAAAGTTTCCGAATATAAAGATAGACATGATTTTCTCTGTGCAATAGCCTTAAATTGTTCTTGCCCTAACGGGACTAATGAAAAAGAAAAATGTTCATCAAATTCATTAAGCTGGTCTGCCTGCACTGAATTTAATGACAGTAAAATAGCTTATTGTAATAAAACTGCCTCCACGATTGAACCAAAGACTGGGCATGTAGCAGCCGACTGGAATTGTTTTCCCGAGAATACTCCATTAGAGATTGATAATCAAACATACAAAGTAACTGATAAAGGTGGTATTATTAAAGGACGACGCGTTGATATTTGGTTTGATAATTGTAACGATGCTCTAAAGGCAACAGGAATTTATAAAATAAAAATACCTAAATTATAAAATATTTCAATTCCCATGAAAAAAAATAAAATAAACAAAATATTTTTAATTATACCCTTATTTATATTGCTTATTAGTTTTGTTTCACCTGTACAAGCCGAAAAAGTTTGCTGTGAATTAAGAGGCGGAATTCATGGTACCTGTGAAGGCCGTTTAGATCATCAATTTGCAGAGGGTGATTGTTCAAAAATAACTAAACCAGGTTGCGTAGACACTATTACAGTAACCGATTTAGGTAACTGCAAAAGTCTTACCCCGGTTAAAATAGAAACTAAACCAAGTGACCCAATAATAATTACACCGCAGGTTTCAATTCCAGGATCAAATTTTATTGCTGGTAAAGGCGTAACAGTACCCGAAAGCACTGCCCCGATCGCAGAATATCTTTCTGCTATTTTTAAATACTCGGCCGGCATTATTGGTATAATATCGGCTATTGTAATGATGTACGCTGGTGTGCGCTGGATAACAGCTGGCGGAAATCCTAAAGCAGTTAGCGAAGCTAAAACCTATATTGCCTCCAGCTTGAGTGGTCTAGCTCTAACCCTAGGTGCTTTTTTACTCCTATCTACTATAAATTTAGATCTGGTCAATTTTAAAATTGATAACTTAAAGTATATTAAATATGAAAAGCTAACTCAAACTTTAAGTGCAGAAGAATTAAAAATTAATACGCAAACTAGCTATCCGCCAATGCAGGAGGCGCCAGTAAAAACAAAAGTTACAAGCTCAACGAACATTAATAGTCTATATAGCCTTTTAAAAATACCACACGCATATGCTCAAAGCGGAGCCTTTTTTGATCCTCCGGGAGTTAACGATTTTAATTTTATAGTTTATCAATGCGGCGATAAGGGTTCAGCATTAGGGGGGATTAGAAACCTTGACTACTCAAAATCTAACGGATCAGATAAATGTCAATGCACAGAAGACAAAATAACAAATAACGAAGAATGTGGAAATAAAAATAGCAACTACTCAACTATTTGTTCTTCGGGATGTGGGATGGTATCAATGTTTATGGTTATACTATCTTATTTCCCAAGTCTTCAGTATTCGCAAGACTCAGCTGACTATTTTTTACAACTTAGAGATTTTTTATTATCAAAAAATGAATACAGAATATGTGATGGAGGAACAAAGCAGCCTGGTCTAATTGCAGCTGCCAAAGCACAAGGATGGAACGGAAAAGAAGTAACTCAAAAATGTGCTGAGGCGCTTTTAAGAGCACAATATCCAGTTATAGCAAGCCTCAATGCGAATTCTCCTTGTACCGATTTTGGACACGTAGTAGCATTAGCTAACATCGATGGTAATGAAGTTCTGGTTAGAAATCCTTCAAAAAAGAATGAAGCTGAATGCCAGGGATATCAAAAATGGCCATTAAGCAGCGTTAACTATTATCTATTCTTATACCCCGAAGGGAAATATCCTAAAAATGTAAAAGCGTCTGATTGTTTATAACAAAAAAAATACTTACTCAATTCCTAATCGAAGAGTAAGTATTTAAATCTTATTTAGTTACACGTTTTTTAACAGGAGCTTCTTGTATCCAAGGATAACTATCTTTAGTATTAATCTTATATTCCTCCTCGCTCAGACTTTCATTTAAAGTAGCGCTAGAGAGAACACTAGAAGAATCGCTAATAGTTAAACTATCTTGAACCTTATCTTTTAATATCTCGGTCTTTTCGCTATCACTACTCTCACTAGTAATAGTCTTATTTACATCCGACGGAGCGTATATCGCTAGCAAAGAAGCTAGTAGGATTCTCTGCAATGCAGGTTGAGATAGAATACGTTTTAGAATATTCTTTTTTCTCTTCGTAACATCTGCGTTCTCGTCCTTCTCAGGATAATTAAAATTTCTTTCTTTAAATAACATAGTGCACATTGCTTAATTTGCGAAATTTATATTAACATAATAATAACATATATTTATTAAAAAGTCAATGCTTACTATAAGAATATGATCTACTTTACAAAATACGCTGATAAAAAATTTGATATTCTAAATGATCATAAAGTCTATTTTCGTAAAGAAGAAATAGAGTTAACTTTACAAACGCCTGATATACGAGGCAAAATTGGACAACTTCTGACGGCACAAAGAAATAATATTAAGGTGGTTTATCAGAAAGAAGCTGATATTAAAAGAGTTATTACTTTCTATCCTGTCTAATATGCACTACGACATTGAAGCTAACATTATTAGTTGGGAAATTGGACAAGGTAAAATTAGCCATGTTAAAGAATTTGGTAATTTCATTGTTCACCTATCAAAAGCTGGTAAACCAATTCTAATAGAAATACTTAATGCCTCAAAATTCAAGAATAAATTAAGTAGAGTTGAAACAATTAAACTAATCAATGAAGCAATAAGCTAAAATATGAATAAAATAAAAATCTTCCAAAAACTACCACCCGAGGCTGTAATAATGGCAAGTTCTACGATCGGATTATTTGCTGCCATATTACCTTTAGGAGTCTTCATGAAACACACAGAAGTAAAATTATTTTTATTATTCACCGCATTGGCAATTTTTTTATTTTTAGTTTTATTTAGCATTATAATACTAACAATTATACGAGAAGAAACAGGCGCCCTAACTACTAAGATAGTTATCTACAGCCTAGCATTACTAGAAATAATTGGTCTTATAGCAATCTGCACTTTTATGACCACTAATTGGAAGATTGTGACAAATGAAATAGGTTGGTTATTACCAACTTTACTCTTTATAGCTCTAATACTTTCAAAGCCCGCGCTTTCTAAAAATAGTTTTATATTCAAGGCCGCTGGTGACTGGATATTAACAATTATAATTCTAGCTTTTATAATCGTTCTTCCTCTTGCCTGGTTTGAGAACAAAATTATATTTTTCTTCTTCCTGCTTGCCGCCTTTGGTTTTTCCGCTATGTTTTGGCAAAATAGTTTACGCCACTATCTCAAGTGGATAAAAAAGCAATTTTAATAAAATTCAGCTGCTCCCATTTAAAACATTACAAAATTGAGCATTGATTAATCTACCCTACCCCCTTCCCCTCCCCATTCGCAAGCGAATAGGGAGGGGTGACTTTTATTCAGCTAATATTATTGATATGTCGTATATTAATAAGCTCATAATAGCCAAAGAATTTAGAAATAAACCAACAGCGGCAGAAGATAAATTATGGAAAGTAATAAAAGATAAACAAATACTGGGTTATAAATTCAGAAGACAATATGTCATAGCTGGATTTATCTTAGATTTCTATTGTCCAAAATTGAAACTAGGCATTGAGGTTGATGGTAGTATTCATAATATTCAAACTAATAAAAACTATGATATGACAAGAGAAGATATTATTAGACAATATAATATTAATATTATTAGGATTACTAACGCAGAAGTTGAAAACAATATCTTAACTGCATTAAAAAGACTAAAGGAATATATTAAATCTATAAAATAAAACTTCTTGCTCTAATCTCCCCTCCCTATTCGCATGCTTGCGAATGGGGAGGGGGCCGGGGGTAGGGTACGTTTTATTTATTGCGCTGCCGCTAGGGCTTACTTTTGTATTGCCAAATTAACAAAAGCTTTGGGGGCTTCAACTCGCTATTACATTGTTCGCCTTTTGTGTCGACAATCACGGCGCTCGATTCAGCCCCCAAACCCCTTGTCTTGTTAAATATCTCAAGAGCAATTAACCAAACAAAAATAGTTTATCCGGTTCCCCTCTTTGTGCGATAGCACAGAGAGGGGCAAGGGGTGAGTTGAGTTAATCAAATATTTAGGCAAAACAAAAACACCTCGACGAAATGTCGAGGTGTTTTATTATCTATAAATTATTCTTCGTTAGAATCCCCTTTTGACTTATAACCAGTTCCCGCAGGAATTGGGCGACCAATAATAACGTTTTCTTTTAGTCCTTCTAAGCGGTCGATCTTACCAGTAATAGCGGCGTCGATCAAGACTTTAGCTGTTTCTTGGAAAGAAGCAGCGGACAAGAAGCTATTAGTCGACAAAGAAGCTTTGGTCATACCCATCAATAACTGGCGACCAGTAGCAATCTTTTTATCAGCCGTTTTAGCTTTATGATTCTCGCGGTCAAAGACAGCTTTTTCAACAACTTCACCAACCAAAAAGTCTGTCTCAGCTGGATCAAGAATATAAATACGAGAGAACATCTGACGAGCAATTGTTTCAATGTGTTTGTCATTCAAAGGCTGACCTTGGGATGAGTAAACATACTGAATTTCTTTAACAATATATCTTTGTGTTTCAGCAATACCTCTTAACTCATACAATTGCTGCAAGTCTAAGCTACCGTCAGTTAATTGATCACCAATCTTTACTGTAGCACCATCCTTTACCCAAATGTTAAAGGTGCGAGGCACAGTGTATTCATGAACTTTTTCAACTGGAGCAATAACCTTCAAATACTTTTCTTCTAATTTAACTTTACCTGGACGGTTGGCCTTAATAACAGCTTCGCCGGCCTTAAATAACGGAGTATCTTTCTTTACCTTATCACCATCAGCGACCAAGACTTCAACCTTAGCTTTCTTTTTCTTAACTGTTGTCGCTGTTTTATCTTTGCTTTCCATGGCCTTAGCAGACATAGTAGCTTCAGCAAAGTAGTACTTATCAATTTCTTCGCCATCATAAGCGACAGCCACTAATCTACCTTGTGAGGTTCCACCTTCATTACGTAATTCAGTAATCTTAACCGTACCAGCCACGTCAGCAATGTAAGCTTTACGTTTTGGTGAACGAGCTTCAAAGATTTCTTCAACACGAGGCAAACCTTGTGTGATATCGTCTTGGTCGGCCACACCACCAGTATGGAAGGTACGCATAGTCAACTGTGTACCAGGTTCACCAATGGATTGAGCGGCAATAATACCAACGGCTGTACCGATCTTAACCAAACGGTTATAGGCCAAGTCAAAACCATAGCATTTCTGACAGACACCACGGTGTAATTCACAGCGGCTAACGCTGCGTACTTCAATTTCTGGAATATCTTCCTTAGCAAATTCGTCAGCTAAATCTTCAGTTACTAATTCGCCTTTCTTAAGCAAGACTTTGCCGGCGGTGTTCTTCAAGTCAGAAATAATATAACGACCAGTAATACGTTTAATAAGAGCGCGACCCATTTCATCACTTTCTTCTTTGGTCATAACAATACCGCCCTTAGCACCACAGTCTACAGCTGTAATAACAACGTCTTGAGCAACGTCGACCAAACGACGGGTCAAGTAACCAGCGTTTGAAGTACGCAAAGCTGTATCAGACAAACCTTTACGTACACCGTGAGTCGCAATAAAGTATTCCAAAACATCGAAACCACGTTTGAAGTTTCCTTTAACAGGCAATTCGATAATTTTACCAGAAGGCGAAGTAACCAAACCTTTCATACCAAGAATCTGAGTTAGCTGGGCATATGAACCACGAGCACCAGATTCAATCATGGAATAAATTGGACCATTCTTATCAAGTTCATTGGTACAAATAGCAGTAATTTCTTCCTTAACCTTTGTCCAAACTTCAATGACCTTACTGTAGCGTTCACTTTCGGTTAACAAACCTTCTTCATAATATCGCTGAATTTCTTCAGCTTGATTTGTGGCCTGATTAATCTTGGCGTCAATATTTTCAAAATCAGGCAAGTCAGACATACCCCAAGACAAACCAGTGCGAGTAATATAATCAAAAGTTACGCGCTTGACGTCGTCTAATAATTGAACAGTTCTTTCTTCACCAAACAAGCGGAAACATTCTTTAACTAAAGCTTTTAGTTTAGATTTACCAATAACCTCGTTAACGAACTGAAGTTTTTCTGGCAAAAGTTCATTGATAATAACGCGACCAATATTGGTTTCAACAACACCTAGTTCACCCATCATAATACCAACCTTTTGACGCAAAGTAATTTTACCAAGTTGGTAGGCGGCTTTGGCTTCTAGAGGTGAATAAAAATATTTACTTACCTTTTCATCCTGTCTAATGGTTGTCATATAAAATGAACCCCAGACAATATCCTTATCAGGTGAAACAACTGGATCTCCAGTGGCTGGCTTCAAAAGGTTATGTGAAGCTAACATTAAATCACGAGCTTCAGCAATTGCCTCTTCAGTCAAAGGTACGTGAACCGCCATTTGGTCTCCATCGAAGTCAGCGTTAAAAGCTGTACAAACTAAAGGATGGATTTGAATCGCCAAACCTTCAATCAAAACTGGATGGAAAGCCTGAATACCAAGTCTGTGCAAGGTTGGAGCACGGTTTAACATGACGTAAGCGCCCTGAATAATCTCTTCTAGAATATCCCAAACTTCATCATGACCAGCTTCAATATAACGTGAAGCACTGCGGACATTGTGAACAATCTCGCGCTTGATTAATTTGGAAATAATAAATGGTTTGAATAATTCAATGGCCATGCGCTTTGGCAAACCACATTGATCAAGTTTTAAGCTTGGGTTAACCACAATAACGCTACGTCCTGAATAGTCGATACGCTTACCAAGTAAGTTCTGACGGAAACGACCTTGCTTACCTTTTAATGAGTCAGCCAAAGACTTAAGCATACGCTTCTGACCAGTTGAAGCGACAACAGTTTTACCGTGTCTAATTGAGTTATCAATCAAAGCATCAACCGCTTCCTGCAACATACGTTTTTCGTTACGACAAATAACTTCTGGTGCATTTAATTCTAACAATTGCTTTAAGCGATTATTGCGGTTAATAATACGACGATATAAATCGTTCAAATCTGAAGTAGCAAAACGACCACCATCTAAAGCAACCATTGGGCGCAAATCTGGAGGAATAACTGGAACGACGCTCATTACCATCCAAGCTGGATTAATACCATTAGCTTTCAAGTTCTTAAAGAACTTCAAACGCTTAATAAGCTTATCCTTCTTAGATTCAACAACGTCTTCTAAAATCTTTTCTGAATTTTTAATTTCTTTTTCTAGATCAAGTCTTTCCAAAAGCTTACGAACAGCTTCGGCGCCGATCCCGGCAGTAAAGATGTGACCATATTTCAAACTTAAATTCTGATAGGTATTTTCAGAAATAATTGCCAAAGGTTTTAATTCTTTTAATTCTTTCTGAGCTTGTGTAAAAGCATTATCCAAAGCAGCAATTTTTTCATCGCGAGTTTTTTCTAAAGCCGTAATCTCCTGCTCTACCTTGTCAGTAATTTCTAATTGGCTCTTACCATCTTTAGCTAATTTAGTTTTCTGAGTTTTAATCTTGGAAACCTGTTCACTAAAATCAGCTTCCATGGCTTTTTTCTTAGCCTTGTATTCTAATTTTATTTGATCCAAAGTAGCTTGTTTTAATTCTTCATTAACATCAGTAATAACAAAGCTAGCAAAGTAAACTACCTTTTCTAAAGATTGCATGGATAAATCCAAAGCTAAACCAACCTTAGAAGACAAACCGCGCAAAAACCAAATATGAGTAACTGGTGTTTCTAATTTAATGTGACCGAAACGTTCACGACGAACAAGTGAGCGAGTTACTTCAACTCCACACTTATCACAAACAATGCCGCGATAACGAATCTTTTTATATTTACCACAATAACATTCCCAGTCTTTTGATGGACCAAAAATCTTTTCGCAGAACAAACCATCTTTTTCTGGCTTTTGAGTACGGTAGTTAATTGTTTCTGGACGAGTCACTTCCCCGTAAGACCACTGAAGAATGCTTTCTGGTGAAGCTAACTTAAGCTTGATAGCTTCGAAGTCATTAGTTTTAATCGGATTGATCATAAAATTAATTAAAGCGGGTTATTCAGCAGCTTCATTTTCAACCACTGGAGCTGACTCTGGGTTGGGGAATGAATTCTGTCTTGGTAAGTCCATTTCATCGCCGGCTTTTTCCAAGTCAATTGGCCGGTTATCGCTGTCTAGTAATTCAACATCAAGACCTAGACCTTTCAATTCGCGGACCAAGACGTTGAAAGATTCAGGTACATTTAATTTCTTTATAGTTTCACCTTTAATAATTGATTCATAAGCCTTAGAACGACCAGCAACGTCGTCTGACTTAATGGTCAAAATTTCTTGTAAACAATGGGCAGCACCGTAAGCTTCCAAAGCCCAAACTTCCATTTCTCCGAAACGCTGACCACCGAATTGAGCTTTACCTCCCAAAGGCTGTTGAGTAATAAGTGAGTATGGACCAATTGAACGTTGGTGAATTTTATCTTCAACCATGTGGTTCAATTTGAGCATGTACTTATAACCAACTGAGACTCTGTTATCAAAGTCAGCTCCGGTTTTACCATTAGTCAAAACAACCTTACCGTCTTCTGGTAAACCAGCACGCTTAAGTTCATTCTTAATCTGTTCTTCAGTAATTCCGTTTAATGGCGGAGTCGCTACTTTGTAATTTAATTTCTGGGCTGCAAAACCAAGGTGAGTTTCAAGTAACTGACCCAAGTTCATACGGGAAACAACTCCTAATGGAGATAGAATAATATCGATTGGTGTACCGTCATCCAAGAAAGGCATATCTTCAACTGGAACAATCTTAGAAATAACACCCTTGTTACCGTGACGACCAGCCATTTTATCACCGGCGCGAATCTTTCTTAAGTTAGCGACTGTGATTTGAATTGATTGAATAACACCAGCGGAAAGTTTATCACCCTGTTCGCGGGAGAAAATCTTAACGTCAATAACTTTTCCGTGTTCACCATGTTCAAGGTAGAGTGAAGAATCACGAACATCCTTAGCTTTGTCACCAAAGATAGCACGCAACAATTTTTCTTCAGCTGATAATTCAGTTTCACCTTTTGGTGTAATCTTACCAACCAAAATATCACCGCTTGATACTTCAGCACCAATACGGATAATACCCTTCTCATCAAGGTTCTTAAGTTTTTCTTCTGAAATATTTGGAATGTCGTTAGTAACAATTTCTGGACCAAGTTTAGTGTCGCGGACATCGATGGTGTAGTTCTCAATATGAACTGAAGAATAAAAATCTTCTTTAACTAAACGTTCAGAAATAATAACGGCGTCTTCATAGTTATAACCTTCCCAAGTCATGAAAGCGACTAAGACGTTATTACCTAAAGCTAATTCACCTTTATCAACAGCTGAAGCATCAGACATAAACTGACCTTTCTTAACATGATCACCGCGGTTAACAATTGGACGTTGGTTAATACAGGTTGAAGCGTTAGAACGTAAGAATTTGCTCAAAGGATAATTATGGTCATGACCATTCTTATCACGAACAATAATTTGTGTTCCATCAACCTTAATTACTTCACCATCTTCCTCTGCCAAAATAGCGTGACCAGAGTCAGAGGCCGCACGAGCTTCAACACCAGTACCAACGATTGGAGCGCGAGCTGCAATCAAAGGTACGGCCTGACGTTGCATGTTTGTTCCCATCAAGGCTCTAATTCCGTCGTCGTGTTCAAGAAATGGAATTAATGATGTAGCAACCGAAACGATTTGGTTAGCGGCGACGCCAATCAAGTCAATCTTCGAAACGTCTTCTAGCGCAGGTTCACCATATTTTCTGACTTCAGCTTTATCAACTAAGAAATAACCATTAGCATCGTTCGGCGTAGTGAAAGCAGTAGAAATATATTTTTCTTCTTCAAAAGCATCAAGGTAAACAATTTCACTGGTTATAACTGGCTTAATCGGAATAGTAACGGCGACGCCGAGTTCAGAGTGAAGTTCTTTAGCGATTTTTTCAGTAATCTCGACACCGGCTTTTAAGACGACTTTACCCTTTGAATCAAGAACGTCGTCGCGAGTAATTTTACCAACCGTTAATTCTGGTTTATTTTCAATATCATGCAAAACCTTACGGTAAGGCGCTTCAATAAAACCATAGCTGTTAATACGAGCATAGCTAGCAAAGTGACCAACCAAACCAATGTTTGGACCTTCTGGAGTAGCAATCGGACAAATACGGCTGTAGTGAGTGGTGTGCACGTCGCGGACTTCGAAACCAGCGCGTTCACGAGTTAAACCACCAGGACCCATAGCTGACAAACGTCGTTTGTGTTCCAACTCGGCCAAAGGGTTTGTTTGGTCCATGAACTGTGACAACTGTGAGGACATGAAGAATTCCTTCACTACGCTCATAACTGGACGGGCATTAATAAGTTTATTTGGAGTCAAAGATTCAATCTCCAAAATACTCATCTTATCTTTAATAATACGTTCCATACGTGCCAAACCAATACGAGCCTTATTCTGAATTAATTCACCAATAGCACGAACGCGACGATTACCTAAGTGGTCAATATCGTCTTCTTTATCTTGAGTAATGTTTAAGCGAATAATTTCGGAAATGATAGCAACTAAATCTTCACGGCGTAAAATACGAGTCGATTTATTATTAGGAATATCAAAACCAAAACGCTTATTTAATTTATAGCGACCAACGCGGTCAAAGTCATAACGATCAAAACGGAAGAACATGGAGTGAATCAAAGATCGAGCGTTGTCAGCGGTGGCCAAATCACCTGGACGAATACGCTTATAAACTTCAATTAAACCTTCGGCTTCATCTTTAGCTGTATCTTTACCTAAAGTAGCTTCGATATAATCAACCTCTGTCATTTCAACATGAGCAAACAAAGCACGAATTTCTTCATCAGTTCCATAACCAAAAGCACGCAACAAAGAAGTTACGGCAACTTTACGCTTACGATCGATACGAGCCCACATAACACCAGAAGCATCAGTTTCAATTTCAATCCAAGCACCACGGTTAGGAATAATCTTAGCGCCGTAATATTTTCGTCCGCGGATTAGCTCTGTTGTAAAAATAACACCAGCGGAGCGAATCAACTGAGAAACAATGGCACGTTCAATACCATTAATAATGAAAGTTCCGTTTTTTGTCATGATTGGAAAATCACCCAAGAATACTTCTTGAGTTGTTTTCTGATCATTCTTTTTATTTAATAATGTAGTTTGAACACGCAAAGAAGCTTCGTAGGTAACATTCTTCGCTTTGCTTTCCGCCTCATTGAATTTTGGTTCATCAAAATAGTACTCGCCAAAATGAAGTTCTAAATCGCGACCAATAAAATCTGTAATCGGAGAAATCTCGTCAAACAAATCAGCTAAACCTTCTTTAAGGAACCATGCGTAAGAATCTTTTTGAACTTCTATTAAATCAGGCATTGGGATAGTAGCATCCTGATCAATAAAATATTTACGTCCGGTCTCGAGGCGTACCGGCACAGAAGACGTTTTTGGCATAGGCGGAAATATTATTAGTTAATACGGCAAACATCTCAACGATATATTGAGATGTCAGTTATGGAGATTAATTTAGTTGTGGGAAGGGTTAGGACAGCGTATATGATTATAAAAAACCCTCGTAAAAAAACAAAAAAACGGCCTATAAACTACGAAATCTGTGTATTTGAGAATTGATAATACACTCTCTGGCCGTTCACTTTATTAGTATAAAATTTGCTTAAATAAGCCTTTTTATACTAACAACAATTTAATACCCTGTCAACAGTTTAGCCGCCCTTTTAACTAGAATTGTCAAGACTAGTGTTTTGTATTTAATATAAGCCAAATATCGATATATACTCAAGTAAAAACCAGGGGCTTGCTTTTTAGTTATCCACAGCTTTTGAGACGATGCTTAATTCCTCTCTGCAGACTTTACGATCATCCCATTTTTCCTTCTTACCTTTAGCTCGACAAATGGCTTGTTCTGAGCCTTTACCAGTTATAAGCACAACATCATTGTCTTTGGCTAATTTTAGAGCTTTATTTATTGCTTCACGACGAGATAATTCAGTGAAAAGATTGAAATTACGCTTTTTACCAGCTGATTCAGCGCCCTGGGCTACGGCTTCAATAATCAAAGATGGATTTTCATCATAAGGATCTTCGTCAGTCACAATCACAATATCAGCCATTTCACCGGCAATTGCACCTAAAATAGGGCGACGAGACTTGTCGCGACCACCGCCAGTTGAGCCTAGGACATGAATAATCTTGCCATGTTTAGATTCATTAATAGTTTCATACAATCTTTTAACGGCATTTGGCTCAAAGGCATAATCAACAATAATACTAAAGGACTGACCTTCATCAATTTTCTCAAGACGACCAGGCACGCCGGAAACTTGCTCTAAGCCGACTCTAATCTTATCTAGACTAATCCCCTGCGTTAAACCAACTGTGGCGGCTGCTAAGATGTTAGTTAAGTTAAAACGACCTAACATATTAACTGTAATTGGAGTTTTATTGATAATAAGTTTTCTTTCTGTATCAGTTTGAGAAATATCAGCTACCACGCGATTAACTGATTCTTCGAATAGGCCTGGGACTTTTTCATTGCGTAAGTTAAAAGCAAATTTTTCTTCGGCCCAAAAGCTAGCAAAGTAACTAGCATACTGATCATTAGCATTAACAATCGTAGTTTTCTTAACGCGATTCAAACTAAGCTTCTTAATCCCCTCAACTTTATGTACTTTCTTATTATCATCAGTGTATTTTGTTTTACAATCTTTGAGGCGAGAGAAAAGCATACCTTTAGCTTCGCGATAATTATCAAAGCTGCCATGTGACTCAATATGTTCTGGATAAAGACCAGTAATCAAAACTACATCATAATCAATGAAGCGATGACGATACTGCACAATACCTTCAGATGAAGTTTCAATAACAGCATACTGACAACCATTCTTTAACATCTTACGTAACATCTTGTGCGTAAACAAACGACCGACCATGGTCATCTTTTTATCATTAATCCAATCGCTATTTCCGTCCGAAAACATAGCGGTTGAAGTATAACCAACTTTGTAGCCGGCACCGCGCAGCATTGAAGCAATCAAATATGTTGTCGTAGTTTTTCCAGTTGTACCAGTTACGCCAATCACAATTAACTTTTGACTTGGCCAACGATAAACAATATTAGCTGTGACGCCTAACAAAAAATGATAAAGCGGCCAAGCCATATGAAATAATTTTTTTGGTATAAAACGTTTAATGATTTGTAGAGCTCTATCCATATTCTTGTAATCTGAATTATATTAAAAAAGACGACGAATGCCGCGAAGTATATTATAACCAAGATAAATCGTCGGAGCAAGTATTAAATCAAAAGTCCCAGGATAATCAACATTGTGTCCTTTAAAACCAAGTTTGAAGCGCGTCACCCCTGGCCATTTTTTTTCATCAATACCGTGCCAATCATAATAAGTCAGACCTTCAGCTTTAGCTTGTTGAATCATTAACCAATGTAAGACATAGGGCGCCATTAATTCCCTATTAGCTGATGATGAGGCACCATGCAAATAAGTCATGGTATTACCAAACTTAGAAAAAATTCCGGCGGCAATCACCTCATTATTATGTCTTATAGTTGCTAACTGCACCGCACCTGAGCTAATCATTTTTTCATAATAAGATTTATGATGCGAAGAAAATTTATCACGCTGCGTTGTTTCTTCCATCAATTTCCAAAATGATTCAATGTCAGAATCATTAGCTTGAAACTTTAAATCCTTTTTTAAACCAAGACGTATATTATAACGGGTTTTTGAATGCATTAAATTTAGAATTTCTTCTTCACTATTTTTCAAGTCAGTATAAAAAGTATTGCAGGGTTGAACATCAATGACTCGTTTTAGATTATGATTTACAAAAGTAGCGTCAGGTTCAAGGCGAGCAAAAACTAAAGTTTTATTTTTCTTAAATAAATTATTCAAATTATTAAGTAAAACTGGCCAGAGATTAGCTGAGCCTAAAACGGGTCCGCGTGGAATATAATAATATTTTTTTGCTAAGGGCAAATGATGTTCAAAGACAGAAAAATAAATAGTTTTGTTTTCATGCTCAAAGGAAAAAATATGAGCTTTATGTCCAATACTCTCTTGAAATTTTAACCAGGCGTTAGATTGTAAAAACTGGCAAGGCGAACAAGACACTGAGTAGGCGTCTAGTTTAGCTAATGATTCTTGATTAATTTCTAATTCCTGAAAATTCATTTTATTCTAACGACATTATTTGAAAACCCTTATCATTAACATCCTCTTCTTTCCAAAAAGCAACTTCTTTAGTCTTCAAAATATAAGTAATCTTCTTCTCTAAAGTTCTACCAGTATATTCTTTAGTCGAAGAATCCCATTCTTCAAGCAACAGCGTATCGCCAACAGCGCAATCAAAATCAAACAAACGACAATCAAATTTTTTTGAACCATTCAGAGTGGCCTGAAATTCTTCTGGCCATGATTTCTTTTTTATTATCATATATTTTACCATCTTTAATTGTCTGAACCACGGATTACACAGTTGAGCAGATTAACGCAGATACTTTTATCTGTGAACATCTGTAAATCAGTGTCATCTGTGGTTCTGACTTTTTAAATATTTTTTAAGGCTTGTTTAATTCTTTCACCACTATCAGTAATTGTTGCGTCAACTTTAGCGAGCGCATCACGTGCTTGCGGCGCTGAATACCCTAAGGCCATCAAAGCGTCTAGTTCATCTGATCCACCGCTACTAATAACACCAGCCTCACTAATGCTTCCCATTTTATTACGTAATTCAAGAATAACTCTTTCCGCGGTTTTTCTACCGATGCCCGAGACTTTAGTTAAAGTGTCGGCTTCGCCGCGAGAAATAGCTGAGCGCAAAGCGGCAGCTGGAGCTAAACCTAAAATGGCTAAACCTGATTTTGGACCAACACCAGAAACGGAGATTAATGATTCAAATAAATCTAGCTCATCAAGTGTTTTAACGCCGTAATGTTCAATAGAATTTTCACGAGCGGCTTCATGCAAATATAATTCAATATCAGCATCAATTTTAGTTTCTGCAAAAACAATTGGCGTAACTGTTATACGATAACCTAAATCACCCACACGAATTATTAAATCGTCTTTTAATTTTGAGATGACTGTTCCTTTGATGTATGACAACATAATTTTTTTATAAAGCTTCTAATGGATAAATATCACAAGCTACTTCTTCATAAGGATGAGCTTTTTTTATAGCCTCTACAACATCTTTAATTATGGCCCGCGGGCAAACCATTTCAATACGTTCTTCAGCCACTTCTTCTAGCTGTCCAATTTCTCCAATAGCTGGATTAGCTCCGGCGTTAGGCACAAAACGACCAACGCCATTCGAAGAATAACTACAAAAACTATAGTTGCCGATTTTACCAGCTCCAGCTTGGCCCATAGCTTGCCTAACAGTTTCGGCTTGATCAACTGGAACAAACACAACAATTTTTACATTAACTGATTGATCCATATTATAACATTTTAAAATTTATTATCTTTACTACAGTATCCCAATTAACTTTTTCTCCATAATAATTTTGATAATTTTGAAGCATTTCTTCTTTATCTTTAAAGGTTTCATGGCCATTAAAGTCAGCTTCTTCGATTTCAACTAGCTTCTTTTCTTTGACCGCGGTAATTTCCACTTCGCAAAATTTTTCTTTTGTTTCCCAATTTAAAAATTCAACCTTATCTCCAACACTCAAATCTTTATCATCAAATAAACGCCAAGTAACAGTTTTTGTTCCTGCTAAAATTTGTTCGACTAAATGTGGTCTAAATTTAAGTGTTTTCATATCAATTTTGATTGTCTTTTCTTATGAGCACTCAAAAGCCAAGAACTAGACTGAATTTTACCACCCTTACCAATATTAAAAATCATTTTAGTACCAAGCTTTTCACAAACCGGAACTTCGGGAATATTTGAATGTGTTCTGTCGCCGCCGTTAGCAAAAATATCAGGTTTAATTTTTTTAAGTTCATTACAAATACTCATATCTTTAGTCCCCTTTTTATGGAAACTCAAAACTACTTTATCAACCCATTTAATATTTTCAATTAATTCTTTGCGTTCTTTATCAGGCATAAATGCAAAGCCTTTTTTCAATTCAAGCCAATTATCATTATTCAAAATTACAACCAAATAATCACCTAATGATTTAGCGGTTTGAAACATTCTAACATGTCCAACATGAAGTGGATCAAAGCCGCCGCTAACGGCTACGATAATTGATTTCTTATTCAATTTTTTATTTTTTGGTTTCATGTTAATTTTTTTTGTCATCCTAGCGCAAGCTAGGACCCAGGATTTCACCGTAGTACATTTAACCCTGGGTTCCAGCTTTCGCTGGAATGACAGTAAGTATTACTTAATCTCCATTCCCCTTAAAGCCGCGACTCTTTCCTCGACCGGCGGATGTGTCATAAAAGCTTTAGTGAAAAAACCAATTTTCTTTTCTCCATTTTCTTTAAACGGCGTAACAATATATAGATGCGCTGTTGCGCGATTAGCTACTTCTAAAGGCTCAGAATCTTTCGAAATCTTTTCGAGTGCGCTAGCTAGCGCTTCAGGATAGCGCGTTAACATTGCTCCATCAGCGTCAGCTAAAAATTCTCTTTTTCTTGAAATCGCAAACTGTAACATATAAGCAAAAATCGGCGCTAAAATCGCGAGAACGATAGCCACAATAGTTATGACCAAAGCGATTTGCCCGCCCTCACGATCATTAGAACGACGACCACCAAAAATACTCCAACGCATAAACCAATCAGCTAATAAGACAACTACACCGACTAAGACGGTCGCCACTGTCGCGAGCAAAATATCGCGATTACCAATATGCGAAAGTTCGTGCGCAATCACTCCTTCTAATTCTGATTTTTCTAGTTTGGCAACAATGCCAGAGGTTAAGCAAATTACAGCGTGTTCAGGATCTCGTCCAGTAGCAAAGGCGTTCGGCGCCGTGTCTTCAATCACATAAATTCTCGGTGCTGGTAATCCTGCAGTAATGCACAAATTTTCTACCAAGCGATATAGCTCTTTATTAGTTTGCATATCAACTGGATGAGCACTACTCATAGCTAAAACAATTTTATCGCTCCACCAATAACTAACAAAGCTAGAAACAATACTAAAAATTACAGCGATATATAAAATCGCTGAATTATTCATGGCTTGCGAAAATACCCAACCAATAATAATAACTGCGACGAAAAACACAGACATTAAAATCCAGGTGTTTCGTTTATTAGAATCTATTTGAGTATATAGTGATGGCATAATTAATTTTTATTAAGTTTTTCTTTGATAATATCTGAATAACTCTTTAAGCATGACCCATGAATTTCTTCTTGCAATTCATCAAGATAAATATCTAAATCTTCTCTGAACGGATCTAAATCTTTTAAAGCATAAGCCCAAGCGTCTCTTTCTTTTCTTAATAACAATTCACTGTTGAATTCAATGTCCTTACCCTCATCAATTGAGTTACGAGCAGTTTTCTTAGCATGACGCTCAGAAGGATTACTTCTTAAATAATCCTTATAATGCCCAACTTCATGAAGCAATGTAACAAGTCCTTCTGGCGTCCATGGATCTTCTCCTAAAATAATTACTTTGTTATATATATCAATGTATGATTGGCCTTTACCTATCTCTATGTTAAAAAGAACCTTACCCTCAGGGAAAGCCTCATTTAGATCAAAACGCCCAACTTCATTTTCAATAACAAAATTATCAAGTTTTCTACCATTTTTAAAGATATTTAAAATATCATCCAGGGGTAAATCTTTATAATCTTGTATCGCTTCTGCTTGAGTCTTATAGAAAATAGGTCTTGAATAATCTAAAGCAATACTTGTTGTTCCTAATTGAGCCTTAAAAGAATCTTCGGGTTTTTTATAGTCATAGTCTGTGGTGCCAAAACGATAATAGCCTGAAATCATCGGATAAGACTCTTCTTCATTATCTTTCTCTAATTTACTATTTAAATATGGACTATTAAATATTTCCTTCATATTAAGCAATTGATTTAAGTTTATTTTTACCTAATAAAACTGAAGCGAAAACTAAATAATTTGTTAAGATTATAAATATAGGATAGATCAACAAAATAAAACTAAATGAGCCAACAGCAACCGCGCCGAATATTCCTGAAGTTCCAGACATAAACCAAGTGCTAGTTGTTTCTGTAGCTGGCTCTTTATAAGCTTTTATAATAGTAAGATAAACACCGATAGCACTAATAATAATTACCATGAAAAGTGCATAAGCAGAATTATTAGTAAAGTACCAAATAACTAAACCTAGCACAGTAAAAATAATTGCTATTATATCTTTTTTTACTAAACCACCAACACCGTATTTTATAGACAGTAAAAATATAAATAACACAACTAAAGTTTGACTACCGGTCAACCAAAGTGAATCACCTGCCCCTTTGGCTAACTGAGAGAAAAACGCAACACAACCTAAGATTGTCCAAATAAGCCAGGAGGCTCTTTCTGGTTTAGTTTTCTTTCTAAATATATCGCGTACATAAGGTATGATCGCAATTATACTTAGCAAAGCAGAAATGTAGCCAAAAATTTGTAACATTAAATTTTTTTATTAGAATCGATTTGAGTATGGATTGATGGCATAATTAATTTTTACCAAGTGTTTCTTTTATAAAATCAGAATAACTTTTTAAACATAATCCATGAATCTCTTCTTCCAGTTCATCAAGATAAATATCCAAGTCTTCTTTGAATGGCTTTAAATCTCTCAAAGCAAAAGCCCAAGCATCTCGCTCTTCTTTTAAGACTACTTCACCCTCCGATTCAGTGCCTAAATCTTTCTTAATCAGATGGCGTGATATTTTTTTAATAGTACGCTGATTATGATTGCTCCTCACATAATCTTTATAATGACCAACTTCATGGAGCAAGGCAACAAGTCCTTCTGGAGTCCACGGATCTTGTTCTAAAAAAATCACTTTATGACCCATATTAATAAATGATTCAACATTACCTTCGCCCAAATTAAAATAAACTTTGCCCCCAGGAAAAGCTGAATTTAGATCAAAACACCCATTTTTGTTTTCAACAACAAAGCGATCAAGCGCCCTGACGTTTTTAAGAATATTTTTGAGCTCATTTTGGTTTACATTTTTACTTAATAGCCCCGCTCTGAGGCTTTCAGAAAGATAAGGGTCTGGTCTTGAATAATCTAGTGAAATACTTGTATTTCCTAATTGAGCCCTGAAAGAACCTTCGGGTTTTTCATAATCATAATCCGTGGTTCCAAAACGATAATTGCCTGAAATCATTGGATAAGATTCTTCTCCATTATCTTTCTCTAATTTATTATTTAAATATGGGCTTTCAAAAATTTTTTCCATACTAAAAATTCATATTATACCAATCCAACTTATACGTATCTTGAATTAAGATTCTTTCGCCTTTAGCCCAAGTTGGATTATTTTCTAAACTTAATAATTTAATCGCTTCATTAACATGCTCTTCGCTCGTCCCCTCAATTTCTAAATACGCCGGCATTTTAGGATATTGATCAATATCAAAATTCCAATCTTTCAATTTATATGAAGTTCGATCTTTTTCTTGATGAGCATATTTTTCCAGTCCCAGCTCTTCAAATAAATCAGCTAATTTTTCCGGCTCAGAAATTAAGAAATTAATTTCTTTATGTTTTCGAGCCACGCCTAAGATATCTGATTTAGCTTTCCAGGTAACTTCATGCAAACCTTGCGAGTTAGAACGAATACGTAAAAACCAAGGATCCTCTCCTTCTTTCGTATCTTTTATTCTGTACCAATCAACAATCAATCGGGTTTTTTGTGTTTGCTCGGCACCAAGAGAAACAAGAGTTTGTTCTAAACTAGTTTGTTCAATATCCAAAACTTTTGTTTCAATTTCATGAGCCATATTAAAAGCCCACTTTCACGTTCTGTTTTTCATCAGCCGCAGCTTCGAAAAATACTCTGTCCTTAAAGCCAAGCATATTGGCAATCATATTGGTTGGGAAAACTTGTAACTTTGTATTGAAGTCGCGAACATTGGTGTTGTAGAAACGGCGTGAAGCCTGAATCTTATTTTCTGTATCTGATAATTCTCTTTGTAATTCTAAGAAATTAGTATTGGCTTTTAAGTCAGGATAAGCTTCGGATAATGCAAAAATACTCTTCAAAGTTGAGGACAATTCATTTTCGGCTTTTTCAACCGCCGCTTTGTCACCGCTAGCTTGCGCGTTCATCGCCGCAGCGCGAGCCGCTACAACCTTATCAAAAGTACTTTGTTCATGAGCCGCATAACCCTTGACTGTTTCCACTAAGTTTGGAATTAAGTCATAACGACGCTTTAGCTGTACATCAATGTCAGCCCAAGCTTCATCAACGCGATTCTTTAAACGAATCAAACCGTTGTACATGCCGATCACGAAAAGAACCAAAAGAACTACTATACCTATGATGATCCATGTTGTCATATATTTGTTACTCCGTCATGCCCGCGTAGGCGGGCACCCAGACAAGATGGCATAAAATACCTTCGCTGGTTTCCCGCGTTCGCGGGAATGACAAGAGCGTTAATTAATTTTATTAATTAATAAATAAATTATTTTATTGTTAACTTTTTGTTCCTCTGCTCCATCTTTCTTTTCCATAATAATATCAGTTGCTAAAGTATCAGCTTTAATTTCTTCTTTATATTGTGCCATGGTCTGCTTAACTAATTCATCATCTGATGACCAAGCCAGCTCAACGCGATCGTTGATTGTTAAATTATTATTCTTGCGCATAATATTTATGGCACGAACAATTTCACGCTTCAAACCTTCACTAGCTAACTCAGGCGTGATGACAGTATCAAGTTCAACTTTTTCTTCAAAGCCAACCGCGAAAACAAGATCTTTAACATTTAATTCATCTTTAATTAAATCAATCAAATCTTCATTATCAACTTTTAACTTACCACTTGTGATTTGTAATTTTGCTAATGGCTGACGAATTTTAATTTTAACTTCATCACGCTTCGCCAAACCAAGTTCAACAATTTTTCTCGCCATTTCCATTTTAAGTAAAACTTCTTTATCAATCTTTTCAAAACTATTGGAAACACTTGGCCAATTCTCAAGATGAACACTTTGTTTTTCATTTACAAAATCAAAGCCAGTTACTTTCTGCCAAATCGCTTCTGACATAAATGGCATGAACGGCGCCATAACTTTAGACAATGTTTCTAAAACGTATTTCATTGTGCCTAAGACAGCTTGCTTGTCTTCGCGCCTGTCCTCGCGTAGGCGGGGATCTTCTTTAAATCTGTCACGTGAGCGGCGTAAGTACCAGGTTGAAAGTTCATCAATGAATTCTGTAATAGCACGCATGGCACGAGGCAAAATATATTCGTGCATGGCTTTGGTCGCGGTTGAAATCAATAAATTTAATTGTGCCACAATCCATTCATCTAAAACATGAGTTGAATCATGTGTTGCCACAACTTCGGAACTCGCATACATTTCATAAAAAGAATGAACGTTCCACAGTAACATGACATTTTTTCGCATAGCTTCTTCAACGCCTTTTTCAGAAAAATTCAAATTCTCAGCTTGCATAACCGGCGAAGCAAGAAGATAAGCACGCAGGGCATCGGCGCCGTACTTATCAAACAAAGTTATTGGATCAGGATAATTATTAAGTCTTTTGCTCATTTTTTTACCATCTTCAGCCAAAACTATACCGTTAGCAATAACGTTTTGGTAAGCTGGTTTATTCTTTAAAGCTGTCGCAATAACATGTAAATAATAAAACCAGCAACGTGTTTGATCAATTCCTTCAGCAATAAACTTAGCTGGAAAATTCATTTCAAAACGTTCCGTATTTTCAAATGGATAATGCATTTGCGCATAAGGCATAGAACCAGAATCAAACCAAGTATCCAACACATCTGGTACGCGCTTCATTACTTTACCGCAAGTGCAAGGCACAGTAATTAAATCAACAATATGTTTATGTAAATCAGTCACAGTTTTACCACTCGCCTCTTCTAATTCTTTAACCGAACCAAAAACTTTTATAGCGCTACATTCTTCACACTTCCATAGAGGCATAACAGAAGCCCAAAATCTTTGGCGAGAAATTGACCAATCGCGTGCACCTTCTAACCAATTACCAAAACGACCTTCTTTAATATAATCTGGTGACCAATTAATTTCTTTAGCAGTTTCTAAAGCCTGATCTTTAATTTTTGTAATGGCCACAAACCAAGAGCTAGTGGCGTAATTAATTAAAGGAGTATCACAACGCCAACAGTGCGGATAACTGTGTTCGTATTTTTCTTTAGCAAACAATAAATTCTTAGAAGCTAAATATTTTATAATTGCAACATCGGTAGAACTAACATCATCAATTGGCTTAACATGTAAGCCAGCAAAATCAGTTACCTCAGGTTTCATAATTCCGTTCATGCCAACATGTTGCACAAAAGGTAAATTCTTTTCTTTGCCTAAGTTCATATCATCTTCACCAAAAGCTGGCGCAATATGAACAATACCAGTTCCTTCTTCAGCTAAAACAAAATCAGCGGCGTAAATTTTCCAACCATTATCATGGTTAGCGATTGCAGTATCTTTAGCATAATAATCAAACAATGGTTTGTATGATTTACCAACTAAATCTTTACCTTTTAAAGTAGCGATTACTTTAACATCAGCATTAGCATTTTTTCTTTCATGTTCTAATTTGGAAATAATTAATTTTTCTCCCTTAACTTCAACTTTAATGTAATCTAGATCAGCGTTAACAGCGAGCGCAACGTTACCAGGCAATGTCCAAGGTGTTGTTGTCCAAGCTAACAAATAAGTTTTTGGTTCACCTGCCCCGAGCGGAGTCGAGGGGTCGAGTAATTCAAATTTAGCAACAACTGATAAATCTTTAACATCTTTATAACCTTCAGAAACTTCTGATTGAGACAAAGTTGTTTCACAACGTGGGCAAACATACATTGAACGATAACCTTCATAAATCAAACCTTTGTCATACAATTGCTTAAAGACCCACCAAACTGATTCCATAAAACCTAAATCCAAGGTTTTATAATCATTTTCCATATCAACCCAACGACCAAGTTTATCAATCATCTCTTTCCAAATATCAATATAGCTTAAAACCTTAGAACGGCAAGTTTCATTAAACTTATCCACGCCTAATTCTAAAATCTGTTGTTTATTAGTAATACCTAATTCTTTTTCAACAATGTTCTCAACTGGCAAACCATGGCAATCCCAACCCCACTTTCTTTCCACCTGATAACCGTTCATGGTCCAAAAACGTGGGACAACATCTTTCATAACATTAGCCACAATATGGCCATAATGCGGTGTTCCAGTAGCAAAAGGCGGTCCATCATAAAAGATATATTCACCATTTGGCGCATCTTTTTGCACTGAACGCTCAAAAACACCAGCTTCTTTCCAGAAGTGGCTGACTTGAGCTTCTAATTCAACGTGTTTAGCCTTTTCAGTCATATAGTCTTTTCAATTTTACGTTAAAAAATGCTTACTGTCAAAGATAAAAACATAGCAAAATCACTATAAAAACACTGTAATATTAAGAAAAGTATCATTTTGACAGCTGGTCAAGTTTGCGTCATAACTAAGAATTTTAAAAATAGCCAAAAAAAGTGTAAGCAATATGTACAATTTTTGAGAGCATTTTATAGCCACTTTCTTGTTTAATTTTAGCCAATTTATCAATACTTACTTTATATAAGTGTAAGGGGGTCTTGACAAATATTTTTGGCTATGCTAGCATGGCGTATCAAGCTAATAAACCACTTCACTGTCAAATGCTTGACCGCTCATTTAGATGAAAGAGAAGAAGCCAAAATCTTTTACTATTAACTTCTTTACTCTCTCATCTAAATGAGCGGAAAAGAACTTTAACAAAGCAATAAAAATCTTGTCGTGCCACTATTCCTCTTTTTTAATGGTTTTTATGGAGCTGAAATATTCAACTTCGTAATAACCATTAAAAAAAGAAGGAGTATAAAATGAACCTTAAACAAACCAGCAACAAAACTTCAAACAAGAACAACAAAGCTTCAGTAAAGGCCCCTAAGCCTTTATCCGAGGCACAGTTGTTTTTTAAGAACACCGTTGCTCAAGCAATTGAGGTTCTTGATCTTCCTTATGTGTTAGTTATGAAAGTAATACAGGAGAACAGCGTTTCCAAGCTGGCTCGTATACTCTCTATCTTCAACACTATTGGTAGAGACAATGTTCAGGTAATACTGAGCACCAAGAGACCAGTTGATCACGTTAAAAATTTCTTTAGCCCAGGGCAAATAAATAATTTGCATGGTGTTAAAGCAATTCTTGATGCAGTGAGACTGTACTCTGATCTTGTCCTGCGCAAGGAAGTGTTTGAAGCTGAAATAGCCAATAAGTTAGCTGAGCAAGCCAAGCAAGAAGCGGCTGCTGCGATTCCTGACAAAATCGCGAGCTAAGTTATTAGCTAGTCAGTTTAGTATTAAGAGTGTTCCCGTTGACGAAGTTAACCCTTTAATAGGGACTTGGCCTGGCCATATTACGCCTAAACGCAGCGCTGAACACTCTTACTACTTATAAATCGAGATTATTTTTACTTATATTCATCCAGGGATAAGCTGGAGTTGGCGGAAACGTTGGGAAGGACATCGAACCTTAACCCAGTATCGAAAGATATCACAAACCAAGACAGGTTATACCTCCAGCGCGAAAATCATTTGCGCCCAGTGCCTTCCTAGAAATAGGAGAAAGAGGTCCGCGAAAAAGCTTGAGATTATTCCCGTAGGGAGGGATACCACACACAACTATCCTGGATAACCAACGCTGAATAATTCTCAAGCCTGCGGAAATTAAAAAAAGTCATGGGGTACATGACAGTCTGGCAACAGACGATAGGCGATGGTTCCTTGCTGAACGCATCCATTGCCGGGTCGTCTGATTACTTTATCAGACAATCCAAATCCCCATCTATTTCACTAAAAGAGGGTTACTTAGACCCGCCTAAGACTTTTAGAAAGATGGTTTAACCATCGGAAATAGAATCATGATGGGTTGGCGCCTGTTGTGAGAGTTAGAAGATCATATGTCTCGCCAAGATATTTGATCGGAAAGTTAGTGCTAATAGCATATTGGCCGCAAGCTAATAAGCTAAATAGCTCCCTTGTTACTAACATAGCGTTCGCAAAACTAAGACTATTGCGAAAGGCGAATACAAGGGTAAGTTTGACGACGTTGGATCATACCACAACACTAAGCTTCCTGACAGATGGAGCATAGTTGAAAAGTGGGAGAGAAGATTGCCTCTTCTCATACACAAAACGCCGGCCAGCGTAGAGTGTAAGAAGTCGTCTTACGGATAAGGTTTTGTTTCTTTTTCCATAAAAAAGAAAGATCAGAAGCGTTTACCTTCGCGAAAGGTGGTTTAAGCTAGTTATAAAAGACTAGCAAAAAACGCAAACGGGACTCTTAACCTTTGAATCCCAACTCTGTTTTTCTACTAAACATATTTTTCGTTCTTTAAACAGATTTTTAAAAGGTAAAAGCAAAACATCGCTTTTACCTTTGTTCCCGAGTCAGCAAAGAAATTTGTTGCTTCAGGAACAAAACAAAAATAAATAGGTCATGAAAAAACAAACGATTAATATTAAAATCGACAAAGTGAAAGTAATTAAACAGCTTTCACGAGAAGCTTTCTCGAATGTAAAACTTGTCTCAAAAAGCTTTAAAGATAAAAGTCGTTACAACAGAAAGCAAAAACACAAAGAAGTATTTTAAAAAATTAAACCCAGGGGGAATAATGAACAAATACATCATCTCCATCAATGGCCTCATATATATTATATGGGCAACTAGTTTATTCGCCGCAACCGCTCAGGTGCGCGAAGAACTGGGCCTTGACTAAAATCAAGGTTTAAAGGATTTCGTCGGCGCCTGCTGTCTCCGACATTAAATAAACAGGCAAGGGATAATCATAGACCAGGCAAAATTATCTCATGGCAATAAACAAATTATTGCCTTCTCTCCCCAAGCGATAGTCGTTCTCCTGCCACTATCGCCTGAGGAGAGAAAAAATATTTTCTCAAGAGTTAGCCTGGCGACCAACCCGGGAACAGTAAATCCACAGCTGCTAGACGGATTATGAAATAAAGCTATGCTTGATTAGAAATCAAGACATGAGCTGAATCATAGTCCTCAAGGATTGACCTTGGAGGCTTAATTGGTACCATTCATTATTTATCATTACTAGGATGATAAATACACATAGCCCTCTGCTAAGGTGCATGTGTCACTTATCCAGCGATAAGTGAATAATGGTTAAAAACTGGCAGGTAACGAGAAATTAGCTTTGCAAGCTAAACCTTCTTAGAAATAAGATAATTCTCTATCCCCAGAGAAGTAGAAAAACATCTCTACTTCTCTATCCCCTCCTTTTTATTTATTTGTGAATATAAATTGGAAAAAAAATTAAAAGATAAAATAAACATAAATAGAAAAACATATAGGCTACCAACCTATTAAAACTAGAAAGCTAAAAAATATTTAACTTAACTAGTACCAAGATTATTGTTATTAAGATTACAAATCAAGCCTGAAGTAATGAGTCTTAATGTAATAATTGCTAATGGTAAAAACTGGTGGGCACAGGAGAGTCTAAACAGGAAGATAGGACCTCGCCTTCTGGAAACAGAAAAAGCTCCTCCGGGAAGAGTGTGCAGAAACCACTCTTCCCGACTTTGTCAGATTCTTAATTTAATAATAATTGAGGCTCTGTAGAGAACAAATTAAAAAAACGATCAGGTCCAGGGCTTTATTAAACCTAGAAAGTAATAATTGGTAGATCCAATATTACTTCACTAGTACCATCACTTTTTATAAGTCGTGCACGGCTCGTAAAAAGTGGTACTTACACCAAGTAGGTATTAATCTTCTAAAGAAGATTTATGGTCAAAGACTGGCAGGCAAAGAGAATATCGCAGTGGTAGCGACGCCTTCTGGAAACAGAGAAATTCTTTAGGAGCGCAGAAGATTAGCTACTTCTGCCCTCCGCCTTTATATTGGAATGCGTGTTCCAACTGATGAGTCCAAAAGGACGAAATAAAAAAATTTAAAAATTAATTGTCACCGATCTGCTCTTAAAGATAAAATAATTATCCTTAAAAGGAGGTCGGCGACCAATCCGACATGCAGCGCCTTCAAGGCCCTTTAACTTCTGACAAAAAATCAGAAAGAGAAGGAAATCCAATCGCATCGAAGGGCAGTAGATTGATACATCAGATCGTATGATGTAAATCTAACCCGACGATGGATGAAGGAAACTCTAGTAACGTCTAAGACTAGAGTGGTCAGAGAAATAAACTGATTGCAAACAACTGGCGGGCGACATTCATTAGCTAGACCTAATGCCCATCTTGGCGACAAGATGAACGTGTCTCTTGGGAAGTAGTATGTCCTACTTCCCTTTTTTATCAGATTCTTAATTTAATGATAATTGAGACTCTGTAGAGAAAAGTTCATTAAACTTAAATAAGGATAAAAAATGAAAATTACTATTGAAGGATGGAGTAAACCAAGAGAGGCTCGTATTTTTACTCAAGCCAATCAAATTTTTGTTCATTTTGAGACTAAAACAGATAGATGTGGTTCTGATTGCAGACAGTGCGAAGAACGTCTAGAGAAAGTCGAGAGAGCATTATTGAGCAAAAACATTAGGTTTACAAAAGATGGAAATTCAGCAGTTAAATTTTTAGCAAGTCCCGACCTGAGCAAAGGCTGGGTAGAAGCTTTAAAGCAAGCATTCCAAGATTGCTTGAATTTAAAAGTTCTAGAGGTAGATTAGATTGAGATTTATATCTATCTTATTGGTAATAGTAAATTATCTAAAAAGGGAAGTAAAAAACACTCCTACTTCCCTTCTTTATCAGATTCTTAATTTAATAACAATTGAGACTCTGCAGAGAAAAATCGGTTTGTAAGTAAGGCCATAAATAGTGCCAAACCATCAAGGCGTTCTAGACACCGCTGAGAGAAAAACTTTCCGGAGGGAAGCTGACAGAACTTCCAATGGACTATCGCCATTAAAACTTCGTCATCCTATATTGTCCAGTTTTCGAGATCTGGTTAAAATCTCCTTTGTTCTTTTTGAAAAAATTTAAAAACAAAAAAAGATCATGGCAAAAGATCAAAACAGACTTTATTGGCAGAAACTTTTCTGCCTCTTTATCAGAATCTTAATTCAATAAGAATTGAGGCTCTGTAGAGAATGCTCTTTTCACTAAAAAGGAAGGTTGTTTAATGAAAATAATAATTCATGTAATAATTTCGGCATGTTATCTAAATCGCATTGAGGATTACCATGAAGTAGTTATGGATAAAACCGTAATCCAATATAATGAGCCAACCGCTTTCTTTAGAAAAGCAATAACTTGGTTAGAGAAATTTTTTCCTGACAAAGTTTATGACGGCTTATACTGGAATAATTGGCGTTGGTACCATCATCCTAAAGATTACGATCCAACTATTGATTACACTAATTCCATCAAGCTTACGACAATTTTTAACAACAGCCTTGATGAGAAGTTAGGTAACGCTATTGAAACAGAACTTCATAGACGTTTAAATACTACCAACCATCGCAGATTCAAGAGTTATCTTGAAGCCAAAGAAGCCCATGAGGTAGGAAAATATGAATTAGCGGAAGCTATTATCAAATCTCAATTTAAACAATAAAAAAGAAGTTTCATTAGCAGAAAATTCTGATACCAAACAGAGCGAGTAAAACAGACAAGAATGGGAAGTAGAAAAATCTCTGCTTCCCCTCTCCACTAGAATCTTAATTAAATAAATTGAGATTCTACAGAGAGTTCTTTTCACTAAAAATATTAAAAACTTAAAAGAAGGGACCATATAATGGGAACAGATATTACTTTGAGTATTAAAACTAGCGAAATGCTAATTGGTAACGAAACCGTATCTCTGATTCCTAAGTTGGTCTCTAGCTATAGAGCCATAGAAGATACGGCAGCCCGCCAAGAAGGTAATTTTTTTCGCGTCTCTGTAGTTGGCAAAAACAAACCAGCCTCCTCGGCTGGAATAGCTTATCTCAATGAGCTAATTGTTGAAACCAAATACGGAAACGGCTGGAAGAAAATTTACTCCAGTGGTATGAAGCAGTACCGCGGCGCCTATAACTGGGAAATTGATAATCATGATAATAACTTTTGTAATCCTGTTATCTTAGAGGAAAACAAAGACAAAGCTCTGGTTGCTTTTAGAACCGGCGCTGGAAATATCAAGATTTACTCTTTCTCAAAAACAGGCGGAAAGTCAAAAAAGCTAATATTCAACTGGAGTGATTACGAACAACAGCAGAAACGTCTTCAACTCGTTTCTGACATGTTAGAAGATGAAAATCTTTTTCGTGATTACGTTGAAAACAGCTTTTCTGAATCACGCTGGCACGCTGACCAAATGAAATCTCTTAACGACGGAGAAATAGTCCTTATCCTGGCTTACCACAGTAGCCGTGATTGTGACGCTGCCTCTGATTACTACAAATTTTTTATCTTAGTTAAGGGTAAAGGAATTGCAGAGTCAGAAGAAATTTATTCCAATCTGTCAGATCCACAAGGAAGTTTTTCTTCTACAACAGTACAATTAACATCAGTTGACCTCAAGTCAATTAATGAAAAGAAGATTGTTGTTGATTTAAAACTTGGTGCCTTTCATAGTTATATGTGCGGCATGACTTCTTATGGGAACCTGACTAGCTGGAAGAGATCCTACAAGCTGTCTGTTCTTCTGTCTTAGTAGATTCTTGGCTCGGGGAGTTAGAAGAGCATCTCTACTCCCCTGCTTGATAAGATTTTAATCAAAATGATTTTTCATAAATTAAACCACTGCTCGAAGGAGGCAGCTTATATGAAAACAATCATGATCCTCGTCGTAACTGCTTTCTTGTTTGCTGGTTGTTTTGAAAAACCTGCGAATCCAAACATCGCAACCGCTAAGGTACGACTGTTTAAAGGCAGTGCCATTGTCAACGTCGAAGTTGACACCACCTTGCATCAATTAGATGACTCATTAACTTTCTCCTACAATAGCGCCTATCGCTATTGGAGAGTAAGCAATGAGCCTCAAAAAGATGGCTTCAGGAGGAATGCTCTAACGTTCTATAATGGCGTAATCGAGCAATGGCTGACGAAAAAGACCAAACAAGCTGAGGCGAAGTAAGTAGTTTCAGCGCTGGCTAGGGTACTTGCGTCCCCTGGAACTGAAGACTGTTGAAAAATAGTCAAACGCACAAGTTTATTGATTCTTGAAAAAAATTATTCCCCGCTTATTCCTGCCGATAATAAACCATCGGCCCTTTTCTCAAGTTAATAATTATTGATTATTGATTTAAGAAAAGAAAGTTCATTTTATAAGACTAAAAAAATTTTGAGAAGCTTGGAAAACTTTGATCAAGTAATTACCAGGAAAATAGAGCAAACTAATCATGAAGAAATAAAGATTAACACGCCTATTATGTGGTCATTCTGGATCAGACTCAAAGACTGGCAAACTGAGCGTGAAGTAAGAGTCCAAGATGGATACGCTTACTTTGAAGTGGCGGAAGAAAGTCGCTGCTCACTTAGCCAAATCAGAATAGCAAGCATCAGGTCTTTAGACCGCAACGATATCCGATACGCTTATTTATATAATCGTCATCCTATTGATGGTCCTACCTTATGGGCAGGGATTCGGGTTCATTATCGCGCTGGTCATATAAGTATTATTAATCAACTTAGAAATAAGTTGAGCTTGAGAATATCAGGTATTCTACTCTAAGTAGATACCAGTCTTAAGATAATAAGCTGATATTGCTAACTCTGTGAGCTTTGAGCTAAAAGGAAAAGTCTAAATAAAGTTAAGCTGAATAGCTTAAGCCCTAGCTAGGAATGGCGCTCCTGAAACTGAACACGCTGCCGATTAAAAATAATCGGCGTTTTTCTCAAGTTAATAATTATTGATTATTGATTTAAGAAAAAACCGTTCATTAAATTAAAAGAAAGGATAATTAATAATGAAAATATTAATAATCGATGATAACAACGATAATCTTGAAGCGGCCAAAAAACTATTGACTGATCACGAAGTGATTACAGCTAATAGCTATGAAGCAGCTGAAGAATTATTAATCGGCGACGATCACTTTTCTCGTAGAAAAGACTCTAATGTCCCGGTGGAGAATTTTGATTTAGTTATAACGGATTTATTCATGCCTGCTAGTCCCACTGGCTTAGGCGATAAATCTATGGCAGGGCAAGAAACCCCTTATGGTTTTGTTCTGGCTTTGTTATGCCTTAGATTAGGCATTAATAAAATCGCTATTATGACTGATTCTAATCATCATAAGAATCCTATTTCCTGGGCGCTTGATAATCTTGGCGGTAACGACAGTAAACCATTTAAGGTTAACGAAACAACTATGTTGTTTGCCAGTAACCTTATTATCTGGGATAACCAGAGATGTGATCAGGGCCTGCCCTTTATAAAAGACTATGAAAGGGCACTCAAGCTTATCTTGAACAGCAAATAGTCTGTATTGGCGGAAAATTTAATTTTCCGCCTTCTGTCTTGGAATGTATTATTCCAACTGATGAGCTCAAAAGAGCGAAACAGAAAAAATTTTGAAAATAAAAATATAAAACATTGAAAAAAATACCCAAAGGATCTTTAGATAAACTAAAACAAGCAATTGGTGAAAAAGTTTTTGTCGTCAATTTGCAGCTTGGAGTTATAAGAAGCAGCGAATACGGCATGTTAGAGTCAGTCAATGAAGGCGTTAACATAGTCTTAGTAGGTGATAGCTCTATATTTCTCGCCTGTTGTCTGCCTCTAGGTAATGGCCGCGACAAAATACTAAAAGTATATGATGAACAAGGTTATATCATATATGACAACGAATAATTACTACGAGTTTAAAGACGAACCATAAAAAGTTCGTCTTTTTCCATGACTAGAGCAAATTTCAGAATAATATAGTATAATAATTATATATGATTACTTATAAACAAATAATTGAGTTCGGCCTAGACGAAAAAGAAGCTAAAGTATTTTTAGCGGCTTTAGAGTTGGGCGGAGAAAGCGTTTTAGCGATTGCTAAAAAGGCTGGAATTAATCGTGTGGCAACTTATGAAGCTTTAGAAAGTTTAATTAAACGCGGTCTTGTCAGCACTTTCATTAAAGGCAAGAGAGTTTATTATTCAGCTACAGAACCGGATCGTCTCGGACACTTACTTGAACAAGAAAAGCAAGAAATAGACAACAAGGAAAACGTTTTACATAGGTTAATGCCAGAACTAATGTCGCTTTATAATTTTTCTAGTAAAAAACCTAAAGTAACCTATTACGAAGGCAAGGCAGGTATAAAGACAATTCAAAATAGTTTCCTAAAAACGCCAGATAAAAACATTCGCCTCATTTACTACTATGACGTACTTAATTCTGCTTTCACAAAAAAAGAAATGGATGAGTACGGAGCGCAAAGATCAAGATTAAACATAAAAATTAAGGCTATTGCTGTCATTAAGGATAGAAATCTTCAAATTCATAAGTTAAATGATCCAAACGTAGAAAGAGCTTATGTTAGCTATACAGATTTTCCAATGGAAAGCGACATTACAATTTACGGCAATAAAATTGCCTTTGTTTCTCTGAAGCAACTATTTGGCGTAGTCATAGAGAATGAGGAGTTAGCAAAAACCATGAAATCATTCTTTGATCTAGCCTGGACTATTTCTAAGAAGAATCCTTCTTCAATATAAAATGAAAACCGCCAGCAATAAGCTGGCGGTTTCTTTCTTGCCCGCTACGCGGGCTAAGTCGGTAGTGGAAGTCTTGGCATTTCTACTTGGTGATGTTGTTGGTTTAGAACATAGCGTTGAATAGTCATTTCATCTAAA